>DASXVG010000001.1:0-3616 GCA_036504355.1 Candidatus Limnocylindrales bacterium
GACGAGGGCGGTCGATGCGCCGGTCGCCGGCAGGTGGCCGTGAAGGAACGTCTCGAGGTCGCGCATCGCGGACGGCACCCACGCCGCCTCCTCGACCTTGAGCACGAGCTCGCGTGCCGTCACCCGGTCCACGCCCGAGCCCACGACCAGCAGGTCCGTCGCGTCCGCGATCGCCCGCCCGATGGACGATGCCGGCCGGACGCCACGCGCGTCGGTCGTCCACGCGGCGTCGATGCCCGCCTTCACGCGATCCGCGATCGAGCCGGGCTGCGGGCCCTCGCCCGCGAGCAGCGCCGCAGCGGCGGTTGCAGCAACGAGGGGCGAGACATACCCGACCGTGTGGCACCAGCTCCGGTCCAACTCGACTGTCGCGAGCACGATGTCGGCGAGGGCGGCCGCGGGCGACCCGGCGCTGCCGGTGATCAGCGCGGTCCGCGCTCCCCGACCGCGCGCCGCCTCGAGCGCGGCAATCGTCGCTGCGGTGCCACCCTCGTGCGAGATCCCGATGACGAGGCCGTCGGACGGCGGCTCCTGGGCCAGCTCGAATGCCTGGGCGGCGACCGGTCCCCAGCCCGCGAGGCCGGCCGACCGCCACGCGTCGCGGAGGATGGCGGCGACGCCCATCGCCGCGTGCTCGGACGTGCCGCAGCCGGTCACGATGACCGGCCCGCCCGACGCCGCCGCGGCCCGCACGGCCGCGGCGAGGGCCGCCGCGCTCCCGTCGCCGACCATGCGCCGGGCGATCCGCGCGGCAATGGCGGGCTCGGTCGCGATCATCTCGGCCATCGCCCACGGTGGCGCATCGCGGACCGCCGGCATCGGCAGGGAGTCCCAGGGATCGGGCGCGGGCGCCAGGGGCGCGTCCGGGTCGAAGGCGCCGAGCGCCGCGCGAAGGTCGTCCATCGCCAGATCCTACGCCGCGGATCGGGGCTGGAACCCGCGAGTCCTCCCGGGCGCAACGCTTCCCGAGGGTGCTACGTTCCGCGCATGGAGACGCGCCCGGCCCCCGTGCTCCGGGTGGCGGTCGCGGCCGATGCGCCGCGGATCGACGACCTCATGAAGCAGTCGGTCCGCGCCATCTTCCCCGCGTTCTACGACCAGACCCAGACGGCGTCCGCGGTGGTCCACATCGCGCACGTCGACCCGATGCTGCTCGAGGACGGAACGTACTTCGTCCTCGAGGCGGACGGCGACGTCGTCGCGTGTGGCGGCTGGAGCCGGCGCGACAAGCTGTTCAGCGGCGAGGCGGCGCAGGAAGGCCTGGCCCGGCTCCTCGACCCGACAACCGAGCCCGCCCGCGTCCGCGCGATGTTCGTCCGCGGGGACTGGACGCGGCGCGGCCTGGGGACGCGGATCCTCGACGCGTGCCAGGACGCGGCGCGCGCCGAGGGGTTCACGCGGCTGTCGCTCATGGCGACGCTCCCGGGCGTGCTCCTCTACGAACGCTGGGGCTTCCGACCCCTGCGCGACGTGGAGATCACGACACCCGACGGCGTCCGGCTGGCATGCGTCGAGATGGACCGGTCCGTCGAACCGGCGTAGCCGTCAGGGCAGGAGCCGGCCAGGGGGCGGTGCCACGGGGCCATCGGCGTCCGCGGGCGACGGCACCGGGATCCGGCCCTCGCGGCCGCGTTCCAGGAGGTCCGCCGGCGGCGGCGCGAGCCGCCCGATTCGACGAACCGGCCCGTACCGGAACCAGGCCCTCGCGACGAGCGCCTCGACCGGGACCGGGCCGTACCGGCGCGAGTCGACGGCCGGCCCGAATCCGGCGCCCTGGAGCGCCTCGTCCGTGGCATCGCCCACGAGCCACGCCTCGTCCTCCGCGAGCTGGAGCCATCCGTCCGCGAACGGGATCCAGTCGCCGGGGCGGGCCGCAACGCGCTTGATCGCGAGGTCGCCCGTGCCGGGCTCCCGGAACACGACGACAGACCCGCGACGCGGCCAGCGGGCGACCGTGGGATCGACGAGCAGCCAGTCGCCCGACTCGATCGCCGGGAGCATCGACGCCTCGACGACGGCGATGCGCCACGGCCCGAGGCCACGGCGGCGGATCGCCGCGAGGCGCGGCAGGGCGGGGATACGACGAGGCCCCGTCATCGACGGGGCCTCGGGCTGCGCATGGAGGCGAGGCTCAGCCGGGGCGGCCGGCGACGCGGGTCTTGGTGTTGCCGCCGGTCGTCTTCCAGGCGGCGTCGACCTCGTCGATGAGGTCGAGCAGCTTCTTCGAGTCGGCGGTGTCGGTGGACGCCTTGACCTTGCTGACCTGCTTGTTCGCGTTCCAGAACAGCTCGTGGAGGTTCGGGACCGCCTCGAGATGCTCCGGCTTGAAGTAGTCGTGCCACAGGACGTCGAGGTGGTGCTTGACGAGGTCCGCCTGCTTCTCCTTGATCGCGATCGCGCGCGTCCGGAAGGTGGCGTCCTCGTTGGCCGCGTACTTCTCGTTGATGCGGTGGCAGGACTCGGCCTCGATGCGCGCCTGCTCGGGGTCGTAGACGCCACACGGCAGGTCGCAGTGCGCGCGGGCGACGGCCTTCGGGGCAAGCCGGCGGGTGAGGAACGACATGAGGGTGACCTCCGGGAGCGTGGCGGCGGGGCAGCGCCGCGATGGGGGCCGTGCGTTGGCCCGGTCCTCGAAGTGTCCCGTCGAGGGGTGGGGCTGTCAAACGACAGGTTCGTTGCGAAGGAGCATCGCGGCATCGATCGCCGCTCGCAGCGCGTCCGCGCACGCGACAACCTCCGAGCTGAGGTCGTCGAACTGCCCGGAGTCCGGCCCGCGGTAGGCGTCGCGGGCGCGCTCGAGGACGGCACGGTGCGCTTCCGGCAGCCGTTCGATGGCGTGCTCGGCGGCCTCGTCCTTCGCAACGAGCCGGCCGCTCTCGACGGTCACCAGGATCCGGGCCAGGGTCAGCAGCACGTTCCGCGTGTCGGCGTCGAGGTCCGCGAGCAGGCCCGGGACGCCAGCCGTCACCGCACGCACGAGGTCCGCGGTCGGGATCGGCTCGAGGAGCGCTGCCGGCCCCGGCCCGACGAGCGGCCTGTCCGAGCCGAGCGTCATCGCGAGCAGCGGCGCGAGGTCCGGGTTCTCGCGGCGGTCGGGGAGCGTGCCCGCCAGGTACGCCTCGCGCTCCCACTCGCCGTACAGGAAGTCCTCGACCGGCGGGTAGCGCCAGGGGACGACGTCCGCCCGGACGACCACGGTGAGCTCCACCGGGCGGGCGGGGCCGCCGATGGCGCGACGGCCCGACAGCGGCAGGATCCCCGCGACGAGCCGTCGACGCTGGTCCGCGGTCATCGGGCGCGCGGTCACCACGAGCACGTCGGTGTCGCTGGTGGGCTGCATCCGTCCCGTCCCGGACGATCCGTGGAGATACGCTCCGAGCACGGCATCGCCGAGCACCTCGTCCACGAGTGCCAGGAGCGAGTCCAGCTGGGTCATCGGACGGCATCTTGGCAGGCCCGCTACGATCCCTCAATGCACTCGACCGGGATCGAGATCGAGCGGAAGTTCCGGCTCCGCGCGGCACCGGCGGCCGACGAGCTCGCCGCGCGCGAGGAGGACGCCTGGCGCGTGGAGCAGGTCTACCTGTCGCGCGGCGATGACGGGCTCCACCGTCGC
>DASXVG010000002.1:0-5017 GCA_036504355.1 Candidatus Limnocylindrales bacterium
TCCCCGTGGATCAAGGCAGGGCTCGCGCTCGCGGTGATCGCGATGAGCTTCGGCCTGATGGTGTCGATGTGACCTCGTCGGGCGGCACGCAGGAGACGATCCGCTTCCCCGTCCGGGGGATGACCTGCGGATCGTGCGTCAACCGGATCATGCGGGCGGTCGGACGGATCGACGGCGTGACGAGGGTCCGCGTCGACCTGGGCGCCGAGACCGCCACCGTCCGTCGCGAGCCCGCGCTGGTGTCGAACGCGGCGCTCGCGACGGCGGTCGCCCACGCCGGCTATGAGGCCGACGTCGATGCAGCCGTGGTCGTCCCGCCGGGCGTTGATCGCTCGTTCCTCGATCGATTCCTTGGGAGGCCGTGATGGACAGCGATCACCAGCAGCGTGGAGTACACGCGATCCCATCCTGGTTCGTCCTCGCGATCGCGATCATCGCCCTCATCGTGGGCGCGGTCGCGTTGACGGCGACGCTCACGAACCGTTCGAGTCCGTTCTCGATGATGGGCGGGGCCGGCGCCGGCATGATGGGGACGCGCCCGGTAGTGGACCCGGCCAACGCGCCGCAGCCGGGCGAGCCAGGATTTGTCGCGGGCACGGCCGCATCACCACGCGTCATCCGCCTCACCGCGGGGCCCGCCCCTGCGTTCAGCCCCTCCGCTGTCAGTGTCGCGCGCGGCGAGACCATCACCTTCGAAGTCACCACGATGGGGCCGACCGCGCACGAGTTCATGGTCGGACCCGCTGATGCGGTGGCGGCCGACGAGGAAGGCACGCCCGAGGTCGCCGACATCGGGATGATGCAGACGAAGTCGCTGACCTACACCTTCGACGGCGCCGGCCCGTACGCCTTCGCCTGTCATGTCACAGGTCACTACGAAGCCGGCATGCGTGGCACGATCGCGATCGTCGCCCCGTGACGTTCGTCCTTCCGATTGGCCTCGACCCGGTCGCCATCTCACTCGGCGGGATCGAGATCCGCTGGTACGGGATCTTCGTCGCTCTCTCGATCGGCGTGGCGCTGCTGGTCGCGCGCTCCGGTGCCCGCCGGGTTCGGCTGTCGACGGCGCACGTTGACGACGCGGCCCTCTGGGTCGGCCTGTCGGCGCTGATTGGCGGCCGGGTCCTCTACCTGCTTCAGAACGAGCTGCCCGACCTCGCTGCCCATCCCCTCCACGCGTTCGCGATCTGGCACGGTGGCCTCTCGTTCTACGGCGGGCTCATCGCCGGTCTCATTGGACTGTGGGCCTGTACTCGGCGTGAGGGCATCCGTCTTCCCGTAGCGGCTGATATCGCCGCGCCGGCCGTCGCCGCCGGCCAGGCGGTCGGCCACATCGGGTGTCTCGTCGGCGGGGACTCGTATGGGCTGCCGACGAGCGGGCCGCTGGCGGTCATCTACAGCCATCCGAACGCGATGGCGCCGACGGGCGTCCCCCTCCACCCGACGCAGCTCTACGAGGCCGTCGGTCTCGCCCTGCTCGCGGTCGCCCTCTGGGTGTCGCGCGAACGCCTCGAGCGCCTCGGGTCGGGCGCAACCGCCGCCATCTACCTCGTCGGCAACGCCGTGATCCGCTTCGGCCTGTTCTTCCTGCGCGATGACACCGTCGTCCTCGGCGGGCTCAAGGTAGCCCAGCTCTTCGCAATCGTGATTGCCGCGACCGGCGTCACTTGGTTGCTGGTGCTCCGGCATCGGTCGGAGGCGGCCAGCGGGGTGTTCGGGCCTGCCTCCTGACCGCCTGCAATCCAGCCTGCTTGACCAACTCTTGACCAAGGCTTGCCCTCCACTCCATTGGCTCGCAGGACTCCTTGCGCGACCCTCTGGGTAAGCCCGCGGCACATCGGGCAGTCGACCAGAGAGGTCCCAGCGTCCTGATGTCCCGTCGTCGGAACCGGGCCCGCGCCCAGACCACCAGCACGCCCGCCGCGGCACCTGCGCAGACCGCGATCGACGCGCCGGCCATCCCTCCGATGGCAACGGACGCGGACGAGGCGCACCGCCGGGCGCTCGAGATCCGGGAGTACCGGATGGGGCGCGGCGCACGGCCCGCGGGCTTCGAAGCGCCCCAGGCGAAGGTGACGAGGTCGGGCTCGATCTCGGTGACGCTGCCCGTGATCGGCATGACCTGCCGATCCTGCGAGGTTCGGATCGCCAGGAACGTCGGCAAGCTGCCGAACGTTGAGAAGGTCTCCGCCTCCTCGGTTCGCGGCGAGGTGACCGTCGAGAGCTCCGCGCCAGTGTCCGCGACGGCGATCGAGAAGGCGATCAACAAGGCGGGCTACGACGTCGGCCGGACGCCCTGGCTCGAGTCGAACCCGCGCGTCTGGATGACGGCGGGCGCGGGCGTCCTCATGGTGGCGGCAATCGCCGTATTGGCCCAGGCCACCGGCCTCGGCGACTTGGCCTCGGGTGCGGGCGACCTGTCCAGCGGTGGGCTCATGGTCGCCCTGCTGCTCGGTCTCGCCGCCGGTGTGTCCACGTGCATGGCGCTCGTCGGCGGGCTCGTGCTCGGTCTATCGGCCGCCTACTCCGCGCACCAGCCCGCTGGCACCGGGTCGTTGACGCAGATGCGGCCCGCCCTGGTGTTCGTGCTTGGCCGCATCGCTGGCTACGCGGTGTTCGGGGCTGCGCTCGGGGCGGTGGGTGCCTCGGTGGCGATGCCGCCGCAGCTCACCGCGGTCCTCATGATCGCGGTTGCAGCCGTGATGCTCATCCTCGGGACGCGGCTCACGGGCCTCTCGCCCCGCGTCGCCGGCTGGTCGCCAACGCTGCCGATGGGCCTCGGATCGCGTCTCGGGCTCGGAAGCTCGAGTGACGTGGCGGCCTACTCCGACACGAGGGCGGCAACCCTCGGGGCGATGTCCTTCTTCCTCCCGTGCGGGTTCACGCAGGCCATCCAGATCTTCGCCCTCTCGACCGGCTCGCCGATCTTCGGCGCCGCGCTCCTCGGCATCTTCGCCATCGGCACTGCACCGGGGCTGCTCGCCCTCGCCGGGCTTCCGATCGTCGTGCCCAGCCGTGCGAAGCCGACCCTGATGCGGCTGGTCGGGGTCGTCGTGATCGGGTTCGCGGTCCTCAACGGGACAGCGGGCCTGCGCCTCACAGGCCTGACGATGCCGACCTTGGTGCAGACCGCGAACGCAGCGCCGCTCGCGGGGACCCTGGGTGCCGATGGTGTCCAGCGCATCACGACCCAGCAGGACGCGGACGGCTACAGCCCCTCGAACGTCGTCGTCTACGCCGGCTACCCGATCGAGTGGACGATCGAGAGCTCGACCACCGCCACGTGTGCCGCGTCCCTGTTCGCTCCCGGCGTCAACATCCGAGCCAGGCTCGAGAAGGGCCCGAACGTCTTCAAGATCCCCGCCCTCCCGGAGGGAGTCCTCGACTACACGTGCGCGATGGGCATGTACGGGGCCAGGATCACGGTCGTCGCGAAGCCAACCGACGCGACCGCGGGCGTGACGGCGTCGCCGAACCCGGCAAGCTCGCAGGCGGCGACTGCGACCGCAACCGACGACCCGATCTCCCGACCCTTCGACGCCGGCTCAGCGTCGTCGTCAGCCACCGCGGCGTCGGCCTCCCCGAGCACAAGCCCCGCCGCGACCACCGCGCCGATCGCGACGACACAGGACCTCCGGACCTGGCAGGACGAGGGCGGCTACGGCCCGCTCGACGCCCGGATCACGGCCGGCATCCCGACGACCTGGACGGTCGAGTCGCGCTCGCAGGCGAGCTGCGCCGCCTACCTCGTCGTGCCCTCGCTCGGCATCGAGCGGGTCCTCGAAGCGGGCGACAACGTGATCGACCTGCCGGCCCTCGAGCCCGGGGTCCTCGCCTACACCTGCGGCATGGGCATGTACTCGGGCTGGATCACCATCGCGGACGCACCGTCCGGCACCGCCGGCGGCTGACGCCACCCAATGGCCGCTTGCATTCGAGCTGCGTGCAATTCATACTCCCTAGGAGTATTCTGGAGCCCGTCATGACAACGCCCCCCGCCCCCCTCGAGATCGTGTCGTTCCCCATCGAGGGGATGACCTGCGCCTCGTGCGTCAATCGCATCACGCGCTTCCTGACCAAGATCGAGGGTGTGGACGAGGCGAACGTCAACCTGGCGTCGGAATCGGCCACGATCCGCTTCGATCCCGGCATGACGAGCATCGAGGCGCTCGTCGGGGCCGTGGACGCGGCGGGCTACGTCGCGCGGGTCGAGCAGGCCGCGAGCGCCGACCACGAGGCGGATGTCGCCGAGGCGGCCGCCGCCAAGGCGGAGCGCGACGAGGCGGCGGCGAAGCACGCGGCCGACCTCCGACGTCGGCTCACCGTCTCGGCGGTCCTCACGTTCCCGCTGATCCTGGGCCTTGCAAGGATGACCGTCGCGCCGTGGCTGCCCGCATTCCTCGTGAACCCGTGGTTCCAGCTGGCCCTGGCGACGCCCGTCCAGTTCTGGGCAGGCTCGATCTTCTACGTCGGCGCGTTCAAGGCCCTTCGCCACAAGGCGTCGGACATGAACACGCTGATCGCCGTGGGGACATCGGCGGCGTATTTCTACAGCCTCGCGACGATCCTGTTCCCGGCGTTCTTCATCGCCGCCGGGCTGGGCTTGGACGGCGAGTCGCTGCCGATGTACTTCGACACGTCCGCCGCGATCATCACGCTCATCCTGCTCGGCCGGTACCTCGAGGCACGGGCCCGGAGCCACACCTCCGACGCGATCCGGCGGCTCATCAACCTCGCCCCGCGCACGGCGCGCGTCATCCGTGACGGCGCGGAGCTCGACGTCGCGGTCGCCGAGGTCAGGGTGGGGGACCTCGTCCGCGTCCGCCCCGGCGAGACGATCGCCGTGGACGGTGTCGTCACCGACGGCGCCTCAGGCGTCGACGAGAGCATGATCACGGGCGAGAGCCTGCCCGTCTCCAAGCGGGTCGAGGACCTCGTCGTCGGCGGCACGCTCAACACCACGGGAACGCTCACCTTCCGCGCCACCCGCATCGGCGCCGACACCGTGCTGGCGAAG
>DASXVG010000003.1:0-5227 GCA_036504355.1 Candidatus Limnocylindrales bacterium
GTCCGCACGTTCGCCGCCAGCAGCTGCGCGACGTTGCGCAGGATGAGGTCGCCCGAGGCGTGCCCGTGCGAGTCGTTGCAGCGCTTGAAGTGGTCGAGGTCGACGAGGATCAGCGACAGCGGCCGGTGGTAGCGCGCGGCCCGTACCAGCTCCTCCTCGACCCGCGACAGGACCGTCTGCCGGTTCGCGATGCCCGTGAGCGGGTCCACGGTTGCCTGCACCCAGGTCTGCGCGACCCGGTCGGCGAGCTCGCCGAACGCCCCGCGGAGGCGGGGGTCGCGAATCCGTGCCGCCTCGGCCGCAAGGACCGGGTTGTCCGCGTCGGCGCGCGCGAGCCGCTCGGCGATGCGTGCGATGCGGCGGTTCTGCAGGCCCACGATGAACGCGGCAAAGCCCGCCGCGCCGGTCAGCGCCCCGATGAGCGCGATGGCGAGCGTGAGGGCCAGTGCAGCGGTCGCGGTATCCAAACGGCCTCGCGGCGGCGGTCATCGGTGCGAGTCGCGTTCCGCACCTGCACGAGTGAGGCTAGGGAGCCGCTCACCCGCCGCCCATGGGGCGATGGTCCCAGCGCCGGGGCCCCCGGACGCATCCGGTTCCGTGCGGCACCGGCGGGGTACGGACCTGTCCTGGCCCGGAAGTACTACGTCCGGGCCACCCCGGCGGCACCAGGCAGAACCAGTCCCCGCGCCAGCTCCCGGTTGGCTGCCGCGGGGTCGGCGAGACGCCAAGCCCACCCCGCTCCGTCGTCCGCGCGATGGAACCAGGCCGCCCCGTCGAGGACGCCGAACGGCGCGGCGGGCCGCACGAACTCCAGCCGGACCCGGCGAGGGATCGCGTCCATGGCCGGCTGCGCGCCACGACCCGCGGCGATGAGCGCCTCCTCGAGATAGTCGAGGTACGCGGCATTGTTGACGTGACCCATCGGATCGACGTCCTGCGGGCGTACCCGCGTCACGTGGACGACGGCGTCGGACGGCGTCGGCGGCAGCGGAACCCGCCCGGGCTCGAACGGGCCGGGGGCGACGGCCAGCGCCGCGGGAAACTCCGGGGGCACCCGGCCGGGCAACCCGCGGTGGTCGGTCATGACCCAGTCGGTGTGACCCCACAGGGCAAGCGTCCCGTCCTCGAGGCGTGCCTCCGTCCGCCGCCTGGCCCAGACCTTGCGGAAGCCGGTGATCGCGGTCGTGATCGAGAGCGTGTCGCCGAGCGACACCCGGGCGACGATCCCGAGCTCCGCAGCGCGGACGACCCACGCGAGACCGCGGTCCGCGTACCACGCGCGATCGAAGCCCAGGCGCTCGCTGTGGATCCAGGCGACGTCCTGGGCGTAGCGCAGCAGCGCACTCGTCCGGACGACGCCGTTCGCCCCGCACTCGTCGAACCGGACCCGGTACGGCACGGTGACGCCGGCGACGAGCTCCGGTGGCAGCGTCACGCGGGCTTCCGGCCGGCCAGCCGGTCGAGGCCCTCGAGCGCGATGAGCTTGAGGCCCTCGAGCACCACCGGACCGCGCTCGCGAACGAGGCGCACCTCGCACGACCGGCGGGCATCGAAGATCACGAGGCCCACGATGAGCGCGGCCTCCTCGTCCGCCGCGCCGCGGCGCGCGTCGTCGAGCTGGTGGATGACATCGGCCTTGATCCCCCGCGCGCCCCACTTGCAGTCCCAGGCTTCGGGCCGCGGCTCCGCCTCGACCGTGACGTCGTAGGGGTGGATCTCCGCGGGCCGGCCGTCGAACAGGATCCGCCGCTCGCGGCGGACCGGGCCCGTCCGCGCGGCGAGCAATCGCTCGGTGAGCGACTCGACGATCGCGCCGCGGAACTGCGACCGGGTCTGCTCGCCCCGGTCGGCGACCTCGAGCGAGGCGGCGAGGATCGCCTCCGAACGGTCGCGCGTCGGGTCGCCGGGCGCCGGCGCCGCGGGGCCGAACAGCGTCGGGAACATCGCGCGCCACCGAGCCGCACCGGTCGACTCGCCGTTCATCGCAGCCCGGGCGAGGACGCGCTGCGTCGTCGTCGCCTCGGCGAGCAGCTCAGCGACGCGCGCGACGAGCGGATCCGCCTGGACGTGCGCGTAGACGATCGCGCGGCCGTCCGGCTTGGCGTCGGCGAAGCGCATCAGGCGGGCTCGCCGAGGGCCGCGAGCGCGACCTGCGGGAGCGTCGACAGCCAGTCGATGGCGCGATGCGGGTCCGTGACGAGGCCGGCCTCGGCGACCAGGGCATCCATGGCGTCGGCGGCGCCCGGCGGTGCCGGCTCCATGCCGCGCGCCGCCTCGACCTGGGCGAGGCGGCCGCGCCACACGGTCCCCAGGTCGGTGACGTACTGCCACTCGTCCTCGACCGCCTCGGCCGTGGCGGCCAGCACGGTGAAGCCCTCGAGGGCCCTGGCGATGCAGTCGGCGACGGTGGCGACCATGCCCGCAGCGTAGCCCAGCGAGCCTGCGCCGGTCAGCCCGAGGCGATCAGAAGTTCTCCGAGGCGGAGAGCGGCCGTGCGCGTGCGGCGGCTCGCCGGGTCGTCGCGAGCCGGATGTGACCCTCGCGATCGAGCCGCTGGAGGCTGCGGCGACCGTCCTCGTCCCAGCGGGTCGAGTACGTCCTGAGGGCCTTGCGGCGAAGCTCCCACGCGTAGGGTCGCTCGCCCGCACGCTCGAGGCGCGCGACCGTCTCCAGCACGGCGCGGTACAGCGTCGGCAGCTCCTCGGCGGGGGTCGGCTCATCCATGTCCAGAGCGTGCCCGGGCGCACCACCCCGGTGCATGACCGGGTCGTCCCGTGGCAGCCCGCCGACAGTCCGGTGCGCGCGGGCACCGGCGCGGTGGTTGCGCTCGAACCGCGACGCGTCCGCTCGAGCCATGACCCGTACGCTCAGTCGCCCAGGTGCGCGCCGCTCTCGATCCGGAACCCGCCGCCCATACCCCGGGCGGGCTCCCAGCGTGTCATCACCCGGTCGACGAACCCCGCCGGTGGCCCGTCCTCGAGCCTCGCGAGCAACGATGTCAGCGCGTCCTGCGGTCCCTCCGCGACGACCCGGACCGAGCCGTCGGCCGCGTTGGCCACGAACCCGTCGAGGCCGAGATACATCGCCTCGCGCAGCGCGAAGACCCGGTATCCGACGCCCTGGACCCGGCCTCGCACGCTGACGTCCACGCGCATCCGGTCGCGCGCTCCGCCGGACGGGTCGGCGGCGGAGGCCGGTTCGCGGTCGCCGTCGGTCACGCCGCGCTCCGGCGCCGGGGCCAGCGAACGAGCAGCACATCCAGCACGAGCTCCGGGGCGACGTTCGCCTCGAGCAGCTCCGACGCGCGCATCAGCCGGGCGAGCGAGCCTGCGGCCGCTCCCGCGGGGAGGTCCAGCGCGGCCGCGTCGAGCTCCTCCAGCAGGGCCACGTCCCGGACGGCCCGCGGTGAGCCGGCCTGGGCGAGCGCGAGATCCCGGGCGACATCGCGCCACGCGTCGAGGAGCAGCGCGAGCGCACGGCGGCGCTCGGATGCCGGAACCTTGGCCACGGGCTCGTCGCCGCCACTCGTGGCTGCGTCGCCGTCGGCGGGCACGCCTGCATCCGCGTCGGCCGCGGCCCGGACGCCGGTGGCGGGGGCACCGGTACGGGATCGACCGCGTCCGCGCGCCGCCGGCTCGGGGACGCCGGGCACCGCCGGCGCCAGGAGCGCGGCGAGCGACGCGGCGCGCCCGAGCAGACCCTTGGCGGCGAGCAGCCGGTCCGACGCGCCGGCGGCCAGCAGGTCGATGAGCGTCCGGGTCAGCTCGTTGCGGATCGTCTCGGCGCCCGGCGCCGAGGCATAGGCGACCGCGAGCCCGGACCGGCCGCCGGCGAGCCGGGACAGGCGCGCCGCGGTCGGGGCGTCCGCGAGGTCGCGCTGGGCGAGCAGCGTCTCGATGTCCCGTGCGCTCACCGTCCCCAGCCGGATCCGCGCACAGCGCGAGCGGACGGTGGGCAGGAGCCGCTCCTCGTCGTCGGCGACGAGGATGAGCGTCGTCCGCGACGGCGGTTCCTCGAGCGTCTTGAGCAGCGCCGACTGGGCGTCGTCGTTCATGCGGTGGGCGTCGCGGATGATCGCGACGCGGGCGACGCCCTCCACGGGGAGAAGCGACAGCTCCGTCACGAGGTCCCGGACGCCGCGCTTGCCGTCCTTGCCGCCGATGCCCACCTGACCACCCGGTCCCTCGGGCTCCAGGACGTGGAGGTCGGGGTGGTTGCCGTGCTCCACCATCCGGCACGCGCGACACGCACGACACGGACGGGCGCCCGCCACCGCGCCCGAGCACAGCAGCCCGGCGGCGAGGTCGAGCGCGAGCGAGCGCTTGCCCACCGACGGCGGTCCCGCCAGCAGGACCGCATGCGGCGCACGGGTCGCGAGCATCGCGTGGACGGCACCGATCGCGGCCGGATGGCCGACGGTCAGGAACCCGTCCACGCGTGGTCTCGCGCCGGTGAGGGTCGTCAGCCCTCGGTCACGTCGGTCGCCTTGCGACGGGTCGCCCGCTTCCTGGGCGCTGCGGCCTCGGCGACGGGCGCATCGACACCGGCGTCCGCCACCGCCACGTCGGCCGTCGCGGTCCTGCGGGTCGTGGTCCGCCGCTTCGGGACGTCCGCCTCGGCGACCATCTCGGCGATGGGCGTCTCCGCGGCAGTCACGGGGGCGACCTTGGCCCGCGTGGTGCGCTTCCTGGGCGTTGCGTCCTCGGCGACGGGCTCGGCCGGCGTCGAGGTCTCGGCCGCGACGGCCTTCGAGCGGGTGCTCGGCCGGCGCTTCGGTGCGGGTGCCACGTCGGCGACCGCCTCGATCGCGTCCGCGGCGGCCTCGACGGCTGCCTCGGCCGGCTTCGTGCGGCCGCCCGTCCGGCGCTTCGGCGCGGCCGGGGCCGGCGCCTCCGCGGCGGGCAACCCGGCCGGCCGGTTCTTCGCGAGCTGGGCCCGGAGGAGCTCCTCGAGCTCCGGCGGGACCTCGCTCCACGGCTCGGCGCTGTTGGACGCCGGGCGCGGCGCCCGGTCGTACCGCTCAGCCGGCCGGTCACTGCGTCCGCCGCGGGAGGGCTGGCCACCCTGGCGATTGCCGCCACCCGGCCGGTTGCCGCCGCCGGTGCTGCCACCGCCGGCGCTGCTGCCACCGCGCGTGGACTCTCCGTACCGGTTGATCCCGGAGCCGGTGCTGCCACGGCCACCGCCGTAGCGCTCGCGATCGATGGCCGCGGCATACGCGGCGTTT
>DASXVG010000004.1:0-1554 GCA_036504355.1 Candidatus Limnocylindrales bacterium
CAGCTCCTGGAACGCGACGTAGGCGAGCCCGTGGAGCGTGTCCGGCGACTCGTGGTCGTAGCCCTGCTGGAGCTGCGCCATCCGGCCGCGCTCGAGCAGCGTGGGGTCCATGTTGCGGGTCACGGTGAGGTAGTCGCGGAGGACGATCGCATGCCGTCCCTCCTCCGCCGTCCAGCGCCCGACCCACGTGAGCCACGCACCGTCGCCCTTGCCGAACATCCCGTGGATGAGCCGGTGGTAGCTCGGCAGGTTGTCCTCGGTCAGGAGCCCGATCTCGAACGACGTCTGCGCGACACCGGTGAGGCGGGGCTGGTCGGGTGACCACGGCTCCTTGTCGAAGTCCCGGCCGAGGCGGTACGGGATGAACTCGTGGGGGAACCATTCCTGGGCCACCTTGAGGTGGCGGTCGACCAGGCGGCCAGCCTCGCCCTCCAGCTCCTCGAGCAGGCGGCGGTCCAGGGCCGGGACCTCGGTCGGTGGCGTCGTCGCGTCGGTCATGGGACTCCAGGGAGGCGGGTGGACGGGGCGCGGGAACGGCCGACGGGGCGACCGGACTGGGAGCCTATCCCGGTTTGGGGTGGCCTGCGCTCGGGCATCGGTGCAGGACTGCAGCGAGGGGACACGAGAACGCCGGGCCCGAGGGCCCGGCGTTCGATGGCGCGTGGAGGCGAGGCGGTCAGTCGCCGCCGTCGTCGTGCGAGCCCGAGCCTGCATCGTCGGACGCGTCCTCGGTGTCGGGGCTGTCCCCGTTGTCGTTGGCGTCGTCGCCCTTGTCGCCGTTGTCGGCCTCGTCCTGGTTGTCGTTCGAGTCGTGGTTGCCGGCCTCGGCCTGGCCGTCCAGGGAGTCGGACGAGCCCTCATTCGAGTCCTCGTCCTGGGCGGCACCGTGCTGGCCGAACGAGCCGTTGCCAGCCTGGTCCTGCGAATCGCCGTCCGACGCGTCGCCGCCCTGATCGTTCTCGTCCGCCGCGTCAGTGGCGTCGGGCGTCTCGGTCGCGTCGGCGCCATCGAGCTGATCAAGCTCGTCGAGCTCGTCAGTGTCTGCCGCGACCGACTCGGCCTGGAGCAGGGCCGCCCGGACGGATGCTGCCGTTGCCGCGTGGCCGCCCCATGCCATTGCAGGAGCCACCGTCAACAGCAGCAGCGCCCCGCTGGCCAGCACGGCGGCGAGCTTCCGCCCGTGCGACGCCCTTGACTTTCGATTCATCCTCGAACCCTCGCTATCAGTGCCGGCGGGAGCAATTGCCCGCCTCTGCCAATGACGAGGCACACGATGGGCCCGGCGTTTCGCCTCGGAGGGGGTCCTTTCGTTCCTCGGGTCGCCCCCCGTCGGGTCAGTGCGGCCGCGCACCGTATGCTTCGCCCATGCCGCTCTACCGTCTCGCCGGACCGCTCCCCAGCCTCGACGGGCCGATCGTGCTCGCGGCATTCGACGGGTGGGTGGACGCCGGATCCGCGGCCACGAGTGCGCTCGCGGCGGTCGCCCAGGGTGGAGTGCGCATCGCGGACTTCGACCCCGACGAGCTGTTCGACTACCGCTCGCGACGTCCGACG
>DASXVG010000005.1:0-86420 GCA_036504355.1 Candidatus Limnocylindrales bacterium
TGGCATCCACGCCGAGCCAGGCGAGGTGGTCGAGCCGGTCGACGACGCCGGGCAGGTCGCCGACGCCGTCACCGTCCGTGTCCTGGAATGACCGCGGGTAGACCTGGTACACGACGCCGGTCTGCCACCAGCGGGGCGCGCCCGCGCCGGCCATTGGCTCGCTCAGCTGCCCGGCTCGTCCTGGACTGCGACGGTCGTCCGCGCTACGGGTTCCTGGGCAGGACGACGACGCGCCGGTTGGGCTCTTCGCCGATGGACTGCGTCGACACCGTGTCGTTGTCACGGAGCGCGAGGTGGACCCAGCGGCGCTCGAGCGCGGGCATCGGCTCCAGCTGGAGCATCTTGCCGGTCTCGGCGACGCGTTCGGCGGCGCGGGCCGCGAGATCCACCAGCTGGCGCTCGCGCCGGCCGCGGTAGTCCTCGACGTCCACGAGCACGCGGGTCCACTGCCCGGTGCGGCGGGACAGCATGAGGTTGACGAGATGCTGGAGCGCCGAGAGGCGTTCGCCCTTGCGGCCGATGAGCGACCCGAGGGCCTCGCGGTCCGCGCCCTCGCCGACCACGTTGAGCCGGCTCGTCTCGCCCTCGCGGATCTCGACCGTCACGCCCTCGAAGCCGAGGTGGCCCATGAGCGTCTCGAGGATCTCCTTGCCCGCGGCGAGCGCCTCCGGCGTGGCCTCGGCGGCCTCGAGCTCGGCACGCTCCATCGCGAGCGAGCCCCGGGCCGTGGTGACCGCGGCGACCTCGGCCGCCGACAGCTCGGAGCCGCGACCGGTGGCCGGGCGGGCCGGGCGATCGTCACGGCGCGGGCCGCGGTCGTCACGCCGGGGCGGCCGGTCGTCACGGCGCTGGGGGCGGTCCTCCGTGCGCGGGGACCCGGCGGCCGGACGCTCCTCGCGGCGCGGAGGGCGATCCGCGAAGTCCTGGCGCGGCGGGCGATCGCCACCGCGGTCATCTCGGCGGGGCCCCCGGTCGCCGAAGTCGCGGCGGGGCGGACGATCCCCATCGAACGGGCGATCGTCGCGGGGCGGGCGCGGGGCAGGCAGCGGCGTCGCCTCGGCGGCCTCGCGCTTCGGGGCTGCCCCACCCAGCGCGCTGCGCGGCGCGGCCACGATGCGGGCGGGCTCGGCACCCATGCCCAGCACGCCGCGCGAGCCGGGGGTGAGGATCTCGAAGTCGAGGTCCCCCAACCCGACCCCGAACGAGTCACAGGCGGCCTTGATGGCCTCCTCGACCGACTTCCCGGTGAACTCCTGGTATTCGCTCATGGGACTAGCGTCGCCTCCCTCGT
The DNA here is from genome assembly GCA_036504355.1 of Candidatus Limnocylindrales bacterium. GTDB lineage: Bacteria > Chloroflexota > Limnocylindria > Limnocylindrales > CSP1-4 > CAIXZV01. The sequence goes on from DASXVG010000005.1 coordinate 1,292, forward strand.
CGGCCGCTCCGCGTTCGGTTGGGCCGGATCGTCGACTGGGCCGACAGGTCCCGATCGACGGTTTTCGCGCGCTCCGCCGCGCTGGGTTGACTGGGGTCGATGGGCTTGATCTCCGGCATCTTCACCGGGAACCGCGGTGCGTGGTTGCGCGCGATCTCGGGGTGCCAGCCGAACAGGGGGAACATGCCTCCCCAGCCCAGGATCAGGTACTGCTGGATGACCTGGATGATGGTGGCGGTGATCCAGTAGAGGAACAGGCCCGCCGGGAGCAAGCCGCCGTAAAGGATCGAGATGAGCGGCAGGAAGTAGGCCATCTGCCGCTGGACCTTCGTGTTGGGATCGTCGTTCTTCGGGTCCGACGCCGGGAGGGTCATCCGCGAGGCGACGAGCTGCAGCAGCGACGAGATGACCGCGAGGATGCTCAGCCCGAAGCCCAGGACGTAGATCCCGGTGGTGACCGGCTCGGGCAGGCCCCAGTTGATGCCGAACGCCTTCGCATCGAGGCACGGGTTGAGGACGTGCCCCGCGGCGTCGAACAGGGGCGCCGTCGGGCACGAGATGCCGAGGATCGACGCGAGGTCGATGGGCCCGACCTGGAGCAGCTGGGTGATGTCGTGGTTCGTGAGGCCCTGGCTGAACACCGAGTACATCGGGATCAGGAGCCCGAACTGGAGGACGATCGGGAGGCAGCCGCCGGCGGGGTTGATCCCGCGCTGGCGGTAGTACTCCTGCACCGCGGCCTGCTGCTTGACGCGGTCGCCCTTGTACTTCCGCTGGAGCTCCTTGATCTCCGGCTGGAGCAGCTGCATCTGGCGGGTCGAGGTCAGCTGCCGCCGGTACAGCGGGATGACGAGGATCCGCAGCAGGATCGTCAGGACGATGATCGCGAACACGATGTTCCCGAACAGCCGGTCCAGCAGGACAAGCGTGATGAACAGCGTCTGGAAGATCGGCGTGAACAGCCAGGCCAGCAGGTCGATCGGGTTCGCGCCGGGCACCGCCGGGTGCAGGGGCAGCTGGGTGAAGCTGGGCGAGGCGCCAGGCGAGCCGGTGTTGGAAGCCGGCGCGCACGCGGCGACGACCAGGGCCACGGCGGCGATGAACAGGATCGGCGAAAGCCGGGTGAGGGACTGCTGGATGCTGCGAGTCACGCGGTCGTTCTCAATCCGTTAGCGGACCGGGTCATAGCCGCCCGGGTTCCAGGGATGACAGCGGGCGATGCGTCGGGCACCCATCCAACTGCCGCGAAGGAGTCCGTACTTCTGGATCGCCTGCTCCGTGTAGCGCGAGCACGTGGGCTCGAACCGGCACCCGGAGGGGAGCCACGCGAAGAGGACGCGATACGCACGGATCAGCGCCACCCCGACCGTGACCCCGATGCGTCTCACGACTCCGACAGACCTCCGAGCACTCCTCCCGAACGGAGGACCCGGCCCAATGCCCTGACCAGTACCTCCTGGTCGGCCTCGACGATCTCGGGCCGGGCGATGATGAGGACGTCCCAGCCTGGCTGGAACGAGGGCGCCATCGTCCTGAGCGCCTCCCGGATCCGGCGCCGGATCCGGTTCCGGACGACGGCTCCTCCGAGCCGCTTGCCGGTCGCCAGTCCGAACCGGGTCTGGTCAAGGTCGTTGCGAACGAAGCGTCCGACGAGCAGCGGGTGGCTTCTCGCGATGCCGCCCTCCGCCAGCCTGGCGAAATCGCCCGGGCGGGAGAGCATGACGAGCCGCAGCGGGTTGTGACTGCGCTCGCCGGTCAGGCCGAGAGCTTCTGCCGGCCCCTGGCGCGCCGCGTCGCGAGCACGCGCCGCCCACCCGGGGTCTTCATCCGGGCGCGGAAGCCGTGCTCCTTGGCGCGATGTCGCTTCTTGGGCTGAAATGTCGGCTTGCCCATCGGGACTGTCCGTGATCCTCTCCATCCGGCCTTGGGACCCGGAAGCTCCGACCCCTGGAGGCACGCAAACGCGCCGAGCGCCCGAAAGCGCGACGGCGCGTGTTCGTCCTGGGGAGAATACGTTGGCCCCGGAAGGGGTGTCAAACGGCCAAGGATCGCGCGTGCGAGGGGTCTCGGGACGCCCGGGCCGCTGGCGGGCGACACAACGTGGTGCGTCCTGTCACCGATCCGACACCGTCCGCGCGATCGGTTCCGACGGGCGTGATCGATGCCGGCGTGGCCGAGCGGCCGACCCCTCCCTGACCCGAGCGTGATACCCCCCCGGGGTATGCGCGAATCGCCTTGCGAGGCCCCGGAGAGCCGGTGTATTGTTCCCGAGCCTCAGGCGCCGGGACGTCGCGGGTCACCCTTTCGGGGGGAAGCCCGCCGGCCGCTCCGTGCCCCGGCAGGGTGTCGTCGCAACCGTCGCGGCGAGCGTTCCCTTTGTCTGGCAGTCCGCGTTCGGCGTTACCCATCGAAGCCCTCGCTATCTGGAAATCGATCGCACGTATGGACGCGAAGCAGGTCTGGCGCGCGGCACTCGGTGAGCTCCAGGTCTCACTGTCGCCCGCCAACTTCGAGACCTGGCTGCGCGACACGTATCTCGTCGAGGTCGATGACCAGCGGTTCCGGATCGCGGTCCCCAACGGCTTCGCCAAGGACTGGCTCGAGACGCGATACCGCTCGCTGATCTCCCAGACGCTCGCCCGGGTCGTGGGCTACAGCGTCCAGGTCGAGTTCGTCGTCCAGGGGACGTCCGAGGTCCAGGCCCAGGCAGCGGCGATCGAGAAGCAGCCCGTCCGCGTCGAGCCCACCCGCGTCGGCGCGCCCGAGGGCGCCGCGGCCGGCGCCACCAACCTCAACCCGCGCTACCACTTCTCGAACTTCATCGTCGGCAGCGCGAACCGGCTCGCCCACGCGGCGTCGCTGTCGGTCGCGGAGCGGCCCGGACACGCGTACAACCCGCTGTTCCTGTACGGCGGGGTCGGCCTCGGCAAGACGCACCTGATGCACGCCATCGGCAACGCGGTTGCGGCCAAGTTCCCCCGCAAGCGCGTGGTCTACGCAACGTCCGAGAAGTTCACCAACGAGTTCATCACGTCGATCCAGCAGGGCAAGATCGACGAGTTCCGTGCCCGCTACCGGCGGATCGACCTCCTCCTCATCGACGACATCCAGTTCATCGCGGACAAGGAGCGGACGCAGGAGGAGTTCTTCCACACGTTCAATGCGATCCACGAGGACGGCAAGCAGATCGTCCTGAGCTCGGACCGGCCGCCGAAGGCGATCCTGACGCTCGAGGAGCGCCTCCGGTCGCGGTTCGAGTGGGGCCTCATCGCGGACCTGACCGCGCCCGACCTCGAGACGCGGATCGCGATCCTGCGGGCCAAGGCCGAGGAGCAGGGGACGCCGATCACGTCCGACGTCATCGAGTTCATCGCGCGCAAGGTGGTTTCCAACATCCGCGAGCTCGAGGGCGCCCTCAACCGGATCGTTGCCTACGCCTCGATGGGTGCCATGCCGATCTCGATCGAGCTGGCCCAGGCGGTCCTGTCCAACGTGCTCTACAACCCGAAGAAGCGCCAGGTCACGCCGGAGCGCATCGCCCAGGCGGTCTCGAACTACTACGGCGTGCCGATGGATGCCCTCCAGGGCCAGAAGCGCGAGAAGAGCATCGTCGTGCCGCGCCAGATCGCGATGTTCCTGATGCGCGAGGAAACGGACGTCTCGCTGCTCCGGATCGGCGCCGAGCTGGGCGGCCGGGACCACTCCACGGTCCTCCACGCCTGCGACAAGATCAACCGCGAGATGCAGGTCAACGACGAGATGCGGCGCGAGGTCGCGGCCGTCCGCGAGCTCATCTACTCGGACTAGCGGGCCGGGGCGAGCCGGCCTGCGCTCCGCGCTCGCTGCGTCAGGACCCGCGTGACCATGGGGTGGTCGTGAGCGTTGCGCTCCGATCCCCGCAGCTGTCGCTGATCAGCGTGAACGTGAGCGTGTTGCCGCGCAGGGTCATCGAGTACCGGCCTTCGGTGACGGTCGTCTGGTCGGGGCAGTCCTCGCCGGGCGGGAACACCACGGAGGTCTCGGTCACGGCGGTCGGGTCCAGCGTGAACGGATCGCCACCGATCGGGTTCTGGAGCGCGAAGTTCGAGTCCGAGATGAGCAGCTTCCAGACGCCGGCGGATGCCGATGTGCCGCGGACCTCGGCGGTCCACGTGCCGCGCAGGGCGGCCGGCGTCACGATCGACGGGGTCACGGGGGCGGCTGTCGCCGTCGGGAGCGGCGTCACGGCCGGGGCGTTGCAGGCGATGGCACCCAGCAGGGCCAGGACCAGCGCGGTTGCTGAGATCGAGCGGTTCATGGGTGGGGCTCCTCTCGTCATCGGCAGAGCGTGACCGGTCGGGACCGGTCACGCTTGCTCCTTCGTCCCAGGTTGCCTGCCGTCAGTGCGCGAGGGCGTCGCACAGCGCGGCCACGCCCGCGTCGTTGAACCCGAGGTGGCCCACCGACCGCAGCTCGGCCTGGTCACCGTTCTCGTCCTGTGCGCCGAACACGGTCCGGCCGGCCTCGCCGACATACCGATCGAGGCGCACGAAGGTCATCACCGTCGACGCATACGAGCCGTCGTCAGCGAATGTGTCGAGGAACCGCTTGGTCCCGCGATCCGCGACAGACGTCTGCGTGTCCGGGTTGTAGAACCGTCCGGCGAAGTCGATGCGCTCGAGATCGCCGATCGCGTTGCCGGCGCTGTCGAAGTACACGGTGAGCCGGTGGTTGATGACCCAGTCGCCGTAGCCCGTGAAGGTCGGGCAGTCGACGGCTGGCCCGTCGTAGTGGTTGGTCCAGCTGTCCGTGTCGGGCGTCGCGGCCGATGCCGATGCTGCCCCGAGACCGGAGATCGCAAGGGCCGCGGTCGCCGCGATGAGGCCGACGCGCCGGTGTCCGTTCATGTGCCGCTCCTCGTCTGGTGTCTGGTTGACGCTGCGGACACTGCCCGCCACGCGGACGAACGACGAGGGTGTGAGCCCCCGCGTCCCGCCGGGGTTAACCCGGTGGACGACGGACGTCCCTGCTGCGAGCATCGAGCGGATGACCGCACACCCGGTGAATCCACGTCCCGGCCCGGCGCACACTGTGCTCGTGATCGACGACCACGAGGGGTTCCGGCTGCGGATGCGGCGCCTCCTCGAGCGCGAGGGCTATCGGGTCGTGGAGGGCGTGGACGGCGCCGACGGGATCCGCCGTGCCGTCGGCGAGCGCCCGGACCTGATCCTGCTCGACGTCAACCTGCCGGACGCGAGCGGGTTCGATGTCGCGACCCGGCTGCACAGCGGCGGGGCGACGGCGCCGATCATCCTCATCTCCACCCACCCGGCAACCGATCTCGCGGACAGCATCCGCAGGTCGGGCGCCGCCGGCTTCATCGACAAGGCCGACCTGTCCGCGCCTGCGATCGCGGCGTTCCTCGGGAGCCCGTCGTGACGTCGTGGCGCCGCCTGCTGATCGCGGCGCCGGTCGTGGTGTTCGCCGCGACCTGGCCCTTGATCGACGGCCCCGGGTTCCGGACGGACGCGCTCGCCTTCATCACGGACGCCGTGACCGGCTGGATCCTCGTCGCCGCCGGGCTCGTCACGTGGAGCCGGCGTCCGGACAGCAGGACCGGCGTCTGGCTCGTCGCCGCCGGGTACCTGTGGTACGTCGGTGACCTCTACTTCGTGCTTCCGTCGGTGTCCATCGTGCCGCTCCTGTCGTTCGGCCTCCGCGGCGCATACGACGTGCTCCTCGCGGCAGCCCTCCTGACGTTCCCGGGGTCGCGGTTCTCGCGCCGGCCGGCGCGGCTGGCCGTCCTGGGTGTGGCGGCCACCTGGGGTGCGCGCGCCGTGACCTTCCTGATCACGGCCCGGCCGGGCTTCGGCTACCCGGACAACGGCACCCCGAACCCGTTCCTCCTGTTCGACGATGGCGCGCTTGCGCACAACCTGGACCTCGACCTCACGATGGCCAGGGGGGTCGCGATCCTCATCGTGGGTCTCATGGCGGCCGTGCGACTGACGCGCGTGTCCCCTGCCACGCGCCGCGTGCTCATGCCGGTCACGATCGGCGGGGTCATCTGGGCGACCACGACCTTCCTCGTCGACCTGGGCGCGCTCGTGGACGCCAACGTCCGGGGGCAGCTCCTGCCATGGGCGCACGCCGCGTGGTGGCCCGTCCCGGAGTACCTCGTGCGCGGCAGCGCGGCGCCGGTCGGCTTCCTCGTCGGCGCGCTCATGCTGCGCACCGCGCGATCCGCCGTGGTGGACCTGGTGACGGGCTTCGAGGGCCGACCGCTTCGGGCGCGGCTCGAGCCGTCGCTGCGCAGCGCGATCGGCGACCCGGGCCTGCGCGTCCTGTACCCGGACGGGGATACGTCGTGGAGCGACGGCACCGGCCGCACTGCCGGCGCACCGACGGCCTCGCCCGGCATCGCGGCGACACCCATCATCTCGCATGGGCAGACTCGGGCGGTGCTCCTGCACGACGCCGCGCTGCTCGAGGATCCCGGACTCGTCGGCGCCGTCACGGCGACCGTCCGCCTGGCGATCGACAACGAGCAGCTGACCGAGGACCTGGAGGCGCAGCTCGAGGAGACACGCGCGTCGCGTCGCCGGATCGTCGACGCGGCGGATGCCGAGCGGCAGCGGATCGAGCGAGACCTGCACGACGGCGCCCAGCAGCGCCTGGTGTCCCTCGCCATCTCGCTGCGCATGCTCGGCGACAGCCTCGGGGACGAGGCCTCGAGCGAGGTCCGCGACGAGCTGTCCGCGGCCGGCACCGAGCTGCGCGAGGCGATCGAGGAGCTGCGCGAGCTCGCGCACGGCCTCGACCCGGCCATCCTCCGGGAGTCGGGCCTGGGACCGGCCGTGCGCTCCCTCGCCGAGCGATGCCCCACCCCGACGCGTGTGCGGATCGAGTTCGATGGCCGCCTGGCCCGCCCCATCGAGGCCACCGCGTACTTCGTCGTCGCCGAGGCTCTCACGAACGTCACCAAGCACGCCTCGGCGACGGCAGTGGCGGTCAGCCTCCGGCTGGATGGCGGTCACCTGCTGGTCGAGGTCGAGGACGATGGGCTCGGCGGCGCGAGTGCCGCATCCGGGTCCGGGCTCCGGGGCCTTGCAGACCGCGTCGCCGCCGCCGGCGGACGGTTCGATCTCGGCAGCGTCGCCGGGAGGGGGACGCGCGTCGCCGCTGTCCTGCCGATCGGCCAATGACGGCGCCGGGTCCCGCGCGCCCGCTCCGTGTCGTGGTCGCGGACGATTCGCTGCTGCTGCGCGAAGGGATCGTCCGCATCCTCGAACGGGCCGGCCTCGATGTCGTCGGTGTCGCTGCCGACGGCGACGAGTTGCTCGCGGTGGTGGACGCGACCAATCCCGACGTTGCGATCGTCGACATCCGGATGCCCCCCACCCACACGGACGAGGGCCTGGTCGCCGTCCGGAGGGTCCGCGCCTCGCGCGGCACCTCGATCGGCCTGCTCGTGCTGTCACAGCACCTGGAACCAGCGTTCGCGCAGGAGCTCGTCACCGACATCGGGCCCGCGTCAGGCTATCTGCTGAAGGAGCGGGTCGCGGACGCAGGGGTGTTCGCCGATGCAGTCCGGCGCGTGGCCACTGGCCAGGTGGTGATCGACCCGGACATCGTGAAGCGACTCCTCAGGCCGTCGCCGCGCGACGAGCTCGCCGACCTGACAGAGCGCGAGCGCGACGTGATCGCCCTGTTGGCCGAGGGCCGGACCAACCAGGCGATCGGCGATCGGCTGGACGTGGCGACCAAGACCGTCGAGACCCACGTCAACGCGATCTTCTCGAAGCTGGGCCTCGAGCCGGCCGAGGACGACAACCGGCGGGTGCTCGCCGTGCTCGCGTACCTGCGTGCACGGACGACGACGTAGTCGCCACGTCGGCGTGTCGGCGGCGCGCTCGCAACCTGGTGTGGACGGTGGCCCGAAATGCGTGGACAACCCCACATCCCCGTGGACGGGACGCCCGGTGAAGCGGGAGGGGGCTGTGGGCGACCGACCGGGTGTAGGGTGCCGGTGTGGACGATGTTCCCCGGGGAACCGATTCATCCACCACGTGGTCCCGGGTGCGTCCCCCGATCCGATGTCGCCGTCCACAGGTGCAGCCCGGCCGCCAACACCCCGGGCCCGCACGGCCGAGCGTCGCCGTCCACCACATCCACGGCACTATGACGGTGATGATGGAATGAGAAGATAGAGACCAACCACTCCACCCTGTAGACACCCTGCCTGCGGAGCGCGGACCGCGTCGGATCGCCGGGATCCCCGACGCCGGATCGATCGAGCCTCCGCACCGCAGCCCCCTGGAGACGAAGCAACGTGAAACTCTCGGTCATGCAGGAGAACCTGGCGCGCGGCCTGTCGGTCGTGTCGAGGGCCGTCTCCAGCCGAAGCACCCTTCCCGTGCTCGCGAACGTCCTCCTCCGGACCGAGGACGCCGGCCTCAAGCTGACCGCGACGAATCTCGAGATTGGCATCACCTACTGGGTCCCCGGCAAGATCGAGACGGACGGCGCGACCACGGTGCCGGCCCGCCTGCTGACCGATCTCGTCTCGTCGCTGCCGAGCTCCGAGAAGGTCGACCTCGAGCTCCAGGGCGCCGATACGCTGCACATCCGGGCGGGACGGTTCGCCACCCACGTCAAGGGCATCGACGCGGATGAGTTCCCGACGATCCAGACGGCGGGCGAGCGGCCGACGACCCGGATCAGCCAGAAGGTCCTCAAGCGAGCGCTCGACGAGACCGTGTTCGCCGCCGCGAGCGACGAGGCCCGGCCGATCCTCACGGGCGTCCTGGCCCGGTTCGAGGGCGACAAGCTCACGCTCGCCGCTGCCGACAACTACCGCATCGCCGTCCGGACCATCGACATCCTCGACCCCGTCGAGGCCGCGTCCGTCGTCATCCCGGCACGGGCTCTCAACGAGCTGAGCCGGATCCTCGCCGACACGGACGACCCGGTGGAGCTCGTCCTTGCCCAGGCGAAGAACCAGGTGCTGTTCCACCTCGAGGGCGTCGACATCGTGAGCCGGCTCATCGATGGCCAGTTCCCGAACTACCAGCAGGTCCTGCCGGCGGCGCACACGACGAGTGCCGAGATCGACCGCGAGGAGCTGCTCCGCGCCGTCCGGCCCGCCGCGCTCATCGCCAGCAGCTCCGCGAACATCGTGAAGCTCGCCGTGAGCGCGGATGCCGGTGTCGTCGTCACCGCGACCGCCGAGGTCGGGGACTACACCGGCGATGTCGAGGCGACCGTCGAAGGTGACGCGACCACGATCGCGTTCAACGCCCGGTACCTGAACGACGTGCTGTCCAACGTCCAGGCGGACCGGTTCGCGCTCGAGCTCAACGGGCCGCTATCGCCGGGCGTGTTCCGGCCGGTGGGCGACGATGCCTACGTGCACGTCGTGATGCCCGTCCGCACGACGTCCTGACGGAGCGGGTCACGGACCCGCGATCGTCCGCGGCGGCGCCCGGCTCCGACACGGCTGCCCGACCGCCGACCGACACGCCGATCCTGCGCGGGATCTCGATCCGCGACCTCCGCGGCTACCGGGAGCTCGAGGCCGTGTTCGAGCCCGGCCCGCAGCTCGTCTGGGGACCCAACGCGGCCGGCAAGACGAGCCTTCTCGAGGCGATCGTCCTGGTGGCATGGGGCCGTTCGCACCGGACGACGACCGAGGGCGAGCTCGTCCGATGGGGCGAGGAGCTGGCGCGCATCGAGGCCCGCATCGGCCGTGCTGACACGCCGCCGGAGGCCCGTGACGCCGTCGAGGTCGCGCTCGTCCGGACGGGGACCAGCGGGGCGCGCAAGCGCATCCGGGTCAACGGCGTCGCCCGCCGGGCCGCGGGGCTGGCCGGGGTCCTTCGGACCGTCCTGTTCGCGCCCGAGGAGATGCTGCTGGTCGCCGGTTCGCCGTCGCTCCGGCGGGAGGCCCTGGATCGTCTCGCCGGCCAGCGCTCGCTCGCCTACGGCCGCGAGCTCGCGACGTACGGTCGTGCCCTCCAGCAGCGCAACGGGCTGCTGCGGGCGATCCGCGAGGAGCAGGCGACGCGGGCGGAGCTGCGGTTCTGGGACCAGGCGTTCCTCGAGTCAGGGAGCGCCGTCCGGGAGGAACGGCAACGGTTGCTCGTCGCGCTCGAGGAGCCGCTTGCCGACGCGCACCGTGAGATCGCACCCGACGAGGCGACCGCCGAGCCGCTCCGGTTGACCTACGCCACGAACGCGGTGCAGCACCCCGGCGAGACCGCGCGAGACGCCCTCGCGCGCCGGCTCGCAGAGACTGCCGACAAGGAGGTCTGGAACGGCACGACGCTCATCGGGCCGCATCGCGACGACATCGTGTTCGAGATGGGCGGACGCCCCCTCGCGTCGTTCGCCTCGCGGGGCCAGCAGCGCACGGCGATCCTCGCGTTCAAGCTCGCCGAGCTCGACCTGCTCACTGCGCTGGACGGGCGTCCGCCGCTGCTCCTGCTCGACGACGTGTTCAGCGAGCTCGACCCGGAGCGACGCGCACACCTCGTCCGGCGCATTGCCGGGCTGCCACAGGCGTTCGTCACCACGACGACGCTCGACGACATCGATCCCGCGCTGCGCAGCGTCGGCTCGGCCTGGGCAGTCTCCGTGGACCCTGACGGCACCTCCCGCCTCGAGCGTGGCGCGTCCCGTGGATGACCGCGACCCGGAGTCCCCGGCCCGGCGCCGGCGTCCCACCCGGGTCAGCGACCTGCTGCCCGAGGCCGCCCGCGCCCTGGGGCTCGAGGACGAGCTGCGGCTGGCCCGGGCGATCACCACCTGGGACGCGATCATCGCCGAGCGGGTGCCGCCCGCCGTCGGGTCGTGCCGGCTCGTGGCGCTGGAGCCCGACGCGCTGGTCATCGCGGTCGCCGAGCCGATCGTCGCGGCGGAGCTCAGGATGCGCGCGCTGGAGCTCCTCGGGGCATTCGCCACCGCCCCCGGCGGGACCCGCGCCCGCCAGCTCAAGCTCCGGGGCGAGACCGGACCGGGCGCGGGCCGCGCGCGCTGAGGGCATGGCGAGGAGGGTCGGGGGTTGATGCCCGGCGGCCGCCCGCCGGGAGCGCCCCCCGGGCCCGGACGGACGACGGGGATGCCCGGCCGCCGCGCGTATAATCCGGTGCCCGCTGCCGACGGGAACCGGCGTCACGACCACGCGCGCAGGCACGTCGAACACCCCATGAGGCTCGCCCCTTGGCCGTCCGTCTCCAGCTGAAGCTCGGCGCCGTCACGGAGCAGGACCGCCTGCCGGACTCCCCCGACACCGTTGTCGTGGTCGAGCCTGCCGTCGGCTCCGTCGGTCGGACGAAGGGCAACCTGTACCTGCTGGTCACGTCGCGGGTGGCCGGTGCGAAGGCGCGCGACGCGACCCGCATGGTCGCCGACACCATCCGCAACGAGTACTACTACGACGAGTCGGCCGGCATCCGGCAGTGCCTGGTCAAGGTCATGTCGGTCGCCAACAAGCGGCTCGGCCACCAGCGGGACAGGTACGGGTTCGGCCACGAGGCGGACGGCGCCGGCCCGATCGGCGTCGCGGTCGCCGTCGTCCGCGGCAGGGAGCTGTACGTGGCCACGATGGGTCCCGCCGAGGCGTATCTCATCCGCCAGGCGCGCCTCTCGACGCTGCCCGACCCCAATCGCGAGCGGGGCCTTCCGGCCGAGAGCCTCGAGCCCGAGGTCTGGCGCGGCGAGCTCAACGTCGGCGACTCGCTGTGCCTCGTGGCGGCGAACGTCGTGAGCAGGATCGGGACCGACGCCCTCAAGGACGCGCTGGTCACCCTCCACCCGCAATCCGCCATCGAGCATCTCCACGCGCGGTTCGTCGCGGCCGACGGCAAGGGCTCGGACGGCGCCGTGGCGTTCGAGGCGTCAGAGATCGGCGCGACGCACAAGACCCGCTCGCTGGTGCCCGTCCGACCCGCCGAGCCGCTTGCCGGCGCCCCCGACCGGGGGCCCATCCCGCTCGCCGACTCCGTGACGGCCGGAGCGGCCGCCGTGGGGGCATCGGCGACCCGGGCGAAGGATGCGGCGGGCAACGGCGTCCAGCGGGCCGTGTGGGGCGTCCAGGACCTCCTGCCGCGCAGGGCTCCCGCCAAGCGGAGGGTCACCGCGGCCACCTCGCGCATGGAGACACAGCGGCGGGCGGCGATGGCGGTGCTCGCGCTCATCGTCGTCGCCGGCGCGCTCGTCGTCGGCGTCAACGCCTTCGGTGGGGCGCGCCCGAACGTCGGCGCGATCGAGTCGCTGACGGCTGCCGAACGGGCCTTCGAGGAGGCCCAGGCGGCGCTCGCGGCGGTCAGCGGTCCGGGCGTCGATCTCATCAGCGACGACCCAGGGCGCGCCCTGGAGCTGCTCAACGCGGCGTATCTCAAGCTCGACGAAGCCGAGAACCTGTCGTATCCCATCGGACAGATCGCGCCGCTGCGCGACAAGGCCCTCGAGGGGCTCGACAGGCTGTACCGGGTGCGGCAGGTGGGCTCCACCCCGCTGTTCGAGTTCCCGGCCGACAAGCCGCCCAGGCTCGAGGCGCTCGTCCGCGGGTCGGACGGCGCGCCGTATGTCCTGGACTCCGCGAACGCGACCGTGTGGCGGATCGACATCAAGAACCAGAAGGCGACGGCGATCGTGCGGGACGGGACGAAGGTCTCGGGGTCCCGCGCCGCGGTGCCCAAGCTCCTGACGACGGGCGGCCCGGACATCCTCGTCCTCGACAGCAAGAACAACCTGTGGCGCTGGCGTCCGTCGAACAGCACGGGCAAGGGCACGCTCGTCCGGATCCGGATCAAGGACTCCGCCTCATGGGGCGACGACGTCAGGGACATCGCGACCTTCGTCGCCAACTTCGACGCCGCGTTCTACAAGCTGTACGTCGTCGATCCCTCCCAGCAGAACATCATGGTCCTGTCGCCCGCGAACGACGGTTCGGGCTACCCGGTCCGGCCAAACCCGCGCCTGCCCACCGAGCGCGACGTGTCCGGGATCACCGACCTCCTGATCGACGGCGACATCTACGTCGCCGAGAAGGGTGCCGTCGCCCGGCTGATCCCTGCCTCCGGCTGGGACGTGACCCCGCCGTCGGACACCTCGGTGCGTCCCGCCCCCCGGTACACGATGATCTCGTCGCCCGACCGCCCGGATGGCTCGACCAGCAAGCGCAACGGCATCCTGTACGCGTTCGACGCCCAGAACCATCGTGTCGTCGCCTTCGACAAGGGCAACGGCAAGTACATCGAGCAGTACCGCCTCGCCGCCGCCGGTGACGCGTGGAGCGACCTGCGCGGCTTCGTGGTGCTGCCGGCCCCCGACGCGGAGGCTCCGTCGACGATGTGGTGGATCACGTCAACGGGCCTCCACAGCTCGCTGCTCGAGGCGGTGAATGACGCGGCATCGCCCAGCCCGGCGGCCAGCGGCGAGGCCGCCCCCTCGGCGGACGCGAGCGGGAACCCGGACACGACCGCCACGCCGTGACCATGGTGGTCGCGGCCGCCCGCCGGTGATCCCGCTCCGCGACGCGAACCCGACGCGACGGACGCCGGTCGTCACCATCGCCCTCGTCGTCGCGTGCTTCGCCGCATTCGGGATCGAGCTGCTCGCCCTCGCGCGTGGGGGCGAGGATGCGCTGGTGGACCTCATCGGGCAGCTCGGTTCGATCCCGGCCGAGCTGAGCCCGGCGGTCAGGGCCGGAAACCTCGTGTCGGAGCCGGTCCTCGACGTGTTCACCAGCATGTTCCTCCACGCCGGCTGGCTCCACCTGCTCGGCAACATGCTCTACCTGTGGATCTTCGGGAACAACGTCGAGGACCGCATGGGCCGCGGGCTGTTCCTCCTGTTCTACCTCGCAGGCGGGGTCGCGGCGGTCGCCGCCCAGACGCTCATCGACCCGGCCTCGCCGGAGCCGATGATCGGGGCGTCGGGCGCGATCGCGGCGACGCTCGGCGCCTACCTCGTGCTGTTCCCCCGCGCGCGCATCCAGTCGCTCGTGTTCCTGGGCTTCTTCTACCAGCTGATCGCCGTTCCGGCGGCGATCGTGCTCGGGTTCTGGTTCGTGCTCCAGGTCATCGACGGGCTCGGGTCGCTGGGCGCGTCGGACGCCGTGGCGAGCAACGTCGCGTTCTTCGCCCACATCGGCGGGTTCGTGGCCGGCGCGCTCGTCGCGCTCCCGTTCCGCCTGCGGGACCGCCGTCGGTCCGTGGGATAATCCGGACATGGCCGACGACGGTGCCACCGAGATCGAGATGATCGTCGACAGCGTGCGCGTGCACATGCGGACGGGCCGCCACGTGCTCGTCCTGCGCGAGATCGATCGCGGCCGGCTGCTGATGATCTGGGTGGGCGTCAACGAGGCGAATGCGATCGCGATGAAGCTCCAGGGCGTCACCCCGGAGCGGCCGCTCACCCACGACCTGATGGTGAACGTGCTCGAGGCGATGGCCATCCGCGTGGAGCGGATCGTGATCTCCGACCTCGCGGACGAGACGTTCCACGCCCGGCTCGTCCTCGTCGGTGCAGACGCCCGTCACGAGGTGGATGCGCGGCCGTCGGACGCGATCGCGCTCGCAGTCCGTCTCGGGTCCACGATCTTCGCTACAGCCGACGTCCTCGACCGTGCGGCGACATCTCCCGACGCGGACGACGAGACCGAGGACGACGAGGGCGGCGGCGGGCCGCGACGGCTGTCCGCGGCGGCGCTCGAGGAGACGGGCGAGCCGATCGACGCGGCACGCCTCGACATCTTCCGCGAGTTCGTCAACTCGCTCGACCCCGACCAGGACCAGCGAGGGGGCGGGTCGACGAGCTAGGCGCCCCTCGCAGCACGATCCGCCGCGCCGAGCCGCGGATCAGTCACCGAGGATCGGGCGGCCACGCCTGAGGGCGAGGTCAGGGTTCGCCCACAGCCGCAGCCGCAGCAGCCAGAAGTCCTTCACCGCGCGGCCGATGACGCCGGGCCTCGCACCCGTCGGTGAGCCCGCGGTCCGCGGGTAGTGGGGCACCCCGACCTCGACGATCGAGCGGCCCTTCCTGAGCGCCCGGATCAGTAGCTCCGCGGAGAAGAACGCGCCGCCGGACTCCACGCGAACCCCTTCGAGGGCCTCGCGCCGGAACAGCTTCGCGGCGCAGTCGACGTCCCTCACCCGCAGGCCGAAGAAGATCCGGTTGGCGAGCTTGTAGGTCCGCGCATACGCGATCCGGATGAACGGATCCGCCCGCCGGATCCGGTAGCCCACGACGACGTCTGGAGCGTCCGGTGCCGCCATGCGGGCCGTGAGCCGGGCGAGGTCCGCGATCCGGAACTGGCGGTCGCCGTCGGTGTAGCACAGGAGCTCGTAGCGCGAGGCCTCGAAGCCCGACCGGAGCGCGCCGCCGTAGCCCCGGTTGACCTCGTGGTGGACGACCCGGACCACGTCCGGGTTGGCGGCCGCGAGACGCTCGGCGATCGCCAGCGTCCCGTCGCTGGACCCGTCGTCGACCGCGATGATCTCGAACGTGTCGGCAATCCTGGGCAGGGTGGCGAGCGCCTCTTCGACCAGCGCCTCGAGGCTGGCCTCCTCGTTGTGGGCGGGGAAGAAGTAGGACAGACGAGAGACGTGTGCCTCGGACGGAACCTCCTCCCCGGTCTGCGTCGCTGCGGTCATGGTGTGGACTCCGTGCGGCCAGTCACGTGGTAGAGGTTACCCGGACGACCGACGGACTCGATCGTGAAGCGAGCCTCGAGAGCCTGCACCTCGGAGGCTTGCAGCCGGATGACGTACACGGGCCGAGCGTCGATGTTCGCCTCGATCACGTCCGCGACCTCGCCCAGGTGCTCGTCGAGCCGCGTCCTGTCGTCCACGATCCGGATGTCCGGCCTGCGGCCCTCGACGAGCTGGCCGTACCACATGGGCGTGGAGTACGACCACCAGGAGATCACGAGGGCGTCCGGCTCCATCGCATCGAACGCCGAGTCCAGCCACTCCGCGAGCGCCGTGCTGGTCGACAGGTCCTGCTCCGACCAGCGGTCGCGGATACCGATCGCCGTGGGGACGAGCAGCGCGAGCCCGAGGACGGCGGAGACCGCGATCCGCGAGACGTCGGGGCCCGCCACGGACCCGTCAGCGTCGTCGGGGGCGGTCCCCGGCACGCGCGCGACGATCTCGCCGACCGTCACCGCGACCCACGACCAGGCGAAGAACAGCGGCCCGAGGTAGTACCGGTCGATCCGGGCGTTCGAGTACGTGGCCGCGAAGACGCAGGTGATCAGCACGGCGAGCCCGGAGTACAAGGCGTAGCGCGGGCGCCGGATCGCCGTGACGACGAAGGCCACCGGGACCAGGTACAGCAGTGGCCCGAGCTGTGCCCTCGCGAGGTCGACCAGTGCCGCGAACTGGGACGCCGCGCTGCCGCCGACGATGTCGCCCTGGAACTGCCGGGCGACCAGGATCTCGAGCAACCCGCTCGGCGTCTCCGGGTGGCCGTACACCAGCGCCGCCCGGAACGGCCCGGCCCGCAGCGGGAGCTCCAGGTACAGCAACGCGGCGACGCCCAGTGCAACCCCGATGGCCGCGAGGACGAGCCGCGGCCGGCGCAGCAGGCCCGGCTGCGTCGCGAGCACGAATGCCGCGACCCCCGGCACGAGCAGCAGGGTGAGGGCGTGATTGGCCACGGCGACGCCGAACACCGCGGCCGTCGCGACGATCCACCGGTCCGCTCGCCGCCCGACGGCCGGGTCGCCCGGCGAGTCCCGCGCATCCCGGACGGCGGCGTCCCAGCGGAGCAGGAGGAGCGTCAGCAGCACGACGAGCAGGAGGTGGAGGGAGTGGACGTCGGCCGAGACGCCGATGTGCCAGGTGATCGGCGCGAGGGCGAAGGCGACGCTGATCGCGCCGGCGACGAGCGCCGGCGCGCCAAGCCGCCGGAACACGACCACGCTCAATCCACCGGCGCCGGCCGCGAGGATCCCGGACAGGAGGTTCATCCGGAGGGCGGTGTCCCCGAAGGGAGCGAGCACCTGGTTCGCCGCCCAGCCGAGCAGCACGTAGGCGGGGAACCCGGTGGGATGCATCGTGCCCAGGAGCGCCGGCACCGTCTGGTTCTCCGCCGTGTCCCACGCGCCGACCCCCGGCAGCATCGTCGCCCGGTAGACCACGAGGGCGAGGCCGAACGTCGCGAGGGCGATGAGCGTCGTGGCGCTCGGCACGCGGAAGCGAGGGCCTCGCGCGGTCCTCGCTTGCCTACCAGCCAAGCAGCTGTCCCCACGCGACGCCCCACAGGTTGATCGCCGCTCCCGCGACGAGCAGCACGATCGCCGTCGCTCGCGGTCGTCCGTCGCCGGTCCGCGCCGCGCCCAGTGCGACCAGGGGCAGCAGGAACGGGATGAAGTCGAGCGAGAACCGGTAGCCCCACTGGACCCAGCCCTGGCTGAAGTGGGCGAGGTTGAACAGGCCGAGCACCAGGACCGTCAGCCCGGCGCCGAGCGTGAGGCGCGCGACCGGGCGGCGGCGGACCGCGAACAGCGCGAGGAGCAGGCCCGGGGCCGAGAGCAGGATGCTGGTGCCCACGTCGACGGGCAGGGCGAGCGGACAGTCGGGGTCGAACAGGCCGCGGGTCGCGCCGGGCGCGGTGCAGAACACGACGGTCGGATAGACGCCGAGCGTGTCCGGCTTGACGTCCGGCAGGACGACGGGCAGCGCACCGAGCATGATCCCCAGGTTCTGGGGCACGTAGCGCAGGTCCTCGACCGACCACTCCGGGTTGTAGCCGAGCGTCGGGTAGCCGTTCGCCTCGAGCTGGTACTGGTAGTCGTACCCAGGGTGGAGGACCGACCCGGTGGTGAACCAGGTGTAGGAGAGGAGCAGCGCCACCGGGAGCGCCGCACCGAGGGCGGCCGAGACGCTGCGGCGGATCGACGATCCACCGCCGCCGACGAGGATCAGGAACGGTGCCCCGAAGACGAGCGGCAGGCGGGCCGTCGCGGCGATGCCGAGCAGCAGCCCGGCGAGGACGCTCGACCGCGACAGGGGCCGGGCCTGCCCGACGAGGCGCGCGAGCCGCCCTCGGCGATCCGCGTCATCGCCGGCGGAGCCGGCCGCCCGGTCCCGCGCACGGTCCGCCTCGTCCCAGGGGTCCTCCGCGGCGGCGTCGGGGTCGGCGCGGAGGGCGACG
Source organism: Candidatus Limnocylindrales bacterium (assembly GCA_036504355.1). Lineage (GTDB taxonomy): Bacteria > Chloroflexota > Limnocylindria > Limnocylindrales > CSP1-4 > CAIXZV01. The sequence continues at coordinate 19,439 of DASXVG010000005.1, forward strand.
CCCACCGCGAGCAGCGCCGGGATGACCGCCACGACGTGTGCGAGATACCACGTGCTGCCGACGGCCGCGGCCCACCACCAGACCGTGCCCGTGGCGAACACGAGCGTCGTGAGCGCCCGAACGCCGACCGTGATCCGCAGCCCGCCGAGCATCCACCAGGCCGTGAACACGCCGATGCCGGCGAGCCCGATGGCGATCGACTCCTGGTCGACCGAGAGCCCCCACAGCGCGACGAACGGCAGCAGGACGAGTGCGGGGAGCGGCGGGAACGGGAGCAGGACGCGGCCCGTGAACGTGCCGTGCTCGAACAACGGGTAGATGTCCTGGAAGTACTCGTTGCCGGGGTTCGCCCCGGCAGCCGCCTGGGGGAAGGGGATCCAGGCGCGGCCGTGGAGGAACGCGTCCGCCTGCCACACGAAGTGGGTGTACTGGTTGTAGTGGTCGGGGTTCGAGAAGGCGTAGACGCCGAGTGCGCCGAGCGCGATCAACAGCCCCACGACGACCGTCGCGAGGCTGCCCGTGGCAGGGTCGGACTGGGGGGCCCGATCAGGACCCTCGGCTATACTCCGCTGCACCTTCAACGCTGCGTCAGGAGGCTCCCCCATCACCGTTTCGGGTACGGGTTCGCCCGGCCGGGACACGTCCTCCCAGGAGACCTCCCGGCGAGGCCATGGCTGGCAGATCGCCGCCATCCTGCTGGTCGGCCTGATCGTCCGCCTGATCATGGCATACGGCATCGAAGGACTCCGCGGATCGGGCTTCGGGTCGGACCTCGACCTGTTCCGCTTCTGGGCCTCGGAGCTCGCGCAGCACGGCCCGTTCGGCTTCTATGACCGGGGCTTCTTCGCCGACTACACGCCCGGCTACCTGTACGCGCTGTGGGTCGTCGGGGTCGTCGGCAGCTGGGTCGGCGGGGTGGGCGACCTGATCAAGCTGCCCGCGATCATCACCGACGTCGTCCTGGCGTACGTCGTGTACCGGATGGTCCTCGACCTCGGGGTCACGGCCGGCCGGGCGCGCCTCGCGGCGCTCGTCGTCATCGTGAACCCGATCACCTGGTTCGACTCGGTGATCTGGGGGCAGGTCGACAGCTTCGGCACGGTGTTCCTGCTGCTCGCCGTCCGCGAGCTGTGGAAGGACCGGCCGGAGCGCGCCGCGATCCTCGCCGTGACGGCCGCGCTCATCAAGCCGCAGCTCGCGATCCTCATCCCCATCGTCGCGTTCGTGACGTTCCGCCGCGCGCTCTGGCCTATCGGCGCCTTCGGCGACGAGGAGGCGCCGGAGCGGACGGGCTTCGGGTGGGAACGACGGACACGGGGCTGGATCCGGATCCTCACGACCGGCATTGCAGGCTTCGTCACCGCGGTCGTGCTGGCCGCGCCGTTCGGCTTGTCGGTGGTGTCGTTCTCGACGACGGCCCCGTATCTCGACAGCACGCTGCTGCGGCTCGTGTTCAGCACTGCCGCCACGTACGCATCGGTGACCGTCAACGCGTACAACCTGTGGGCGCTGTTCCCGCTCAACGGGGAGAGCACCGCGACCAACGGCCAGTGGATCCCCGACGCTCCGGGTGCGGGCGTCACCCAGTGGGCCCAGATCGGCCCGTTTCCGGCGGTTGTCGTCGGCGGGCTGCTGCTCGGGCTGCTGCTGTTCGTGATCGTGCCGACGCTCGTCGCCCGGCGGCCGGACCGGCTGACGATCCTCGTGGGCGTGTGCGTGCTCGCGATGGCGTTCTTCGCCGTCCCCACGCGGGTCCACGAGCGCTACCTGTTCCCGCTGTTCGGGCTGGCGGCGATCCTGTTCGCGTTCTCGTGGCGCTGGCGTGCCGCGTACCTCATCGCGTCGTTCGCGACGTTCCTCAACATGTACGTCGTCCTCGTGGACCTCTACGGCTACATGAACCCGAGCGTGTCCGACTGGCTGGGGATCGGGCCCGCCATCCGCTCGTTCGGTGGCGTGACGTTCGTCGCGATCCTCCACACCGCGGTCCTCGTGTTCGGCCTGCTCCAGCTGCGTGGGTCCGCCCGACGGACGCTCGCGCTCGAGCTCGGTGACGGGCGCATGGAGGCGGGCGCCCGACCGGAGCCGGCGCCCGTGCCCGTTCCCAGGGCACTCGATGGCGTGGCGGCGATGGCGACTCCAGCGCGGCCCGACGCCGAGTTCGCGCCCATCCCGGCGGTTCCGGCCGTACCGGCCGCCGCCGCTGGCGCCCGAGCGGATCCGACGCCCGCCAACGGCCCATCGATGCCCGATCCGGACCGCCGCGTCCCGGCCTGGTACGAGCGGGCATCGTGGGCGGAGGCGGGTCCCCTGGGCTGGCTCCGTGCCCGCGTCAACGAGACCCCGATCCGGCCCGACCGCTCGCGGCTCCTCCACCGGGAGGGCGGCGGCCGCCTCGACCGCCTCGACCTGTGGATCCTGGTCGTTCTCGTGATCGCCGGCCTGAGCCTGCGGATGTTCCGCGTCGCCGAGCCCGCCCGGATGCACTTCGACGAGGTCTACCACGCCCGCACCGCCACGGAGTTCCTCCAGTCCTGGCGGTACGGGATCGACCACACGATCTACGAGTGGACGCACCCCCACCTCGCCAAGTACGCGATGGCCGGTGGCATCGTGCTGTTCGCGGGGCACGACGTCGCGGCGAGCAGCGACCTCGGGTCGGCGGTGACGGACGCGGCGCTCGAGCCTCGCCGCGCGGGCGACTCCACCGGCCGCGCGGGGAACAGGGTGTGGGTCGCGACGGGTGACGGCGTCCGGGCGTTCGACCTCCTGACGCGCAGGCCGGTCCTGGACCTGCCGATCGCGGGTGCACGTGCCGTCGCCTGGGACGAGGACGGGCTGCGGCTGTTCGTCGGCACGTCGACGGGCGGGCTGTGGACGATCGACGGGGCGACCGTGGACGACATGGTCGCCTCGAGTCCCGGGGCGGCGCCCGACGAGGTTCCCGTCGAGCCGACGCAGGTGGCGACCATCGACGGCTCCATCCAGCGTCTCGCGGTGTTCGACAACGGCGGCTCGCTGGCCGCCCAGCTCGGACCGACCACGCTCGCCATCGTCGACCCGTCGACCGGCGCGGAACGCGGCCGGCTCGACATCCCGGCGCTGGGCGAGGTGGCCGCCGCGGGCTCCGCCGACGGGATCGTCGCGCGCCCCTCCGAGGTCACCGACGTGGACACCGTCGCGGGCGAGCTCGTGGCCGCGATCGGCGGGGACAAGGCGGCCTACGGTGCGCAGCTCCGCTCGGGCGCCGAGCGCGTGTTCATCGACGCCGCGCTGACCGATGACGTCCGGACGAAGCTCGACGAAGCGATCACGGGCGGCCGTCTCCCGGGGATCACGATCGAGCCCGTGGGCCGGCTGGCCGTCGCGGGTGCGGACGGCGTCACGTTCGTCGGACCGGCCGGGACGATCCAGTCCACGGTCCCGCTCGAGGGCGGGGCCACGTCGGTCGCCCTGGTCTCGGGCATCGACGACGGGACCCAGGTCTACGCGACGTCCGCCGGCGCGGACGGCACCCCGGAGATCGCGATCATCTCCACGACCGGCCAGGGCGCCGAGAACGGCCCCGCCTTCAAGGAGACCTTCCGCCTGCCGGGTGCCGGGTCCCGGATCGTGTACGACGAGGCCTCCGAGCTCGTGGAGGTCCTCGGGACGACCCGGGACGGGGACGCGACCACGATCTACGTCGTCGAGCCGCACGGCCGGGCGGTGTTCGCCGACCACCAGCTCCCGTTCGCGCCGGCGGCGTGGGTGCTCGATCACAACGGCGACTACCCGAGCCAGAGCCATGGCGCGATCCTCGCGTTCGACCCGCAAGGCACCACGGCCGCGGTCGATGTCGGCAGCTACCACTTCTCGTGGCGGATGCCGGGCGTCATCCTCGGCGCGCTGACCGTCGGACTGCTGTACCTGCTGGGCCGGCTGCTGTTCGCCCGCCGCCCCGTCGCGGTGCTCGTGGGCCTGTTCGTGCTGCTGGACGGGATGTTCTTCGTCCAGAGCCGGATCGCGATGAACGACGTCTACACCGGGTTCTTCATCCTCGCGGCGTACACGCTGTTCACCTGGCTGTGGCTGGAGCGACGGCGAGCGGCCGCGTTCTGGCTGGCCATGCCCGCGATCGGCGTGCTGCTGGGACTCGCCCTCGGGTCGAAGTGGGTCGCGGCGTACGCGATCGGCGCGCTGGGGATCCTCGTCCTCGTGCGCTCGGCGCTCGGCCGGATCATCCTCATCGCCGGCCTCGTCGGGCTGACGGGGGTCCTGGGCTGGATGGCGATGGCGGTCCCGACCGACAGCACCGTGTCCGGCAACCTGCTGTTCCCGCTGATCATGATCGCGCTCACGCTCGGCGCGGTCGTCGTGACCGTCTACCACCCGATCGCGTGGTCCGACGACGAGGTCCGGCTCGCCGTCGGTGGTCCGGCCGCGCTCGGGATCCTCGTGGTGCTCACGGCGATCGCCCTGGGCAAGGCGCAGACGCAGATCGCCGTGGGGCCGCTGCTGCTCAACCCGCTGACGATGGGCTTCGCGCTCGTCGTCGCGGGCGGGCTCGCCTACGCCGCGTTCCAGGTCGCCGGCCGCTTCGGCCTCGGACCGATGGCGAGGGCTCCGCGACCCGGCAGCGCGGAGGCGTTTGCCGGCCCACCCTCCCCGCCCGCGGACGGCTGGCTCCGGCTCGGGTCCGGCCTCGGCCTGCCCATCGTGTGGATGGTCGGCTGCCTCGTCGGCATCCCCGTCGCGGTGTACGTGCTCCTGTACCTGCCGTGGGCGTTCGTGGACAACCACCAGCTGGTCCCCGGGTTCCCGGCGGGGCACACGGGCCAGACGCTCGTGGACCTCACGGGCGCGATGTACCGCTATCACAACAACCTGACCGCGGCGCACGCCGCGAGCTCGCCATGGTGGGCGTGGCCGCTCAACCTCAAGCCCGTCTGGTTCTACCAGGGCTCGTTCGCCTCCTCCACCGCCGCCTCGATCTACGACGCGGGCAACATGGTCATCTGGTGGATGGGCATCCCGGCGATGGCGTTCGTCGCCTACCAGGCGTTCAGGCGCCGCAGCCTTGCCCTCGCGCTCATCCTCGTCGGCTTCCTCGCCCAGTGGATCAGCTGGGCGCGGATCGACCGGGCGGCGTTCCAGTACCACTACTACACGAGCCTGCCGTTCGTGGTCCTCGGGCTCGGCTACTTCATCGGCGAGCTGTGGCACGGCGCCTCCCGCCGGACGTGGCTGTTCGCGCGGGTTGCCGCATCGCTCGCGCTCATGGGCCCCGTGATCCTGTGGCTCCTGCGCGGTCCGCTGTGCGCCGTCGCGAACGTGGAGTCCGTCAACGCAGGGTCGCAGGCCTGCAGCGGGACGCAGGGCAGCCTGGGCGTGACGCTTGCTGCCGCGTGGATCGGGATCGCGGTGATCGCCGTCGTGGTGCTGCTGGTGGTGCTGGTCACCACGCTCGTCCAGAAGCGGCCCGACGCCGGCATCACGCTGCGCGACGTCGCGCCGCTGCCGGTCATCGGCGCGCTGCTCGCGACGATCGTGGCGGCGAGCCGGCTCCTGCCGACCGACGCCCCGATCCTGTCGATCCAGAAGATCGTTCCCGAGGCGTTCGCCGCGCTCGTCGGGCTGCCGCTGCTCCTCGTGGCGAGCCAGATCATCACGGCGCGCGACTCGCGCCGGTTCGTGCTCGTGTTCGTCGGGGTCGTCGCGACCTGGTTCGTGCTGCTGTACCCGAACGTCGCCGCGCTGCCGCTGCCGTCGAGCTTCACCAACGCCTACCAGCTGCTCCTGCCGACGTACCCGTACCCGTTCCAGTTCGGGGTGAACACGGTCGAGCGCGGGACCCAGGTGTCGTTCCAGGACGCACGATTCGCCATCCTCATGGTGTTCCTCGTCGTGGCCTGCGTCGTCGTCGCGTACTCCGCGCGGGTGTGGCGGCTCGCGGCGGCGGAGGCCGAGGCCCGTGCGGCCGATGCGGTGCCGGGTCCGGCGGGGGAGGCGGGCGCGGCCTGACCGGGACGGACTACGCGGCAGGCTCCGGCGTGGCGACCGACCCGGCGTCGAACCCCTGGTCCGCGGGAGAGGGTACCCGCGGAGAGGGTGGCACCTCCGCGGAGAAGTGCGGCGGCAGCGACCCCGCGGCCGCGAGGCGGCGGATCACGAAGCCGTAGTAGTCGTCCACCTTGGCGGTCACCCGCGGCCAGCTGAACTCCTCGGCGCGGCGCTGCCCGTTCTCCGACATCATCCGGGCGAGATCACGGTCCGTGAGGAGCCGTCCCAGGGCAACCGCCAGCTCCTTCGGCTCCTGCGGCGGCACGAGCAGCGCCTCGCGGCCGCGGCGGACGACGCCCTTGTAGCCGTGGATGTCGGAGGCCACGATCGGGGCACCGGCCGCCATCGCCTCGAGCAGCACGATCCCGAACGACTCGCGTCCCGTCGCCGGTGAGCAGTACACGTCCGCGGTCCGGAACAGCTGGGCCTTCTCGTCGTCCGAGACGCGGCCGAGGAACTCGACGCCGCCGAGGCGGCGGGTCGCGATGTAGCGTCGCGCCTCGCGCTCCTGTGGCCCGCCGCCCACGAGCAGCAGCCGCGCCTCGGAGCCTTCACGGCGGAGGATGCGATGCGCCTTGAGCAGGTCGAGGACGCCCTTGCGGGGCTCGAACCGACCGACGAACAGGATGTTCTGCGTCCCGTCCTGCCACCGGGACAGGGGCACGGCACGGCGGAAGCGATCCACGTCCACCCCGTTCGGGATCACCTTGTAGTCGCCGGGAAAGAAGCGGTCGATGAAGTGCCGGGCGGCCGCGGACACCGCGATCCGGCCGTGGAGCCGCTCAGCGTAGCTCTTCATCGCCCGCGACCCGAACTCGTAGGCCGGCGACCAGCCGCCGTACGCGTGGAACGTCCCGATGTTCACGCTCCGGCTCTCGCGCAGGATCACGAGCGACAGGAACGGCACGAACGGCTCGTGGAAGTGGAGGACGTCGAAGCGCTCACGCTCCAGGAGGTCCCGGACCTGGGACACGAACCGCGGCGAGATCGTGACCGTCCCCACCGACCCGTTGGCGGGCATCGAGAAGCCCTTGCCGAGGCGGATCACGTCGCCTTCCGAGGTGCGCTGGAGGCCGTGCGAGGAGGTCAGGATGCGGACGGTGTGCCCGCGCAGCCGCAGGTTCTCGTACAGGTAGCGGACGTGCTGCGTGACGCCGCCCGGGAGCGGGTACACGTACGGCGAGACGAGCCCGATCTTCATCGCGGCACGTCGTCGGAGGGGTCGAAGCGGGGTGGCCGGCGGGTGCTCCCCGGGTACCCGTGGTCGCGACCGGTCCCGTCGCGCCGCACCCGGCCGATCAGCTCCGCGCGGGCGTCGCGGCCCCGCTTGCGGAGCTGCTGTCCGAACACCCCCAGCTGGTCCACCGACCCATGGAAGCTCCCGTGGGTGCCGATCTCGCGCGCGACGATCGCGGCCCGCAGGTCGTCCGCGCTGCGACCCGGGTACGAGGTCCATGCGCTGCCGACCGCCGCAGCCGAGTGGGCATCGCTGCCGCCGAGCTCCGGCAGCCCGTGGCGCCGGGCGAACGCGACGCTCCGCGCGTGGCCATAGCGGCCGATCGCCGTGGGGTTGAAGGTCTCGATCGCGTCGGGGTGCACGAGGGGATTGTCGTCGGTCAGGAGGCCCCGCAGGACCCACGCCTGCGCCGACAGGTGGACCGGGACGAGCGGGTGCGCGGGGACGGCGATCCCGCCCTGGTCGTGGATGGCCTCGATGCTCCAGCGAAGGCTCTTGAGCGGTGGTACGCGCCGCTCGAGGAACAGCCCCAGGAGGTGCCCGCCGCGCGTGGTGATCTCCTCCCCGACGACGACCTCGAACGGCAGGCCGCGGTCGGCCGCGATGGCGCGCGCCGCCAGCCCGGCATCGATGCGCTCATGGTCCGAGATCGCGATTACGTCGAGGTACCCGGTCCCGGCGACCACGTCGAGGATCTGCGCCACCGACGCCGTGCCGTCCGAGGCGAGGGTGTGGATGTGGAGGTCCGCTCGCCCGCGGCGCTCGCCCGGGTCGCCGCTCACGCCCGGTCTCCCGGCGCGACGACCTCGCCGGTCTCCACCGCGAGGTCGGGCCAGATCGGATGGAACGAGCCCCACCACTGTTCCGGGCCGTCGGCGAGGATGGACTCGAACGCCGCGGCGATGGCGGCCGTGTAGGCGAGCACGCGCTCGCGCCGCGTCCCCTCCGTCGGCTCCGGGACCAGCATCATCCTTCCCGCGTACCGGCCGCCCGGCAGCCGTCGCGCGGACGCCGCGTAGATCGGGACGCCGGTCTCGAGGGCGAGCAGCGCCGGGCCCGCGGCGATGGGGGTCGGATGGCCGAAGAACGGGACGAGCATCCCGTTGTGGGTCAGGTCGCGGTCCGCCACGAGCCCCACGGACTCGCCCCGCCGGATCGCCCGGAGGAGGGCGCGGCGGGCGCCCGTGATCGACACGACGTTGACCCCCACCCGGGACCGCGACGTCCGGAACCAGTGGGCGAGGCCCGGGTCGGCGACCGTCTCCATGGGCGCGGTCACGGCGTGCCCGACGAGGCTCGACAGCAGGATGACCGGCAGCTCGATGGCCCCGTAGTGCATCCCGACGACGACGACCGGCCGACCGCTCCGCAGCGCGTCACGGACCTCGTCCGGGCTCTCGATGTCGATCAGCGCGAGCGCGGACTCGAGGTCGAAGGCGCCGGATCGCAGGACCTCGAGGTAGTACCGCGCCGCATGCCGGAACGTCGCACGGACGAGGCGTTCGAGCGCCTGGGGGTCCGTGGCGGCCCGGCGTGCACGAGCCGGCCCGCGGCCACTCTCGGCGAGTCCCTCGCATGCCCGCTGGAGGTTCGCCCGCGCCTGGGCCCGCTTCACGGGTGCCGTCCGATACCACAGCTCGCCCGCGGCGTCGGCGCCGGCCACGAGCGGCGAGGCCGGCAGCCGCGCCGCGAGCCAGGCGGCGCCCATGATCGCCGAGCCCCGCACGCCGGGGCGCGGTGGCCGCTCCGCGCGCGCCTCGGCGGTCGACCCGTCCGTCGGCGCGGTCATGCCCCGTCGGCCAGCATCGCGGCAGCCCGGGCCTCGAGCGCGGCGGCCTCCTCGGGCGTCTCGGGCCACATCGGCTTGAAGCTGTACCACTGCTCGGGCGCGGCGCCGACGGCCTCCTCCAGGAAGTCCGCGATCCGCTGCGTCGCGCGCTGGATGTCCGCGGGCGTGGATGAGGGCACGGTGAACGCGTCGTAGCCCTCCATCCGGAACCGGCCCGAGGGGGTGCGCCGGATCGCGAGCGGCGCGATGATCGCCCCGGTCTTGGCGGCGAGCGTCGCGGGGCCGGCGGGGAGCGTCGTCCACGACCCGAACAGCCGGACCGGGACGCCGTCCGACCGATAGCCCCAGTCCACCAGCAACGCGAGGATCTCCCTGCGCCGGAGCACCGTGAACAGCTCCCGCAGGTTGCGCCACGGGATGACGTGCACGCCCCACGATTCGCGCTGGCGCCGCAGCTCCTCGAACAGCTCTGGAAACGACGAGTCGTCGGCGATGACGTTGGCGGGGTAGCCCGCGCCGGCGATCGCGGCGGCGACGGCCTCGTTGTTGCCGACGTGGCCGGCCACGACGATCATCGCCTGGCCGGAGTCCCGCCACGCCTGGGCGATCCGCTCGACACCGTCTCCCTCGACCGACGTGACGAGCTCCTCCCGCGGTCGCGATGGCAGGCGCATGAGCTCGACCATGTAGCGCGCGTACTCCTTGTACGCACGCAGCGCCATGCGCCGGACGCGCGGATGCTCGGGCGGGAGCCCGAGCACGTGGCCGAAGTTGACGTTGCTGAACCGGCGCTTCGCCGGCCAGGCGAGGTAGCTGCCCTGCGAGGCCGTCGCGATCACCGCCTGCGAGAGCGCCGGCGGGGTGTGCGCGAGGACGGCGGCCGCCGCCCGGTAGCCGACGATGGCCGCCCGTTCGACGATGCGCGGCGGCGTGGACTCGAGGCGCCGATGGGGCGCCTCGAGCTTGCGCCCCGACGTCACTTGACGGCGGCCTTCGCCTTCGCCTGGCCCGCCAGCGCCTTGGCGTGCTTCTTGGACTCCTCGTTGCCGACGAGCGTCTCGTTGTCCTCGCCCCGGATGAACGCCTCGACGCGGTTGTACGCGATGTCGTCGTGGACCTGGAGCGGCGGGGACTTCATGAAGTAGCTGGACGGCGCAACGAGCGTGCCCTTGAGGCCGCGGTCGAGGCCGATCCGCAGGCAGCGGATCGCGTCAATGATGACGCCGGCGCTGTTCGGGCTGTCCCAGACCTCGAGCTTGAGCTCCATGTTGAGCGGGACATCACCGAAGGTCGTGCCCTCGATCCGGATGTGGCACCACTTGCGGTCCTTGAGCCACGGCACGTAGTCCGACGGCCCGACGTGGATGTCGCCGTCCGCGATGTCGTAGTCCATCATCGAGGTGACCGCGTTGGTCTTCGAGATCTTCTTGGACTCGAGGCGCTCGCGCTCGAGCATGTTCAGGAAGTCGGTGTTGCCGCCGAAGTTCAACTGGTACGTGCGGTCGATGCGCACGCCGCGGTCCATGAACAGCCGGGTGAGCACGCGGTGCGTGATCGTCGCGCCGACCTGGCTCTTGATGTCGTCGCCGATGACCGGGAGGCCCGCGTCCGCGAACCGGCGCTGCCAGTACGGCTCGCGGCCGATGAACACCGGGATCGCGTTGATGAAGCCGACGCCCGCCTGGATCGCCTGCTCGACGTACCACTTGGTGGCGTCCTCGCTGCCCACGGGCAGGTAGGAGACGACGACGTCGACCTCGCGCTCCTTGAGGATGCCCACGACGTCGGCCGTGGGGCCAGGGGCCTTCTCGATCACCTGGCTCAGGTACTTGCCGAGGCCGTCGAGCGTCATGCCGCGGTCGACCTTGACGCCCAGGTGCGGGACGTCCATGAACTTGTAGGTGTTGTTCTGGCCCGAGAAGATCGCCTCGGAGAGGTCCTTGCCTACCTTCTCCTTGTCGACGTCGAACGCGGCCACGAACTCCACGTCGCTGATGTGGTAGTCGCCCAGCTGGACGTGCATCAGGCCGGGGACGAAGTCGCCCGCCTTCGCGTTCTCGTAGTAGTAGCGGCCCTGGACGAGGCTGCTCGCGCAGTTGCCGACGCCGACGATCGCGACGCGGATCTTCTTGCCGCGCGTCTTGGGCGCGGACCCATTGCTGCCGTTGGTGCTCACGTGGTGCGTGCTCCCTGCTCCGTGCGGGGCCCTAGCCCTGCTGCCTTGCCTGGTTGATGGCGGCGACGATGCGCTGGATGGTGGTGATGGTCGCGAGGATGGCGATCAGCCCGAGGGCGGCCTCGAGGGCGAGCGCGGACAGCGGATACGCCTGGGCGCCCGGCTGGTCCATGTCGGTCGGGAAGCCGGGAAGCAGCCCTGCCGCGACCAGGCCGATCGTGAGGATGGCGATCCGGATCTCGCGCGGGGCGAGTCCGACGTCGGCCATCCCGGACCCGGTCGTGAACCCCTGGTTCTCGGCCTTGGCCCGGGTGTAGCTGACCATGAACGCCGACGCCATGGCGGCGGCGGCGAGGATGACCGGACGGGAGAGGCCCATGTCGAGGGTGCCCCACACGATGCCGACGTAGACGATGCCCTCGCCCCAGCGGTCGAAGACGGAGTCCATGAAGGCGCCGAGGCGGCTGACCTGGCCCGTGGCGCGCGCGAGCGCGCCGTCGAACAGGTCGAACACCCCGCCGATCACGACGAGCAGGCCGGCCGCGAGCCACAGCTGGAGCGCGGCGAGGACGGCGGCGACGATCGCGATGCCGAACCCGACGAGCGTGAGGGCGTTGGGGGTGAACCCGAGCCTGCCGAGGCCGAGCGCGATGGGCGTCATGCGCCCGCGGACCTTCGCCCGCATCTCCGGGGAGACGAGCGAGCCGCTCACGAGACCGCGCTCCGTGCGCCGGCGCCGCCGGCGATGTTTAGCGCGCGCGCCTGCCGGTCCGCGAACTGCGTGAACGCCTCCGGGACGATGGTGTGGACCGTCTCCCGGCCGTTGCGGCGCGCGGTCACCAGGCCGACCTCACGGAGCTTGCCCAGGTGCCAGGACACGAGCGGCTGCGACAGTCCGACGGCCTCGATGAGCTCGGTGACCGTGGCCGGGCGCTCGGCGAGGACACGGACGATCCGCAGGCGGTTCACGTCCGCGAGGGTCCGGTGGAACCGCCGCAGCTCGCGCAGGTCGTCGGGCTGGTCGACGACGTTCGCGATCGTGCTCCGGATGCGGGCGGGGGAGGGTGACACGGGGATCGGGGAACCCTGGGTGCGGGTGACATCCGACGTCGGATCAACGGCGGTTTATATCAACGGCCGTTGATGCTACGATCGTGCCCGGGTGCTGTCAAGCACCCCTGCGCACGATGGTGCGTGGTGCCAATCCGCAACGCGGCTGATAGCCGTGGCGCCCCCTTCCACGCGGATGCGACACGCGAGCGGCCGAATGCTTGCAGCTTGCCCGTCCCTCAACCGAGTCCTGCCATGCCCCCGATCGACCATCAGGCGCCGCGCGCGTCCATCCGCCGTCCCGTGCTTGTCGGGAGTCTCGTGCTCGCGTGGCTCGCGATCGTCGCTCTCCAGGCGACGCCGCCCACCACGGCGGCGCCGGGCTCCGGGCCTGCGCGGGTCGTCGCCTCCTTTGCGCCCGTGCGGGTCGACTCCTCGATCGTCAACGCTCCGTCGACCGCGATCGCTGGTCCCCTCGTCATCGCCAGCCCGGCCCCGATCGTCGAGTCGGGCAACGCACCCGCCCCAAGCGGCCGGCCCCGCATCCAGCAACCGGCAGCCGCTGCCCGTGTCCTGGTCAAGCCGATCCCCACGAGCCATGCGATCCATGGCCGGGCGTCCTGGTACTGCCGTGCCGGCATCTCCGTGTGCATGGCGGCCCACCCGGATCGCTCCGGTGTCGCGGACATGTACGCGGCGGCAGGCCCGGGCCTCCGGCGGGCGATGTGCGGCTCGGAGTCGAGCAACTGCTGGCGCGGTCGGCGCGTGCTCGTGAACGGCGTGGCCGTCGTGCTTGCCGACTGGTGCGCGTGCAACTCGTCCGCGAGCAGCGTGAAGCTGATCGACCTGTACTGGGATGCCTGGATCCGTGTCCCCGGCGTCGAGGGCGGGGTGACGATCCGCTGGTAGGGGCGAGGAGGCACCCGCCGACTCCACCTACACTCGCCGCGATGGAGACGCTGCCGCGCCGGGACGCGATCGTGCTGCTCGCCGTGCTGGGCGCCGGGGTATTCCTCGCGGGCCTCGAGCTGATGATCACCGCGGTCGCGCTGCCGGCCATCGTCATCGACCTCGCGGACTGGACGCGCCTGCGCGAGGCGTCGTGGATCATCAACGGCTACCTCCTCGTGTACGTCGTCACGATGCCGCTGGCGGGCCGGCTCGCTGACCTGTGGGGCAATCGCCGCCTGTTCCTCGCGGCCCTCGCCCTGTTCACCGTCGGCTCGCTGCTGGCCGGGATGGCGCCGTCGCTTGAGCTGCTCATCGCGGCTCGCCTCGTGCAGGCCGCCGGCGGCGGGATCCTCGTCCCCGTCGCCACGTCGGCGGTGTCCCACCTGTTCACGGGTGGCTCGCGGCCGCGAGCGCTGGGGGTCGTGGGCGCGCTCACGTTCCTGGGCATGGCCGCGGGACCCGTCCTGGGTGCCGCCATCCTGGGCGCGTTCCACCCCGAAGCGGCGCTGTCGCGGATGGGCGTCGCTACCACCGGCGTGCTGGCGGGCGCCGTGACCCCCGCGTGGCGCTGGGTGTTCTACGTCAACGTCCCGATCGGCGTGCTGGCGGTGGCGGTCTCGTGGGCCGCCAGCGCGGGTTGGGAGACCCCGCGAAGGGCGGGTCGCGTGGACGTGCTCGGGGCGTTGATCTTCTCCCTGTTCCTGGTCGGGACCCTGGGATCGCTGACGATGCTCGGCGCTCGAGCCGACGCAGGCGGCGGGCCGGACCCGGCCGTCGTCCAGGGCGTGCTGGCGGCAACCGGCGTCCTCGCGCTCGTCGCCACGGTGGTCCGCGGCCTCCGCGTGCGCGACCCGTTCCTCGACCCCCACCTGTTCCGCTCCGTCCCGTTCTCGTCCGCGACGCTCGTCTCCGGGCTCACGGGCTACGGGTTCGCGACGGCCATCGTTGGCGCCGCCGTGTACGTCGACCGCGTGCTGTACGGGGGCCCGGACGAGCAGCGGCTCGCCCTCGGGGCGCTGGCCGGAGCCACGGCGGTGGGCGCCCTCGCCTCGGGCTTCCTCGTCCGCGTCCTCCGGCTGCGCATCGTGACGCTCGCGGGGCTCGGCGCGTCCATCGCTGCGCTGCTCGTGATGTCCGGCTGGACGCCCCAGGTCACCGTGAGCGAGGCGGCCCTGGCGCTCGGCCTGTTCGGGGCCGGGTTCGGGCTCACCGTGACACCCCGCTCCACGGCGGCCGTTGAGTCCGTCGCGCGCGAGGCGTACGGCATCGCGTCCTCGACCGTCACCGTGGCGCGGATGGTGGGCATGGCGGTGGGCCTCGCGGTCCTCACGGCCTACGGCTCGACGACGATCGACCGGCTGTACGACCGGGTGTACGCGACGCCCGACGCATACCTGGAGTTCATCCCCGAGTCGCTGCGTGACAGGCCATTGCGAGATGGCCTCGTCGTGGAGGCGCTCGAGGCCTGGGCGGCGGGCGAGGCGGCCCGGATCATGGTCGGCGTGTTCCTGGTGGCGGCCGCGGTCACCGCGGCGGCTGTCCCGCCGTCGCTCCTCCTGGACCGGCGTCGGCGTATGCTCGCCCCGCCCGGCAGCCAGCCGGCCTCGAGCGCCAGCGGAGCACCCGACCCGGATGGACGGACCGACATCGCCCTCCTCGGCTGAGGCGCCGAAGACCCACCCGGCCGCCGTGGGCGACGGCCCGCTCGTCCGCCTCGTCGTGGCGTCGGGTGACACGACCCGGGCGCTGGAGGGCGTGGACCAGCTGCGCGCCGTCCTCGCGGACCCGGGGGCGTGCGTGTGGGTCGATGTAACCGCGCAGCAGCACCACGAGGTGGGCGAGGTCGCGAAGCTGCTGGACCTCCACCCGCTCATCGCAGAGGACATCGCGGAGCAGAACCAGCGCGCCAAGGTCGAGGAGACCGAGGGCGTCGTCCACATCGTGATGTTCTGGATCGCGTACGCGGGAGCGGTCACCGAGCTCGAGGTGGACCTCGTGCTCAGCCAGCGCTCGCTGCTCACGGTGCACGCGCCCGGCTGGGACCCGTTCACGCTGCCGCAGCTCCGGGGAGACGTGTCGCACCTCCTCAAGCGCGGCCCGGACTTCCTCCTGTACTCCATCACGGACGGGATCGTCGACGGGTACTTCCCGGTGCTCGACGCGCTCGACGACGAGATCGACGCCCTCCAGGACGACGTCATCCGGAAGCCCACCCCGTGGACGCTCGAGCGGCTGTTCGCGCTCAAGAAGGAGCTCATCGGGCTGCGCCGAGCGATGTCGCCCGCGCGCGAGATCTTCAACCAGCTCACGAACCGGGACCTCGCCCTCGTGCGGCCGGAGCACGTCATCTACTTCAGGGACGTGTACGACCACCTCATCCGGGTGACCGACGAGCTGGACAACGATCGCGAGCTCGTCTCGGGCACGCTCGAGGTCTACCTGTCGACGATCAACAACAACCTGTCGGCGATCATGAAGCGCCTCACCGGCGTCACCGTCATCCTCGCGGGGATCGGCGCGGTCGCCGGCGTGTTCGGGATGAGCGAGGCGGCGACCGCGCTCAGGAACGGCGAGGGCGGCGGGTTCTGGCTGGTGACGGCGTTCATCGTCATGGGTGCGGCGCTCACCGCCTTGGTCCTGCGCCGGATCGACTGGATCTAGGCCGATCGAGCGCCCGCTCAGCCGCAGCGCACCGGCTTCGGCTTCGGCTGGGCCTCCTTCTTCGTCGAGTCCGCGACCGAGATGAAGCGTCCGATGACCTGGGTCTTTCCGGGCGTGCCGGCGGGCCCCTCGGACGTCTGGAGCCAGACCTCCTCCCTGCTCCGCGCCATCGCCTTGTCGAGGCTGGTGATGTGGAGCCGGACCGACCGGACCTCGAACAGGTAGACGCGGTTCCAGCTCGTGTAGACCTGGATGACCATCCCCAGCATCTTGTTCGGCGTGCGGCTCTGGATCGCGAGCTTGTAGATCGGCCCGAACATGCCATCACGCGCGTGCGAGTAGATGTACGTGGCCCGGCCCTCGCCCGGCTGGCCGAATGCGTCGTCCTTGGCCGGGTCGGACTTCTTGTTGTTCGTCGTGAGGTACATCGCGACGTTGCAGTACGGGTACCCGTCGTTGCCCGCGATCACCGGGAGGTCGATGTCCAGCGCGGGGACGACGACCCGGGTCGCGAACTCACGGCCTGCGGGTTTCTTCGTCGGAGCAGGCGTTGGCGCCGGCGAGACGCCGGGATCGAGGGAGACCGACGGCAAGGGTGACCCGGACGGGGACGCGACGGCGGCCTCGGAGGGCAGCTCGATGATCTCGGGGGTCGGGACGACGACGGTGCCGGCCGTGGTGGGCCCCGGGTACGTGAGCAGCCCTGCGGTGATGAGCACCACGCCGAGCGCGGTCAGCAGCGCCGGCAGGATCCGGGACGTGATCGTGTGCAGGAAGCCCATGGGCGGCGAATCGTACGGGAGCGATGGGATTCCTGCCGTGCGCCAGTGGTACTGGTACGCTCCGACGCCATGGGAGGGAAAGCGGCGATCGGTGGCGGCCTGGTCCTGGGTCTGCTCGTGGGGGCGGGGATCGTGGCGGGGGTCGTGCTGCTCACCCCGGGTCCCGTCGCCCCGACGAGAGCGCCCATCGCCGAGGCAGGCGCGTCACCCGCTCCGACGGTCGCCCCTCCAGCGTCGCCGTCCCCGTCCTCCTCCCCGGCTGGGCCGAGCGCATCTCCGTCCGCGACCCCGGGTGCCGAGGCGTTCGGGATCGGGGCGGCGGCCCCGCCACTCGCCCTCCCGCGGCTCGGCGGGAGCGAGATCACGCTCTCGGCGCTCAAGGGAACGCCGGCGTGGATCTACTTCATGGCGACGTGGTGCCCGTCGTGCCGCGATGAGCTGCCGTTGATGAACGGCTATGCCGCCCGCTACGCGGACGCAGGGCTCGTGATCCTCGCCATCGACGTGAAGGAGGACGAGGCCGTCGTTGACGCCTTCGTGCGCGAGATGCAGGTCACCTTTCCGGTCGGTCTCGACGCCAGCGGCACCGCGCAGGCGGACTGGGGGGCGTACGCGCTGCCGGTCCACTTCTGGGTCGACGCGGACGGGATCGTGCGTGACGGGGCGCTCGGTGGCATCGGCGCGGACGTGATGGCCAAGGGTCTCCAGGCGATCCTGCCCGGCGTCACCGTCACGCCGTAGGCCGGCGACGCAGCGGGCGGTCAGCCGGCGAGCTGGGTGACCGCCTCCGCGGCGTGCTCGACGATCCCGAGCAGCACGCCCGGGAACAGGCCGAGGGCGACGGTGAGGACCGTCGCGACGGCGAGCCCGGCCCACACCAGGCGCCCGTGCTGGAGCGACGGGAGCTCGCCCTGCGGGTCGCGCATGAACATGTAGACGACGACGCGCAGGTAGTAGAACGCCGCCGCGGCCGCGTTGAGCACCGCGAGCACCGCGAGACCCGTCAGCCAGCCGTTGTGCTGGACGGACCCGGCCTGGACGGCCGCGAGGATGACGTAGAACTTGCCGAAGAACCCGGCCGTCGGCGGGATGCCGGTGAGGCTCAGGAGGAACAGCGTCATCAGGATCGCCAGGGCCGGCTCGCGGCGGATGAGGCCCGCGAACGTCGACAGGTTGGACGTCACGCCCAGTCGCTTCTGGAGCGCCGCGATCACCGCGAAGGCCCCGAGGTTCATGAACGTGTACGCGGCGCCGTAGTAGAGCAGCCCCTCGAGACCCTGGATCTGCCCGGCACCGTAGGCGGCGAACCCGACGAGCATGTACCCGGTGTGCGCGATCGAGGAGTAGGCGAGCATCCGCTTCACGTTGTCCTGGGTCAGCGCAACGAGGTTGCCCAGCGTCATCGTGAGCGCGGCGAGGACGACGATCACGATGTTCCACTCGGCGGCGAGCGGTCCCAGCGTGTCCCCGAACAGCCGGATGATCAGTGCGAACGCCCCGATCTTGGGACCGACCGAGAGGTAGCCGGTGACGGGCGTCGGGGAGCCCTGGTAGGCGTCCGGCGTCCAGTAGTGGAACGGGACGGCGGCGATCTTGAACGCAACGCCCGTCATGAGGAACGCCAGCCCGAGACCCAGCCCCGGCGACAGCGGCCCGGTCCCGGTGACGACCTGGGTGAGATACGCCGAGACCCCGGCGATGCTCGTCGTGCCCGTGATGCCCCACACGAACGAGAGCCCGAACAGGAAGATCGCGCTCGAGAACGACCCGAGCAGGAAGTACTTGATCGCGCCCTCGGTGCTGTAGCCGTCGGTCTTGTGGTAGCCCGCGAGCATGTAGCCCGGCAGGACCATGAGCTCGAGGCCCAGGAACAGCACCAGCAGGTCCGCGGACCCGGCGATGAGCATCGCGCCCGACATCGCGAACACGAGGACCGCGGCGAACTCCGCGACCGGGAGGCCGCGGCCCTCGAGGTAGTCGGGCGCGAAGGCCATCGTGAGCGCGACGATCGAGAGGAACAGCAGGTCGAGGAACGTCGTGAGCTCGTCCACGACGTAGCCACCGCGGAACGCCGTGCCCGGGTGCTGCCCGGTGACGACGACCATCGCCCCCACCAGCGTCAGGCCGACGAACGTGACGACGAGGGCCGCCACCGTACGCCCCGGGGCGATGAAGTCGATGACCAGGATCGCCGCCGCGAGCAGGATCGCGACGACGAACGGCGCCAGCAGGACGAGGTCGGACGTGGTCACCGCTGCCCTCCTACCGCCACAGCCCGAGGGCGACGGGCGCGGTCTGCTGGACCGCGTTGAGCGTGGCGGCCACGGATCCGGCGACGAGGTCGAGGATGAGGCCCGGGAACAGGCCGAAGATCACGACCAGTGCCCCGAGCGGCACCAGCGTCATCGCCTCGATCGGCTTCATGTCGGTGAGATGGTCGCCGAGGCCCCTGAGGAACTCGGACAGCTCGCCGAATGCCACCCGCTGGAACATCCACAGCAGGTAGCCGGCGGCAAAGATCATGACGAACGTGGCGACCGTGGCCGCGATGGGGTTCGCCACGAAGGTCCCCAGCAGGGTCAGGAACTCGCCGACGAAGCCGGACAGGCCGGGCAGGCCGACCGATGCGAAGACGAAGAAGCCGAACGCCGCGGCGTAGACCGGGGTCTTCGAGCCCAGGCCGCCCATCTTCGCGATCGTGCGGTCGTGGGTGCGCTCGTAGATGACGCCCACGAGGAGGAACAGGGCGCCGGTGATGAGACCGTGGTTGACCATCTGGAGGATCGCGCCCTGCAGCCCCTGCTGCTGGAACACGAAGATCCCCAGCGTCACGAAGCCCATGTGGCTGACCGACGAGTACGCCACCAGCTTCTTGAGGTCCGGCTGGACGAGGGCGACGATGGCGCCGTAGATGATCCCGATGAGGCTGAGCACGATGATCGCGGGGGCCCAGGTGTGCGCCGCCTCGGGGAACAGCGGCAGCGCGAACCGGATGAACCCGTAGCCACCCAGCTTGAGCAGGACGCCGGCCAGGATCACGGAGCCGGCGGTCGGGGCCTCGACGTGGGCGTCCGGGAGCCAGGTGTGGAACGGGAACATGGGGACCTTGATCGCGAAGGCGAGGAAGAACGCCCCGAACGCGAGGAACCCGAACGTCCCGCCGAAGGCGCCCGTCTGGGCGTACGCGGCCAGCGTCTGGACGTCGAACGCGTTCTGCCAGCTGCCCTGCGAGGCCTGGAACGTGAACGCCGCGGCCAGGATCGCGACCAGCATCAGCAGCGAGCCGACGAGGGTGTAGAGGACGAACTTGATCGTGGCGTAGATGCGGTTCTTGCCGCCCCAGATCCCGATGATCAGGTACATCGGGACGAGGACCAGCTCCCAGAAGATGTAGAACAGGAACAGGTCCATGGCGACGAACACGCCCGTCATCCCGACCTCCAGGATGAGGAAGGAGATCATGTACTCCTTCACCCGGTTCTGGATCGGCCCGAACGACGCGAGGATGCTGATCGCGGTCAGGGTGGTGGTGAGGACGACGAGCGCCATGCTCAGCCCGTCGACGCCCACCTTGTACTGGATGCCGAACATCGGGATCCAGTCCGCACGCTCCACGAACTGGAACGCCGGGTCCTTGGCCGAGAAGCCCACGAGCAGGACGATCGAGACGGCACACGTCAGGAGCGCAACACCCAGGGCGGCGTAGCGGACGAGCTGGGGCCGGCCGCTGGGCAGGAACGCGATGATCACCGCCCCGACGAGCGGCAGGAACGTGACCAGCGAGACGAGCGGCAGGCCCGCGAGACCCGTCATCGCGGCTGGCCCACGATCAGCAGGAACGATCCCGCCATGACGAGCAGCCCGATCGCGATGCCCAGCGCGTAGTTCTGCACCCGGCCCGTCTGGATCCGGCGCAGCCCGCCGCCCGCGTCGCGGGTCACGAAGCCGACCCCGTTCACGGCGCCGTCGACGATCGTCCGGTCGAACCACCACAGGAATGCGGCGACGCGGCCGCCGATCCGGATGAACAGCAGGTCATTGAGGTCGTCGAACCACCACTTGTTGAGCGAGGCCCGATAGAGGAAGCGCGTGGCGCCATTGGCGTTCGTGATGGCCTCGACCGTCGACCTGCGGCCCCGCGTCCGGAAGAAGCCGAACAGCATCCAGCCGGCGACGAGGCCGATCGTCGCCACGGCGACGCTGGCGAGGATCAGGTAGCCGTCGATGCCGAACAGCTGGTACGCGCGCCCCTCGCCGTAGAGGAACGCCTCGGACTCCTTGAACACCGGCTCGAGCCAGCGCGACAGCATGCTGTCGCCGAGCGGGAGGCCGAGGACCATGCCGAGGGCGATCGACGGGATCGCGAGCAGGACCAGCGGCAGCGTCATCTGCCACGGGCTCTCGTGGATCCTGGGCTCCACGTGGGGGTCCACCCGGGACTCGCCGTAGAACGTCTTGCCCATGAGCCGCCACATGTAGAACGCGGTCATCATCGCCACGACGAGGCCGACGCCCCAGACGACGTAGCCGATGGCGAGGCCGTCGAACCAGGCGAACTTGAACGCCTCGCCCAGGATCTCGTCCTTCGAGAAGAAGCCCGCCAGCGGCGGGATGCCCGCGATCGCGATCGTGCCCACGAGCATCGTCCAGTGGGTGATCGGGATCTTCCGCCACAGGGCGCCCATGCGGTTCATGTCCTGCTCCTCGTGGACCGCGTGGATCACCGAGCCGGAGCCCAGGAACAGCAGGCCCTTGAAGAAGCCGTGGGTCATGAGGTGGAAGATCGCGGCGGCATACGCGCCCACCCCGAGTGCCGCGAACATGTAGCCCAGCTGGCTCAGCGTGGAGTACGCGAGCACCCGCTTGATGTCGGTCTGGGTGAACGCGATCGAGGCGGCGAAGATCGCGGTGAAGATGCCGATCGCGGCGACGACGACCATCGCCTCCTGGGCGTGCGCGAACAGGGGGTTGGCGCGGGCGACGAGGTACACGCCTGCGTTGACCATGGTCGCCGCGTGGATCAGCGCCGACACCGGGGTCGGGCCCTCCATCGCGTCCGGCAGCCAGACGTGGAGCGGGAACTGGGCGCTCTTGCCCATCGCGCCCGCGAACACGAGCAGCGCGACGACCGGCAACGGGATCGTCAGCGCGGCCGCCGGGGTCTCGATGAGCTTCGCGATCGAGTCCTGGATGTTCATCGTCCCCGTGTTCACGAAGATCGCCATGATCCCCAGGGCGAACCCGACGTCGCCGACCCGGTTGACGATGAACGCCTTCTTGGCGGCAAGCGCCGCGGATCGCTTGTGGTACCAGAAGCCGATGAGCGAGTAGCTCGACAGGCCCACCAGCTCCCAGCCCCCGAACACGAGCACCCAGCTGGATGCGAGGACCAGCACGAGCATCGAGAACATGAACAGGTTGAGGTACGCGAAGAACCGCCACGTTCCCGGGTCGTGGGCCATGTACCCGATCGAGTAGACGTGCACGAGCATGCCGATCGTCGTCACGACCAGCAGCAGGACCGCCGTGAGCGCGTCCACGTGGAACCCGAGGTCCACCTGGAAGCTGCCGGCCGGGATCCAGGTCCACAGCTTCGTCTCGAAGCCGTGCTCGCCGAACGGCTCGGCGTGGGTCAGCGCCGGCACGATGACCAGCAGCGCGATGACCCACACGACGATGACCGTGCCCACCGGCACGATCTCGGCGGCGCCGCGCCCCCACCTGGCCATGAGGCGCCGACCGAACAGGGCGGTGAACGCGAAGCCCAGGATCGGCAGGAGCGGGATGAGCGAGATCAGCAGCGGGTACATCGAGGCGTCCACGAAGGAGATCGGCGTCGCCTCGGTCACGGCGAACGGCAGGCTCGGGAGGAGGTGCATCGTCGCCGCCTACTGCCGCATCGCGTCGTACTCGTCAACGAGCGGCGTCTTCCGGTTGCGGTAGATCGCGATGACGATCGCGAGGCCCACCGTCGCCTCGGCGGCGGCGGAGGCCATGACGATGAGCGCGATGACCGACGCGTCGACGTTGAGCGACGTGCTGAACGCCCCGAACGCGATGATCGAGAGGTTCACCGCGTTGAGCATCAGCTCGATCGACATCAGCATCGAGATCGCGTTGCGCCGGGCGAGGAAGCCGAAGCTGCCGATCGCGAACAGGACGCC
Organism: Candidatus Limnocylindrales bacterium; assembly: GCA_036504355.1. Classification (GTDB taxonomy): domain Bacteria; phylum Chloroflexota; class Limnocylindria; order Limnocylindrales; family CSP1-4; genus CAIXZV01. The sequence continues at coordinate 42,291 of DASXVG010000005.1, forward strand.
GGCGAGGACGAGGTACGCGTCCAGCGACTGCGACAGGCCGTGCAGCGCGCTCAGCATCAGTCGTTCCCCCCGCGCTCGCGCTTGGCCAGGAACACGCCGCCGACGACGGCGGCCAGGAGCAGGACGCTGACCACCTCGAACGGCAGGACGTAGTCCGAGAACAGCGTCTTCGCGAGGTCGACCGCGGACGTCGGGACCCTGGAGGCCGCCTCGGGCCAGTCCGTGGCCGCGACGACGATGGCGATCAGCACGGCGAGGATGGCCGCGGCGATCGCGGCGGGGAAGGCCTGGGTCTGGAACACGAGCGAGCCCGGACCCGACTTCGTCTGGGTGAGCATGATCGCGAACAGGACGAGGACGCTGATCGCGCCGATGTACACGAGCACCTGCGCGGCGGCGACGACGGTGGCGCCGGCGAGCACGTACAGCCCGGCCAGGGCGGCGAAGCACACGATCATCGCCAGGCCGCAGCGGATGATGTCCTTCATGACCACGACCAGCAGCGCGGCGCCGACCATGACGCCCGCAAGGGTCATGAACAGCAGGTCATCCCATCCGAACCCGAGAAACGGGATCGTCTCCGGCAGCGTCACGCGTCCCTCTCAGCGGTCGTGGGCGTGGGTGGACCCGTTCCCGGTGCCATGGCCGTGGCCATGCCCGTTCCCGTTGCCGTTCCCGTTGCCGCTCACGAGCGAGGGAGGCAGGACGGGCAGGAGCCGGCTCTGGTCGAGGAGTCGTCCCTCGGCCCGTGCTCGCTCCGCCCAGTCACGCTCGCGGCGGATGTAGCTCATCTCGGTCTCGCGCTCGACCGACGCCAGCGCGAGGAGGTCGATCATCGGCTCCTCGCGGGACGTGTGGCTGAGCTCGAACTGGTCGCTGTCGCGGACCGCGTCGTAGGGGCACGCGTCCACGCAGATGCCGCACAGGATGCAGCGGCTCTCGTCGACCTCGTACTTCTGGAGGACGCGGGGTTTGGGCATCAGCGCGCCCGTGGGGCATGTCTCGGCACACCGGCCGCAGGACACGCACGGCGTGTCGTTGAGGCTCATGTCCAGGGGCGTCGTCACCAGGGTGTCGAAGCCGATGCGCATGAAGTCGTAGCAGGCGGCGCCGACGACCTCGGCGCACACGTTGGCGCACCGGCCGCAGTCGATGCAGCGCGACGGCTCCCGCAGGATGAATGCGTGGCTGTCGTCGCGGACGTAGTCGTGGTTGTAGCCGGTGAACCGGTTCTCGGTCACGGAGCGGTAGCCCGCGCCCTGGTGGAACTGCGGCTCGAGGGTCTTGAGCGTCGTCCCGTACTCGATGCCCAGGCGACGCAGGTCGCAGAACCCGATGGCCTCGCAGGTGCACTGGAGACAGCGGGTGGACTCCGCGACGGCCTCGTCCCGGGTGTACGGGATCTCGTACTCGATGTAGTTGCTGTTGCGGGCCTCGGGCTCGAGGGCCTTGAGCCGGTAGCGCGGCTCCTTGATCTCCCCGGTGAACGGGACGATCGAGAGGAACTCGGGCTGCGGCTCAGCGAGCGTCTGGCGGGTCCGGATCGCCGTGAGGTCGTTGCCCTTGAGGTAGGCGTCCACCGCGTAGGCGGCGCGCCGGCCCTCGGCGATGGCCTGGACGACGGTCGCGGCACCGATCCGCACGTCGCCCGCACCGAACACCCCGGGGCGTGTCGTCTCGAAGGTCACGGCATCGGCCTTGAGGCGGCGGTTCTTGGTCGCCTCGACCTGGTCCGAGCCGGGACCGATCCAGGTCAGGTCGGGGCCCTGGCCGATGGCGAGCAGGACGCGGTCGCAGGGGATGACGAACTCGGTCCCGGGGGCGGGCTCCGGGCGTCGCCGGCCGGACGCATCGGGCTCGCCCAGCTGCATCCGGATGAACTCGATCCCGGTGACCTTGCCGGTCTTCTTGTCCGTGATGACGCGGGTCGGGCCGGCCTGGAAGATCGCCGTGACGCCTTCCTCGATCGCCTCGTGGACCTCGCCCGCCGCGGGCATGTCCTTCATGTCGCGGCGGTAGACGAGGGTGACCTCCTTCGCGCCCTGGCGGACCGAGGTCCGGACGCAATCCATGGAGGTGAAGCCGCCGCCCACGACCACGACCCGCGAGCCCGCGTGACCCGGGTAGGTCAGGCCGAGCGTCGCCGTCCTCAGGTACTCGAGGCCGTCGATGACGCCATCGGCGTCCTCGTCGGGGATGCCCAGCTTGTTGGTGTCGTAGCAGCCGATCGCGACGACGACGCTGTCGAACCCGCGGTTCTGGAGGTCGTCGAGCGTGAAGTCCTTGCCCAGCTCCTGGTTGCACACGATCCTGCCGCCCAGGCGCACGACCGATTCGTACTCGGCCTCGAGGACCTCGACCTTGGGCAGGCGGTATTGCGGGATGCCGTAGCGGAGCATCCCGCCCGGGGCGGGGTCGCGCTCGAAGACCGTGACGTCGTGGCCGGCGAGCAGCAGGTAGTACGCGGCGGACATGCCGGCCGGGCCGGAACCGATGACGGCGGCGCGGCGGCCGGAGGGCGCCTGGCGCTCGAACGGCAGCGGCGGGTCGATGCCCTCGTCGAGCATCGCCCTGATGACCTGGTCGCCGGCGTAGCGGTGGCTGTCGCGGATCGCGATCGCCTCGTCCACCTCGTCCCGGCGGCAGTGCTCCTCGCACGGGGCGGGGCACACGCGGCCGAGCACGCTGGGGAACGGGATCGTGCGCTTGAAGATCCGCGTGGACTCCGTCCAGTTCGCCTCGGCGTTGGCCTTGAGGAAGCCCGGGATGTCGATGTGGCTGGGGCACTTGTTCTGGCACGGCGGGAGGCAGTACGCGTTGTGGTCCGAGAAGATCAGCTCGAGGTTCGTCCTCCGGATCCGGCGCAGCTCGTCGGTCTGGGTGCGCACGACCATCCCCGCCTCGGCCTCGCGGGAGCAGGAGATCGGCGGCTGGTCCTCGCCCTCCACCTCGCACACGCACATGCGGCAGGCGCCGAAGCCCGGCAGCTTGGGCTCGTAGCACAGGGTCGGGATCTCGATCCCGTTGTCGCGGCAGACCTCGAGGATCGTCTGGCCCTCGAAGCCCTCCACGATCCGGCCGTCGACCTCGATCCGGATCGGCGGCGTGCGCTGCGGCCGCTGCGGGCTCTGGGTCGTGATCAGGCGCTCAGCGAGCGAATCCTCGCGGGGCGTGGTCGTGTCGTACACCGCGGGAACGTCGGGGCGCGCGTCCCGCCGCGGCAGGGGCGCGTCGTCGGGGCGAACGATCAGGTCGGCCATCAGCGGGATCCCGGTGTCGCGGCGGCACCGACCGCGATGGGGTGACAGACCCCGGCGGGACAGGTGCTGCGGAGGAGGTGGTCGTCGAGCTCGGACCGGAAGTATCGCATCCCGCTGGTGAACGGAAGGGTCGCCAGGCGCTCGTGCTCGCACAGCCCCGAGGCGACGATGTCGTGCGCCAGGTCCTCCATCAGGACGGCGTCGGTGGGCTTGGGCGTGCCCGTGGCCACGCGGTCGCCGATCTCGTACAGGCGGCGCAGCCCGATGCGGCACGGGATCGTCTTGCCGCACGCCTCGTCGGCGGAGAACTTGGTGAGCAGCCGGGCGAGGTCCACGATGCACGCGCGGTCGTCGGCGACGACGATCGAGCCCGACCCGATGTGCGCCCCGACCTCGCGCAGCGCGTCGAACTCGTACGGCGTGGCCAGGAGGTCCGCGGGGAGCAGCCCGCCGGTCGGCCCGCCCACGAGCAGCGCCTTGAGGCTCCGCTTGCCGATGCCGCCCGCGAGCCGGACGAGCTCCGCGAGGGGCGTGCCCAGCGGGACCTCCGCGATGCCCGCGCCCGCGGGGCCGCGCAGCTGGACGAGCGCGGTGCCGGGGCTCGCCTTGCTGCCGATCGCGGCGAACGCCTGCGCGCCCTCGCGGATCAGCCACGGCACGGCCGCGAGCGTCTGGACGTTGTTGACGACGGTCGGCCGGCCGAACAGGCCCCGCTCGGTGGGATAGGGCGGACGCTGCTCGGGCTGGCCGCGCTTGCCCTCGAGGGCCTTCAGGAGCACCGTCTCCTCGCCCAGCATGTAGGCGCCCTGGACCGGCCTGACGGTCACGGTGACGCGGTAGCCGGAGCCCAGCACGTCGTCGCCCAGGAAGCCGGCTTCCTCTGCCGCGAGGACCGCGCCCTCGAGCAGCGTGACGAGCGCCGTGTCCTCGGCGCGGACGGCGACGATCGCCTCCGTGGCGCCGATGGCGAACGCGGCGATCGTGATGCCCTCGACGAGCGTCCACGGGTCGGCAGCGAGGAGCGTGGCGTCGGTCCGGACGGACGGGTCCGCGCCGTAGCCGTTGGCGACCACGTAGCGCTGCCCCGCCGGCTGGTTCGCCGCGGCCCGCCACTTCTCGCCGGTTGGAAAGCCGGCGCCACCACGGCCGCGCAGGCCGGAGGACGCGACGGTGGCGATCGTCCCGGTGGGTCCGAGGTCGCGGACCGCCCTGCGGAGCCCCTCGAACGCGCCGTTGCGCACGGCGAGGTCCAGGTCGCCGGCGCTCCCGGACAGGGCGGCGGCACGCCCGGTCAGGACGAGCGGCCACTCCTTGGGCGTCTTGAGGAAGGCACCCATCAGCTGGCGCGCCTCGGGTAGCCGAGCGACGCATCCAGCCCCGAGCGATAGCGCTGCTCGATGGCCGCGTGCGCCGTGCCCGCGGCGGGGACGGATGCGGTGGCCGGCGGCTCGAAGCGCAGGTGCCGGTAGTACGTGGCCGTGCCGTAGATCGACGCGTACCACGCACCGGTGATGCGGCTGATGTGCTTGAGCGCGCCGACCGGCAGGTAGCCGTACTCCGCCTGGGTCTCCTCCAGGATCGCGAGCATGGCCTTCGGGTCGTAGTCGTGGCGCTCCAGGATCTCGTCGAGGGCGCCCGTGTCCACCGGGTCGAAGCGGGGGAACGTGGCGTCGGGCACGGTGCGCCCGGACCGGCGGACCGCGGACTCCTCGCGCCGCTCGCCGTACGTCTCGGGCGGGCCCCAGTGAACGTGGAAGCGGCCCTTGGTATCGATGCCGCCCATGTCGATGCACTCGATCGGGCACGCCTGGGCGCACTGGAAGCACGTCTCGCACTTGAGCGTGCCGTACTCGTCGTAGAGGAGCTGGAGACGGCCGCGGAACTTGGGCGCCACGTCCGCCTGCTGCTCGGGCCACTTGATCGTCGCCTTGGGGGCGAAGAACCGCCTGAGGGTCAGGCCCATGCCGCGCACGATGCCCATGCCGGGAACGAGGCTCATCGGGTCACCCGGATGTCAGCTGCTTGACGACGACGATTGCCGCCGCGGTGATGAACAGGTTCAAGAGCGACGCCGGCAGGAGCCACTTCCACGCGAAGCCCATGAGCTGGTCGATCCGGACCCTGGGCAGCGTGCCGCGCATCCACACGAAGACGAACACGAACAGGAACGATTTGACCATGAACCAGACGAGCCCGGCGACCCAGCCCACCTCGACGTAGGCGATCCCGAACAGGAGGCCCATGGCCACCACGTTGAACACGATGAAGCCGAGGACGAGGGCCTGCCAGCCCGGCCGGTTGTTCGACGTCAGCCAGAACGGCAGCGAGAACAGGAGCGTGAGCAGGGGCGGCAGGATCGCGATGAGGAGCAGCAGGCCGATGCCCAGGCTGCCCGGGTCGAGGCCGAGGTTGATCTCCGGGAACGGGAATGGCGCGCTCCACGAGCCGAAGAACAGCGTGACCATGAGGGCCGAGATGATGAACACGTTCACGTACTCGGCGAAGAACAGGAAGCCGAAGCGCATCCCCGAGTACTCGGTCGCGAAGCCCGCGACGATCTCCGAGTCCGCCTCCGTCAGGTCGAACGGGGTGCGGTTGGCCTCCGCGGTGGCGGCGATGAAGAAGATCAGTGCGCCCAGCGGCTGGCGGAACACGAACCAGTTCCAGAAGCCCCCCTCCTGCTGGATGGCGATCTGGTTCACGCTCATCGTGCCCGCGAGCAGGATCAGGCCGACGACGCTCAGCGTGAGCGGGATCTCGTAGGACACGACCTGCGCCGCGGACCGCAGGCCGCCCAGCAGCGAGTACTTGTTGAACGACGACCAGCCGGCCAGGAGCAGTCCCACGACCGTCATGCCCCCGACGGCGAACAGGTACAGCAGGCCGATGTTCAGGTCCTGGCCGACGAGACCGGCGGTGCGTTCCCCGGTCGCCGGGTCGATGAAGCCGGGCCCGAACGGGATCACGAGGAAGGTCATGACCGCCGTGAGGAACACGATCACCGGCGCCCAGGTGAACACGATCCGGTCGGCGTTGGTGGGCGTGAAATCCTCCTTCGTGAGGACCTTGAGGCCCGCGACGACGGAGTGGAGCGCGCCGGCCGGTCCCACCCGATCCGGTCCCACGCGAAGGTTCATCAGCGCGATGACCTTCAGCTCCATGTAGATGATGATGAACGCGGCCGGGATGCTGAACAGCAGGACGCCGGTGACCGCGGCGATGAACCGGACGATGTCGGGGTTCGCGCTCAGCAGGTCCAGGAGCCACGGCCCGACGAACACCGCGAGCAGGATCGTCAGGATCGGCCCGACGACGAGCACGATGAACATCAGGGGCAGCAGGATCCTGCCCAGGACGGTCATGTTGGACCAGGCCCGGTTGAGCGCCGTCACTTGTCCACGCCGCCCATCACCGGGTCCAGGCTCGCCATGACCGCCATGGTGTCGGCGATGAGGTTGTCCTTCATCAGCATCCCCACGAGCTGGAGATGGACGAAGGACGGGTCATGGATCTTCATCCGGAACGGCTGGTCGGTGCCGTCCGAGATCGCGTACGTCCCGTACAGGCCGCGCGGCGCCTCCACCGCGGCCCAGGCGCGACCCGGGCGGGGCCGGAGCAGGCGCGGGAGCTTGGCCATGACGGGCCCATCGGGCATGTTGTGCAGGCACTGGTCGATGATCCGGAGGCTCTCGCGGACCTCGTCGACGCGCAGCAGGTAGCGATCGAGCGAATCGCCCCCCGCGGGGCCGGCGCCGCGGACCGGGATGTCGAACTCGAGCTCGTCGTAGACGCTGTACGGGTGTGCCCGCCGGATGTCGAACGGCACGCCCGAGGCCCGGATGTTGGGCCCGGTGGCGGCCATCCGGAGCGCGGTGTCGCGGTCGAGGACGCCCATGCCGCGCATCCGGCGCACGAAGATCTCGTTCTCGTTGAGCAGCTGGGTGTTCGCCTCGTGCTGCGCCGCGGCCCGGCTCATCCAGTCGCCGAGACGGGACATGAACTCATGGTTCAGGTCGCCGTTGACGCCGCCGATGCGGAAGTAGTTGAACAGCATCCGCTGCCCGGTGACCGCGGCGAGCATCTCCACGATCTCGTCGCGCTCGATGAACGAGTACAGGATCGGCGTCAGGCCACCGAGGTCCAGCGCCATCCAGCCCATGAACAGGGCGTGGCTCGCGATCCGGTTGAGCTCGCCCGTCAGGACCCGGATGTACTCCGCCCGGCGCGGCACCTCCACGTCCAGCAGCTGCTCGAAGGCCATGACCGGCGCCCACTCGTTGAACAGCGAGCTGACGTACTCGAGCGGGTCGACCTGGCTGATGATGTGGTGGTAGTCGCTGTTCTCGCACAGCTTCTCCACGCCGCGGTGGAGGTAGCCCAGGACCGGGTCGAGGTCCACCACCCGCTCGCCGTTGATCTTGAGCACGACGCGCAGCACCCCGTGCGTCGACGGGTGCTGGGGCCCCATGTTGAGGAACATCTCGCCGTCGCGGAGCTCGTAGAACTCGGCCTCGCGCTCCGTGCGCGGCGGGTACGGCGGGACGGACTCGAACGCGCCGATCTGGTCGTCGAGCAGGATCCGCGGGTCGTCCGCGGACGCGTGCTGGTGGGACGTGGACGGGGCGGTCATCGTCAGGCCTTCACCGTCCGGCGGACCACCCGCTCCGACGCCTGGGCCGGGGCATGGGTCTGCTCCATGTGCCGCACGCCGCCGCCCGGGGAGCGGGCCGCGTCATCGGCGAGGTAGAAGTCCTTGCGCAGCGGGAAGCTCGTGTAGTCGGGCGGCATGTAGATCCGCCGCAGGTCCCGGTTGCCCTCGAAGATGATCCCGAACATGTCGTAGGTCTCGCGCTCCATCCACTCCGCGCCCGGCCACAGGCCGGTGAGGGAGGGGATACGCGGATCCTCGCGGGGCATGCCGTCGGCGACGACCCGCAGCCAGTCCGTGGTCTTCGCGGACCACAGGTGGTACACGACCTGCATGTGGGTGCCGGTGTCGACGCCGGCGAGATCGGCCAGGACCGCGAAGTCGAGGTCCGGCTCGTCATGAAGCGCGCGCAGCACCTCGATCACGTCGCCCGGGGCCACCCGGATCTCGGTCTGGTCGTGCCGTTGCCGGATCGGCCCGGTCAGCCGGTCGCCGAATCGGGCGTCGAGGCGCTTCCGGAGGGTGCGGTCCATCGCGCTAGACGTCCTGCGGCACGTTGGGGCCGATGGGCCGCTCGGCCCAGTGGCCGCGGCGCTCCTTGACCAGCTGCTGGAGCTTCATCATCCCGTAGATCAGGCCCTCGGGACGCGGCGGGCAGCCCGGGACGTAGACGTCGACGGGCATGACCCGGTCGATCCCCTCGATCGTGCTGTAGGAGCGCTTGTAGCGGCCGCCCGAGCAGGTGCAGTCGCCCATCGCGACGCACCACTTGGGCTCCGGCATCTGCTCCCACAGGCGGACGAGCGGGCCGGCCATCTTCGTGGTCAGCGTGCCCGCGACGATGAGGACGTCCGCCTGGCGCGGGCTGGCCCGGAACGGGAACATGCCCCAGCGGTCCATGTCGTTCTTGGACGTGGCCGCGGACATCATCTCGATGGCGCAGCAGGCCAGGCCCGAGAGGAGCGGCCACAGGCTGTTCATCCGGATGAGGTCGATGACCACGTCGGCCTTGGTCGGGATGACGTCGAGCGCGCCCCAGCGCGCGGTGTCCGCGAGCATGAGGTCCGAGCCCTCGAGCTCCCCGAGGTGGAGGTGCTCGCTCGCGCGACCGCCGGCATAGGCCTCGGGTCGCGTGGACGTCCAGAGCGTGTTGGGCACGATGATCGGCTTCGCGACGTCGTGCGGCTCGGTGGTGACGAGGGACGCGGGCTGCTGCCCCGGCTGGTCGGACCCCACGGGCTCGACCGCGCCGGCGCCGCCGGTCGTCATCGCCATGAGAGCACCCCCTTGCGCCACGCGTAGCCCAGGCCGAACAGGAGGATGGCGACGAACAGCAGCATGGTGACGAACAGGCCGCCGATCGCGGCGCTGTCCGCGCTCGCGAAGATGAGGGCCCACAGGAAGATGAAGATCACCTCGATGTCGAAGGCGACGAACATCAGCGCGTAGATGTAGAAGCTGATGCCGAACCGCGCATGCGTGTCACCGTACGTGTCGATGCCGGACTCGTACGGGTAGCCCTTGTGCCGGTCGCCACGGGTCCGATGCGAGATCAGCCAGGCGAGCCCGATCGTGAGGAAGACGAAGGACACACCGGCGATGACGTATCCGACGACGTACCAGATCCCGGTCACGTGGTCCTCGATGTCGAGCGTGGGCCGGCGGGTGGAACGAAGGCCGGCCGCGTTCGAGGTGGATGCGTTGGGCGAGCCGCGCCCACGGGCTCGGCCGGGTCATTCTAGCAGCGGTATTCGCCCCACGATCCGCTCGGCACCGCATGACCGGGCCGGTCATCCCCCAGGGCGACGGAGCCGTCCGAGGCCCGGCAGCGCGGTGCCGACGGGCAGCCCGCGGCCGAACGCGAGCACCCGGAAGCCGCCCATGCCGCGGGGGTCCAGGAGGCGCGCCAGGGCGCTGCGCAGGTCGAGCGCGTCCTGGAGGTCCGCGCCCTCCCGGCGCAGGATCGCGGTCGTGAGCTCGCCGGTCCCGAGCACGGCGACGAGCTCGGCCTGGGTCGTCTCTCCGACGGGCGCGAGGCCGGCGAGTGCCGCCGCGGACCGCACTGCGGCGAGGTCCACGGTGGCTGTCAGGTCCTGGCGACCGACGTGGCGGAACGGGTCGCCGGTCACGGCGTGGCGGGCGAAGGCACGCAGCGTGCCCGTCGGGCGGGTGACGGGATCGTGGAGCGCGGCCGGCTCGTCGGCGTAGTCAACGAGGACCACGATGCCACGCGCGAGGTGACGCGTCGTCTCGCGCAGCCAGGCGTCGACCACGAGGCAGATCTCGGTGACCTGGCCGTCGGCCAGGGTGATGTGCTCGTCACGGAGGCGCGTCGCGAGTGCGGACGTCGTCGGCTCAGCCTCGACCCACTCGAAGGCTCCGTCCGCGCGGATGCCGACGAGGAGCTCGGCGATGCCGGCCGGGGTATCCGGGCGGCCGACGACGCGGTGCACGGGCAGCGCGTCGATGACCTCGTTCGCGACGACCGCGCCCGTCTCGTGCGCGTCCGGGGCCGGCTCGTCCAGGAGCAGCGTGCCGTCTGCACGCGTGCGTGCCAGGCGAGCCCGGATCGCCTCCAGCCGGGCCGGCTCGACCTCGATGGGCCGGTAGCGGATCGCCGGCAGCATCGGCGATCCGCGCTCGCGCAGCCCCCCGAGGAGACCCGCCGCGAGCGCGCCCGTCCCTGCGCCCGCCTCGGTGATGGTGAACGGATCCGGCCGGCCGAGGGCCTCCCAGGCCTGCTCGAGGAGGCGGCCGACGACCGCGCCGTAGATCGGATGCGCCTCGGGGGCGGTGAGGAAGTCGCCTTCGCGCCCAGGTCCCGGCTCGGGCCGCCGGTAGTAGCCGTGCCCGGGCTCGTACAGGGCCCGTTCCATGAACCGCGCGAAGCTGATCGGCCCGTTCGCCCGGATCTGCGTCCGGATCGCCTCGACGAGCGCCTCGTCCTCGCCGACGGCCTCGGGATCGGGGAGCGGCTCGCGGCGATAGCCGGCCTGGAGGTCCATCTCAGGCGCCGATGCCCAGCGCGAGCCGCGCGCCCGGCCCCACGAGCGTGTGCCCGCCGAGGAGGACCGGGATTGGCGACGTGAGCGCGGACGCCGTGAGCGCGCGCAGCCACGGGTCGGAGATGTGGTCGGGAAGGAGGAGGTCGCTGGCATACCGATCCTCGGGGACGGGCCAGGCGCGCTCGTCGGCCCCGAGTCGTGCAGCGAGGAGGACGCGGGTGTCGATCAGGGCACCGTCCGAGAACCGCGCGGCCAGCTCGCCGAGGGCGCCGGGACCGTCCCGGTCGAGCAGGTCCCCGAGCAGGCTCCGCGGCTGGCGGCGGTTCGGCCGCCCCCGGGACGCGGCGAGGGATGCCGTCCGCAGCCCGCGTTCCTCGATGAGCACACGCGTGCGCGCACGCGTGTCCCGCTCGATGCGGGCCAGGTCGGCGGCGGCCGTCCGTCCCGCGACCAGCAGCTCCGCACCCGGGTCGCGGGCGACGCCGCGCAGTGCCGCCAGGCGCGAGCGAACGGGCTCGGCGGCGGTACCGCCCGGGAGCGGGATGCCGGGCACGGCATCCTCGAGGAGCAGCAGGTCCAGCGGCGAATCGACGTCGACGGCGAGGTCCCGCCGGGCGCGGAGATCACGGACGTGGACGCCCGCCACCTCCGCGAGCCAGCGGGGCAGCGCGTTGTCGCCGGAGAGGTCGGCAGGGAGGTCCTTGAGCGCGATGGCCGCGCACGCGACTGCCACCGCGTCGGCGGAGTGGAAGCTGTTCGCGAGCGCACCGGGCACGTCGGCCGCGGCCGCGTCCATGAAGGCCCGCAGGTCGCCGGTGGTCGCGAGCGGGATCGACCCCGCCCCGAGGACGACGAGCCCGGCCGGCCGGAGCTCGCGCACGAGCCGCCCGAGGCGCGTCCCGAACGGCGTGTCGTCGGCGGGCTCGCGGTGGATCAGCGCGCTCGTCGCTCCGGTGGCCAGGAACGCGTCGCGGTGGCGCGCCGCGAGCACCGTCCGGGCGTCGTCGAGCAGCCGCGCGAGCGGACCGGCACCGGCGACCGGCTCGGGGGCGAGAATGAGGACGGTCACGGCGGCGGTCGTCACGCCCCGGAGTCTAGCGATGGAGAGGTGTACGGCCGTGGGTCGGGTCCGCGCGTACGTGGGACTGGGCGCCAACGTGGGCTCGCCCGAGGAGACGCTGGCGGCGGCCGTCCACGCGCTGGCCGCGCTCCCCGGCATCCGCCTGCGCGGCGTGTCCCGGCTCTACGCCACGGACCCCGTGGGCGTGCTCGACCAACCCGAGTTCCGCAACGCGGTCGTCGCGCTCGAGGTGCCGGGCGGCCGCACGCCGGACGATGGCGCGATCGCGCTGCTCCTCGCGCTCAAGGGCCTCGAGCGGGCATTCGGGCGCCAGGCGCGCGAGCGATGGGGCCCGCGCGAGGTGGACCTCGACCTGCTCCTGTTCGGCCGGCACGTCATCGACGTCGTCCGACCGCCGGAAGGGCGCTCGGACGACCCCAGGAAGGCCTCGCTGCCGCTCACCGTCCCGCACGTCGAGGCGCGCAACCGGCTGTTCGTGCTCGCGCCCCTGGCCGACCTCGCACCGGGGCTCGTGCCGCCAGGGTGGGGCGAGACGGTCGCGACTGCCCGCGCGAGACGCACGGCCACCGAGGGTACCGACGCGGCCCGCCCCATCGCGACCTGGGACGGCGAGGGCTGGAAGCCGCTCCCTTGACGCCGCTCAGCCGAGCCTCGCGAACGCGTCCGGCGCGGCCCTGGCAAACCGCGCCTTGCCGAGATTGCTCCGCACCAGCCGTCGCACGTCCGGGTCCGGGGACGCCGCCCAGCGCTCGAACGCCGGCAGGGTGCGAAAGGGGTCCGCCGCGACCGCGACGGACCACCCGTAGCCGAGCGCCGCTCCCAGCACGCGACCGGGTTCGCCACGTAGCCTGGGGGAGAAACTCCAGCGCGGTCCCCGACGGCGCCTCGTCCGGTGTCATGGCGGCGAGCGCCAGGGCCCTCGTCCCGGGCCAGGACGTCGCCCGCGGCGTCGAGCAGCTCGAGGTTCGCCCGGGGGCCGGGGAGGCGCGAGTGCTCGAGCAGGTACGCCCTCCGGTCGGACGCGGCCAGCAGGGCCGCGCGCTCGAGCTCGCGGCGGGCCGCCATCGGCCTAGAGGCGGACGGCCGGCGGGCGGTCGCGGTCGAACATGTGGACCGTGTCCACGAACCGGACCTGCTTCGTCTGGTAGGCCATGACGAGCGAGTGCGTCCGCGCGCCGCCACCGAAGAACCGGACGCCCTGGAGGAGCTCGCCCTCGGTCACGCCGGTCGCCGCGAACACCAGGTGGTCGCCGCCGGCGAGGTCCTCGGTCCGGTAGACCCGGTCCTCGTCCGCGTGGCCGAGCATCTTCTTCGCGCGCTCGCGCTCCTCGTCGTTGCGGAACCGGAAACGCGCCTGGATCTCGCCGCCGAGGCAGCGCAGCGCGGCGGCGGTGATCACGCCCTCCGGCGCCCCGCCGATCCCCATGACCGCATGGACGCCGGTGCCCTGGACCGCGCACGCGATCGCGGCGGACACGTCACCGTCGCTGATGAGCTTGATCCGCGCTCCCGTGGAGCGGACCTCGGAGATGAGGTCCGCATGGCGCGGGCGGTCGAGGATGATCACCGTGATGTCCGAGGTCTTGCGCCGCAGCGCCTCCGCGATCCGCTGCGTGTTCTCGGCCGCGGGTCGCGTGATGTCGACGCAGCCGGCCGCGACGGGGCCCACGGCGAGCTTCTCGAGGTAGGTGTCCGGGGCGTTCGTGAGGCCGCCCTTCTCGGATGCGGCGAGGACGGTGATCGCGCCGCCCTGCCCCGTGGCGACGAGGTTGGTCCCTTCGAGCGGATCCACCGCGATGTCCACGTGCTCGATCATGTCCGAGCCGTCGTGCCGCCCGACCCGCTCGCCGATATAGAGCATCGGCGCCTCGTCACGCTCGCCCTCGCCGATGACGATCGTGCCCGCGATGTCGGTCTCGTCCATCGCCCGGCGCATGGCCTCGGTCGCCGCCTGGTCCGCCTCGTCGCGCTGGCCCTTGCCCATGAACCGGGCGGACGCGATCGCCGCGGCCTCGGTGACGCGAACCATCTCCAGCGCCAGCAGCTTTTCCACGTCGAACCTCCCGAGGAGCGCCCAGGCGCGCGCACCGGCGCACCGCGGGTCAGTGGCGGAAATGCCTCACGCCGGTGAAGACCATGGCCAGGTGGTGGCGGTCGGCGACCTCGATGGCCATCTCGTCGCGGATGGAGCCGCCGGGCTGGATGATCGCGGTGACGCCGGCGTTGGCGGCGACCTGGATTCCGTCCGGGAACGGGAAGTAGGCGTCCGAGGCCATGACCGAGAGCTTCGCCCGGGCGCCGGCCCGCCGGAGCGCGATGTCGACCGACGTGTTTCGGCTCGCCTGCGCGGCGCCGATGCCCACGGTCGCGCCGTTGCGCGCGAGCACGATGGCGTTCGAGCGCACGTGGCGCACGGCGCGCCACGCGAACAGGAGATCGGTCAGCTCACCCAGCGTGGGATGCCGGCGGGTGACGACCTGGAGCTGCGCGCGGTCGATCTCGAGGGCGTCGATCGCCTCGACGAGGAGCCCGCCGCCGACACGCTTGAAGTCCAGGTTCGCGATCCCGTAGTCACGCATCCCGTCGGTCGGGGTCGGCGGGACGTCGAGCAGCTCGAGCCCCTGCTTGCCGCGCAGGATCCCGAGCGCGGCCTCGCTGAAGCCGGGCGCGACGACCGCCTCGTACGAGTTCGCGGCGATCTCGCGCGCGGTCGCACCGTCGAGCTCGCGGTTGACGCCCACGATCCCGCCGAACGACGAGACCGCGTCGGTGTCGAGCGCCCGCCGGTACGCCTCCACCAGCTCCTCTGCCGACGCGATGCCCACCGGGTCCGTGTGCTTCGTGATGACGACCGTCGGTGCCGTGTAGTCCGCGGCGATCCGATAGGCCGCGTCGAGGTCGAGCAGGTTGTTGAACGTGGGCTGGGCGCCCTGGAGCTGGGCGGCATCCGCGAGGCTGCCCGTCCGGTGCGTCGTCTCGCGGTAGAAGGCCGCCCGCTGGTGCGGGTTCTCGCCGTAGGGCAGGTCGGCGACCTTCTCGAGCACGAGCGCGAGGCGCTGGGGGTAGACGTTGTTCGAGATCTGGTTGAGGTACGCCGCGATCTCGGCGTAGTAGGCCGCGACCGTGCTGAACGCATCGGCGGCGAGGCGGTAGCGGGTGTCCGCGCTGACCTGGCCCAGCGTCCGCATCTCCTCGAGGACCGCGGGGTAGTGGTCCGGGCCGCAGACCGCGACGACGCCCGCCGCGTTGCGCGCGGCCGCCCCCAGGAGCGCGGCGCCGGCGACGTCGATCATCTCGATCGCCTCGTCGATGGCGATGTGCCCGCGCCCGACCTCGGGCGCGAACGCCTTGACGTTGACGACGACGAGGTCCAGCAGCCCGATGCCGTGCTCGGCGAGCTGCTCCATCTGGCCCGGGACGTCGCGGCGCGCGAGGATGCCGGCGTAGATCGCTGGGTGGAACGTCCGGACCTGTCCGCCGACGAGCGGCGGGACGGCCGTCAGGTCCGACACCGACGCGGCGTCGATCCCGTCCGCGGCGAGGTGCTCACGGGTGCCATCGGTGGCATACAGCTCGATGCCGAGCTTCTGGAGGTCCCGCGCGAAACCCGTGATTCCCTCGCGGTTGGCGACCGAGAGCAGCGCACGCACCTGCGCGGTTCCTCCTCCGGGCGGTTCGTATGCGCTCCGCTCACGGCCGGGCGTGGGACCATTCCCGGGCCGGCCTGCGCGGGGTCGTTCAGGCGCCGAGTATAGCGTGGGCCCGTGGCATACTCGGACGGCCCAACGAGGCGGGCCGACGGCCCCCGTTGCTTCGGAGACGACACGCGTGACCCTGTGGCCCTGGGAGTACCTGTTCCAGCCCTTCAACGGGGCCTCGTTCCCGGACCTGTTCATCCCGCTGACGATCGCGTCGGTCCTGGCGCTCATCGCCACCGTCGTGTTCTACAACGTGCGGACGCGGCAGCTCCACCGGCACTCCGTGTATCTCCAGATGTACGAGTGGCTGCTGTGGACCGGGGTCATCGTGTTCGGGCTGATGCTCGTCTACTACATCTTCAACTTCGACTTCTTCATCGTGCTCGGAACCCTGGTCATCGGCCTGGGGCTGTTCGCGTGGATCAGGTTCGTCCGCTTCCCGCCCTACTTCCGGGCCTACGAGCGGCAGCTCGCGAAGCAGCGCTACTACTCGCGCGAGCGGTTCACGCACCCCGAGACCACGATCCGCGCGAAGTCCTCGCGCCGCCGGCGCCGCCGGCGCTAGTCCCGCGAGCCCGTGCCGATCGAGGTCAGGCGGTTCGGGGTGGGGCACCGGCGGCCGGACGGACCGCCAGGGACGACGGGGATCGCGGGCCAGGTCATCGAGAGCGGGGCGGGCGGGATCGTCGCCGAGCTCGCGTTCGAGCGGCGAGCGCGAATCGCGCCCCACACGAACCCCAACTGGGCGTACCTCCTCGTCATCGAGGGCGGTGGCTGGGTCGGGGTCGGGGATGAGCGGACCCGCGTCCAGGCCGGCGAGGCGGTGGTCTGGCCGCCCGACGTGATCCACGCCGCGTGGACGGACGGCGCGCCGATGCGCGCGATCGTCGTGGAGTTCAGCAACCCGCCCGAGCGCCTGGGGAGCGGCGTGATCGAGGGCGCGGCACGGCTGCCCGCAGGCGCCCGAGCTGTCGACAAGGGCCAGGGCCGGCTCGCGCCACGGCCAGTGAACCCGACGCGCACCGTCGACCCGATCACCGAGGAGGGCGAGCCGCTCTGACGCCGGAGCGTCGACAGCGCGTGCGGTCAGACGTCCTCGCGGGCGAGCCACGCCCCGAGGCCCCCGAGCACCCGCGCGGTCATCCCCCACACGTTGAGGTGCTCCAGCGGGTAGGCGGCGTACCGGAGCTGCCAGCCGCGGATGTCGCGCTCGACGAGGCGCAGCTCGCCGTCGGGGAGGAACGCCGCCAGCGGCGGGTCGAGGATCGCGGCGACCTCGCTCGGCTGCGGGACGAGGACCGGTCGCCGCTCCGCGACCGCAACCACGGGCGTCACCGTGAAGTTGCTCACCGGGACCCACTGCACCTCGAGCGTGCCCACGACCCTGACGCCCGCCTGCGCGGCGTCGAGGCCCACCTCCTCCGCCGCCTCGCGGAGCGCGGTCGCAACGAGGTCGGCGTCGCCTGCCTCGGCGCGGCCGCCCGGGAACGAGACCTCGCCGCTGTGGTGGCCGCCGCGGTCGGCCCGCTCGGTGAGGACGAGCCGCGCGACGCCGTCCTCGTCCGGGAACACGAGCACGAGCACGGCGGCGGGGCGAGCGGACGCGCCGGCGGCGCCCCAGGAGGGACGCGGCCGCGAGGCGCCCGTGTCCGCGAACACCGGGATGAGCGCCTCGGGGCCGTCGGGCAGGACATCCGGCAGCGGCTCGAGCCGCCGGACGGCCTCCTCGAAGCGCACGCCGCGACAGGCTAGTTGACGAGCTCGCCGCCGTCCGGGCGCTTCGGCCCGTCGATCGGCGGCACGTCGAACATCGTCGCCCGCCCGGCGCCGGCTGCCGCCGGCTCCCGGTCGGCGCCCGAGCCCCGGGCGTCGCGCCGGTCGGCCGCATCCGCGACCACCGTCCGCGAGTCCGCGCTGAACACGAGCGTCCCGGAGACCGGGTCGGCGTCCGCCGTGACGACGTCGCCCGGCTTGAACGTCCCCGACAGGAGCGCCCGTGCGAACGGGTTCTCGACCAGGCGCTGGATCGTCCGCTTGAGGGGCCGTGCACCGTACGCGGGGTCCGTCCCCTCGCGGACGATGAGCGACCGCGCGGCGGGCGTCAGCTCCAGCGCGAGGTCGTTGGCCGCGATCCGCCCCTGGAGATCAGCCACGAGCAGCTCCACGATCCGGACGAGGTCGGCGTCGGTCAGGGCGTGGAACACGATGACCTCGTCGATCCGGTTGAGGAACTCGGGCCGGAACGTGCCCCGGAGCTGATCCGTGACCTGGTGCTTCATCGCCTCGTAGTCGTCGCCGCCGGGCCGGCCCGCGAAGGCCTGGATCTGCTGGCTGCCGACATTGCTGGTCATGATCACGACCGTGTTCTTGAAGTCCACCGTGCGGCCCTGGCTGTCGGTGAGGCGTCCGTCGTCGAGGACCTGGAGCAGCACGTTGAACACGTCCGGGTGGGCCTTCTCGATCTCGTCCAGCAGGATCACCTGGTACGGCCGACGCCGGACGGCCTCGGTGAGCTGGCCGCCCTCCTCGTAGCCCACGTAGCCTGGCGGCGCGCCGACGAGCCGAGACACGGCGAACTTCTCCATGTACTCGCTCATGTCGATGCGGACCATGGCGTGCTCGTCGTCGAACAGGAACTGCGCAAGCGCCCGCGCGAGCTCGGTCTTGCCGACCCCGGTGGGGCCGAGGAACAGGAACGAGCCGATGGGCCGGCGGGGGTCCTTGAGGCCTGCACGTGCCCGCCGGACCGCGTCCGACACGGCCGCGATCGCCTCGTCCTGGCCCACCACGCGATCGTGGAGGCGCTCCTCCATGTGGATCAGCTTCTCCAGCTCGCCCTCGAGCAGGCGGCTCACGGGGATCCCGGTCCACGCCGCGACGATGTCGGCGACGTCGTCCGCGGACACCTCCTCCTTGAGCAGGGCGCCCGGGCCCTGGAGGGCCGCGATGGCCGCCTCCTGGCTCGTCATGCGGTCCGCCAGCTCGCGCGACTTGCCGTACTTGAGCTCCGCCGCAGTGCCGTAGTCGGCCTCGCGCTCGGCCTGCTCGATGCGGACGGCCAGCTGCTCGACCTCGGACTTCGTCTCGCGAAGCGCCGCGATCGCGTCCTTCTCCGCCTCCCAGCGCTGCTTCATCGCGCCGGCCTCCTCGGACAGCTCGGCAAGCTCCCGCTCCAGCGTCTCGAGCCGCGTCTTCGACGCGTCGTCCGCCTCCTTGCGCAGCGCCTCGCGCTCGATCTCGAGCTGGATCCGCCGCCGCTCGAGCTCGTCCAGCTCGATGGGCATGGAGTCGATCTCCATCCGCAGCCGGGACGCGGCCTCGTCCACGAGGTCGATCGCCTTGTCCGGGAGGAATCGCTCCGTGATGTAGCGGTCGGAGAGGGTGGCCGCCGCGACGAGCGCGGAGTCCGTGATCCGCACGCCGTGGTGGACTTCGTAGCGCTCGCGCAGGCCGCGCAGGATCGAGATCGTCTCCTCGACCGATGGCTGGTCCACGACGACCGGCTGGAAGCGCCGCTCGAGCGCGGCGTCCTTCTCGATGTGCTTGCGGTACTCGTCGAGGGTCGTTGCGCCGATCGTGTGCAGCTCGCCGCGAGCGAGCATCGGCTTGAGCAGGTTGGACGCGTCCATCGCGCCCTCGGCGGCGCCCGCCCCGACGACCGTGTGCAGCTCGTCGATGAACAGGATGACCCGTCCGTCGCTGTCCTTGATCTCCTTGAGAACCGCCTTGAGCCGCTCCTCGAACTCGCCCCGGAACTTGGCGCCGGCGATCATCGCGCCGAGATCGAGGCCGATGACCCGCTTGTCCTTGAGCGTCTCGGGGACGTCGCCGCGCACGATCCGCTGGGCGAGGCCCTCGACGATCGCGGTTTTGCCGACGCCGGGCTCGCCGATGAGGACGGGGTTGTTCTTCGTCCGCCGGGAGAGGACCTGGATCGTGCGCCGGATCTCCTCGTCCCGGCCGATGACCGGGTCGAGCCTGCCCGCGCGCGCCTCGGCGGTGAGGTCGCGCCCGTACCTCTCGAGCGCCGCGTACGTGCCCTCCGGGTTCGGCGACGTCACGCGCTGGCCGCCACGCACGGTCTGGAGCGCGCCGAGGATCGCCTCGGACGAGGCGCCGTGCCGGGCAAGGAGCTGCTGCGCCTCGCCACCCGACTCCGCGACGCCGAGGAGCAGGTGCTCGGTGGAGGTGTACTCGTCACCAAGGCGGCGGGCCTCCTCCTGGGCACGATCGATGACGCGCTTCGCGCGCGCGTCGAGCGTGAGCTGGCCGCCCTGGACGTGGGCGCGCCGGGCAAGGATGCCCGCGAGCTCGTCGCGGAACGCGGGCACGTCCGCGCCGAGGCGCCGGAGCGTCTCCGCGGGGATCCCGTCGTCCGGCCCGACGAGCGCGGACAACAGGTGCTCCGCGTCGAGCACGGGGCTGCGCATCCGCTCGGCGAGCTGCTGGGCGGTGACGATGGCCTCCTGGGCCTTCTCGGTGAATCGGTCGAGCTGCATGGGTGGGTCTCGTTCTCGGTGTGTCGGGTGTCGGATCAGGTGGTTGCCCGGGGATCGGGCTGGTCGACGAGGTCGAGGAAGGTGGTGGCCGCCCCGGCCTGGGCCTCGTCGAGCTTCTGGGGCAGGACGATGCGGACCTTCACGTACAGGTCGCCTGCCCCCTCGCCCTTCAGCCGCGGCATCCCCTGGCCGCTGAGGCGGAACACCCGGCCCGTCTGGGTCCCGGCCGGGATCGTGAGCTGGATCCGGCCCTTCAGCGTGGCCACCCGGACGTCGCCGCCGAGGAGCGCCTCGCGCAGCGTGACCGGGAGCTCTCGCTCCAGGTCCGCGCCCCGGCGCGTGTACACGGCGTGGGGAGTCATCCGGACCGTCACGACGACGTCGCGGCCTCCTGGCCCCTTGCCGCTGAGCTTCACGCGGCTGCCGGTGTCGACGCCGCGCGGGATCTTGACCTCGTAGCGCTTGCCCTCGACCTCGAGCAGCCGCTGCGTCCCGTGGAAAGCCTCCTCGAGCGTCAGCTCCGCCGGGGCCTCGAGGTCCGTGCTCGGCTGCGGTGCGTGGGCGGGGCGGGTGCGACCGGGCGACCCTCCCAGCCCCATCTCACCGAGGATGTCGTCGAAGCTGGGGCCGGGACCGCCCGTCCGGCGCGCCATCCGCTCGGCCGCGGCGTCGCGCGTCGTCGTCTGCGAGGCGGCACCCGCCGCCGCGCCCGAGAAGAACATGCGGAAGAAGTCCGAGAAGCCGGCGTCCCCGCCGCCGGCCGTACGGAACTCGTAGCGGACGTTGCCGCCCTGGCCGAAGCCGCCGTTCGCGCCGGTGGCATGCCCCGCGAACGGGCCGCCGGGCCCGAACGGGTCCGCGCCGCCACGCCCGCCGCCTCGCTGGTACTGCTCCCAGTTGGAGCCCAGGAGGTCGTACTGCTTGCGCTTCTCGGCGTCGGAGAGGACGGCGTTCGCCTCGTTGACGTCCTTGAACCGCCGCTCCGCGGCGGCATCACCCGGGTTGCGGTCCGGGTGGTGCTCGCGGGCGAGCTTCCGGAACGCCTTCTTGACGTCCGCCTGGGAGGCAGACCTGGGCACGCCGAGGATCTCGTAGTAGTCCCGGTACTCCATCAGTCGTCCGCCCGGTGGCGGCCCGATCGAGCGTCAGCCAGACGGGTCGCCGCTCGGACGCCCGAGGCGAAGGCACCGGCGGGGACCGGAGCGAGCGCACTCGGACGTGCGTGAGCGAGGACCGGAGGCGGCAACGCGCGGATCGGGCGTCCCAGTGGCGACCTCCTACGAACCCTTGACCACGACCTGGGGCTGGTCTGCGGGCGGGAACGTGGTTCGCCGCACGCGTGACTCGGGCTCCGGCGTCGGGAGCTTCTCGCCGCCTTCGACGATCGTCGGCGGCACGACCTTGAGCGGCTTCGGGCGGCGACGGAGCGCCGCGTCGAGCACCTGCTCCATGTTGTCCGCGAGGACGAGCTTGAGCTGCTTGCGGATCTCCTCGGGGATGTCCCGGAGGTCCTTCTCGTTCTTCTTGGGCAGGATGACCATGCCCGCGCCCGAGAGGTGCGCGGCCAGGATCTTCGACTTGAGCCCGCCGATCGGCAGGACCCGGCCGCGGAGCGTGATCTCGCCGGTCATCGCGACGTCCTTGCGGACGGGGATGCCGGTGAGCGCGGAGACCATCGCGGTGGCCATGGTCACGCCGGCAGACGGGCCGTCCTTGGGGATGGCGCCGGCCGGGACGTGGATGTGGAGGGTGTGCTTCTCGAACGTCTCGCGGGGGATGCCCAGCGAGGCGGCATTGGAGCGGATCCAGGAAAGCGCCGCGCGAGCGGACTCGCGCATGACGTCGCCCAGCTGGCCCGTGAGGATGAAGTCCTCCTTGCCCTCCATCTTGGTGACCTCGACGGCGACGACGTCACCGCCGACCTCGGTCACGACGAGGCCCGTGGCGGACCCGGTCTGATCCTCGGACTCCAGCTCGCCGTACTCGAAGCGCGGCGGGCCGAGGTAGTCCTCGAGCTTCTTCACGTCCACGATGGTCTTGCGCTTGCGGCCCTCGGCCACCGAGCGGGCGACCTTGCGCATCACGTTCGCGAGCTCGCGCTCGAGGTTCCGGACGCCGGCCTCCTTCGTGTAAGCCTGGACGAGGGCGGTGAGGACCTCTTCCGTGATCTCGACGTGCTTGGCCGTCAGGCCGTGGTTCTCCATCTGCTTCGGCACCAGGAACCGGCGGGCGATCTCCACCTTCTCCTGCTGGGTGTAGCCCGGCAGCTGGATGACCTCCATCCGGTCGCGCAGGGCGGCCGGGATCGGGTCGAGGAGGTTGGCGGTCGCGACGAACAGCACCTTGCGCAGGTCGAACGGCACCTCCAGGTAGTTGTCCTGGAAGCTGAAGTTCTGCTCCGGGTCGAGGACCTCGAGCAGCGCGGAGCTCGGGTCGCCCCGGAAGTCCATGCCGATCTTGTCGACCTCGTCCAGCATGAACACGGGGTTGTTCGTGCCACCGGTCTTGATGCTCTGGATGATCCGGCCCGGGAGCGCGCCGATGTACGTGCGCCGGTGGCCGCGGATCTCCGCCTCGTCGTGGATGCCGCCGAGGCTCATGCGGGTGAACTTGCGGCCCATCGCCTTGGCGATCGACTTGCCCAGGCTCGTCTTGCCGACGCCGGGAGGGCCCACGAACAGCAGGATTGGGCTGCGGATCGTGTCCGCGAGGCTGCGCACCGCGAGGTACTCGAGGATGCGCTCCTTGACCTTCTCCAGGCCGTAGTGGTCCTCGTCCAGGATCTGCGCCGCCTCCTTGATGTCGAGGCGGTCGTCCGTGGACACGTTCCACGGCAGGCCCACGAGCCAGTCCACGTACGTCCGGATGACGCCGACCTCCGGGGAGGCGGACGGGATCCGGCTCATCCGGTCGATCTCCTTGATCGCCCGGGCGCGCACCTCGTCGGGCATGCCGGCGGCCTCGACCTTCTCGCGCAGCTCGTTGATCTCGGCCTGCTGCGGGTCGTCCTCGCCCAGCTCGCGCTGGATCGCCTTGAGCTGCTCGCGGAGGATGTACTCCCGCTGGGTCTTGTCCATCTCGGACTTGACCTCGCTCTGGATCTTCCCCTTGAGCTCGAGGATCTCGACCTGGCGGGCCAGGAAGTTGCTGACGAGCTTGAGCCGCTGCTCGACGTCGATCGTCTCGAGCAGCTCCTGGCGCTGCTCGGTCGACATGTCGGGGCTGTACGCGACCATGTCGGCGAGGAGGCCGGGCTCGGTGATGTTGCGGGCAGCGACGGCGGCCTCGGGCGGCACGGGGGCGCCGCTGGCGACGTACTGCTCGATCTGCGCCTGCACGCTGCGCATGAGCGCCTGGATCTCGACGCCGTCGGGCGTCTCGTCCGGGAGCTCCTCGACGCGCGCGGCGAGGTACGGGCCGGTCTGGGTGAAGCCGTGGACGCGGATGCGCGTCTGGCCCTGGACGATCGCCCGGACGGTGCCGTCCTGGAGCTGGACGACCTGGGCGATCTTGGCGAGCGTGCCCACCTCGTACAGCTCGGACGGGTCGCCGATGTCCTCCTGCTCGGCCTGGCGCTGGGTGACCAGCGCGATGGGGCCGGCCGATTCGACGGCGGCGTTGAGGGCGGCGACGCTCTTCTCCCGGCCGACCTGGAGCGGGACGATCATCTCCGGGAAGATGACCGTTTCCCGCAGGGCGACGAGCGGGAGCTCGCGTACCTCGCCTGTGGTGGGCGGGGGCTCGGGCGACGGGTTCGACGGTCGCTTGGCCATCAGTGGGTCTCCTTGGGTGCCGGCGTGTGCATCGGCGATTGGGTTCGGCAGCTTGGTGTCTGGTGGATGGGGTTCGTGATCACGCTGGCTCCGAACCATCGTCCGGGCCGGTTCCCGTGGAGCCGCTGCCGTCACGTCCGGTCGATCGACCGTTCGCTTCGGCGGCCCCCTCGCGGGTCCCTTCGTCGTAGAGGTACTCGAGGATGCGCTTGCCCAGGCGCTCCTCGAGCTCGAACAGGGTCCGGACCCCGGCGAGGTTGACGCCGCGGTCACGGGTGAGGTGCCGGATCCACAGGATCCGCCGGATGTCCTCCTCGGAGTAGAGACGGATGTTGGTGGGCGTGCGCGCCGGACAGACCAGGCCCTCGTCCTCGTAGATGCGCAGGGTCCGCGGATGGGCGGACACGAGCGTGGCCGCCACGCTGATGACGTAGACGGGCCTGGTGGGGTCCCGGTCGGGCCGGCGCGCCGCCGCCACGAGCTAGGCCTTCCCGGTCGTGGAGGTCTCGGCCTTCTCCGCGGGCGTGCCCGCGTCGAGGGTCGTCGCCCGGCCGCCGGTCACAGGGGTGATCCGGATCTGGGTCGGCTTGACCTGCTCGGCCTTGGGGATGCGGAGCGAGAGGACACCGTGCTCGAACGTGGCCTCGGCCCTGTCGGCCTCCAGCCCGGTGGGGAGCGTCACGGTGCGCATCACGCTGCCGCGGCTGATCTCGCGGACGACCCAGCCCTTGTCGTCGGTGGATCGCTCGCTGCGATCCTCGGCGCGGATGGTCAGGGTGCCGTTCTCGACGGTGATCTCGACGTCCTCGGGCGCGATGCCCGGGAGTGCCGCCTCGACGAACAGCGCGTCCGGCGTCGTGCGGACATCGAGGGGGAGCCGGGCGAGATCGCCCTGCTGGGGATAGGCCGTCAGCGGCCGGAAGACGGTGTCGTCAAACAAGCGATCCATCGCCTGGCGAAGCGTCACGAGCTCGCTGAAGGGCGACGTGCGACGGGTGAGCGTCATCTCATCGAGCCTCCTGCTGGTCCGACGGCCGATGCCATCGGAACGGGTGGTGCGCCGGCCCGCGAGCCGGCTGGAACGGTGGTCGCCGATGCGGCGGGTCGACCGCGCATCGGGCATGCCACAGGCTAGAACCCTGACAATGATGTTGTCAAGGTACCTGTAGGCGATTGTGTACGAAGCTTAGCCATTTCGGCGACCGAGACTCGCGTGATCACGCGGCCGGGGATGCGCGTCCCGAGACCGGCGTAGAGTGCCGCCGTGCACCTGCGACCGCAATCCGCCCGATGAGCTCCCGCGGGCTCTCCCGACGCGCGCTGCTGGGCGGATCGCTCGCCGCCGGCGCGGCGATCGTCGCGAGCGCGTGCGCGTCGCCCGTGCCGAGTGCCAGCGGCGCATCGTCGCCCTCGCCACGGGAGGATCTGCCCCCGGACGGGGGACCGAGCGCGACGTCCTCGCCCGCTCCGGCCTCCGTGCCCCCCCCGGCACCGTCCGCGTCCCCGATCCCGCTCGAGGTGCTCATCGCCGGACTGGTGGTTGTGGGGTTCCGCGGCGAGACGCTCACGGACGGAGGCTGGGTCGCGCGCGCGCTCCGCGCGGGGCTGGGTGGCGTGATCCTGTTCGACCGCGACCAGGAGACCGGGGGCGCACGCAACGTCCGCTCGCCCGCGCAGGTCCGGCGCCTCACCGCGGACCTGCGGGCCGCGGCGGGTCGAACCCCGATCATCGCCATCGACCAGGAGGGCGGGCTCGTGACGCGCCTCTCGCCGAAGCACGGCTACCCGGCGGTCGAGTCCGAGGCGGCGATCGGCGCGGGTACCGCGGCCCACGCGCGCCGCTGGGCGCGCGACCTCGCGGCCACGCTCGGGGATGCGGGTGTCACGCTCAACCTCGCGCCGGTGGTGGACCTCGACGTGAACCGGCGGAGCCCGGCGATCGGCGCGCTCGGGCGGTCGTTCTCCGCGGACGCCGAGGTCGTGGTGACGATGGCCGGGATCGAGGTTGCCGCCCACCGGGCCGCAGGCGTTGCCACCGCGCTCAAGCACTTCCCGGGCATCGGCAGCTCCACCGCGAACACGGATGACGGGTCTGTGGACGTGACCCGGACGTGGCATCGCGCAGAGCTCGAGCCGTTTCGCCGGCTCATCGAGGCGGACCGGGCGGACCTCGTGATGGTCGGTCACGTGCGCAACGACCGGCTCGACCCGGACCGGCCCGCGTCGCAGTCGCGGGCCATCGTCACCGACCTGCTCCGGGGGCAGCTCGGCTGGGAGGGGATCGTCGTGACCGACGACCTCCAGGCGGGGGCGGTCGCCGCGGATGGGCCTGCGGAGGCCGCCATCCGCGCCCTCGAGGCGGGCGCCGACCTCCTCCTGTTCGCGAACCAGCAGGGCTACGACGACGGGATCGTGGACACGGTCGTCGCAGCCATCGCCGGCGCGGTCGACGCCGGTCGTCTCGATCGCGCCGGCATCGAGGCCGCGGCGGCGCGGGTCGGCGCGCTGTTCCCGCCGCGCTGATCCCGAGGCAGGGCAACGCAATGGAGCGCACCCGTCGGCTCCTCGCCGGCCAGGTCGTCCCGGCGCGATCGCGCGCGTTCCACGTCGCGTACGAGGGCACGCCAAGCTGGGAGACGGGGCGGTCCCAACCGGTCGTCACGGGCCTCCTCGCAGAGGGGGCCATGCGGGGACGGATCCTCGACGTCGGCTGTGGGACGGGGCTCCATGCCGTGGCGCTCGCAGCGGCGGGCTGTGACGTCGTGGGCATCGACCTCGTGCCACGCGCGATCGAGCTGGCGACGGCGCGCGCCGAGGACGCCGCGCTGCCGGTGCGGCTCGTCGTCGCGGACGCGTTCCAGCTCCCGAGCCTCGGGGACGTGCTCGGCGGTCCGTTCGACACCATCCTGGACGTGGGCCTGTTCCACGTCCTGCAGCCCTGGGACCGGGCTCCCTACGCGGAAGCGCTCGCGGCCGTCACCCGTCCCGGGGCGCGCGCGTACGTGGTTGCGTGGAGCGACCAGAACCCGTTCGGGATCGGCCCAGGGAGGATCCGGCGGCGCGACCTGCGCGCGGCGTTCAGCGCGGGTGCCGGCTGGCGGGTCGAGCGGATCGACGCGGCGCGGCTCGAGACGCTGCTGCCGATGGGCACGGTCCACGCCTGGCTCGCCAGGCTGACCCGTCGCTGACGGCCACCCGAGGCCAGCGGCCCACATGTCCCGGGCGAGTGCCCCGCCGCGGGTGAGCGTCGCGTGTCGGGCTATTCCTCGTCCGGCGACCCGATGAGCTGCTCGCGCAGCTGGGCCTCGCAGTCGGGACGCCCGATCGCGATGACCTTGTCGCCCTCGGCGAGCACGGTGTCGGACCGGAGCGGCGTCGGGACGCCCTCGCGGATGACCCCGAACAGCGAGCAGCCCTTCGGAACCGTGAGCTCCAGCGCGACCCGCCCGATGGCCGGCGAGCCCGGCTGGAGGTGCGCCTCGATGATCTCGAGCTCGCCGACGCCCAGCGCCGCGAGATGGAGCAGCTCGTGGACCGGGATGTCCTGCTCGATGGATCCCAGGATCATCCGCGTGGGGCTGATGATCTCGTCCACCCCCAGGTGCCGGAACAGCCGCTCGTTCTTGGGGTTGTTCACGCGGGCGATCGTCCGGGGCACGTCGAAGTGGTGCTTCGCCATCTGGCAGATGACGAGGTTGTCCTCGTCGTCGCCCGTGACCGCCGCCACGATGTCCGCCCGGTTCGCCCCGGCCTCGCGCAGGTACTTGCCCTCGCAGCCGTCCTGGGAGATGACGACCGAGCCGATCTCGTCCGCGATCTGGTCCGCGCGCCCGCGGTCCTTCTCCATCAGGGCGACCTCGTGCCCCGACTCGATCAGCTCCTTCGTCAGGTAGTAGCCGACCTTGCCGCCCCCGACCACCAGCACGAACATGGGTCAGGCCTCCTGTGCCGGGGTCGTGGTGGCCGCGGGACCCGCCTCGTCAGCGTGATGGTGCGGGCTGGCGGGGACGAACACGCCGGGGCGCTCGGGGACGACCTGGCCGGCATAGCCGAGGATCGAACCGGTCATCAGGTTCGTCCGGCACAGCGTCGCGATCCCGAGGTGGGCGTACGCCTCCGCGCGGACCGGGTCGTTGACCTTGGCCACGACCTTGCGCGCACCGAGCGCCTCGACGCCCAGCTGGGCGGCCATGATGTTCCGGTTGTCACCCTCGGTGAGGGCGAGGAACAGGTCCGCATTCTCGGCGCCCGCGCGTCGCAGGACGTCCTCATCCGTCCCGTCGCCCCGGAGGGCAGTCCCGCCGAACGCGGCGGGCAGGCGGTCGAAGGCCGCGGATCGAACATCGATGATGAGGACCTGCCACCCGGCGCGGTCCAGCTCGTCGGCGATGCCGGCACCGACGCGGCCGCAGCCGACGACGACGGCTTTCATGCTTGCTCCTCGGGCATCGCCTCGCGTGCGACCCAGACGGCGCACGGGGCGTTCTTCAGGACGTAGGGGATGGTTCGGCCGATGGCGAAGTCGCCGCCGAAGCGGCGGCGGAACGGCAGGCCGCAGATGATCAGGTCCGCGCCACGTTCGGTCGCCTCGTCCACGATCGCCGCGCCGACGTCACGCGCCTGGAGCAGCACGGTCTCCAGCTTGTAGTGGGCGGACTCGGCGGTCGCCTCGGCGATGTCGAGGACGCGCTGCGCGTCCTCGGACCGGCCCGCCACGTCGGCGTCGAGCGGCAGCGTCCAGTCGATCTCCACGACGTGGACGCCGACGAGCTCGGCCTTGGCCGGGCGTGCCAGCTCGGAGGCGAGGGCCACGATGGACCGGTCGGTCCGGGCGCCGGACAGCGCCACCACGGCGCGCCGGAACTGGGGTGCCGACATGTCGGCCACGGACGTTGGATCCTCCGCGTTCTCGACGACCCCGGACGAGCGATTGGGTCACGCCCCGGGCGGGTCGTCGCGCCGGGCCACGATACCACCGGCCGTGTCCGGGCCCACGTCGGCGCGCCGACACCGCCGGCGGCATCAGGGCTCGCGGTGGTCGCTCTGGCGGTAGGGGACGTCGGCGATGACGGTGTGCTCGCGCCCGACGAGCTCCGCCTTGAGGCGCTTCGCGGTCTGGTTGTAGAGCAGCCGGTCCCACCAGCGCTTTGCGACGTACTCGGGCAGCACCACGATCGTCGTCGGCGTCTCCTTGTCCGGCGGCCACGCGAGGTCGAGCACGTCGAGATACGTCACGACCGGCCCGACGAGCGCCCGGTAGGGCGACTCGACGACGACCAGGGGAACGCCCGGGAGCTGCCGGTCCCAGCGTTCCCGCAGGACCTCGGCCTCGTCCAGGTCCGTGGTCACGAACACCGCCTGGAGCAGCGAGGGATCGCTCGCGAGGCTCTTCCCGAACATCACCGCCTGGACGACCGAGCGGTTGATGCCGTTGACCGGGATCACGACCCGCTGCTCCCGGTGTGGCCGCTGGAACACGAGATCGTCGCGGACCATGAGCTCGGCGGCCTGCTCGTCGTACTGGCGCCGGATGAACAGCATCGCGCCCACCAGCGTGGGGATGAGCACGATGACGAACCACGCGCCGGACGTGAACTTGACCGAGATGACGACGATCGCGATGACCAGGGTCAGGACGGCGCCGACGCTGTTGATCGCCAGGCGGTAGCGCCAGCCCTGGTCCTTCGTCGACAGCCAGTGGCGCACCATGCCCGACTGCGCGATCGTGAAGTCGATGAACACGCCCACCGCGTACAGCGGGATGAGCGCGTGGGTGGAGCCGCCGCCCAGCACCACCACCGTTCCGGCGACAACGCCCAGCAGAAGGATCCCCGTTGAGAACGCGAGCCGGTCGCCCCGGAACATGAACTGGCGCGGGAAGAAGCCGTCCTCGGCCAGCACGGCACCGAGCCTGGGGAACGCGTTGTAGCTCGTGTTCGCGGCGAGGAACAGGAGCAGCGCGGTGAACGCCTGGAACAGGTAGAAGCCCACGTTGTCGCCGTACACGTGGCGGGCGATCTGGGCGATGATCGTCTGCCTCGGCTCCTCGATCGGGAGGAGGTGGAAGCTCGTGGCGAGGAACGTGATGCCGATGAACAGCGTCCCCAGGATGAGCGCCATCGCCATCAGCGTGCGGGCGGCATTGCGCGCCTCGGGCGGCTGGAAGGCCGGCACGCCGGTCGCGATGGCCTCGGTGCCGGTGAGCGCCACGGCGCCGGACGCGAACGCCCGCAGGAGGATCAGGATCCCGACGTTGGTCGCCGTCTGCTGGGTCACCGCGACGACCTCGGGGGAGGGCGTCGGCCCGGTGTCGCCCAGGAACACGATCCGCACGACGCCCAGCCCGATCATGAGGAACGCGGACCCCAGGAACAGGTACGTGGGGATCGCGAAGATCGAGCCCGCCTCGCGCAGGCCGCGCAGGTTGCCGAGCGTGATCAGGGCGATCGCCACGAGCCCGATCTCCACCCGGACCGGATCGAGGGCGGGAACCGCCGAGGCGATCTGCTCCACGGCCGAGGACGTGGACACGGCGACCGTGAGCGTGTAGTCGACGAGCAGGGCGGACGCCGCCACGAGCGATGCGAGCCGCCCCAGGTTGGCCTTGGACACGGAGTACGAGCCGCCGCCCGTGGGGTAGGCGATGCAGACCTGGCGGTAGCTGAACGCGACGATCGCGAGCAGGACCGCGATCGCCACGCTCACCCCGAACGAGAGGCTGAACGCGGCCCCGCCGACCCCCGCCAGCAGGAACGCGAGGACGATCTCCTCGGTGGCGTAGGCGGACGAGGAGATGGCGTCCGAGCTGAAGATCGCGAGCGCCTTCTTCTTGCTCAGCCGCTCGCCGATCTCCTCGATGTTGGCGAGCGGGCGGCCGAGAAGGAACATCTTGACCCGTTGCCTGACCCTGCCCAGCGCGCTGGTCGGGGCGCTCGCGGCGGCCTTGGCCGTGAGCTGGCCGCGGCCCGTGTAGCGGAAGTACGGCGAGTGCACGCGCTCCACCCGGATCCGCTTGTCGCCCGGCTTGCGCCCGGACAGGGGGCGCCGTCCTCCGATCAACGCATGCCGCCGCTAGAGCCCGTACGCAAGGCGCGCGACCAGGCGCTCCGGCAGCCCCGCACCCTCCATCGCGAGCTGGACGCCACCCACGTCGTACGCGGTCCGGTTCCAGGTTGCCGAGCCCGCGTCCGTGTCGAGCAGCAGCCACGAGGCCGTGGGAATCCCGTCCCTCGGCTGCCCGACGCTGCCCGGGTTGAGCAGCGCGCGATGCCCGCCGACCGCGATCGTCGATCCGGCGCCGGGGCTCATCGTCTCGAGCTGGCCGTCGTGCTCGAGGAAGGCAATCGGGACGTGGGTGTGGCCGTGGAGGCCGAACGGCGTGTCCATGGCCGCGATCCCTGCCCGGGCGACCGGCGTGGACGTCACGTACTCCCAGATCGGGTCGCGCGGGGACCCATGGACGAGCGTGAAGCCCTCGCGCTCCATGCGCTCCGGCAGGGCGGCGAGCCAGAGGCGGGTGTCGTCGGCGATGGCCGCGCGCGTCCACTCCATCGCCCGGCGGGCGTCGATGTTGAACGACTCGATCTCGGGCCCGCCGACCGCGGCCGCGTCGTGGTTGCCGCGGACGCCCAGCGCGCCGATGTCGCGCAGGCGCGCCACGACCTCGTCGGGCGCCGGGCCGTAGCCCACGACGTCGCCCAGCTGCCACACCTCGTCCACCGACGGCACGGCCGCCAGCACGGCGTCGAGGGCCGCGAGGTTGGCATGGATATCCGAGAGCACCGCGACACGCACGCAGGGCAGGGTAGCGGAGGGAGCCGGGTCAGAGGGGACGCCGACGCCGTTCCGCCGGGTCGCGGGGGAAGTGCGCGTCGATCGGGCCGTCGCGCGGGACGATGACGAGGCGATGATCCTCGAGCCCCGGAACGCGGATCCGCTGGACCTGCGGCCGCCCTGCCCGGAGCGCCCGGAGCGCGCCGTCGGCGGCCGCGAGCTCGTCATCCACGGGGTGCCGCTTCCAGGCGACCAGCACGCCGCCCGGCGCGACGAGCGGCAGCGCGAGCTCCACCAGCTCGCCCAGGGACGTCACGGCCCGAGCCGTCACGGCCGGCCAGGCCTCCCGGTCGCGGGGGTCGTGGGCAATGGCCTCGGACCGCCGCGAGTCGGCGGCCATGCGTCGCTCGAGGCCGGTCGCCGCGATGACCGTCTGCAGGAAGCGCACCTTCTTGCCCACCGAGTCCACGAGCAGCGTCCGATCCGACCCGAGCGCGGCCCCCAGCGGGATCCCGGGGAAGCCGCCGCCCGAACCGAGGTCGAGCAGCCGGCCGATGCCGCGGGCATGCAGGATCGGCGCGGCGGCGAGACTGTCGAGCACGTGCAACCGGGCGACGTCCGCTGGCTCGCGGACCGCCGTGAGGTTGATCGCGACCGTCCACGCGAGGAGCAGGCGGACGTGGCCGTCGATGATCGCGCGGGCGTCCTCGGACAGGTCCAGGTCGAGCGCGCCGAGCCCCCGCTCGAGCGTCTCCGAGAAGACCGCGGGGAGCGGCGGGAGGTCCTGAACGCGCGTCGGGAGCGGTTCTCTCGGGCGGTCCAGGGCACCCTCCTTGGCTGCACCAGGCCGTCCGGGAGCCGCTCCCGGCGTCGATCGTTCGCCTGCGCAGCAGCGTCAACCCGGTCTCGCGGCGTCCCGTCGGTTCCGGCCCGGGTTCCCCCGGTGCCCCTCTGGGACGACACACCCCGGTGCGCGCGTGCGTGAGGCGGAATGCGGACGGTAGAAGGCACCCGAGGCAGCGTCAAGACTGCTTATCCACGATTCTGCGCACCGCTCCGAACTCGTGGATAACTCGAGCGACCGGACGGCGCGGGCGGGGTCCCGGTCCGGGTTCAGCCGGCGGACTTGCCGCCGCGGACGGGTCGCCCGAGCGTCCGCCGGACGACGTCCAGCACCTCGTCGACGTACTTGTCGGCCTCGCCTCGCTCCGCCGCAGTCCGGACGCAGCCCTGCACGTGGTCCTCGAGGACCATGATCGAGACGGCGTCCACCGCGGCCCGCAACGCGGCAGTCTGCTGGAGGATGTCGACGCAGTACTCCTCGCGCTCGATCATGCGCGCGATGCCGCGGACCTGGCCCTCGATCCGGCTGAGGCGTCGGACGAGCTGCGCCTTGTCCTTGCTGTAGCTGTGACGGAAGCTGTCGTGACCGTGGTCGTGGCCGTGCGTCCCCGACGCGCGAGCGGTGGTCTCACCCATGCCGGGCATCATACCCCATGGGAGTATGCGTTCCGCGGTCCCGCGCGCCCGCTTCCGACGGCGCGGGAGGTAGACTGGTCACCCATGGACCCTCGCGGACTCCGGGCGCGCCTCACCGGGGCCGGTTGCACCTCCTGTGGTGCCGCCATCCCCGTCGAGCGGATCGCCGTCCTCGCCGACCGGGGGGACTTCGCGTTCGTCGAGCTGGACTGCGCGGCCTGCGGGTCGCGGACGATGGGCCTCGTCTTCGCGACCCCAGCCGATGCGTGCCCGATCCTGGACACGGCCGGCCATCCCGAGCTCGATCCACAGGCCGCCGCACGCGTCGCGTCGCGGCCGCCCGTTGGCGAGGACGACCTGTTCGCGATGCACCGGCTCCTGGAGGGCTGGACGGGCGACCTTCGGACGCTGCTGGGCGAGGACCATCGTCCCGACGGGGGCGCCGCGCGGTGACCGTCCCGATGCGCGAGGCCGGCTCGGGCGGCGCGCGGGTCGGGTTCGCGCACGCGAGCGAGGCGGAGCTCGCCCGGATCCTCGACTTCTACGACGTGCGCTGGACGTACGAGCCGGACACGTTCCCGATCGCATGGAACCTGGACGGCGACGTCATCGAGAGCTTCTCGCCCGACTTCTACCTGCCCGAGCTCGAGCTGTACGTGGAGCTCACCACGCTCAAGCAGAAGCTGGTGCGCAAGAAGAACCGCAAGCTGCGCCGGCTGCGCGAGCTGTATCCGGGTGTCCGGATCAAGCTGTTCTACGCCCGCGACTTCCGGATGCTGCTCATCAAGTTCGGCCGGCTGGCGCTGCTCGACGAGCTCACCGGCACCACCGGTCAGTCCACGCCGCCCCGGATCCATGCCGAGGCCGGCGTGGCGGATCCCGCCGACGAGGCCGTCATGGCCGAGGTTGTGGCGCTCGCCGATGGCGCCGCGCGCGACCCTGTGGACGACGAGACGCAGGTCGCCTTCCCGGGCGCCGCACGGACGGGCCGGGGCCGCCGACGGGGCCGTCGCCGTCGCCGGCCGGGGTCGGGCGACATGCCGCTCGAGGCCCTCGTCGACGGCGACGCAACGACGACGGCGCGCGTCGATCCCGGACCACAACCTGGCTGACCACGGCCCCGGCGTGCGCAGATCCGCCGGAGGCGCGATCATCGCCGCAGTTCCCCGAACGACTCGCCCGGAGGCACCGCCGACCCCACCATGAGCCACACCGTCGATCTGGATGCCGACATCGGCGAGGTCCTGCTGAGCGAAGCGGAGATCGCCGCCAAGACCGCCGAGCTCGGGCGTCGCATCAGCGCGGACTACGCGGGGCGCAACCTGACGCTGGTGTCGGTCCTCAAGGGCTCGCTGCCGTTCATGGCGGACCTGATGCGCCAGATCTCGCTCCCGCTGCGGATCGACCTCATGGAGGTCAGCTCCTATGGCGGGACCGCGACCGAGTCCTCGGGCCTCGTGCGGATCATCAAGGACCTGTCGGCGAGCATCGCCGACGAGGACGTCCTCCTCGTCGAGGACATCATCGATACCGGGCTCACGCTCAACTACCTCGTCCGCTACCTGCGCGGCAAGAACCCGGCCTCGCTCCGGATCTGCACGCTGCTCGACAAGCCGGCCCGCCGCCTCGTCGACATCCCCGTCGACTACGTGGGGTTCGAGATCCCGGACCAGTTCGTCGTCGGCTACGGGCTCGACTACTCCGAGCGCTATCGCAACCTCCGCTTCGTGGGCGTCCTGCGTCCCGAGGTGTACTCGGCGCACGAGTAGCCGCCCGTGATGCACCGTCGACCGCTGGGCAACGGCCGCCGGCTGGCCATCCTCGGCTGCGCCGTGGTGATCGCCGGCTGCCTGCTGCCGTGGTACGTGTGGGGCGTGGGCAGCGACGCCCTGCCGACGGTCGAGGTCCGGGCGTTCAACTCGACCGGGATCATCTCGTTCGTCGCGGCGCTGCTGACCCTCGCCCTGCTCACGCTTCCATACGCCTCGGAACGACCGGTCGCCATCGATCGTGGCCTGTTCTTCGGGATCCTCGCCGTCGCGGCCCTCGGCGGCGTGTTCCTGATGCCGTTCATGACCGAAGGGGTCCTCGGCTCGCCAGAGGGCCTCCTGCCCGACCGCGCGTACGGCTGGTGGATCGCCGCCGTCGGCGCGATCATGATGGCGCGGGCGGCGTTCGAGATCGGCCGGGAGCCGCCGCACCGCTAGGCATCGTGGCTCCCTGTCGCGCTTCCGTCGCGAGTCGCCCCACGAGTCGACGATGCCGCCCTGCCGCCCCCCGTGGGCCACTGCCGTCGACTGCCGTGCGACGGCAGACGTGACGAGTCCTAGGGCGACCCTGTCGGGGATGGCTCAGCAGACGGCAGCGTAGCCACGGACGGCGTCGGCCTGGCGACGTGGTCCATCAGCTCCAGGCCCAGGAACCGCCGGTACGCCCCGCTCTCCGACCGCAGCTCGATGACATAGCGGCCCATCGGCCAGGTCGGGCGGTTGCCCACCCCCAGGAGCTGGGGCAGCCACAGCTCCCCGAGCGCATCGGGCTCGCCCGGCTCAAGCCGGTCGTATGGCACGGATTGCGCGACGCCGTCCCGGATCCGGTACAGGCTCGCGGTGAGCGCCAGCGGCGGGCGATCCGGCCCGTCGATGGGCGCGCACCAGCCGATGGCCGTGACGCTGGCCGCGACGACCGGAGCGAACGGGATCGACGGGTCATCCGGGCCGGTCCCCTCCACGACCTCGACCGCAGTCCAGACCCGCGCCGTTCGTCCGGCCCAGTCCTGGATCGTGGACGACCGCCATTGCGACGGGTAGGCACACGTGAGCTGGCGGGTCGGCTCGATCGGAGGGGTGCGCTCCCCACTCGGCGCGGTCAGTGGCACCCCGACCGATCCCGGCGCGGCCGGCACGGTCGCCGGGCGAGGCACGAGGTCCCACGGCCGGAGCAGCCCGACCAGGAAGGCCGCCGAGATGAGCGCAACCGCAATGACGGGACCGCGGTCGCGCCGGCCGACGGTCGTCACCGCCTCCTCGATGAGGGTCACCTCGTGCGGGGCGAGGACGGTCCCGAGGTCCGCGTCGGGCGGGTCCCGGCTGTCCCGCCGCCGGCCGCCCGACCGGCCCTGCGGCGCGCGCGCCGGCGTCGGCGGCAGAGGACGTGGCTGCGACGGACCGCCGTGGTCCGTCATCGGATCGGGTCGGTCATGGCCGGGGCCTAGTCCTCGCCGAGGTACGCCTTCCGCACGGTCTCGTTGACCATCAGGTCCTTCGCCGACCCGGAGAGCACCACCTCACCGGTCTGCAGCACGTACCCCCGGTTGGCGATCGACAACGCCTGGAGGGCGTTCTGCTCCACCAGCAGGATGGTCATCCCGCGATCGTTGATCTCCCGGATGATCCGGAAGATCTGCTGCACGAGGATCGGAGCGAGCCCGAGGGACGGTTCGTCGAGCAGGAGCACCGAGGGGCGGGTCATCAGCGCGCGCCCGATGGCGAGCATCTGCTGCTCGCCGCCGGAGAGCGTGCCGCCCTTCTGCGCGTGGCGCTCCTTGAGCCGTGGGAACAGCTCGTAGACGTGCGCGACCTGCTCGTCGTTCTCGTCCCTGGTCCGCGTGAACCCGCCCATGAGCAGGTTCTCGTAGATCGTGAGCCGGGAGAAGATCCGGCGGCCCTCCGGGGCATGGCCGATCCCACGGGTCACGAGCACGTGCGGCTCGACCTTCGTGATGTCGGTCCCGTCGAGCTCCACCGTGCCCTGGCGCGCGTGCAGCAGGCCGCTGATCGTCCGCAGCGTCGTGGTCTTGCCGGCGCCGTTGGCGCCGATGAGGGTCACGATCTCGCCGCGCCGGACCTCCACGTTGAGGCCGCGGAGCGCGTGGATCGCGCCGTAGTACGTGTGGACGTCCGTCAGCCGGAGGATGACGTCCGTGGACGCGGGCGCCGGTGCGAGCTGTGTCGTCATGCTGCCGGCGCTCCCAGGTAGGCCTCGATGACCTTGGGATCCCTGCGGACCTCTTCGGGCGTGCCCTCGGCGATCTTCTCGCCGTGGTCGAGGACGGTGATGCGGTCGCTGATCCCCATCACGAGCTTCATGTCGTGCTCGATCAGGAGGATCGTGAGGCCAAGGTCGTTGCGCAGCTTGGAGATGAGGGCCACGAGGTCCTGCGTCTCCTTGGGGTTCATGCCGGCGGCCGGCTCGTCGAGCAGCAGCAGCTTCGGGTTGGCCGCGAGTGCACGCGCGATCTCCAGCCGGCGCTGGTCGCCGTACGGGAGGTTGCGGGCCGCCTCGTTGCCCTTGCCCTGGAGGCTGACGAGCTTGAGCAGCTCCTCGGCCCGTCGCTCGGCGTTGTACTCCTCGCGTTTCGCGCCCGGCGTGTTGAACAGCGCCGAGACGAGGCTGCCCTTGAGCTGGGTGTGCTGGCCGACGAGGATGTTCTCCACGGCGGTCATGTTCTGGAACAGCCGGATGTTCTGGAACGTCCGGCCGACGCCCGCCGCGACCATGTCGTTGGGGCGGGCGCTGCGGAAGATCCCGAACCGCTCGAGCTGCTTCTGGTACCAGATCGGCCGGATGATCGACAGCAGCAGCGACGCCACGAGGAGCATCAGGGCGACGAAGCCCACGATCGCGAGCAGCCGTCCGGACAGGATGTCCGCCGCCGCGAGGCCGGCCCCGAGCAGGCCGACGACGAGCGCCGGCATGACCCATACGAGCGACTCGAACGCGATGCGCTCGGGTCGAGCGATCATGCGCCGCCCGCGGAACTGCACCTCGCCGGCGGTCGGGTCGATCACGCCCAGCAGCACGTTGAAGAACGTCGTCTTGCCGGCCCCGTTGGGCCCGATGAGGCTGACGATCGAGCGCTCCGGGATCGTGAAGTCGACCTTGTTGACGGCGACCAGGCCACCGAACCGGCGGCTGACCTGGTCGGCCACGAGGATCGGCGGGTTGTCGAGGACGTCGGGGCTCATTGCGGCAGGTCCTCCTCGGTCGTGCCCGCGACGGATCCCAGCTCGTCCTGCTCGGACTCGGTGATGGCGGTGTGCAGCTCCCGCCTCCGCCTGGAGTTGGGGAACAGCCCCTCTGGTCGCAGCAGCATCATCGCGACGAGCGCGAGGCCGTACAGCAGGAACTGGAGCTGGATGAAGTCGACGTCCCGGAGGATCGGGATGCCCGCCGAGTCGAAGAACTGGTTGAGGGTCTTGAGCAGCACGTTGTTGATCGTGTAGATCACGAACGCGCCGACGGCGACGCCCCAGAAATTGCCCATGCCACCGAGCACGACCATGGCGAGGATGGTGAACGACACGACGAACCCGAACTGGTCCGGGCTCACCGTTACGAGCTTGGAGGCGTTGAACACGCCGGCGATCCCCGCCGTCGAGGCGCCGAGGGCGAACGCGAGCAGCTTGGCCACGACCGTGTTGATGCCGTTCGCGGCGGCCGCGAGCTCGTCCTCGCGGATGGCCTCCCAGGCCCTGCCGATCCGGCTCTCGATGAGCCGGTAGCAGAACATCATCACGACGGTCACGAGCGCCAGGGCCGTCAGGTAGTACGGCCACGGGTCGATGCCCGAGAAGCCGCCGAGGATCGGCAGGGCCGGCCGGGCGAGACCGCCGATCCCGTTGGTGCCGTTGGTGATCCTGTCCGAGTTGAGGAACACGAGCGGGACGATCTCGCCGAACCCGAGGGTCACGATGGCGAGGTAGTCGCCGCGCAGGCGGAGGGTCGGCGCGCCGAGGAGCACGCCGAACAGCGCCGCCACGCCCGCGCCCACGAGGAGCATCGGCCAGAAGATGATGCCCGCGTTATTGGGCCCGCCGAGCGCGTTGAGGATGTCGATGCCGAGGATGCTGTTGCCGAACGGCGACGCCACGTACGCGTACGTGTAGGCGCCGATGGCGAAGAAGGCGGCGTAGCCGAGGTCCAGCAGGCCCGCGACGCCGACCACGAGGTTGAGGCCCAGCGCCAGGAGCACGAACACGCCCGCGTTGGTGAAGCCGTCGATCCAGGCGTTGGGGGCCTGGGCGAGCGTGAACGGCGGGAACTGGACGATCAGCGGAAGCACGGCTCCCACGATCGCCATGCCGACGAGGATGCTCCACGACCGGTGGCGCGAGCTCAGCTCGTTGAGGCGTGCGCGCCGGTCGGACAGGCTCGGGCCGCGCCGCTTGGCGGGAAGGTCCGACACAACGCTCATGCGCGCTCCCCCAGCTGCTGGCCGAGGAGGCCCGCGGGTCGGAACACGAGCACGATGACGAGGGTGCCGAACACGATGGCCGGGCCCCACCGCCCATAGCCCGCGACGACGGCAATGACCTCGATGAAGCCGATGATGAACCCGCCGAGGGCGGCGCCGACGGTGTTGCCGATGCCGCCGAGGACGGCCGCGGTGAACGCCTTAAGGCCCGCCTGGAAGCCGTCGTTGAACGTCGCCACGCCGTACTGCAGGCCGTTGACCACGCCCGCCGCACCGGCAAGGGCGGAGCCGATGAGGAACGTGATCGCGATCGTGCGGTTGATGTTCACGCCCATCAGGGCGGCGGCATCGCGATCGGCGGCGGTGGCTCGCATCGAGCGCCCGAGGCGGGTCCGCCCGATGAACAGCTGGAGGGCGATCATCAGGCCGACGGCGACCGCGATGATGAACAGGCTCAGGACCGGGATGCGGGCCCCGGCGATCTCGATGAACCAGGTGTCCGGGAAGATCTTGGGCGAGTTCGTCTGGTACGGCCCGTAGAACAGCTGGACCACGTTCTGGAGGATGAACGACACGCCGATCGCGGTGATCAGCGGGGCGAGTCGTGGGGCTCGGCGGAGCGGCTTGTAGGCGAAGCGCTCGATCAGGACGCCGATGACCCCCATGACGACCATGGACACGACGAAGGTCGCGAGCAGGACGACCGCCAGCAGGCCGATGTCGGTGATGGCGCCGGTGAAGCCGAGGAAGCTCAGGAAGCTCAGGCTCACGAACGCACCGACCATGAACATGTCGCCGTGCGCGAAGTTGATCAGCTCGATGATGCCGTAGACCATCGTGTAGCCCAGCGCGATGAGCGCGTAGATCGCGCCTCGCGTGAGGGCGTTCACGAACTGCTCCGGGCCCATGTACTCGTAGGTGCCGATGAGCAGGAGGATGGGGAGAACGATCCGGAGGACACCCCCGAGACCGACGCGCGGACTCGCGTGGCCGGCGTCGCTGGTGGCGGGTACTGCCGTCATGCGGGAATCTCCACTGAAAGGATCTCGCTTCCTCCGGGAGATAAAGAGCCGGGGAGCCAGCAGCTGGCTCCCCGGCTCTCGTTCAGGTCCGGGCCTGGCGATTACTCGCCGTAGTTGACCTGGCTGTCGAAGACCCAGTCGCCCTTGCCGCCGGCCGCCGTGAGGTCGACCTTGTACAGGGAGATGATCTTCTGGTTGGTGTCGCCGACCGCGTCGAACTTGACGGGGCCGAGGACGGTCTCGAACGTGGTCGCCGTGTCGGTGCCCGCGGCGCGGACGGCCTCACGGGTGACGTCGCCCTTGGCGGCTGCGGTCTCGATCGCCTTGAGGACGATCTGGGCGCACGCGTAGCCGGAGGCGGAGTACGCACCGGGCTCCTCGTTGTAGGCGGCCTTGTACTTCGCGGCGAAGTCAGCCTTGCCCGGGTAGTCGGAGATCGCGGCGACGGAGCTGAAGCTGTTCGCGGCAGCCTCGCCGGCGATGTTGATGAACGAGCCGTCGGTGGAGCCGGGGCCGTCCTGGATGCCGTCGCCGCCGAGGTACGGGATGTCCCCGAGGCCGACCTGCGGCATCTGCTTGCGGACGAGGCCGCCACC
Organism: Candidatus Limnocylindrales bacterium; assembly: GCA_036504355.1. GTDB lineage: Bacteria > Chloroflexota > Limnocylindria > Limnocylindrales > CSP1-4 > CAIXZV01. The sequence goes on from DASXVG010000005.1 coordinate 83,321, forward strand.
GGTGGAGGTGACGCCACCGTAGAAGACCGCCTCCGGCTTCGCGTCCTTGAACTTGGTCAGGATCGCGGTGTAGTCGGTGGTGCCCTTCGGGGCGCCCTCGCGGCCGACCACGGTGCCGCCAAGCTTCTCCCACTCGGCGGAGAACGCGTCGGCGATGCCCTTCCCGTAGGTCTCGGTGTCGTCGATGATCGCGACGCTCTTGAGGCCGAGGGTGTTGTAGCCGTACTGCGCGACGGCCGGGCCCTGGATGTCGTCCGTGGTGGCGACGCGGACGTAGTTGATCTTGTCCGGGTTCTTGCCCCGGAGCTGCTTCCCGGCGTCACCCTTGGTGAGGTCGGGGTTGGTGTTCGCGGGGGAGCACTGGAGCAGACCGGCCTCGTTCGAGATCGGGATCTGCACCTTCGCGACGGACGAGTTGAACGGACCAACGACGCCGACGACCGATGCGTCGGATACGAGCGTGGTCATGTCCTTGGCGCCCTGCTGCGGGTCGTGGACGCCGTTGACCGCATGGTCAAGGACCGACACCGTGACGGTGTAGCCGTTGAGCTTGAAGTCCTTGATGGCCAGCTCGGCACCCTTCTGGGCCGGGGCGGCGGACGCGGCCGCGGAGCCGGACAGCGGCAGGGTGATGCCGATCTTGAGCGCCTTCCCGGCGCCGCCGCCGGAGCCACCGCAGGCGGTGACGACGATGGCCGCGGCCGCGACGGCCGCACCCACTCGTGCGAACTTCATGAACGCCTCCTCCAATACCCCTCGCTGAACCCGGCGGCACACGATGCGCCGGGGCCGCGCTTCGTCCCTGGATGCGCGAGGTATCTCCTCGGCTGCGGCGGTGACGGAAACGCGGGCGAGGGACCCGATTCGCCCCACGGCGAGACGCCGCGGAGCGATGCCGTATCATAGGCAGCGGCGACAAGGATGCAAGGTTGTCCCTGCGCATCACTCGCCGTTCGCATCGGGATGGCTGTTCGAGCCTCAAGTCGCTCGCCTCCCGAGCTCCTGATCCGCGGCCAGGCGTGGGGCCGCCCGTTCCGAACCCGTTCGGGAATGGCAGCCGTCGCGCATCCGGGCCGCATCGCTGCACGAGGTGCACCTTCGGCGTGGAGTACACGATCCGTCCGGCCCGCATCACGGACATCGACCGGTTGGCCGCCATCGGCCGCTCGGCGATGACCGCGTCGGCTCGCGGCTCGCTCGATGCCGCGGACCTGCTTCGGCAGTGCGTCTACCTGCCGCACGCGAGCGTGCTCGTCGCCGAGGCGCGACGGGAGCTCGTGGGCGGGGCGCTGCTTGTCCTGCGCCCGTCGGTGACCGCCGGCGGCTACGTGGGCACCGTCGACTTCCTTGTCGTCGCCCCCGACCACGATGCGGATCGCGTGACGGAATCGCTCCTGGAGGAGCTGCTCCGCTCTGCGAGCAACAAGGGTTGCTCCACGGTCGAAGCGTCAGTGCCCTCCGATCCCGCGGACCTCGCGCGCCTCGAGCGCGCCGGGTTCGCCCCTGCCGGAGTCACCCTCCGGCGCCCCGTCCTGGCGGCCGGCTCCGGAGCCCGCCGCCCCTAGCGCCCCGGCCCTGGTCAAGGCCCGGGCACGAACCACATAGGAGTCACAGTGGGCAAGAACGTCGCCGTCTTCGTGGACGTGGCGAACATCTTCTACGCGGCCAAGGCGGCCGGCGTGGACATCGATTACGTCACGCTGCTGAAGTCGGCCACCGCCGGACGCGATTTCGTCCGCGCGTATGCCTATACCGGGCTCGACCCGGACAACGAGAACCAGCGCAACTTCCACCAGTTCCTCGCCCGCCACCAGTACAAGGTCGTCAGCAAGGACATCCGCAAGTACGGCGACGGCAAGGTCAAGGCGAACCTCGACATCGAGCTCGTCGTGGACCTGATGAAGACCGCGCGCAACCTCGACGTCGCCGTCATCGTGTCGGGCGACGGCGACTTCGCGTCCGCGATCCGGGCCGTCCAGGAGATGGGTGTCCGGTGCGAGGTCATCAGCTTCCGCGGCAACACGTCCTCGGACCTCATCGACGTCGCCGACCTGTTCACCGACATCACCCACATCGCGAAGGTCGACAAGGGCTCGACCCGGTCCGGCCGGCGCGTCGCGGAGGATGACGACGAGGACCTGTCGATGACCGAGGTCCCGGACAAGATGACCGAGGGCACCGGCCGCGGCAGGGGCCGCGGCAGGGGCCGTGGTGGCCGCTACGAGCGGGAGGACGCGCCGGTCGCGGCACGCTCGAGCCGGACCCGGAGCGAGGTCCCGATGGCCGCCGTCGGCGGATCGTCCAGCGCGGGGCTCGTCGCCCTGCCGGGCGAGAAGCTGTCGCGTGCCGCCGCATCCATGTCCGAGATCGAGGAGCCCGAGGAGCTCGACGAGGCCGTCGATGGCGCCGTCGCCGGCGAGAGCGAGGGCGAGGGCGACGCCCGTCGTCGCCGTCGTCGCCGCGGTGGCCGTGGCCGTGGCCGTGGACGTCGGGACGAGCTCGGGAACGCCGAGGGCGTCGAGAGCCCCGAGGGTGCACTGACCGAGGCAGACCTGGACGCCGAGGACATCGAGGCCGAGATCGCCGCCGATGCGGCCGAGTCCGGCGAGGGAGAGGACGCCGACGAGGCCGCGGAGGACGAGGTCACGGCCCCCGCCGCCGCGTCGTCCCGAGGCCGGAGCGCGCGTGCGACCCGTACGCCGTCAGGTGACTTCGCCACCCCGTTCGACGACCTCGAGGCGCTGGCCACGCCCCGGAGGCCGCGCTCCACGCCGTTCGGCTCCGTCTGGGACCAGCAGCTGGGCGCACCGGCACGGCCGGCCGCGAGCGGCCCGGCGCCGCTCCCCGAGGACGACGAGGACCTCGACGAGCCTGAGATCCCCGAGTACCTGCTCGCCGAGCGTCGCAACCAGGGCAACCGGGGCGGCAACCGCGGTGGCGGTGGCGGACGGGGCGGTCGAAACGCCGCGTATGCCGCGGCCATCGATCGCGAGCGCTACGGCGGTGGCCGTGGCAGCACCGGCTCCGGGATCAACCGGTACGGAGAGTCCACGCGCGGTGGCAGCAGCGCCGGCGGTGGCAGCACCGGCGGCGGCAACCG
>DASXVG010000006.1:0-28636 GCA_036504355.1 Candidatus Limnocylindrales bacterium
GGCGCCGGTCCCCAGGGGAGGAGAGCGCGCGTGTCCCCGCAGCCGCTCGTCTACGTCCACGGGGCAGGGCCCCAGCAGCCGGCACCGGCGTTCAAGCACGAGCTGGACATGCTCCTGTTCGGGCGCGACATGCCGACCACCCGCGTGGGCTACTACGCCGACGTCCGCTGGCCACCCGGCGGCCAGCCCGCGGGCGGCATGGGCGCCGCAGCGGGCCCCGTCGGCGTCCCGCGCCAGCGCCGCGCCACCGCGATCCGGCGCGCCGCGGAACCCGGCACGAGCCCCCGGGTCGCCGCGACCGAGATCCTCAAGGCAACCCTGCGCGGCCCCGGTGGCGCGGGAGCCGCGGGCGCCGCGGCCGGCCCGGGAGCCGCGGGCGCCGCGGCCGGCCCGGCAGACGAGAAGACCCTCGCGGACGCGCGCAGGCTCGTCGAGCGCCTCTACGCCGGCGCGGACAAGGTCGCCGCCGCGTCATCGGCCGCCGCCGGCCCGCCCGCCGCCGCCGGAGCCCCCGGCCTCGCGCTCACGCCCGTGATCCCGGACCCCATCTTCCGGTTCGTCGTCGGCAAGTTCGCGAGCGACGTCCTGGACTACCTCTTCGGCCCGTACAAGGAGGCCATGCGCGCGCCCGTGCGCGCCGCGCTCCTCGCGACACCGAAGCCCAAGGTGGTCGTCTGCCACAGCCTGGGCACGATCATCACCTACGACGTCCTCTCGGAGCCCGCGCTTGCCGGCCTCGGCATCGACCTCCTGGTCACGCTCGGCAGCCCGCTCGCCATCGCCAACGTCCAGCAGTGCCTCCGCGACGGAGCCGGCCGCCCGCACCCCGTCCCGCCCGAGGTCCACGCCTGGGAGAACTTCGCGGACCTGTGGGACCCGGTCGCGCTCGACAAGACCCTGCGCGACGACTTCGACCCCCCGCCGCGATTCGCGCACGACCACCTGGTCAACAACCCGGCCCGCGACAACCACGGCCTGGCCGGCTACTGCTCGGTCGCCAGCGTCCGCGCGACGATCGCCGCCGCGGACGGCTGAGGGCACCAGACCAGCCATGCGCGTCCGCGTGCCGCTGATGATCCAGGACCCGGAGCTGAGCCGCCTGACCACGGACCGCCTCGTCGAGGACTGGCTCGGGCTCGACGAGGCCCATTTCCTCGACGGCCCCATCACGGAGCGGGTCGCCGTCGTGGACCTGGATCCGGCCACCGAGGCGGTCGAGCGCGGGGCCGTCTTCGAGCCCCCGGCCGGCCGGCGGACCTTCGGCCGCTACCGCGTCGACAGGGCCAGCGTCGGCTCCCCGCACTTCATCGCGGTCAGCGTCTTCGGCACCGTGATGCGCACCGTCTACCTGTACGAGGAGCGCGACACGCTGGGCCGCCGGATCGCCTGGGGCTTCGACGGCCCGCAGCTCCTCGTGGTCCCGCGCGCCGGCACCTGGGCCAACGCGTACTACGAGCGCCGGTCGCGCAGCCTCCAGTTCTTCTCGTTCCGGGCCCACGGCCGGCTCGTCCACACCAGCCTCTCGCGCGACATCGTGGCCCATGAGACCGCGCACGCCCTCATCGACGGCATCGACCCTGACCTCTACGACGCGCTCGATCCGCAGGGGCTCGCGCTCCACGAGGGCGTCGCCGACCTGACGGCTGTCCTCATCGCCTTCCGGAGCCCGCGGCTGCGCAAGGCCGTCCTCGACCAGACCGACGGGTCGATCGAGCAGTCGACCAACTTCAGCTCGATCGGCGAGCAGTTCGGGCGGGCGATCGATCCCGCCGGGCACGTCGGCTGGCTGCGCAACCTGCTCGACGACAGCGTCCTCGATCCGCATGGCGACCCGGCGGCGGAGCCCGAGGCCCACCAGCTCTCGCAGGTCCTGACCGGCACCCTGTACCGGTTCCTCGTGGAGCTGCATGACGACTACAAGCGGCGGCTCGCCGCGCGCCGCCACGAGACCCTCTTCTCGGTGTCCGGACGCGCGCTGTGGGCCGCGTCGGAGCAGTTCAAGCGCATGATCCTGCGCGGCCTGGACTACCTGCCGCCGGGCGAGATCACCTTCGCCGACTACATCCGCGCGGTCCTCGCCGCGGACCAGGCCTCGTTCGCCGACGATCGCTGGCGCGCCTGGATCCGCGCCGAGTGCGTCCGGCGGGGGATCGTGGTGGCCGAGGCGGACCTCGCCGTCGTCACCAACGCCGAGCATCCGTCGCTGTCCACGCAGGACCTCGACGGCCTTGCGGCCAGCGACTGGGCCGCGTACATGTTCGCCGAGGCCAACCGGGACCTGCTGATGATCCCGCCGCATGCCCAGTTCGAGGTCCTGCCGCGGATCATGGTCAACAAGCGGTTCGAGCTGCCGCAGACGGTCCTGGACCGGGCCGCCGGCGCGGGCGCCGAGGCCACCGCCGAGGCAGCGACCGCAGCCGCCGCGGGACGGACGCGGGCGCTCGCGCCGGGCCATCCCGCCGGCCACGATGCCCCGGACGAGGGCGCGTTCCCCGTCCGCGAGCTGCTGTTCAAGGTGCGCTGGAGCGTCACCGAGCCCAACCCCCCGGACCTGGGGGCGGCGACCCGCCGCGTCCAGACCGGCACCACGCTCGTCATCGACCCGGACCGGCGCCTCGTCCGATCGTGCCTGGGCCCTCGCTCCCTCGAGCACCGGCGCCCGGCGCGCGACGCGGCCCTGCGACGGCTCGTGGAGGCGGGCCTCGCGGACGTCTCCTCCCCCGACGATCCGGCCGCTGTCCGCCAGACCCTGGGCACCGGCATCGAGGCCGTCGTCACCGACGGGATCCTGCGCGTCAAGGGGACCGGCCGGCTCCTGCACGTCGCCCGGGAGGCCGGCGATGGCTGACCTCGTCGTCCGCGTCTACAACGTCCGGTTCGGCGATGCCGTGCTCGTCTCGATCCCCGACGAGGAGGCGGGAGCGCCGGTCGAGCGGCACATCCTGTTCGACTTCGGCAACGCGCTCACCCTCGAGGGTGGCGTGGACGACGTCTTGGTCCCGGTCGTGGACGACATCCTCGCGAGGCTCGGCGGCGCACCGCTGGACCTGTACGTGATGACCCACGAGCACCTCGACCATGTCCAAGGCCTGTTCTACGCGAAGGAGGTCGCCGGCAAGGCCGTCACCGCGCGGCAGGCCTGGCTGACCGCCTCGGCGGCCCCCGGCTACTACGCCACGCACCCCGATGCCCGGCGCAGGCGGATCGCCGCCCTCGCCGCCTACCGGACCGCGGCCGCGCGCTTCTCCGCGGCCGCGCTCGCGTCCCCGTACCTCTCGGCGCTGATGGCGACCAACAACCCGCGCTCCACCAGGCAGTGCATCGACCACCTGCGCGAGCACGTGGCGCCGCCGGGCGGCGTCCACTACGTGTCCCGGACGACGAACCTCTCGGGCCTGCAGCCGGCCGCGTCGGCCGTGGTCACGCTGCTCGCCCCCGAGGAGGACACGGCCGACTACTACCGCAGCTTCGCCTCGCCCGCGGCCGCCCTGCGCCTGGGCGACGACGAGGCCGCCGACCTGGACCTCGGCCTCGAGCCCGCCGCCGATCCGCCGACGCCCATCCCGCCACGCGGCGTCGACGCCGGCGCCTTCTACAACCTGCTCGACGTCCGGCACGGCAACGCCGCGTCCACGATGCTCGAGATCGACAAGGCGGCGAACAACACCTCGGTGGTGCTGCTGCTCGAGTGGAACGGCTGGCGGCTCCTGTTCACCGGCGACGCCGAGAAGCGGAGCTGGCGGATGATGGACGCGCAGGACCTCGTGGGGCCGGTCCACTTCCTCAAGGTCAGCCACCACGGCAGCGAGACCGGGATGCCGCCCCCGGAGATCCTGGACAAGCTCCTGCCGGTCCCGGCGCCCGGCGCGTCCCGCCCCCGCGCCGCCGTCTCCACGTTTCCCGGCAACTACCCGGGCGTCCCCAACGACCTGACGCTGGGCGGACTGCGGGCACGGGCCGATGTCTTCTCGACGCTGGACCTGGGTCCGGGCGAGCTGTTCGTCGAGCTGCGGTTCCCCGACACGGGGCCGGCCGCGTAGGAGTCGCGCGCGGCCAGGCTGCAGCGCCCCGCGTCGGGAGTCTGCACCGACTGCCGCCGCGATCACCGCGAGGAGCTCGGCACGCGCCCGAGCGTGGCCGGGTGACCAGCTCCGTTCGGTGGTCACGGCTCCGAGTCCGAGCAGGCTCGGCGGCCCGCGGGGCGGGCCGCCTGTGGCCACCGAGCCGCCGGCCGGTACGATCGCGCCCATGACGTTCGACCTCCTGATCCGCAGCGGAACCCTCATCGACGGCACCGGGACCCACGGGCGGCCGGCCGATGTCGGCGTGACCGACGACCGGATCACGGCCGTCGGCGACCTCTCCGCCGTCCCCGGACGCGGATGTCGCGACCGTCATCGACGCCACGGGCCTCACCGTCGCCCCGGGCTTCGTCGACCCGCACAACCTCTCCGACACGAGCGTCCTCATTCGGCATCGAGCGCTCGCGGACCGCGCCCGCGAGCACGTTGCGCGCGATGCCGAACAGCCGTGGCGCCGCCCCGGCGCCATGATGGGCGTGGTCCACCCGTGCATCGCGCGGCACGCCCTGCCCGTAGACTGCCCCATGCCCAGCCGACCAGCGCCCGCCGTCGAGAGCCCGGCCGTGGCACGCCTTCCAGGCGGCGACCTCCACTACACGCTCCGTCGATCGCCCCGGGCGACCCGCCTGCGGGTCACGATCCACCCCGAGCGCGGCGTCGTCGTGACGATCCCGGGTGCCAGCCGCCGCAGCTGGTCCCGCCCGGACCCGGTCATCACCGGGTTCCTCGCGCAGCGCGAGTCCTGGGTGCGGCGCCACCTCGCTCGCCAGGCGGACTCGCGGACCCGCCTCCACGACCGGCCGGCGCTCGATGACGGCCGGCTGGTCCCGTACCGCGGGATCGCGCACCGGGTCCGTGTCACGGCGGCGCCCAGGGGCGCGCGCCGGAGCCGCGTCTCGCGGGTCGGCGCGGAGGACGGCGACGAGCTCCTCGTCGAGCGGACCGCCCGCGACCACCGCCCCACCGCCGCGATCCTCGAGGCCTGGTTCAGGGAGCGTGCTCGGGCGGACCTCGAGCGGGCGCTCGAGCGCCACGCTCCCGCCCTGGGCGCCACGCCCGCGAGGATCACGATCCGCGACACGACGACGCGCTGGGGCAGCTGCTCGCGGAAGGGCGCGCTCTCGTTCTCGTGGCGCCTCGTGCTCGCGCCGCCCGAGGCGCTCGAGGCCGTCGCGGCCCACGAGCTGTGCCACCTCCGGGTCTTCGGCCATTCCGAGCGGTTCTGGGCGCTCCTCGCGACCCGGATCCCGGACCACGCGACCTGGCGCCGCTGGCTCCGCCGCCACGCCCCCGAGCTCCATGCCGCGCTGGACGACTGACCCGGGCGAGGACGGATGCCGGGGCCGGCCATGGACGGATGACGATCGTGTGACAGGGCCCGCGGAGGGAACCATTCCGGTGCGCTCGTTCGTCACAGGGCTGCCCGCGCACAGCCATCGCTTCCACCCGGCACGTCCAGAGGTCCCATGTTCCCGCGGTTCGCCCCGGCGCTCGTCGCCTCCCTCGCGCTCATCGTCGTCGCCGGCTGCGCCGGCGCCAGTGCTCCCGTCTCCACGCCCGGCCCGAGCCCCGTGACGCCCGTGACGGACGTGCCCGACCCAACGCCGCTCCGGGTGACGACCCCGGCACCCGTCGACGAGCCCGTCGCCACGCCCCCCGTGATCGGCGTCGACACCGGCGCCGTGGACGGAGCCCAGGGCGGCCCCGAGCTCGTCATCGAGACGCTCGACGACGACACCGTCCGGGCCACGCTCACCGATCCCGATGCCAAGGCGTGGCGCCTGGTGGTCGCGGGGACCGGCGAGCTCGGCGCCGAGCGCTGGGAGATCACCGTCGAGACCGGCGACGTCACCCCGGTCGTGACCGCCTCCGAGATGCGGGGCGGCGAGGTCGTCGACACCATGGACCTGACCGGCTTCGTGGACGGCACGGCGGCCGCGGGCGGGTGCCACACAGCCCTGCCGGTGCGCATCGGCTCCGACGGCCTGCGGCTGCCGGACGGCGACGGGGTGTTCTCGGTCCGCCTCGACCTGCCGGAGGCGCAGGTCCCGCTCGTGATCCGAGGCGCGACCGCGGCCTGGGACGGCGAGCCGTTCGTGCTGGGCGACTGGCACGACACCGAGCCGTTCCCGTGGGGCGAGGGCTGATCAGCGCCTCTCCCGTCCCTCACGGACAGGACGACGCCCGCCTCGAACGAGGCGGGCGTTCCGATTCGGGGGCGCTGCCGCGGCCCCGCGGCTACTCGACCGGCGCGCCCGCGGCGACGAGGGCGTCCATGCCACCGCCGTCGACGATGTCCTTGAAGCCTGCCGCCGCCATCTGGTCCGCGGCGAGGGCGCTCCGGCGGCCGGAGCGGCAGTACAGGAGGTAGGCGGCGCCCTTGTCGAGCGCGGCGACCTGGGTCGCAAAGTCGCCCGACTCGACATCGATGTTGCGGGCGCCCGCGATGTGCCCGGCGGCGAACTCGGCGGGGGTGCGGACATCGATCACGACACGGCTGCCGACCATCGCCGCGGCCTCGGCCGGTCCCGGCTTCGTCACGGCGGACCCGGAGCCGCCACAGGCCGCGACGAGCGTCGCGAGCAGGACGACGAGGACGATGGCGATGGAGCGGGGGGAGGGTCGGCGCATGGCGGTCGGTGGCTCCGGCGAGGTTGGCGGATTTGGACGATGGCGTCACGGTACGGTATGGTTGCGTGATTGCGCAAGTATGCGAGTAGTGCGAGGCGGCCCCCGGCCTCGGAACCCGGGGCTCGTCAGGGCTGGGGCGTCGCGACGGCGTCTGTGGACAGGGTCCCGGTCGCGCCGGGAGGCAACGGGGGAGGACGATCGTCGGCGTCGCCGCGCCACCCGGGAGCACGCCATCGTCCTCGGGACTGCCGCTCCCTGCTCCGGCCGGACGCGAAGAAGGGGCCCTCTTCGGACCCCTTCACGTTCGGTGCTGTCTGGTGGGCCGGGGCAGAATCGAACTGCCACAGCCGAAGGCGAGGGTTTTACAGACCCTTGGGCTCACCACCTGCCCAACCGACCCACGGAACGTGGTGGAGATGAGGGGACTCGAACCCCTGACCCCCGCGATGCGAACGCGGTGCTCTCCCAGCTGAGCTACATCCCCACGGGTGCCGCACCCGGGCGCGCCCGGGTCGACCGGCCGGGAAGTGTAGCACGCAACGGGGCTCCGGCCGAAGCCGCCGGTCCCTAGACTCGCGCGATGCCCATCGGTCTGGCGTTAGGCCTGCTCGCGTCCCTGTGCTGGGGCTGCACGGACGTCTCGGGTGCGATGGGTTCGCGCCGCGTGGGCAGCGTGGGCGTGCTCGCTGGCTCGCAGCTGGCAAGCCTCGCGCTGCTGCTCGTCGTCGCGGCGCTCAACGCGTCGCTGCTGTCCGCGTCGACGGTCCCGGGCTTTGCCACGGGGCTCGCGCTGGGAGTCGTCTCGGCGGCGGCGTACCTGTCGTTCTACGCTGCTCTCCGGGTCGGGCCGATCAGCGTGGTGTCGCCGGTCGTGGCCGCGTACGGCGGGCTCACGGTGCTGCTGGCGGTCCTGTTCCGCGGCGAGTCCCTGAACGGCGTCCAGGCCCTGGGGGCGGTGGTCGCGACGTCGGGGATCGTCCTCACGGGCCTCGAGCTCGGAGGGTCGGTTCGGGCGACGCGGCTCGTGGGCCCGGGCGTCGCAGTGGCCGTGGTGACGCTGGTGCTGTTCGCGGTGCTCACGATCCTGCTCGCCGGGCCGGTCAGGGAGTACGGCTGGCTGCCGGTCATCCTGGGTTCACGGCTGACGAACACGCTCGCCGGGGTGCTGCTGCTGGTCGTTGCCCTGCGGGGCAGGGGCGGGCGGCTCGATCCCCTGCTCGGGCCGCCCGGCGGCTTCTCCAGGCGCGCGGTCGCGATCGTCGCGTTCGCCGGTGCGTGCGACATCGCGGGGTTCGTCGCCTACACGGTGGGCCTCGAGGTGGCGCCGACGTGGCTCGTGGGGCTGTCGAGCTCGTTCGGGCCGGCGCTCGTGGTGCTGATCGCGGTGGCGTTCCTCGGGGAGCGGCTGCGGCCGTCGCAGTGGCTGGGCCTGGCGATGCTCGCCGTGGGGCTGGTGGTCCTGGCGGTGGCGGCGGGGTAGGGCGGGTCCTCCAATCGAGGTGCGCGGACCCTTGACTCAGTAGAACATCTGTTCTACTGTTCGACGTCCGATGGCTCGCTCATCCGACGTTTCCGAGGCGCTCGCGACGCTCCAGGCGCGCTGGGGCAGCGCAGCTCCCCGGCGGGGCGGCGAGCTTGGCCTGGGCATGCGGGCGGGTGCCGCCTGGGAGACCGAGGGCGCGCTCGCGCGGGCCGTCCAGCCGCTCGAGATGCCGGACGAGGATCCCGCATCGAGCCCGGGCCTCCGCCCGATCCCCGGCCCCGCCCCGCTCGTCCCCTCGACGCCGCGCCGAGGCGTCCCTGCCCCGGACGCCGATGGGCGCATCGTCCGCACCGGGTTCGCCGCGCTGGACGCGATCCTCGGGACCGGCGGGCTGCCACGCTCGGCGACGGTCGCGCTGCGGGGGAGCGCCAGCTCGGGCAAGACGACGCTCGCGCTGCGGGTCGCGGCCGAGGCACAGGCCGACGGCGCCATCGTCGCGTGGCTGGACCTCGCCCGCTCGTTCGATCCCGTGGAGGCCGTCGCGCGCGGCGTCCACCCGGAGTGGCTCGTGGTCCTGACGCCGGGGGACCTCGAGGAGGCGCTCGCGATGTCCGGCTCGCTGCTGGCGGCACGGACCGTGGACCTGCTCGTGGTGGACCTCCCGGACGGGCGGGACCCGGCGGTCGCCGGGAAGCGGGTTGGAGACCGGCTGGGCCGGCTCGCGGCGCTCGCCCGGCGGTCGGGGGCGCTGCTCGTGGTGCTGGAGCCGCTGTCGCTGGGCCGGAGCCTCGCGGCCGCGGTCCAGGAGGCGAGCGGCCTGTGGCTGGAGCTTCATCCCACGGGCTGGATCCGGCTGGGCCGGGACGTGGTGGGTCGCCGGAGCGCCGTCTCGATCGAGCGCAACCGGTACGGGCCGCCCGGCCGTCGCGCAGACCTGGAGATCCTCTACGCAGACGGTGGCGTCCGGGACGCCTGCCTCGTCCGCTCCCCGTTGCTCGACGGGCTCGCCACGCCGGCCGCGCCACCGGGCAGCCGTCCATCGCCGGCACCCGGGGACGCGGCACCGTCCCCGGCCACGGCATCGCCACCGACGCGGCCGGCAGCCGCACCACCACCGACCATCGCCCGCCTGAAAGGCCCCCTCCCATCGCCTGATACCCATGCGCCTGCTGCATCTGCTCTGGCCACACCTGCCCCTCCGCCTGGCACTTCACCGGATGGAGACCTCGTCCCCGGGGCGACCCTCCGGCTCGGTGTCGTCCGGCCCGATCGTCCTCGGCGGCCAGCCCTGGACGGACGGCATCGTCCTCGACGCGGACCCGCTCGCGCGGGCGCTCGGTGTGCGTCGCGGGATCCCGCTCGGGAGCGCCCACCGGCTCGTGCCCGAGGCGACCTTCCTCGACCCAGACCCTGACGCGGACCGGGATGCCGTCGAGCTCGCCTGCGAGCGGCTCGCCGCATTCAGCCCCGGGATCGCCGGCACCAGCGATGTCACGGATGCCGGCTTTGGCCGGATCGCCGTCCACGTCGACGGGCTGACCCGCCTGTGGGGGATCGAGGAGCGGCTCGTCGCGCGGATCGACGACGCCCTGGGACCGGTCCTCCTCGGCGGTCCACGGGCCGGGATCGCCGGGACGAGCTTCGCCGCGAGCGTCGCAGCCGCCCATGCCCCCGAGGGCGGCGCCCCGATCCTCGTCCCGCCGGGCGACGATGCCCGCTTCCTCGCCCCATACCCGGCCCGCCTCCTCACGCGCGACCCGGAGATTCGGTCGAGGTTGGCGCGGTTCGGGCTGCGGACGATCGGGTCCGTGGCTGACCTCCCCCGGTCCGCGGTCGTCGCCCGGTTCGGCGACGAGGGCGCGAGACTCCACGCCCGGGCCCGCGGCGAGGAGACGGAACGCTTCAGGCCCCGGCGCACGCCGGAGCGGATGGCGCTCGGACTGCCGCTGGAGCCGCCCGTCGAGGGGCTCGACGCGGTCAGGTTCGTGCTCCACCGGCTCGCGGCGGCGCTCGCGGACCAGCTCCACGCCCGGGGCCAGGCGGCGGGGCTCGCGCGGCTCGTCGTCACGCACGATCTCGCGTTCGCCCGCCGCGGGACACCGGAGCGCCTGCGCATCGAGCAGCGGTTTCCGGAGCCCACGGGCGATGCCGAGGCGATCGAGCGCCTGCTGTTCGCGCGCCTGGAACGAGAGCCGCCGCCGGCCGCGGTGGCGCGCCTCGAGCTGGAGCTTGGGCTCGTGGAGGCGGCGGCGGGCCAGCAGCTGCCACTGTTCGTGCCACAGGCGGCGCGTGACGCCCGGCTCGCGTGGCAGCTTGCCCGGCTCGCGATCGCGTTCGGGGCGGACCGGGTCAGGAGGGTCGAGGTCGCCGATCCCGAGGCGGTCCTCCCCGAGGCCCGCTGGCGCTGGCGTCCGGTCGCAGGCGCGTCGGTGGTGGGGGAGGAGCCGCGATGACCGGGGGGGAACCGCGATGACGCGGGCACGCGAGCCGATGCGATGACCCGGCTCCTGCGCGAGCATCCGGCGATCGACGCCGAGCTGGATGATGCCGGCCGGCTCGTCGCCTTCTCGTGGAATGGCACCCGGGAGCCCGTCGAGGTCTGCAACCGGTGGCGAGTGGAGGAGTCGTGGTGGCGCGAGCCGATCGCGCGGGACTACTTCAAGGTGGTGGGGAAGGGCTGGCTTGCGCTCGTGTACCTGGACCGGGTCGCCGGCACCTGGCATTTGGAACGGGTGTACGACTGAACGGCCGTATCGGGATCTGTCCAGGAGGCGCCGAACAGGCCGGCACGCCGGCCCGGGACGCAGGGCCTGACCGTCAGCGGATCGCCGACGTTCCGAGCGTGACCGACACCACGAACAGCACGAGGAACACGCCTACGACGAGGGCGAGCGCCCCGAGATCTCGCGGTCGAGCAGACTGCACCGCTGGTGAACCCCTGGTTGGGACCGGACTCCCGGCCGGTCGACGACAGCATAGACGCCGTAGCTGCGCCGTGTGTTGCGGAATCACGGAAATGATGCGCATCGACAGGGCGCATGCAGATCCGGAATGAGGCGACCGCCACAGGCCGCAGGCGGGCTGATCGACGCCTGCGGAGGGCGGACGCGCGAGGCGTCAGCCGGGCAGGCCCGCGATCACGATGAGCACGACCAGCGCAACCAGGACCAGGGCAAGCAGGCCCGCACCCAGGAAGTCGCCCAGCTTCGGCTCCATCGCGTCGTTCTCCTCGAGGTCGTGTCAGCCGGTCCCGTTCGCGCAGGCGGAGGCGACCAGGATGGTCATGATCGTCGATCCGTCCCCCGGGCGAAAGGTCATCTGGATCCGGCACTCGGGCAGGTCGGCCTGGGCATCGAGCACCTGGCTCCCGTCCTCTGCCTGGTCGGACAGCTCCACGGAGTCGCCACTGGCGGTGAAGGCGTCGCGATACCACGCGGTGACGGCCGCGGCGTCGGCGGGCGCAGACAGGACGGCGGTCGCGGCCTCCGGGGCATCGGCCGGCTCGGCGTTCGGGTACACGGGGAACGCGGCCGGCAGGTTGTCGAGGATCTCGCCCCAGTCGGTCTGCGTCGTGCCGATGCGGGTGGGAACGGGCCCCGGGACGCCCGATGCGCCGCCCGGGACGGGCGTCAGCGCTGGCGAGACCGTCGACGCCACCGGCGCCGATGCGCCGGGCGAGGATCCGACCGGTCCCGCGGGCGTCGGCGTCGCAGCGGAGCCACACGCGGCAAGCGACAGGCCGACGGCGAGCGCGAGGGCGATGCCGCCGCGAGGCGCGTGGGCAGGGGTCAGGTGCATCGGGGACATCGTAGCCCGAACGAGCGGGGACCCCCGCCGCCCCAGCGGCGAGGGTCCCCCGGACGGTCGCCGGACTGCCCAGGGTCCGGTGACAGGTCGGCGGCCGTCATGGGAGACGGCCGCCGCCGAAGACGTTCCAGCAGCCCCCAGGCCGACGGGAACGGGATGTGGTCAGGCAGCGGCCTGCGCGATGACCGGCAGGATCCCGAAGATCAGCATCGCCACGGCCGCGATGAGGAGGGCTCGCACGGCGACTTCGACGGCAAGCTGGCGGCGGGGGTGGAGCGTCGGATCAGCGATCACGCGCATCAGACGCATGGTTCCCCCATTTGGTTGCGCCCCGCCACGTCGATTGGTCCCGAACCGGATGCGTCCGAAGGTCCCGGGGGGTACCAAAAAGAGAACAATTGTTCTAGACTCGTCGTCCGCCCCCCGGAGATCCATCGTGGCCGCTTCTGCGACCCTTCCGCCGTACGCCGAGCTCCACTGCCACAGCCACTTCTCGTTCCTCGACGGGTCGTCGGCGCCGGACGACCTCGTCGCGCGCGCCGTGGAGCTCGGGCTCTCCGCACTCGCCCTCACCGATCACCAGGGGCTGTACGGCGCGGTCCGGTTCACGACCGCGGCGGAGGCTGCGGGGCTGCACCCGGTGGTCGGGATCGAGATCGAGCTGCTCGACGCGGCGGTTCCGGACCCGGGCGCCATCGTCGTGCCCAAGCGGCGCGCGTGGCGACCCGGCCGCAGGCCCCCGGTCGTGGCCGACACGCCGGCTGTCGTCGACGGGGTGCCCGTGCGGCCTCGTCCCGACCGGACGCTGCTCCCCGGCCACCGGGCCGTGGTCAAGGAGGACCATCGCGGGATCGGGGAGCCGCAGCGCGGGCCGCACCTCGTGCTGCTCGCTCGCAACGCGGTCGGCTGGCGGTCGCTGTGCCGGATGGTCTCCCGGGCCAACCTCGCGGGGACGAAGGGCGTGCCACGCTTCACCCAGGCGCTGCTCGAGGAGCACCACGAGGGGCTCGTGGCGCTCTCCGGGTGCCGGGACGGCGAGCTGGCGAGGCGCCTCCGCGCCGGCGACCGGGAGGGGGCGCGGGCGATGGCCGAGCGGTACGCGGCCCTGTTCGGGGTGGGTGACGGGGCGGCGACGTCGGGCTTCGTGCTGGAGCTCGGGCATCACCTGCTCCCCGACGACGACTGGCTGGCCTCGGAGACCGCGCGGCTCGCGGACGAGGTGGGCCTCCCGGTCGTCGTGACGAACGACGTCCACTATGCGCTTCCGGAGGGGCGAGAGCTCCAGGATGTCCTGACCGCGATCCGCCACGGCCGGTCGCTGGGCGAGCTCGCGGACCTCCGGCGGCCGGACGGCGAGTCGTTCCTCAAGGGGGCCGGCGGGATGCTCACGATGCCGCCCGGCGAGCCGGCCCTCGCGGCAGCGGACCCGGGGCTCGCGCGGCGCTGGCGGGAGGGGATCGCGGCGTCGGCGGAGATTGCCGCCGGCTGTCGGGTGGAGCTCGCGTTCGAGAAGTACCGCTTTCCGGGGTTCAGCGTGCCCAAGGGGCAGACGCCGTTCTCCCATCTCTCTGAGCTGTGCTGGGAGGGCGCCCGACGGCGGTACCACCCGCTGACGCCCGCGGTCGTGGCGCAGCTGGCCCACGAGCTCGAGGTCATCAGCAAGACCGGTCTCGCGGAGTTCTTCCTCATCTGCTGGGACCTGATGCGGTTCGCGAAGGGACGGGGGATCCCGGCGCAGGGACGCGGCAGCGCCGCGGACTCGATCGTGGCGTACGTGCTCGGGATCACGCGCGTTGACCCGATCCGCCACGAGCTCCTGTTCGAGCGGTTCATCAACGAGGGCCGGACGGCGTACCCGGACGTGGATATCGACTTCAGCTCCGAGCGCCGGGAGGAGGTCATCCAGTACGTCTACGAGACGTACGGGCCGGAGCACACGGGGATGGTCTGCAACCTCGTGACGTACCGGGCCCGGTCGGCCGTCCGCGAGGTGGGCTACGCGCTTGGCTTCCCGCGGCCGCTGGTGGACCGCGTGGCGAAGGCGCTCGAGACATACGACAGCGTGATGGTCCGGCGGGACCTGGAGGCCGAGGGCGGGTTCGCGGGCTTCTTCGCGCGACCCGGGGAGTCGGCGGAGGAGGGGATCGGTGTCGATGCGGTCCGGGGCGCCCGCCGGCTCGTCGCGGAGGTCGCGGTGGCGGGCACGGCATCGCTGGGCGCGGAGCGCGGGCTCACGGACGCGATGGGCCAGCTCAACCACGCGCGCGGGGGCCGGTACGGGGGGGACCTCGGGACGGAGCACGGCGACGGACGCCAGGCGCGCCGGAGTGACGCGGAGCGGCCGGGCGGGGAGCGAGGTCCGTCGCCGGCGCCTCGATCTCTGCCAGATACCACCCGGGGTGGTGATCTCCAGCCGATCCGTCCGAAATCGGCGCAGGTACCACCGGGGTTGGTGAATGCGCCCGAATCCGGCCGATCTGCCGCGAGTCCGCTGGATAGCACCACGGGGGGTGGTACGCGGCTGCCTGGCGGCGAACGGTGGATCGGTGGGGACGCGGCCGACGCCTGGCTCAGGCGGCAGGTCGGGGAGCTGGCGCCGGGAGACGACAAGGGCGGTCCCGGCGACTCCCCGGTGAGCGTCCGCTGGCTCCGGGACGGGCCGCCGGTCCAGGTCGCCCGGCGCCGGCCGACGCGCGAGCAGGCGGAGGCGGCGACACGCGCCCGAGAAGCCGCCGAGGCGCGCGAGCGAGCTGCCGGGAGTCACGAGCTCGCCCGCCGGATCGACCCCGGCACCGGCGTCCTGCTCCCGGCCGAGCGCCGCTGGGATCCCCGCACGCCGGTGGACCTCCCGATCGGCGGCGTGTCCGCGCTGGACCGGCGCATCGACGAGCGCACCGACGCCGAGGACGACCGGGGCGGCCCGGGCGACGAGAGCGCCGCCGCTCGCAGGTGGGCTCGCGAGGACGCCGAGCGGCGGGCCCGCGCCCGGGACGCGGTCGCCGCGACGAAGGACCGCAGCTCGAGCGTCGCGCGGCTCGCACCCGTCTCGGAGCTGCGCCCGCACGAGGAGCGACGGCACGAGGGCTCCGTCGCGGGCCTCTCGGACTGGGAGCGCTGGCTGGAGCTGTGCGCCCGCATCGACGGCTTCCCCCGCCACCTGTCGATCCACTCGGGCGGGATGCTCGTGACCGCGGCGCCGCTCATCGACATCGCGCCGATCGAGCGCGCCACGATGAAGGACCGCGTCGTCGTCCAGTACGACAAGCGCGACGTCGAGACGATGAAGCTCATCAAGCTCGATCTGCTGGGGCTCGGGATGCTCGCCGCCATCGACGAGTGCATCCAGCTCATCGAGCACGACTGCGCCGTCTGCCTGGACCTCGACCGGATCCCGGAGGAGATCCCCGAGGTGTTCGAGATGCTCCAGGCCGCGGACACCGTGGGCGTGTTCCAGGTCGAGAGCCGGGCGCAGATGCAGACGCTGCCGAAGTCGCGGCCGGCGAGCCTCGACGACCTGGTGGTGGAGGTGGCGATCATCCGGCCGGGGCCCATCCAGGGCAACGCGGTCCACCCGTACCTGCGCCGCAAGCAGGGCATCGAGCCCGTGCAGTACCTCCACCCCAGCCTGGAGCCGATCCTCCACGACACCCTGGGCGTGATCCTGTACCAGGAGCAGGTGATGAAGATCGCGATCCACGTCGCGGGGTTCACGCCGGCGGGCTCCGACGCGTTCCGGCGGGCGATGGGGACGTGGCGCTCGACGCGCGAGATGGAGAAGCTCCACGTCGAGTTCGTCGAGGGCTGCATCACGAACCAGGGCGTCCCCCGCGACGACGCGGAGGAGCTGTTCCGCCAGTGCGCGGCGTTCGCCAGCTTCGGCTTCGCGAAGAGCCACGCCGCCGCCTTCGCCCGCACGGCCTACGAGTCCAGCTTCTTCAAGCTGTTCTATCCCGCGCAGTTCACCGCCGGGCTCATCAACGCCCAGCCGATGGGGTTCTACCCGGTCGAGGTCCTCGTCAACGACGCGAAGCGCCACGGCGTCGCGATCCTCCCGGTGGACGTCAACCGGAGCGCCTGGCGGACGACGACCGAGTGGGTGGGCCGTCCCGGGTGGGCGATGGCCGGTCCCGACGGCGACGACGGGTCCCACGACGACGACCCGGGCGAGCCGCTGCCGGACGGGGCCGGGATCGCGGCGCGGCCGCGGCCCGTGCGCTCGTCCGCGTGCGTGATCCCGGGGGCCGCCTCGCGCGATCGCTGGGCCGCCGAGCCGGTCAGCGGCTGGGCCATCCGGCTGGGGCTGCACCTCGTGAAGGGGATCGGGGAGGAGATGACGGCGCGGCTGGATGCGGAGCTCGCGCGGGGGCCATACACGGGGCTCGCGGACGTCGTGGAGCGGACCGGGCTGTCGGAGGAGGTGATCGAGCGGCTCATCCGGGCCGGCGCGCTGGACTCGCTCGGCCGACCGCGGCGGGAGCTGCTGTGGCAGCTGCGCGAGGTGGCCGGTGCCACGAAGGGCCGCGTCGACGGGCGGACGGTCCGGGGTCGCGGGCGGCAGAAGGCCGCCGGCCGGCCGATGGACCTCCGGCTGCCGGCGACCGAGGTGCCGTCGCTGCCGGCACTGACCGAGCCGGAGCGGCTGGGGGATGCCTACGCGGTCGTGGGGCTGGACGCCCGGCGGCAGGCCGTGTCGCTGTTCCGCGGGGCGCTCGACCGGATGGGAGCGGTCCCCAACGGGGCGCTCGCCGACCGGCGTCCGGGCCCGGTGCGGCTGGGCGGGCTCGTCGTGACCCGGCAGCACCCGATGACCGCCCGCGGGACGGTGTTCCTGGCGCTCGAGGACGAGACGGGGATGGTCAACGTCACGCTCTGGCCGGACACGTGGCAGCGCCTGCGGTCCGTCGTCCGGCGTCATGCGCTGTTGCTCGTGGAGGGCGACCTCCAGCGCGAGGGGAACGTGGTCAACGTGATCGCGCGATCCGTGGTGCCGCTCGTGGAGGCCGCGAACACGGCGGGTGGTCCCGAGGCGCCGCAGGGCGTCCGCCAGATGGGCCAGGCCGGGATGCGCCGGCTGGGATAGGCGACGGGGAGCCCGCGACGGGCGCGCGGTGACCGGGGGGAACGGTCACCGCGAGGGGGAGGCGGCGTGGGCAAGGAGGAGGAACCCACGTCGCGAGGAACGGATGAACCCTCGCCCCGCCGTCGGCGACCCCGGGCGCGGCCCGAGCTTCCGCTACGTGGCCGCCGACGCCGGGGCGAGAACCCCGT
Organism: Candidatus Limnocylindrales bacterium; assembly: GCA_036504355.1. Classification (GTDB taxonomy): domain Bacteria; phylum Chloroflexota; class Limnocylindria; order Limnocylindrales; family CSP1-4; genus CAIXZV01. The sequence goes on from DASXVG010000006.1 coordinate 17,272, forward strand.
CCGACCACGTGTTCGCGCCGACCGCGCGAACGGATTGGTCCCCGATCAGGACCGGCTGAGCCGATCCCGCTTGATGTCCCCACGACCCTGCACCGGACGCGCCGCCGTCTGGCCGCGTCGCTGGTTCCGGTTGGGGTTCGCGAGGTTGAGGAACCGCTTGTACCAGGCGGCCGCGGCGGCGAACAGCGCGGAGCCGACCGGGGCGACGAGGAAGCCCTGCAGCGCGAGCGCCTGCACGTCGAGTGGCGTGGTGCTCGTGGAGAAGGTTGCCGCGCTGGAGGTGACGATGACCGCGAAGCACGCCGCCGACAGCACGCCGATGATCAGGCCGATGAGCCACGAGGCGCGCGGGGCGCCGAAGCCGGCGATGAACGCGGCGCCGGCGGGCGCAGGCAGCGGGAAGACGAACATCTGGAACGCCAGGTTCACGACGACCCACACGGTGTCGGACGGTGTGGTGCTCGTTCGGCCCTGCGCGAGGACGAGGTAGACGACGGTCGTCGCGAGCGTGGCGAGCGCCGGGGCCCAGAACGACCAGTGGAGCAGGAGCCTCGGGAGGGCACGGACGTCGCCCGCGAGGTCGAGCGGCCGGAAGGCGCCACGGAGGGCCCCCATGATGCTCGGCCGCTGCACGGGGGGCGGGGCGGGCCTCGCGGACGAGCCGCGGCCCGGGGTCGGCGTCGTGGCCAGCGTTTCCTCGGCGTCGCCGGCGAAGCCCAGCGCGGCCTGATCCTCCCGGTGACGGCGGCGGGCTTCGGTGCGATCGGTGCGCTTGGCGCGGGCCAACGAACTCCTCCTGTCGGGCACGGGTGCCGCGCGGGATGACGCCGCGGCCGGTGCATCGTACCGGGAACCCGGATTCGCGGGTGAGCGCCCGATAAGTGGCGACCCCTAGGATGCGCCTCCGCCTGTCCCGCAGGTGCCCGCCGACCCGAAGCCCGCCGCCGATCACTCCCGCCCGGAGGTCCTCGATGGCGCGTGTCCGGTTCGCGGTACTGGCCGCGATGCTTGTCGTCCTGCTCCTTGGCGGGGCCTCCGGCCCCACGGCGATCCCCCGATTTGCCGGTGTCCCGGTTGCCGCGGTGGCGTGGCCGCCGTCCACGGGGCTCCTCGTCGCGGAGATCGTGACCGGCGGCTCGTCCGCGTCCGACGAGTTCGTCGAGCTCACCAACGCCTCGGCCGCGCCGCTCGACCTCGCCGGGCTCGAGGTGGCGTACGTCACGAGCTCCGGCGCCACCGTCACGAAGAAGGCGGGCTGGACCACGCCGACGCTCCTGGAGCCGGGACGCCACCTGCTGCTCGCGAACGGGCTTGGGGTCTACTCGGCGTTGGCCGATGTCGTGTACTCCGGCGGGCTCGCGGCGACGGGGGGCGCGATCGTCCTGCGGCCGACGGGCGGTACGCCGATCGACGCCGTGGGCTGGGGCGACGCGACGAACACCTTCGTCGAGGGGACCGCGGTCGCGGCACCGGCCGCGGGGATGTCGGTCGAGCGCAGGCCGGGTGGGTCCGGCGGCAACATGACGGACACCAACGACAACGCGGCCGACCTCCTCACCAACGTGTCCCCGGTCGCCCAGAACCTCGCCTCGACCCCTGTCCCGGCTCCGTCTCCGAGCCCGACGGCATCACCCTCCCCCACGCCGGCGCCCACCGCGACGCCCCTGCCCACGGCGACGCCCGTCGCGACCGCCACACCAGCGCCCACGGCGACGGCGACCCCGGTGCCAACCCCGTTGCCAACGGCGAGTCCGACGTCCTCCCCGACGCCACCACCCACCGCGACCCCGACCCTCACGCCGACACCGGTCCCCACGGAGACGCCGACACCGATGCCGACGCCGACGCCGACCACACCGGCCACCCCGACCCCGGTGCCATCGCCGGTCGTCACGCCGTCACCGGCTCCAACCCTCACGCCGAGCCCCGAGCCGACGCCGGTGCCGACGCCATCAGCGACTGTTGCTCCATCACCCACGCCGGACCCGGTGATCGACATTGCCGCCGCCCGCGCGCTGCCCGATGACGCGACCGCGACGATCGAGGGCACGCTCACGACGGCCCTCGGGGCGCTCGAGTCGGCGCGCAGCGGGTTCGTCCAGGACGCGACGGGCGGGATCGACCTGTATCTCGACGTGGCGTTCGCGACGCCGCTGCCGGCGGGAACGACCGTCCGCGCGACCGGGACGCTCGACTCGCGGTTCAGCCAGCGCACCATCCGCGTTGCCGGCGCGGACGTCGTCGTCACCGGCAGCGCGCCGTTGCCCGAAGCGATGTCGACCTCGACCGGCGCCGCATCCGAGCCGCTCGAGGGTCGACGCCTGGAGCTCGTGGGCACCGTGACGGAAGCGCCGTCCGCGCTTACCGACGGGCTCGGCATCACCATCGACGACGGCACCGGCCCCGTCCGCGTGATCGCGGGTCCCGCCGCGCTCGGCTCGCTTGTGCCGGTGCGCGGCGACGTGGTGACCGCCCGCGGGCCGCTCGGCCAGCGCGACAGCACCGGCACGGGCACGGCCGGGTACCGGCTCCACGCCACGCTCGCGGGCGAGCTCGAGATCCAGGTGTCGCCGTCGCCCACGCCCACCGTGGCACCGACGCCGAGCCCGTCGGTCGCCCCCTCGCCGACGCCCGTGCCGTCGGTGACCCCTGCGCCATCGGCCTCGCCCTCCCCGAGTCCCACGCCCACCCCGCCATCGCCCAGCCCGACGCCGCTGCCGTCCACGCCGCCCACTCCCGCCCCGACCACATCTGCGCTGACGGTCGCCGCGGCCCGCCTTGTCCCGGTCGGTCAGCAGGCGACGACGCGCGGCGTCGTCACCGCCGAGGCGGGCCGGCTCGGCACGCCCCCGCTGATCGTCATCGCCGACGCGACGGGCGGCTTGCCGATCCGCCTGCCCGACGGGCTGCCCGCGATGCCGCGCGGCACCCTGCTCGAGGTTCGTGGCCCCGTCGCCGACCCGTATGGCCAGACCGAGCTCCGGCCGACCTCGACCACGATCACGATCCTCGGCACTGGCGCGGCCCCCGAAGCGATGCCGCTCACCGCGGGGCAGGCGGGCGAGCAAACGGAAGGCCGGCTTGCCACGGTCCGCGGCACGATCACGGCATCAGCCGCGAAGGCGACGAGCGGCGACATCGCGTTCATGATCGCGGGCACCGACGGGGCCTCGCTCCGGATCCTGGCGGACGCGAGCGCGAAGCTCGACGCAACCGCACTGCGCAAGGGCGCGACGGCGACGTTCACCGGGATCGTCGGCCAGCGGGCGTCACGCAAGGGCGAGCTCGACGGCTACCGGCTCTGGATCCGCGACCGCGCGGACGTCGTCGGGCTGACCCAGCCGGACGCATCGGCGGTGCCGTCACCCACGCCGTCGCCGTCCGCCGGCAGCGGCACTGGGAGCGTCCGCTCGATCGCGTCAGCCCGGGCACGCGACGGCGAGACCGTGACGGTCGAGGGCCTGCTCACCGTCGAGCGGACGCTCCTCGATGCCAGCGGGCGCCGGACGATCGTCGAGGATGCGACGGGCGCGATCGAGGTGTACCTCCCGCAGCCCGATGGCCGGCTCCGGCTCGGGGCCCGCGTCCGCCTGACCGGCATCGTCGGCAGGGCCTGGGGCGCGCCTCGCCTCAAGGTGACGAATGTGCGGATGCTGGGCACGGGCACACCGACGGCCCACGCGCTCAAGGGGTCGCCGACCGCCGCCACGGAATGGCGGCTCGTCCGGATCACGGGGACGATCGCCGGTGTCCACCGAAGCGGCGACCGCTGGACCGCCGAGCTGGCGACCTCGAGCTCGTCAAGGATCCTGCTGAGCGGCCTCGCCGGGAGCGGGATCGCCGGGAGCTCGGTCATCGAAGGCCGCAGCGCGACGGTCACGGGCATCGTGAAACGACCGTACCCCACGGCGACCGACCGTCGGTTCGCGATCGTCCCCCGCCGCTCGTCGGACCTCGCCCTCGGGCCGGCGACCGGGGCGACCGCGGGCACGCCACCGGCCGGGTCCGGCGCGGGCGCCGGCGCGCCGACGGCACCCGGCGCGAGCGGTGCGGCGGCCTCGTCCGACCCGCCGGGCGTCCGTGACGTGGACCTGCGTGATCTCGGAGGAAGCATCGGCCAGCGGGTGCGCACCGGCGGCATCGTGACCGCCATCGATGCGGGCGGCTTCCGCATCGACGACGGGACGGCGATCGGCCGGGTCGTCCTCACGGACCCCGCGGCGGAGGTGCTCGCGCTGCTCGAACCCGGTGATGCGCTCAACGCGACGGGCATCCCCGAGCGCCGTGACGAGGTCGTCCTCGTCGTCGACGACCCGGCGGACATCGAGCTCCTTGGCGACCTGGGCGGTGGCGCGTCCGCGGCGACCGCGGATCCGGCTCCGGAGGCCTCGCCCGCGGACGTCGACCGCGAGGCCCTGCGGGCATCGCTCGGGCGAGGGATGGGCGTGGACCCGGCGTCCGCCGGGGTGGGCACGCTCGCGCTCGTGGCCCTCATGTCCGTCGCCGCGACGCTCGCCCGCAGGCACCGGGCGCAGCGGGCCCTGCGACGCCGGATCGTCGCCCGGCTGGAGGCCCTGGGGCACGGCGCCGCGGGCACCGGACCGGCCGACCCCGGGGCCGGTGCGGCATGAGCACGGTGACCGTTCGGCCGTCCGCCCGACCGTCCCGCGAGACCCCTCGGCGGGCCGCCCACGGGCCGCGAGCCGGCCCCGCACGTCCCGAGCACGCGCCACGCACGGCCCACGCTCGGGTCGTGCGTGTGCGGATCGGCTTGACGCTCGTCGAATCGGGCCCCTATCCTCGGGCGCAGCCTCACGTCACTCGTGCGTGAGCGAGCAGGAGCCTGGCCCTTGCCGAACGCGGATTCCCGCGTCGCAGTCCCCGCCGGCGAGCGGCAGTACCACATCGGGCTGGGCCCGGGTGAGGTGGCGGACTACATCCTGCTCCCGGGCGATCAGGATCGTGTCGAGCGGATCGCGGCCCACTTCGAGTCCATCGAGCGCACCCATCGTCACCGCGAGTTCGCGAGCGCCACCGGCGAGTACCGGGGGATTCGGGTCACCGCGCTCTCGACGGGCATCGGGACGGACAACGTCGAGATCGTCCTCGCGGAGGTCCTCGCGATCGCCGACCACCCGACCTTCATCCGGGTCGGGTCGTGCGGCGCCCTCCAAGAGGGGATGGAGCTCGGGGACCTCGTCATCTCCACCGGGAGCGTCCGCCTCGAGACCACGACCAGCTGGTTCGTCCGCGAGGGCTACCCGGCGCTCGCGCACTACGAGTGCGTCGTGGCGCTGGAGGAGGCCGCCAGCCGCCTGGGGCACCGTCATCACCTGGGGATCACGGCAACCGCGCCCGGGTTCTACGGGGCGCAGGGACGACCGATCCCGCAGCTTCCCATCCGCTACCCTGACCTCGCCGAGGAGATGACCCGGCAGGGGATCCTCAACTTCGAGATGGAAGCCTCTGCGCTGCTCGTGCTCGCGGGTCTCGCAGGCTGCCGTGCCGGCGTCGTGTGCGCCGTGTACGCAAACCGTCGGACCGGCGAGTTCGTCGTCGGAGAAGGCAAGGACCGGGCGGAGGCCGCCGCGGTGCAGACGGGGCTCGAGAGCCTCGTCGTCCTCGCGGAGATCGACCGCCAGAAGGCCAAGGCCGGAGCGGCGCGCTGGCGCCCGTCACTCTGGTCCCAGGATTGAGCGCCAGACCCAGCGATTCCGTGGACAGGAGAGGCGTGCTCTCGTGACGCGGTGTGCGTGAGGAGGAGTCGACAATGGCAGAGGCCTACTGCGTCAAGGACAAGAAGAAGGTCGAAGTCCAGAACGCGCAGCAGATCACGATGAAGAACGGCAAGCCGGCCCTCCAGGGCACCTGCCCGCTGTGTGGCGGCAAGGTCTTCAAGATCGGCGGCTGACAGCCCCCATCGAACCGATGACGATGAGCCCCCACCGGCCCTGCCGGTGGGGGCTCATTGGTATTCCGTACCGGTCCCGTCGGCACGTCGCAACCGGGCCCCTCGTCGGAAGAGCGTGCAAGGCCATTTGCTAGGATTCGGGGCGAACGCTGGTTCCTGTCCGATCCGAGGTCACGCCCTGTCCGCTTCAACGGTCATCGCACACGACCTCGTCCCGGATTCGGCGCCGGCGGGGCCGAACCTTCGCACGCACCGGTTCACCGGGCGACACGCCGTGTCAGGCGTGATCTCCGGCTTCGGGGTCGGCGCCGCGTTCGCCACTCCGGCGACCGCAGCCGCGCTCCCGACGTCGCCTCGACCGGCCGTCGTGGGGCAGCATCCGGTTCGTCCCGTCAACCGCCACCCCGAACCGTCGAGCGCGTCTGCCCAGGCGCTCGACGGTCGGCGTCCCCGCCATCTTGGAGGTCCTGTTCGATGACCGTTCGCGTGGGCATCAACGGCTTCGGCCGCATCGGCCGGCAGTCGCTCAAGGCGCTGATCGAGCGCGCCCCGGACGTGGAGGTGGTCGCCGTCAACGACCTCGTCGACGTCCCCACCAACGCCCTCCTGTTCAAGCACGATTCGACGTACGGCGCCTACCCCGGCGAGGTCAGCCACACCGATGACGCCGTCATCGTCGACGGCAAGTCGATCAAGGTCCTCCAGGTCGCCGACCCGACGCAGCTGCCGTGGGGCGACCTGGGCATCGACATCGTGATCGAGTCCACCGGCCGCTTCACCGACGCGACGAAGGCTCGGGCCCACATCGACGCCGGCGCGAAGAAGGTCATCATCAGCGCCCCGGCCAAGGGCGAGGACGTCACGATCGTCCTGGGCGTCAACGAGGGCGTCTACGACGGCGCGAAGCACCACATCATCAGCAACGCCAGCTGCACCACGAACTGCCTGGCGCCCGCCGCCAAGGTGGTCCACGACAACTGGGTCATCAAGCGCGGCCTGATGAACACGATCCACAGCTACACCAACGACCAGAAGATCCTGGACGTCGCCCACAAGGACCCCCGGCGCGCCCGTGCCGCGGCCCTCAACATCATCCCGACCACGACCGGGGCCGCGAAGGCCCTCGCTCTCGTCATCCCGGACCTCAAGGGCAAGTTTGACGGGTTCAGCCTGCGCGTCCCCACCCCGACCGTGTCGGTGGTGGACTTCACGGCCGAGCTCGAGAAGGACGTCACCCTCGAGGAGCTCAACCAGGCGTTCCGTGACGCCGCCGCCGGCCCGATGGCCGGGATCCTCGGTGCCAGCGACGACCCGCTGGTGTCCACGGACTTCCGGGGCGATGCCCGCAGCTCGATCATCGACCTGCCGTCGAACATGGTCCTGGGCGGCAACTTCATCAAGGTGATCGCCTGGTACGACAACGAGTGGGGCTACAGCTGCCGCGTGGCGGACCTCACGAAGTTCGTGGCCGAGCGCCTCGCCTGACGACACGCCCCGCTCGGGGCAGACCCGGAGGGAGCCGGCGCCCCCGGCTCCCGGAGGAACCGAACATGGACAAGCTCACGGTCCAGGACCTGGACGCCGCGGGCAAGCGCGTCTTCGTGCGCGTGGACTTCAACGTCCCGCTGCAGGACGGCAGGGTCACCGACGACACACGGATCCGTGCCGCGCTCCCGACGATCAGACATCTCCAGGCGCAGGGCGCCCGCGTCATCCTCGCCAGCCACCTCGGCCGCCCGGACGGCAAGGTCAGCGACAGCCTCCGGCTCCGCCCGGTGGGCGAGCGCCTCGGCCAGCTGCTGGGCAAGACGGTCCCGGTGACGGGTGACGCGCTCGGTGTAGGCACCGAGGACGCGGTGAAGCGGCTGCGCAACGGCGAGGTGCTGCTGCTCGAGAACCTTCGCTTCCACGCCGCCGAGGAGAAGAACGACCCCGAGTTCGCGAAGGCGCTCGCCGCCTACGCGGACGTCTACGTCAACGACGCCTTCGGCACGGCGCACCGCGCGCACGCCTCGACCGTCGGCATCGCGAAGCTCCTCCCGGCCTACGCCGGGTTCCTGATGGAGAAGGAGCTCGCGAACCTGGGCAAGATCGTGACCAACCCCGAGCGCCCCTTTGCGGCGATCATCGGCGGGGCCAAGGTCAGCGACAAGATCAAGGTCCTCAAGAACCTCGTCGCCAAGGCCGACGTCATCGTCATCGGCGGCGGCATGGCGAACACCTTCCTCCTTGCGCAGGGCAAGGCGGTGGGCAAGAGCCTCGCCGAGCCGGACCGCGTCGAGGACGCCCGCGCGATCCTCGCGGACGCGGAGGCTCGCGGGGTGAAGGTTGTCCTCCCGGTGGACGTCGTCGTGGCCAAGGAGGTCACCCGCGGCACCGAGTACAAGACGATCTCCGCGGACAAGGTGCCGGCCAGCTGGCACATCGTGGACGTCGGCAAGCAGAGCCTGGAGCTCATCCAGGCGGCCCTCGCGGACGTGAAGACGGTCCTCTGGAACGGCCCGCTGGGCGTGTTCGAGATCCCCAGCTTTGCCCACGGGACGAAGGCGATCGCCCGGTTCCTCGCGGACCGCGCGGACGAGGGCGTGCAGGTGGTCATCGGCGGCGGGGACTCCGTCGCGGCGATCACCCAGCAGGGCCTCGCCGACAAGATGACCCACATCAGCACCGGTGGCGGCGCGTCGCTCGAGTTTCTCGAGGGCAAGGAGCTGCCGGGCGTGACGGTCCTGCTGGACCGGGAACCGGAGAAGGCCAAGTGAGCGACACCACCATCGCCTGGGTCGACGCCCGCGAGATTCTCGATTCGCGGGGCAACCCGACCATCGAGGTCGACGTCGTCACCGACGACGGCTCGCTGGGCCGCGCCGCCGTCCCGTCCGGGGCCAGCACCGGCATCAACGAGGCCGTGGAGCTGCGCGACGGCGACAAGGCCCGCTACGGAGGCAAGGGGGTCCTCACGGCGGTCGCGAACGTGACCGACCGGATCGGCCCCAGCATCCTCGGCTTCGACGCCGCCGACCAGTCGGGCATCGACGACATCCTGCTCGAGCTCGACGGCACCCCGAACAAGGGGGAGCTGGGCGCGAACGCCATCCTCGGCGTGTCGCTCGCGTGCGCTCACGCTGCCGCCTCGGCGCACGAGGTCCCGCTCTACCGCTGGCTCGGCGGGGTCGGCGCCCGGGTGCTCCCCGTCCCGATGTTCAACATCCTCAACGGCGGCAAGCACGCCCAGGACTCCACGGATTTCCAGGAGTTCATGGTGATGCCGGTTGGCCTCGCGTCGTTCCCCGAGGCGCTGCGCGCCGGCGCGGAGATCTTCGCGGCGCTGCGAACGATCCTCCACGACGAGGGGCACGCGGTCGGCCAGGGCGACGAGGGCGGCTTCGCGCCGTCCCTGAAGTCCAACGAGGCGGCGGTCGAGGTCATTCTGCGGGCGATCGAGAAGGCGGGCTACAAGCCCGGCGACGAGATCGGCATCGCCCTCGATCCCGCGACGAGCTCGATCCTCGAGGAGGGCACGGGGGTCGAGGGCGTCCCGGGCCGCTACCGCCTCGAGAAGGAGGGCCGCACGCTCGACTCCGGCGAGATGGTGGACCTGTGGGCCGACTGGGTCGCGAAGTACCCGATCGTGTCCCTCGAGGATGGCCTCGGCGAGGAGGACTGGGCCGGCTGGACGGCGCTCAACGCCCGGCTCGGCGACAAGGTCCAGCTCGTGGGCGACGACCTGTTCGTCACGAACCCGACCTTCATCCGCAAGGGCATCACCGAGAAGGCCGCGAACTCGGTCCTGATCAAGCTCAACCAGATCGGCACCTTGACCGAGACGATCGACGCGATCGACACCGCGCGACGCGCGGGCTGGTCGGCCGTCGTGTCGCACCGCTCGGGCGAGACCGAGGACACGACGATCTCCGACTTCGTGGTCGCGATGGGCACCGGGCAGATCAAGACCGGCGCCCCGTCCCGCTCCGAGCGGGTGGCGAAGTACAACCGGCTCCTCCGCATCGCGGACGAGTTGGGCGACGACGCCCGCTACCTCGGCCGCGCCGCGCTCTCGGGCGCCGCGGGCCGCGGGGAGTTCTAGCGCTGGCGCTCACGGCACGGCGCGTCCGCCCGGGCTCTGCCCAGGCCGCGCCGTGAGCCGCTTCGTCGATCGCGGGGCGATCACCGCCGCGTGGGTGGGGGTCGGCATGGCCGTGACCATCGGCGTGTCGTTCCTGCTCGTCATCCCGATCGAGGCGATCTACACGGGGATCATCGTGCCCGGGTTCCCGGTCGCCTGGCTCGCCGGCCTCACGATCGGCTACTACGCGAACGGCCGCTCGATGCGCCACGGCGGGCCGTGGGGACGGATCATCGCCAACGCGCTGCTCGCCGGGGCCGCAACCGCGTTGACGTTCGCGCTCCTGTTCCTGGGCATCAAGGCGCTGTTCTTCACCGCCGACAATGGCTACCGCGACGCGTCGTCGGGCGGCCCGCTCTCGTGCACGACCGGCGCGGACTGCGTCTACCAGCGGTATGTCGAGCTCCAGCCCGACGTGCTCGCGAACGCCGGGATCACCGACGTCGACGAGTTCACGTCGTTCTACTGGACGCAGCAGCTCAACACGACGCTCGGCCTGGCGATCGCGACCGTCGTGGCGGCGGCCGCGGGCGGCGTGGTGTTCCGGATCACCAACGGCAAGAAGCCGGAGACCGTTCCGGGGTCCGCCGCCGCGTAGATCGCTCCGCGGCGAACGCCGCCGCGCCGATCCCCCGAGCTGCACGGAGCCGCGGGCAGCCGGCCGCGCGACAGTCAACGAAACGACGCTGACCGCCCATTGGGCAGCAATGCCGCTGACTGTCAGTCATCGGATTCGCGTTTCGGCGCGGCGCACCGGCCTATGCCTGTCTGACGCGCACCAGAACCGCGTGCCCGAGGCGGATCGGTGGCCGTCGACCGTGCTTTGGTTGACTGTGAGGCGCCCGCCGGGCCGGGCTCGGCTCCCGTGGATCCGGTGGCTCCTCCCGTGGATCCGGCGCCTCCCCGTGGATCCTCGCGTGACGTCGGCGGGTCCACGGGGAGGAATCGAAACGCCCCGGTCGGTGACCGGGGCGTCCGTTGCTCGCGGGGACGAGGACTACTCGGCCTTCTTGGCCTTTGCGGTCTTCGGGGCGGCCTTGGTGCTGGTCGCCTTCGTCTTGGCGGCGGTCGCCTTGGCGGTGGACTTCGCGGCGGTCTTGGCCGGGGCCTTGGCAGCCGTCTTCGTTGTCGTTGCCTTGGCCTTGGCCGGGGCCTTCGTCGTCCTGGCCGGGGCGGCGTCCACGACGGGCGCCGGCGCCGGAGCGGTCTCGGAACGCGTCGTGCGCGACAGCGCGGCGCGAGCCTTGCCGGCGGCGGTCTGGGCGCCCTTCGCCTTCGACGCCTTGCCGGCGGCGATCCGGGCCTTCGCGGCCTTGGTGGCGGCGGCCTTC
>DASXVG010000007.1:0-2015 GCA_036504355.1 Candidatus Limnocylindrales bacterium
TCATCGCCGAGGCCCTCGGCGACCACGTCCTGTCCCACTACGTCTCCGCCAAGCGCGCCGAGTGGGACGAGTACCGCACCCAGGTCACCGGCTGGGAGCTGGACCGCTACCTCGAAGCCTTCTGATCCGACCATTCCCCACCGCCACATGCCGCCATCGAGCGCAGGGAGAGCCATGACCGCACGAACCACGGCCGTCGCAGCGATCGCCGCCCACCGCGTCGGCAAGACCCAGGACTACCTGTCAGACGCAGGCGCCGACATCTACGGCGACTACGTCTTCGGCGAGGACGCACAGCGCCAGTACCTCGCCAAGCCGATCTTCAGGAAGCTCCGCCGGACGATCGACGGCCACGAGCCGTTCGACCCGGCGATCGTGGACGCGGTCGCGCACGGCGTGAAGGAGTGGGCGATGGCGCACGGTGCCACGCACTACACGCACTGGTTCGTGCCGATGACCGGGTCCACGGCCGAGAAGCACGACTCGTTCCTCGCCCCGACCGGCGACGGCGCAACGGTCGCCGAGTTCTCGGGCAAGAACCTGCTGCAGGGTGAGCCCGACGCCTCCTCATTCCCGTCGGGCGGCATCCGCGCGACGTTCGAGGCCCGGGGCTACACCGCATGGGACGTGACCAGCCCGATCTTCCTCCAGGTCGAGCCCAACGGCGTCACGCTCACGATCCCCACGGCGTACGTCTCGTTCACCGGCGAGGCGCTCGACCACAAGATCCCGCTCCTGCGCAGCCAGGAGGCGCTCGGCACGCAGGCCCTGCGCGTCCTTCGCTGGTTCGGGAACACGTCGGCCACCCGGGTGTTCACGAACATCGGCCCGGAGCAGGAGTACTTCCTCGTCGACCGCCGGCTCGCCGAGCAGCGCCCGGACCTCCTGCTGACTGGCCGGACGCTGTTCGGTGCCCCGTCGCCCAAAGGCCAGGAGCTCGAGGACCAGTACTTCGGCTCGATCCGGGAGCGGATTCTCGCGTTCATGATGGATCTCGACCGCGAGCTGTGGCGCCTGGGGATCCCCGCCAAGACCCGTCACAACGAGGTCGCGCCGGCGCAGTTCGAGATGGCGCCTGTGTACGAGGCCACGTCGGTGGGCTCGGACCACAACATGATCGTCATGGCGATGATGCGCAAGCTCGCGCCGCAGCACGGCCTCATGTTCCTGATCCACGAGAAGCCGTTCGCCGGCATCAACGGCTCGGGCAAGCACAACAACTGGTCGATGGGCACGAGCGACGGGGAGAACCTGCTCGACCCGGGCAACGACCCCCACGCCAACGCCCAGTTCCTCGCCTTCCTGCTCGCGGTCATCCGTGGCGTCAACGTCCACGCCGACATCCTCCGTGCGAGCATCGCGGACGCCGGCCAGGATCACCGCCTCGGCGCCAACGAGGCACCCCCGGCCATCATGTCGATCTTCCTCGGCAGCCAGCTCGAGGACGTCGTGAGCCAGCTCGAGAAGGGCGCCGCCTCGGGCTCGAAGAAGGGCGGCTCGGTGGCGCTCGGCGTCACCTCGCTGCCGGATCTCGACAAGGACGCCACGGATCGCAACCGGACCTCGCCGTTCGCGTTCACGGGCAACAAGTTCGAGTTCCGCGCCGTGGGCTCGTCCGCCCCGATCTACTGGCCGCAGACCGTGCTCAACACGGCTGTCGCGGACAGCCTCAAGGGCCTCGCCGACGAGCTCGACAAGCTCAAGAGCGGTGACTTCGACGGGCTGACCCAGATCCTGTCGGGCATCGCGCGCGACAACAAGCAGGTCCTGTTCGAGGGCAACGGCTACTCCGAGGAGTGGCACGCCGAGGCCGCCAAGCGCGGGCTGCCGAACAACCGCACGACGGTCGACGCCCTGCCCAGCCTGACCACGAAGAAGGCCAAGAAGCTGTTCGCGGCCTATGGAGTCCTGTCCGAGCGCGAGCTCACCTCGCGGGCGGACATCTACTGGGAGCGCTACGTCAAGGTCTGCAACATCGAGGCGAGCACGGCCCTGGACATCGCGAAGACGATGAT
>DASXVG010000008.1:0-5571 GCA_036504355.1 Candidatus Limnocylindrales bacterium
GGGCTGGACCGCACCGCACCGGATCTAGATGGAGTTGCCGACGTTCGAGAGGATGCCGGACACCTGGCCGCCCAGGAAGATCAGGGCGACGATGGCGACGATGGCGATGAGCGCGAGGATCAGCGCGTACTCCGCGAGACCCTGGCCCTCCTCATCGCGACGGAACGAGGCCAGGAGCGCGTGGACAAGGGCCATGAGGGCCTCCCTAGATGAGTTCGAAGCCCTGAGATGAGGCGGGCTCTTCCGTACCCTACGCCCGCGGCGGACCGCCCGCCAATGGGACGATCGTCATGGGTCGCCGGGCACGTGTCCCGGCAGAGATCGTCTGGCCGTTCCTCCGCCTCCGGTCAGGCTGGCGCTCAGCGGCCGCCGTGGGCCGCGTCCACCAGCGCCGCGATCAGGTCCCCGAAGGGCCCGCCCAGGAAGACCAGGATCGCGCCGGCGGCCAGCACCGCCAGCCCCAGGACCAGTGACGTCTCGAGGATCCCCGGGCCAGCCTCGCCGGGAGCCGGCACGCGCGTCATGCCTGGGCCACGTCGTCGTGCGCGGGCGGAAGCCCGACGACCAGGCGGACCTCGGCCCCGCCCGCCAGCACCTCCACCGCGACGCCGATCGAGCCGGCCCGTTCCATGATGTCGCGCCGCACGGCGGCCGGCAGGACGACGGCGGCAGCCTCGAGCGCGGCGGCCTCGGCGGCAGCCCGGGCATCGTGGCGATCCTGGATCATCTGCCGGATGGCATCGGGCACGTCGTCCGTCGGGACGGCGGGCAGCGGTTCCTCCCCTGAGCTGGCAGGGGCCCGGTGGGCGGCGACCTGGGCCTCCAGCTCCGAGGTCCAGTCGAGTCGAAGGAGGATCCGGTCCGGGGCCGGGACCAGGGCCAGGTACGCGACCAGCGCCTCGTCCAGGATCCGGAACACGGAGCTCTCCATCTCCATCCCGAGGCGCCGGTCCTGGCCCATGGATTCGAACTCAACCGGCACGTGGGCGCGACGCCCGCGGTCCCGCGCCGCGCGCCGGAGCGTGGGCACGAGGCCCAGGTCGTCGAGCACCATCGGGCGCACGTCGAAGATGAAGTTCTTGGTCGCGTCGAGCGTCTGCTGCACCATCTTCACCAGCAGCCGCAGCTCACCCTTCGTCTGCGAGGGATCCCGGTCCAGGAGTCGCTCCACGATCTGGGCCTGGAGCACGATGTTGGTCAGCGACTGGGCCGGACCGTCGTGCATCGCCCGGGCGATCTCCCGCCGGAGGTCCTCCTGGGCGCTGAGAACCACGCGGGACAGGGACGGCGGCAGCGAAACCTCCTCCTCGGCCTGCGGTTCCGCCGGCGGAAGGTCCCGCAGCCCCTCGAGCTCACCAGCGACGGCGGCCAGCGCATCCCGGTGGCGGGCGAGGGCCCGACGCTTGCCGTCCAGCAGGTCGACCTGCCCCTCCATCAGGACGGCCCGGCGCGTGAGCGTGACCAGCTGTCCGTAGGCTTCGGCGACGTCCCTCGCGTCCACCCCGGTGTCCTGGGCAGCCAGCCGCTCCGCCGCCTGCGCCCGCTTCTGCTCGTGCCGGCCCGCCTCCGTCCGCGCCTGGCCGACGAGCATGTCGATCTCCACCAGCTCGCGCTCGATCGTGGCAAGCTCGGTTCGCAGTCGTGCCAGGAGGACGGGCTCCGTGCCCACCGGTGCGTCGTCGGGCGTGGTCATGTCGCTGGAATGCCCCCGGTCCGGCAGGAGGCTCAGTCCTCGGGCATCCGGATCCATCCCTGGCGCATCGCATACACCACGGCCTGGGTCCGGTCGTTGACGGAGAGCTTCCGGAGGATGGAGCTCATGTGGTTCTTGACCGTCTGCTCGCTGATCGACAGCGCGTAGGCGACCTGCTTGTTGGTCATCCCCTGGGCGATGTTGTCCAGGATCTCCACCTCGCGCGGGGAGAGCGGCGCGAAGATCGGTGCGGCCTCCTGGCCGTAGACCGCCAGCTCGCGGAACTCCTTGAGCACGCGAGACGCGACGGCCGGCTTGCTGAACACCTTGTCGTTGATGAGGTACTCGCCGGCGACGACGCGGCGGATGATCATCACGAGGTCTTCGGGCGCGATGTCCTTGAGGATGAACGCGGCGGCGCCGGCCTTGATGGCCTCGAACAGCGCGTCCTCGTCCTCTTCCGTCGACAGCACGACGATCGCGGCCGCGGGAAGCTCGCGCTTGACGCGCTGGGTCGTCTCGATCCCGCCGGGCGCGGGCAGCGAGAGGTCCATGAGGATGACGTCGGGGTTCGTCGCGAAGGCGGCGTCGAGCGCCGTGCGGGCGTCGTCGGCCTCGGCCACGACCTCCAGGTCGGGCTCGCGCTCGAGAATCTGGCGGATCCCCACGCGGAACAGTGCATGGTCGTCGACGATGAGGATCTTCACCCGCTCGAACGACTGGTTCCGGCGGTCGTTGCCCCCACCGCGGCGTCGCTCCGGGCCGTTGTAGTCCGTCATCCGTTCTCCTTTCGCGGCACCGGGATCGCCAGCCGGACCACCGTGCCCGCCTCCGGCCGTGAACGCACCTCAAACAGCGCGCCGATCAGCTCGGCCCGCTCCCGCATGAACTGGAGGCCGAAGTTGCGCCGGCCACGGGCCGCCACCGCTCCAGTGTCGAAGCCACGACCGTCGTCGCGGACCTCCAGCACCCATTCTCCGTCCTCGAGCGTCGTGCCGATCACGACATTCGCAGCACCGGCGTGCTTGCGGACATTCTGCAGCGCTTCCTGCACCACGCGCAGCACCACCGTCTGGGCCGCCTCGCCGAGTCCGTCGGCGGGTGCCGCGAGCTCGGTCGTGATGTGCACCCCAGAGAGTGCAGCCTGCGTGGTCACCGTGTCCACGATCGACCCGTCCAGGCCGAGCTCCACGAGCACCGGCGGCCGGAGCGAGCCGATGAAGCTGCGCACGTCGCCCAGCTCGCGGCGGAGCAGCTCGCGCAGGAACCGCAGCTCCGAGCGGGCCATGCCCGGGTCGGACTCGAACACGCGGTCGATGAACTCCACCTGGAAGATCGCGTTCGAGAGCGCCTGCGCGGGTCCGTCGTGGACCTCCTGCGCGAGGCGCGCCCGTTCAGCCTCCTGGGCCTCCACGATCCGCATCCGAAGCTCGGACGGGATGGACGGCAGGTCCTCGCTGGTCACGAGCGACGCGTCGCCGCGCTCCAGGAACAGCCAGGTCCCCTCGATGTTGCGGATCGCGAGCTCGAGCCGCGACAGCTCCGTCTCGTGGAGCGCAAGGTCGCCGCGGCTGCGGTCCGCATCGCCGCGCAGCATCCGCAGCCGGAGATCCGCGGCCCCGACCTCGGCCGCCGAGGCCGCCTGCGTGTCGCTCCGTGTGACCGGTGCCGTGGAGCCGTTGGTCGACGGAAAACCCGGGTCGGGGGGTGTGTCGCCGGCCGAGCGCTCTGACGCGGCGAGGTCGTCGCGGACCGAATCCCAGCGGGCGAGCTCCTCGAGGTACGCGGCGCGATAGCGGTCGCGGATCGCGCGCAGCGTGTTGCCGGCGTAGCCCAGGGCCTCGGTTGCCTCGGCGTGCAGCTCGTCGTACCGGCTGGCCGGCGACTCGGCGCGGGGAGCGTCCATCATCGTGAGTGTATCGGGGCCGGGGCCTCCGGCGAGAGCCGGGCGGCCGGATCGGTCGATCCCGTGCGTGCCACGCCGCGGCATTCAATGCGGAACACCCGGATCCCGTCGATGGCCGCCGCGTCCAGCGGGTCGTCCGGGATCGGCAGCAGGACCTCCTCGAAGCACGAGGCGTCGGGGTCCGGCCCGTCGAGCACCGCCGGCCACGAGCCGTGCTCGCCGGGCGAGGTGATCAGCCACGTGGCGCCGAACGCGTTCGCGAGGTCGAGCACGTCGGCGGGCGTCTCGTCGGGGAGCGCGAGGCTCCGGACGCGTGCCGTCTCCGCCAGCCAGATCGGGAAGTCGTGGATGACCGGGGCGCTGTCGTCGAGCGGGGCGCCGATCACCGCCATCTGGCGCGCGAGCACCTCGTACGTGCGCTCGGTCGCCCGCGCGCCCGACCCGAACGACGGCAGGAGCGCGGCCGAGAACACGCTCGAGGCGAAGATGGCAAGCAGCCCGCCGAGCCACGCGACCTGCCTCGTCCAGCCGAGCCGGCGGCCAAGCCGCGCGAACCCGCCGTCGAGCGCGCCGAGGGCGCTGATGAGCAGCAGCACGTGGAACGGCGCCGCGGCGTGGAGGAACGTGCCCCACGTCGTCGCAACCGGGAACAGGAGGCTCGTCACGAGGAACGTGATCACGCTCACGAGGAGGATCGGCCGGAGCGCGCGGTCGCGGCCCTGCCACGGCAGCGCGAGCAGTCCGAGGACCGAGATCGGGATGCCCAGCAGCAGCAGCACGTTGAACAGGTTGTGGGCGACGCCGGAGACGCGGGCCTCGAGCAGTGCCTGGGGCCCCTGGGACAGGTAGCGCGACAGCGTCGGCGGGTCGTTCCACGCGAAGATGTCGAAGCCGGCGACGGACAGCGCGTTCGAGATCGCCTGGCCGGGGAGCGGGTTGCCGAACACCGCCCAGTTGCGCACGGCCCACGGCGCGAACACCAGGAGGCTCACGACCGCCACGACCGCGATCAGCCGGCCACGCACCGCGCGTGGCTCGCCCTGCCGGCGCCACGCGAGCCACGCCCACACCGCGGCCAGCCAGACGGCCTCGTTGCGGGTCAGCGCCGCAGCCCCGATGAGCAGCCCCGTCCCGATGAGTCGGGGATCGCTCCAGGGGGCGCCGCGCGGGTCCGCGAGCACGCGGGTCATCAGGAGACATGCGCCCAGGACGAGCGTGCCGAACAGCATCGTGGAGTCGGGGAGCGCCGCGTGCAGGAGGAGCGGGAGGTAGACCGCGGACGCGAGCCCGGCGCCGATGGCGAGGGAGCGGGCACGACCCGCCGGCAGCCCGCGTTCCGCCGCGACGTCCGCGGCCAGCCGCCAGGCGAGGACCGAGAGCACGGCGCCCGCGAGCACGGGGATCACCTGCGCGGCGCGCATCGCCGCACCGAGACTGATCGGTGCCGGGCCCCCGAACAGCGCGATCGGGATCGCGGCCAGCAGCGAGGGGAGTGGGAGCCACACCTCGAACGCCGGGCGCGGGAACACGAGCGGCGGCGTGCCGTAGCTCCACAACGCATTCGAGACGAGCCCGCGCCCCTCGACGAGGTTGCGCGCAGCGCCGACGTAGTACGCCGTGTCCTCCGGTTTGGGGAAGCCGATGATCGAGGCGGTGAGGACGCGGACGACGAGTGCGACCGCGAAGATCCCGAGCGCCGTCAGCCACGCCTCGCGGCGAGGGAGCGACCAGCCCTCGGTCACGGGGCGAGCGCCAGCGGGTACACGCCGACGTCCCGGGTCTGCAGGATCGGCGCGCCAACCCAGTCGGGCCGCTTCCCGTCCACGAGGATCTCCTTCGCCGCCGGCACGGTGTCGTCCGCCTCGAGGATCAGCCACCGGATGTCGTATGCGCGGGCGACCTGCTCAACGGTGTCGAGGGGATCGTTGACGAGGACCACGCCGCCGCGACCCGCCCAGTAGCGGTACCCGGA
>DASXVG010000009.1:0-3998 GCA_036504355.1 Candidatus Limnocylindrales bacterium
CGATCAGTCGAGGCGGCGGATGACGCCGATCAGCTTCCCCTGAATCCGGACCGAGGGGTAGAACTGCGGCGGGTAGTTCGGGTTGGCGGGCTGGAGGCGGACCCGGTCCTTCTCGCGGAAGAAGCGCTTGAGCGTGACCGCGTTCTCCTCGACCTGGGCGACGACGATGTCCCCGTCCCGGGCCGTCTCCTGCGGGCGGATCACCACGAAGTCCCCGTCCGCGATGTGCGCCTCGATCATCGAGTCGCCGCGCACGCGGAGGACATAGGCGTCACCGGCCGGGGCGAGGATGTCCGGGACCGCGAGGGTCTCCGACGCGTCCTGGTATGCCTCGATCGGGCCGCCGGCGGCGATCTCGCCGATGACGGGCAGGCTGTGCGCCTCGCTGGGCTGCGACTGCGGCGTCAGCTCCGCGGCAAGCCCAAGCCGGAGGGCGGCCTGCGGCGTGAGCCGGATCGCGCGCGACTGCGCGGCCCCACGCTCGAGGTACCCCTCCTTCTCGAGGATCTGGAGGTGGTGATGGACGGCGGACGTGGAGGCAAGGCCAACCGCCTTGGCGATCTCGCGCACGCTCGGCGGATAGCCGCGCGCACGGATCGTGGCGGCGATCACGTCAAGGATCTTGCGCTTGCGTTCGGCGTCGTGACGGGTCACCGGGCGCCTCCTTTCGAGATTGCCATGATACCGAACGGACGTTCGATGTCAACATCCGGTCGTGGCGATCGCCCCGACGAGCCGGCGTCGCGCACAATGACCGGCGAGCCACCACCCGCAGGAGAGCCGATGCCGTCCCACGACGCCGCCCTGACCCATGACCTCGAGGCCGCGGAGGGCCGGGCCATCCGGGATACCTACGATGTGCTGCCGCCCGACGCCCGCGCTGCGCTGGGCACGAGCACGGCGAGCATCGGCGGGGCGGATGCCATCGCCCTGCGCACGGTCGGCATCGGGATGTTCAACCGTGTCGTGGGCCTGGGGACGGCACGGCCCGCCACCGCATCGGACATCGAGGCGATCGTCGCCTTCTTCACGGACCTGGGGATCCCGCAATCGGTCGTCCAGCTCGTGCCCGCGGCGGAGGCTCCGCCGCTCACCGACTGGCTGACCGCCGCCGGCTACGCCCCCAGCCGACGGTGGGTCAAGCTGTGGCACGACCTGGGCGAGATCCCGGACCCTGCCACGAGCCTCCGGATCGAGCGCATCGCGCCCGACCGTGCGGGCGATTTCGCCGCGGTCTGCCTCGCCGCGTTCGAGATGCCCCCGATCCTCTCGCCGCTCCTCGAACCGTTCGTCGGGCAGCCCGGCTGGTCGCACTACGTGGGCTACGACGGCGAGGTGCCTGTCGCCGCCGGCGCGATGCACGTCGCCGACAGCCTCGGCTGGCTCGGCTGGGGCTCGACGCTCGAGTCGCACCGCGGCCGCGGCGGGCAGTCGGCGATCTTCGCCGCCCGGATGCGCGAGGCCAGCGACCTGGGCTGCCGGATGGTGGTGACCGAGACCGGCGAGGAGGACGAGCAGGACCCCGTCAACCACTCGTACCGGAACATGGTCCGGCTCGGATTCCGGCTGGCGTACTCGCGCCGGAACTGGGTGCGCACCACGGGCTGACGGCGACCTCCAGGCCCTGCCCGGGACCCGTTCGGGGCCGGTGCTACCATCGGCCAACCGCGATCCCGATTCGGGTCGCGCGTCGCGCGTGAGGGACAGAGTGGCTCGCCGGGCATCGGAACAGGAGCGTTCGCCGCAGCGGATCGGCCTTCGCCGGCTGCTGGGGTGGGCCGCGTTCCTTCCGCTTGCGAGCCGCGCGCCCGTCTACGGGCGATTGTTCTACGAGCTCATCCGCGACGAGCGGACGCCGACGGGCCGCAAGGCGATGCTCGCGGCGGCCCTCGGCTATCTCGTCCTCGGACGGGACCTCGTGCCGGACGAGGTGCCGGTGGTGGGTGGTCTCGACGACCTCGTCGTCGTGGTCCTCGCCGTCGACCTGTTCCTGGACGGGGTCCCGGAGGACGTCCTCGACGAGAAGCTCGACGCGCTCGGCATCGACCGCCGGGCATTCACGGACGATGTCCGGCGCATCCGGCGCTTTACGCCCAGCTCGCTCCGCCGCATGATGCGGCGCGCCCCGGAGCTGGCCTCGTTCGCTGGCGATACGCTTGAGCACAGCGGGGTCGGCCCACGGGTCCGATCCTGGATCAACACCAAGGAGGAACACAGCGCGTGAAGGTCATCCTGACAAAGGACGTCGACAAGATCGGCAAGACGGGCGAGATGAAGACGGTGGCCGACGGCTTCGCCACCAACTACCTCATCCCCCAGAAGCTTGCGGTCCCGGCGTCGGGCGGTGCCTATCGCGCGTACCAGCACGACATCGCCAGCCGTGAGGACAAGCGCAAGCGCGAGCGCGAGGAGGCCGACATCGCGGCCACCCGCATCGCGTCCACGACGCTCACGATGGGCGTGAAGGTCGGCGAGGGCGGCAAGCTCTACGGTTCGATCAACAACCAGGACATCGCCGAGGCCCTGGGGCGGCGCGGGATCACGGTCGACCGCCACAAGATCGACCTCGACCAGCCGATCAAGTCGCTGGGCACGTACAAGGTGGCCATCAAGGTCTACTCGGGCATGACGCCCGAGGTGACGATCGTCGTCGAACCCAAGGGCTGACGCGCCCGTTCGCGGGTCTTGGCGACGCCAGTCGCTTGGTTCGACGCGCCTGAAGATCGCATCCGCCGCGACCTTCGGCGAGCCTGCCGCAGCCGGCGCCGATCGGCCGGATACTCGGGGCATGGAAGACGGCGTTCCCGGCACGGCTGCGGTCCTGTTCGACATCGACGGGACGCTGATGGTCCGGTCGAGCCCCCACCTCGCGGTGATCGCGGACACCCTGAGCGACCGGGTCGGACGCCGCGTCACCCTCGTGATCGAGGGCGAGCGACCGCACCTGGACGGGCGTGACATCTCCGGCTGGGTGGACGTGCAGATCGTGCGCGACGTGCTCTCCGGGCACCTAGGCCGCGCGCCGACCCGCGGGGAGGCGGACGACGTCATGCGCGACTACGCGGCGCGCTTCCGCGCGACCCTCCACCCGGACGACGCCGGCACGCCCGTCGCGGGGATCGAGCCGACGCTCGTGCGGCTGCGTGCGATGGGGATCGGCCTCGGGCTCGTGACGGGCAATGCGTCCGAGATCGCCCGCGCGAAGCTCGAGGCCGTCGGCCTCGCCGACTACTTCTCCTTCGACAGGGACCTCGGCTTCGGCGACTGGCGCGACGACCGCGCTGCATCCGTCGAGGCGGCCGTCGTGACCGCGTGCGGCCCCGGGCCTCGGGCGTCGGTGATGACCGTCGGAGACACCACCGCGGACGTGCGTGCGGCTTCGGCCGCGGGGGCGCTCGGCATCGGTGTGCTGACGGGGGCATCGACCGCCGACGAGCTCGCTGCTGCCGGGGCCTGGCGCGTGGTCCCGTCGGCGACCGACGTGCTGGGCCTCGTGCGGGCCGTGCGCTGACCGGAGTCGCCGAATGATCCCGGACCCGGATCCAGGCCGCTGGTGCCGCGCGGGGCGCGGTCGGACCTGGCAACGCGACCGGTGCGGGATGCTCTCCGCTGTGCGGCCCACGTGACTCGCATCGGGGCCCGACCAGCGGCGAGTTCGTGACAGGACGCTGTCGCCGGTCGGAGCGACAATCGGGCGCGTGAGGCCCGCCACCCGCACCATCCTCCACGTCGACCTGGACGCGTTCTTCGCGGCCGTGGAACAGCGGGATCGGCCGGAGCTGCGAGGGAAGCCGGTCATCGTCGGCGGGGGCGGGCCCGACCAGCGCGGCGTGGTGAGCGCAGCCAGCTATGAGGCACGGGCGTTCGGCGTCCACAGCGCGATGCCCCTTCGCACGGCAGGGCGACTGTGCCCGCACGGGGTCTTCCTCCCGGTCGACGGACGCAAGTACCAGCAGGCGAGCAGGGAGGTCATGGCGATCCTCCGCCGGTTCACGGAC
>DASXVG010000010.1:0-17208 GCA_036504355.1 Candidatus Limnocylindrales bacterium
CCGAAGAACACCCTCCAGCGCGAGCGCCACGAGCCCGAGTACGGGATCCTCGTCTCGATCGTCGCGCTCGCGGCCATCGGCATCCTGATGGTGTACTCGAGCTCCGCCATCAAGGCGTTCCTCCAGCGGGACGACACGTTCGCGATCGTCGGGCCGCAGATCCTGTGGGCCGCGCTGGGCATGGTGGCGATGGTCGTGATGATGCGGGTCGACTACCGGTGGCTGCGGGTGGTGTCCATCCCGCTGTTCATCGCGGGCGTCGTGGGTCTCATCCTCGTGTTCATCCCCGCGATCAACATCGAGGTGGGCGGCTCCGCCCGGTGGCTCAAGATCGGGCCGCTGCCCGCGGTCCACCCCGCCGAGTTCATGAAGCTGGCGCTCGTCGTGTACCTCGCGCACTGGTTCGCCAAGCGGGGGAATGCGGTCCGGGGGTTCCTCGGCGGGACGGTCCCGTTCCTCGTGATCACGCTGCCGGTCGTGGTGCTCGTGCTCCTCGAGCCGGACCTCGGGACCTCGTCCGTCCTCGCGTTCACCGCGTTCACGATGTTCTTCCTCGCCGGCGCGAACCTCCTTCACCTCGTGGCGCTCGCCGGGGCCGCCGTGCCCGCGGTCGCCCTGGTGTTCGTGCGCGGCTACCAGATGGACCGCATCACGGCGTGGCTCAACCCGTGGTCCGACCCGGTGGGGATCGGGTTTCACAGCATCCAGGGCTACCTCGCGCTGGCCCTCGGCGGGCTGCTGGGGGCCGGCCTCGGCGAGAGCCGGCTGGCCGGCGGGCTGTTCCTGCCCAACGCATTCAACGACTACATCTTCGCGATCGTGGGCGAGGAGTTCGGGCTGCTGGGTGGCGGCCTCGTGATCGTGCTGTTCCTCGCCTTCGGGTATCTCGGGATCCGGACGTCACTCGGCGCGCCGGACACGTTCGGCGCGCTCCTGGCCGCCGGGATCACCGCCTGGATCTGCCTCCAGGCGTTCATCAACATCGGGGTCGTGGTCGGGCTGATCCCCGTGACCGGCATCCCGCTGCCGTTCGTCTCCGCCGGTGGCTCGTCGCTCATCATCAGCTTCGCTGCGGTGGGCATCCTGCTCTCGGTGTCACGCGAAACGGTCGAGAAAGGAACCTGGAACGATGCGCCTGCTGATCGCGGGCGGCGGAACGGGCGGGCACATCTACCCGGCCCTGGCCGTCGCCCGGTCGCTCCGCGCTCGAGCCGGCGCGCCTGAGCTCGGCTGGCTGGGCGGGCACCGCGGTCTCGAGCGGTCCATCGTCCCCGGCGCGGGCATCCGGCTGACCCGGCTCCTGCTGCGTTCCCTGCGCTCGGCGGGACGCGACCTCCACCTCGTCCTCGACCCGGCCCGGCTCGGCCTGTCGGTGCCCCAGGCGTTCCTCCTGCTGCTGTTCCGGCGCCCGGCCGCGATCTTCACGACCGGCGGGTACGTCGCCATCCCGACGCTCCTCGCAGCGTCCGCGCTCCGGATCCCGAGCGTGCTCTGGGAGGGGAACGTGGTCCCGGGCAGATCCGTTCGCTTCGTCGCCTCGCGGGCAACGGTGCTCGCCGTCAGCCACCCGGAAGCCGCCACCACGCTCGGACACCCGCGGGCGTTCGTCACCGGGACACCCATCCGGGAGCTCGGCGGGATCGACGTCGACGCCGCCCGCGCGCACTTCGGCGGCGGGCCGGGCGAGCGGATCCTGCTCGTGTTCGGCGGCTCGCAGGCGGTCCGCCGCATCAACGACGCCGTGCTCGGCGGGCTGCCGCGGCTCGTCGAGCGCGTCCGAGTGGTCCACGTGACCGGCGAGGATGGGTACGCCCCGGCGATCGCCGCGCGCGAGGCGCTCCCCGCCGAGCTGCGCGATCGATACCGCCCGTATCCGTTCCTCCACGATGACATGACCCTCGCGCTCGCCGCGGCGGACCTCGCCGTCGGCCGCGCCGGCGCATCGACGCTCGCCGAGGCGGCAGCGTTCGCCCTGCCCACGGCGATCGTCCCGTACCCGCATGCGTCCGGCCACCAGCGTCGCAACGCGGAGGCGTTCGCGGAGGCTGGGGCCGCGATCCTGATCGAGGACGAGGACCTGGACGCCGATCGCCTGGTCGAGGCCGCCGGCCTGCTCGTCGACCCGGGCCGCCATGCCGCGATGTCCGCTGCGGCTCGCGACCTCGCTCGACCGGATGCCGCCGAGGCTGTCGCCGAGCTCGTGCTCGCGGTCGCGCTGGGCGAGCCGCTGCCGACCCAGGCCGAGATCGAGGCCACGGCTCGAGGGACGCGCCCGTGACCGGCCCCACGCTGCCCGCGCCGTTCGATGCCCTCACCACGGGCACCGACATCCAGCGCCGGATCGGGGTCAAGACCTCGCGCGACGAGCCGCTCGGACGGTTCACGACGATGCGCGTCGGGGGGCCGGCCGACCTGTTCGCCGTCGCGCACAACGCGTTCGAGCTGCGGGCCCTCGTGAAGTTCGCGCGCGCACGCGCGATCCCGTACACGATCCTGGGCCGAGGCTCGAACCTCGTGATCGCGGACGCGGGGATCCGGGGACTCGTCATCCAGGCTCGCGCCGAGGGCACGAAGCTCGAGGGCGACCGCTATCGCGCGGAGGCCGGCGTGCCGATGGCCCGCGCCGCGACCGAGACCCAGAAGGCGGGACTCACGGGTCTCGAGTACGGCCTCGCGATCCCGGGCACCGTGGGCGGGGCCGTCTGGGCCAACGCCGGCGCACACGAGAACGAGACGTCGCGGGTCCTCGAGTCCGCGACCGTGCTCCTGGCCGACGGCAGCGAACGCGAGCTGTCGGCCGACGAGCTCGGGTTCGGCTACCGCCACAGCCGGTTCAAGGACGCCGGCCAGCTTCCGGCCGGCGGCCCCGCGGAGATCGTGATGAGCGCGCTGTTCCGGTTGACGCCAGCCGATCCCGACGAGATCAAGCGGCGGCTCGACGAGATCCGCCACTGGCGCCAGGCCCACCAGCCGCTGGGGATCCCGTCGGCGGGCTCGGTATTCCGCAATCCTGACGGCGACTCGGCGGGCCGGCTCATCGACGAGCTCGGGCTCAAGGGCACCCGCGTCGGCGGCGCCGTGGTCTCGGAGAAGCACGCGAACTTCATCGTCAACGACCGGCGCGGCACTGCGGCCGACGTCCGCCGCCTCGCCGAGCACGTCCGGCGCCGGGTCCTCGAGCGCCACGGCGTCGACCTGCGGTTCGAGGTCGAGTTCGTCGGGGACTGGTCCGGCTGGATCGAGGAGACCGCCTGATGCCCGTCCCGTCCTTCGGCCATGATCCGGCCACGACGCCGGTCGCCGTCGTCCTCGGCGGTCCGTCGGCGGAGCACGACGTGTCCATCGTCTCGGGCACCGCGATCGCCGAGGCGCTGATGGACGCGGGCCACCCCGTCTCGTCCTGGCTCATCGACCTCGAGGGGGGATGGTGGTGGCTCCCCGACGGGCACCGTCGCGACGGCCGGCCGCAGGCGGCGTACGACGACCCGGCGGCGCTGGGCGCGACCGGACCCAGCCAGGCGGGCGAGGCGCTCGCCTCGCTGGCGGCGGCCGAGCCACGTCCCGTCGTGTTCATCGCGCTCCACGGCCCGTTCGGCGAGGACGGGACCGTCCAGGCGCTGTGCGAGTCGGCAGGGCTCGCGTACACGGGGTCAGGCGTGTCGGCGAGCGCGATCGGGATGGACAAGGCCGTGTTCAAGCGGCTGATCCGCGGCCTGGGGCTCCCCGTCGTGGACTGGCGCGAGGTCCGGGCGGCGCGCTGGGCCCGCGACCCCGACGCCGTCCTGGCCGAGCTCGAGGCGTTCGCCGCCTCGACGGGTGACGCGCGGCTCATGGTCAAGCCCTCGGGGCTCGGCAGCTCCGTCGGGATGACGCTCGCCCACACCGCCCGGGAACGGGCGGCCGCGCTCGACGAGGCGTTCCGGTTCGACGACGTCGCGCTCGTGGAACGGTATCTCGCGGGCGCGCGCGACCTCGAGGTTGCGGTGATCGGCAACGAGCCCGACCGCCTGGAGCTCTACGGCCCCGGCGAGATCGTCCCGGGTCACGAGTTCTACGACTACGCGGCGAAGTACACGCCCGGCCTGTCGCGCACCTCGACCGCCGCGGACGTGCCGCCCCTCCTCGCCGAGTCCATGCGCAAGCTCGCCCGCGACACGTACCGCGCCTGCGGCTGCGAGGGCTTCGCGCGCGTGGACTTCCTGCTGGCGGGCGATCGGCTGGTCATCAGCGAGATCAACACCATCCCCGGGTTCACGCCGATCAGCCTGTTCCCGACGATGCCGTCCACCGCCGGGTACGCGTTCGCGGACGTGTGCCGGCGGGTCGTGGACCTGGCCCTCGAGCGCGATGCGTCGCGCGTCCGTCATCGGCTCACCGCCGCCGACCTGCCTCGCTGACGATGGCCAGATCCCGTCCCGTCGCCCGCAAGCCGAGTGCCACCGGCGCACGCCCGCGCAAGCCGGTGGCACTGCGTCCGGGGGCGCGGCCCGGAGGCGGGATCCGGCGCACGAAGTCCGTCAGGCGCGCGTCTGCCGGCCTCACGCCGGTACGCGCGGGGGCCGCCCTCGCGATCCTCGTCGCCGCGGGCGGCCTGTACGGGGCGATGTCCTCGGACCTGTTCGTCGCGCACGCCACCGTCGTCGCGGGCAACACGTGGACGACCGACGACGCGATCCTCGCGGCGCTCGCCGTCCCCGCCGGCACGAACGTGTTCACGGTGAAGACGAGCGACCTCGAGGCGAGGCTGGAGCTGCTGCCGGCCGTGGCCGGGGCGACGGTGGGCATCGCGCTGCCCGACCAGGTCAGGGTCCAGGTCACCGAGCGCCAGGCCCTGCTGGCGTGGAAGGTGGGCCAGCACACGTTCCTCGTCGCCGCCGATGGGACGCTGTTCGGCGAGCTCGGCAAGGACGCCCCGGAGGCGGCTGCGACCCTGCCGCTCCTCGTCGACCGGCGGCTCGCCTCGGCGACGCTGCGCGTGGGCTCGGTGCTCGACCCGGTCACGCTCGACGCTGCGCTGCGACTGGGGTCGCTCACGCCCGCGGACATCGGCAGCGCGGGCAACGCGATCCACATCCGGGTCGACGACCAGAACGGCTTCGTCCTGCGCGTGGACCCGGCGGGCTGGAACGCGATCTTCGGGTTCTACACGCCGACCCTGCGCACGACCGATCTCATCCCGGGCCAGGTCCGCCTGCTGCGCAGCCTGCTGCTCGACCCCGCCCACGAGGAGGCCAACGTCCTGCGCGTCATCCTCGCCGACGAGCGGAGCGGCACCTGGGTCCCGCGGACCACGCCCAGGCCGTCGGAGAGCCCGAAGCCATGACCGTCCCGTCGGGTATCCTCAGCCCAGCGTTCAACCCGACGGAGGCTGCCGGCCCGTGCTCCTGCCCCTCGTGGGTCTTCTCGTCGGCGTCCTGGCGGGGCTCGTCCTCAACGTCAACGTCTCCTTCGAGCTCTCGCGCTACTCGGCGGTGGCGATCCTCGCCGCCCTCGACTCCGTCCTCGGCGCGGTCCGTGCTGAGCTCGACGGGGTCTACGACAATCGGATCTTCATCAGCGGGTTCCTCACCAACGCCATCGTGGCGGTGCTCCTCACGTTCATCGGCGACCGGCTCAGCCTGGACCTCTACCTGGTCGCGCTGATCAACTTCGGGTTCCGGATCTTCAACAACGTCGCGCTCATCAGGCGCCACTTCATCTAGGCTCTGACGGCGGCACAGCCGCCCCGAAACAGCGAGGGACGACAGGCAGGTGGAACGGGAAGCGGTCCTGGTCGGTATCGACGTCGGCACGTCGAAGGTCTGTGCGCTCATCGGCGAGGTGGGCCGCGACGGCCGGCTGACGATCATGGGTCACGGGACGGTCCCAGCATCGGGCCTCAAGAAAGGCGTCGTGGTCAACATCGACCAGACCGTCCGGTCCATCGCGGACGCCGTCGAGCGCGCGGAGCGCCTGTCCGGCTGGAAGATCGACCGCGCCTTCGTCGGCGTCGGCGGCCAGCACGTCGAGAGCCTCAACTCCACGGGCCAGGTCGCGGTCACCGCGCACCATCGCGAGGTCACCCGCGAGGATATCAACCGCGCGATCGAGGTCGCCCGGGCCGTGTCGATCCCGTCCAACCGCGATGTGCTCCACGTCGAGCGCCGCGGCTTCACGGTCGACGGCCAGGAAGGCGTGAAGGACCCGCTCGGGATGAGCGCGCTGCGGCTCGAGGTGGAGGCGCACATCGTCTCGGCCTCGGCAACCGCGGTCCAGAACCTCACCAAGTGCGTCCAGCTGGCCGGCGTGAAGATCGACGAGCTCGTGGTCGACGGGCTCGCCTCCGCGGAGGCCGTGCTGACGGAGACGGAGAAGGAGCTCGGCGTCGCGGTCGCTGACATCGGCGCGGGCACGATCGACCTCGCGCTGTTCGCCGACGGCTCGCCGTTCCACACGGCGGTGCTGCCGGTCGGCGGCAACAACGTCACCAACGATGTCGCGATCGGCGTCAAGACGACGCTCCAGGTGGCCGAGGAGCTCAAGGTCCGCCACGGCACCTGCGACCTGCGCAATCTCAGCGACGAGGAGATCGGTGTCTCGGTCCTGGGCGAGGACGCCGGGCGCACCGTCAGCCGCGAGGAGCTGTGCCGGATCATCGAGGCCCGCATGCGCGAGACCTTCGAGCTGCTCCGGACGGAGATGACCCGCAGCGGCCACGGGATGCTGCCGGCCGGGATCATCCTCACCGGCGGTGGCTCCCAGCTCGCGGGCACCGCGGAGCTCGGCCGCGAAGTCCTCCAGATGCCGGTCCGCGTCGCGGGCCCCACGGGCATCGGCGGGCTGGTCGACACGATCCAGGACCCGGCGTACTCGACCTGCGTCGGCCTGCTCCGCTGGGGAGCCAACGTCATCGGCGCGGACGAGCCACAGCGCTACGAGTCGGCGCCGGGCGGCGGCGGCCTCGGCCGCATCCGGGACGCGATCCGCTCGATCTTCCCGTAGCCGCCGGTCCGCCGTGCGCTCCATCGAGCTCGAGGTCCGCACCGGGCGCGACCGCGGGTTCACCGACCTGACGCCGGCCTGCGCCCGCTTCGCCGCCGATGCGTCCGAGGGCGGCGACGGCCTGCTGTCGGTGTTCGTGCCCCATGCGACGGCGGGGGCCGTGGTGATCGAGCTCGGTGCGGGCTCCGAGGCCGACGCCGTCACGGCGCTCGACCGCCTCCTGCCGCGCGACGACCGCTGGACCCACCGCCACGGTTCGGCGGGACACGGCGCCGACCACGTCCTGCCGCTCCTGGCCAGCCCGTCGCTCACCGTCCCGGTGATCGCGGGCCGCCTCGCGCTCGGGACCTGGCAGTCGATCACCCTGCTCGATCCCAACGAGGACAACGCCACTCGACGGGTGCGGCTGAGCTTCCTCGGGGGTTGACCGGCGCCCGCCGCGGGGCAGGAACCGGTGCGTCCACGCGGATTCCCGGAGGATTCAACCCGACCGCGAACCGCCTCGGCGGGTATACTCCCCGGAAGCCCGAGGAACCCAACGCGGCGCCGGTAACCGGGACCGGCAACGCAGGGGACGAGCGGTGACCCGTCCTGACGCCACACCCTGCTGCGCACCCTGAAGGAGAGCGCCGATGCCGCTGCGGTCCGACTCCGAGAACTTCGCCCTCATCCGCGTCATCGGCGTCGGTGGCGGCGGTTCCAACGCCGTTAACCGGATGATTCGCGCCGAGATGATGGGCGTCGAGTTCATCGCCTGCAACACGGACGCCCAGGCGCTCCTGCAGTCGGATGCACCCCACAAGATCCGCATCGGCGACAAGATCACGCGCGGTCTGGGCGCGGGCGGCGACGCGACAATCGGGGCGCGCGCCGCGGAGGAGGACCGGGACAAGATCGCCGACGCGATCGCGGACTCGGACATGGTGTTCATCACCGCGGGCCTCGGCGGCGGCACGGGCTCGGGCGCGGCACCGGTCGTGGCGGAGATCGCGAAGGAGCAGGGCGCGCTGACGATCGGCGTCGTCACCAAGCCGTTCAGCTTCGAGGGCGCGCGACGCAAGCTCGTCGCGGAGAAGGCTGCCGAGGAGCTCAAGGCCAAGGTCGACACCCTGATCACGATCCCCAACGACCGGCTCCGGGACGTCGTCCAGAAGAACACCTCGATCGTGGACGCGTTCCGCGTCGTCGACGACGTGCTGCGCCAGGGCGTTGCCGGCATCAGCGACATCATCACGGTGCCCGGGCTCATCAACCTCGACTTCGCGGACGTCCGCACGATCATGAAGGACGCCGGGTCGGCCCTCATGGGCATCGGCCGCGCAACGGGCGAGAACCGCGCCCTCGAGGCCGCCCGCCAGGCCGTCGCGAGCCCGCTGCTGGAGATCAACATCTCGGGCGCGCAGGGGATCCTGTTCAACATCACCGGTGGCTCGAACCTCACCCTGTGGGAGGTCACGGAGGCTGCGGAGGAGATCCGCGCCGCGGCCGACCCGGAGGCGAACATCATCTTCGGCACCAGCTTCAACGAGCGGCTCGGCGAAGAGGTGATGATCACGGTCATCGCCACGGGCTTCGATGGCCGCCGCCGCCCGGATACCGCCCGCACGACGACGGGCGAGCGCGTCACCAGCGCGACGGGCGTGAGGTCGCAGTCAGCCGTCGCCCCCGGCGCGGCCGGCGCCTCGGTCCCCGCCCGGGACTTCCTCGAGGAGCTCGAGCGTCAGCGCTCGGAGACCGACGAGTCCGACAGCCGCGAGGCGGTTCCGGTCCCCGTCCGCCCGGAGCGCTCGGTCGGCGAGCCGAAGAAGGCGGCGTCCTACGACGCCGACGATCTCGAGATTCCCTCCTTCCTGCGCCGCCGCTAGGGCGCGGCGCCAGGAGTCGTCCCTCGCGGCGTTGCCGGCTGCGCTCGCTCGCTCACGCATGACGGCTGACCGGATTGCCGAGTTCGTGCGGGCTCGGGAGGCGGTGCTGTCGCGGATCGGGGAGGCGGCCGGGCGGGCCGGGCGCGATCCCGCGGGGGTCATGCTCGTCGCCGTGTCGAAGACACAATCCGCGGAGGTCGTCCAGGCGGCGATCGAGGCCGGGCTCACCGAGCTGGGCGAGAACCGGGTGCAGGAGGCTGTCGAGAAGGTCGAGGGCACCCACGGCGGTCGCTGGCACCTCATCGGGCCGCTCCAGGGGAACAAGGCCCGGAAGGCGCTCGCGGCCGTCGACGTCATCCAGTCGGTGGACTCGATGGACCTCGCGCGACGGCTGGACCGGATCGCCGGGGAGGTCCGGCCGGGCGAGCGGTTCCCGGTCCTGCTCCAGGTCAACGTCGCCGGGGACCCGGCCAAGGCGGGGTTCGAGCCCGACGCCCTCGAGTCCGCGACCGGCGAGCTGCTCGAGCTCCAGCACCTCCGCGTCGAGGGGCTCATGACGATCGGGCGCCTCGTAGCGGGCCCAGACGAGGCGCGGCCCACGTTCATCGCGCTGCGCGAGCTGAGCGAACGGCTGCGCGCAGGCCGTCCCGCGCTCGGCCCGGCCCTCTCGATGGGCATGACCGACGACTTCGAGGTGGCGGTCGAGGAGGGGGCGACGATCGTCCGCGTCGGGCGTGCCCTGTTCGGCGAACGCCCGCTGCCGGAGGCATGAGCAGGCGGATGGGCGGGCGCTGGTAGACTCGGCGCCATGGGAGCGCTCGTCCAGGCGACGATCGGCGGCATCGCCCTCGTGCTGTGGCTGCTGATCTTTGCCCGGCTGCTGCTCAGCTGGGTGGACCCCATGGCTCGCACGCCGGCGGCCGACTTCCTGGTGTCGATGACGGAATGGATCCTCGGGCCCGTCCGTCGCATGCTTCCGCAGACCGGGATGGTCGACTTCTCGGGACTGCTCGTCCTGCTCGCGCTGGGCGTCGTGATGCGCTTCCTGCTCTGAGGTTGTCCTGAGTCCTGCCGACGTCCGCTTTGCCGTCCGCCTGACACCCCGTGGTGGGTCCGACCACGTCGACGGGGTCGCCGATGGGATCCTGCGCGCGCGGGTGGCGGCCCCGGCCGTCGAGGGTGCGGCCAACCAGGCACTCATCCGCCTGCTCGCCGACGAGCTGGACGTCCCGCGTCGCAACGTCCGCCTCGTGGCGGGCGCGGCGAGCCGGACGAAGCTCATCGTCGTCGACGACATCGACCCGGCGCGCGTCCTCGAGCGGTGGCCCGGCCTGCGGCTCTGACCCCCGCCTCTCGCCGCGGCCCGCGCATCCCGCCCGGCACGCTAGAATGCGCTCCCTCGGGCGATTAGCTCAGTTGGTTAGAGCGCACGGTTCACATCCGTGAGGTCACTGGTTCGAGTCCAGTATCGCCCACCACCCGAGACGATCCCGACGCGGAGCAGGCGGCTCCGCGTTCGTGGTTCCGGCGCCGTAACACCATGCCCGGATCGCGCGTCGAAGCGACGAAGGACACCTCGTGGCGCGGACTCCTCCCCGTGCCGCCGGGGACCCTCGGTGCGTTGAAGCCCCCGGCCTCCCTCCGGGGGCTTCGCGTTGGGAGCGAGGACGACGACGTTGTCCGCCCGCCGTCAGGATGCGGCGAGCCGCCGGAGCACCGCCGGCAGGATCCCGCCCTGGCGCAGGTACTCCACCTCGATCGGGCCGTCGAGCCGCGCGATCGCCCGGAAGCGGCGCTCCGATCCGTCCCCGTCGGCGCGGGCGATGACCGTGACGACCTGGCGCGGAGCGATGTCGGCGATCCCGCTCAGCGTGAACGCCTCGCGTCCGGTGAGCCCGAGCGACGTCGCGCTCTCGCCGTCCAGGAACTGGAGGGGGAGGACGCCCATCCCCACGAGGTTCGAGCGGTGGATCCGCTCGTAGCTCTCGGCGATGACCGCGCGGACGCCGAGCAGCGTCGTCCCCTTGGCGGCCCAGTCGCGCGACGAGCCGGACCCGTACTCCCGGCCGGCGAGGATCAGCAGCGGCACGCCCTCGGCGCGGTAGCGCATCGCCGCGTCGTAGATGAACAGCTCCTCCCCATCGGGGAGGTGGAGCGTGTACGGCCCCTCCCTGCCCTCGACGAGCCGGTTGCGCAGGCGGATGTTCGCGAACGTGCCGCGCATCATGACCTCGTGGTGCCCGCGCCGGGCGCCGTACGAGTTGAAGTCCACGGGGCCCACGCCCTGCGCCTGGAGCCACTGGCCGGCGGGGGACCACGCGGCGATCGAGCCCGCCGGGCTGATGTGGTCCGTCGTCACGGAGTCGCCCAGGACCGCGAGGACGCGCGCACCCTCGATGTCGCGGAGCGGCGCCGGCTCGGCGGTGAGGCCCTCGAAGAACGGCGGGTTGGCGATGTACGTCGAGCCGTCCTCCCACGCATATCGGTCACCCTCCGGGATCGGCAGCGCGCGCCACCGGTCGTCGCCCTCGAACACCGAGCCGTACGTCTCGCGGAACAGGGCCGCGTCCACGGACGAACCGACGACGGCGCGCACCTCGTCCGGCGACGGCCAGATGTCCGCGAGCATCACGGGCCGCCCGTCGGACCCGGTCCCGAGGGCCTCGGTCGTCAGGTCGACGTCGACCCGGCCCGCCAGCGCGAACGCGACGACGAGCGGCGGCGAGGCGAGATAGGACGCGCGCACGAGCGGGTGGATCCGCCCCTCGAAGTTGCGGTTGCCCGAGAGGACGGCCGCCACGACGAGCTGGTCGTCCTCGACGGCCTTCGCGATGGGCTCGTCGAGCGGGCCTGAGTTGCCGATGCAGGTCGTGCAGCCGTACCCGGCGAGCGCGAACCCGAGCTCCGCGAGCGGCGCCATGAGCCCGGCCCGCTCGAGGTAGCCCGTGACGGCCTTCGACCCAGGCGCAAGCGAGGTCTTGACGACGGGGCTCACGGTCAGGCCGCGTGCCACCGCGTTCCTCGCGAGCAGGCCCGCCCCGACCATGACCGTCGGGTTGGACGTGTTCGTGCACGACGTGATCGCGGCGATCGCGACCGACGCGTGGCCGATCTGTGCGGAGCGCCCGCCCGCCTCGATCGGCTTCGGCATGACGCCTGCCGTCTCCGGGAACGCGGTCCGGAAGTTGTCCCGGAGGCCGGAGAGGGCGACCCGATCCTGCGGCCTGCGCGGCCCGGCGAGCGACGGCTCGACGGTGCCGAGATCCAGCTCGAGGTCGGCATCGAACTCGGGGCCGCTGCCCGGCTCGCGCCACATCCCCTGGGCCTTCGCGTACCGCTCGACCAGGTCCACTCGCTCCGACGGCCGGCCCGTGAGTCGCAGGTAGCCAAGCGTCTCGTCGTCGATCGGGAACAGCGTCGAGGTCGCCCCGAACTCGGGGCTCATGTTGGAGATCGTCGCGCGGTCGGCGAGCGAGAGGCCCGCCAGGCCATCGCCGGCGAACTCCACGAACGCGCCCACGACGCCGAACGAGCGGAGCATCTCGGTGATCACGAGCACGAGGTCGGTCGCGGTCGTCGTCCGCGGCAGCTCGCCGTGGAGCCGGACGCCGACGACACGCGGCATCGGCTGGTAGAGGGGCTGGCCGAGCAGGACGGCCTCGGCCTCGATCCCGCCGACGCCGTAGCCGAGGACGCCGAGCCCGTTGATCATCGTCGTGTGGGAGTCCGTCCCGACGAGCGTGTCCGGGAACGCGACCCGGCCGGCCTCGTCCGAGCGGTCGCTGACGACCGTCGCGAGGAATTCGAGGTTGACCTGGTGGATGATCCCGGTACCGGGCGGGACGACCCGCAGGTCGCGGAACGCCGTCTGCGCCCAGCGCAGCAGCTGGTAGCGCTCGCCGTTGCGCTCGTACTCGCGCCCGACGTTGAACGCGAACGAGCCGGCGCCGCCCCACGCGTCGATCTGGACGGAGTGGTCGATGACGAGGTCGGCGGGCACGAGCGGGTTCACCCGCGCGGGGTCGCCCCCGAGCGCCGCCATCGCGTCGCGCATCGCCGCGAGGTCCACGACCGCCGGCACGCCCGTGAAGTCCTGGAGGACCACCCGGGAGGGCATGAACGGGACCTCGGCCTCGCCGCCGCCGCCGGGCCGCCAGGCTGCGAGCGCCGCGACGTCCTCCTCGCGCACGATGCCGCCGCCCGCGTGGCGGAGGGCGTTCTCGAGCAGGATCTTGAGGGTGACCGGCGCCCGCCCGAGGTCGATCCCCAGGGGGACGCCCGCGGTCGCGAGCGAGTCGAGACGGTAGAGGTCCGGGAGGCCGGCGCCGAGGGATGTTCGGGCGCCGAAGGCGTTGGGGGTGGGCACGGTCTGATCTCCACTGTGGGGATCGGGCGATGAGGGTGCGCCCTCGGACCGCTCGCTACACTCGTCGCGTGGAAGCATACAGCGCGCACGGGCGGGCGCTTGCCGGGGTGGCTGCCCGGTGAGGGCCTGGGACGAGACCGAGGAGGCGCTCCGCCGCCAGGCCGAGCGTCGCGCGGAAGAGCACGATCAGACGCTGCGCGACCTCGACGCGCACGGGATCGCGCTCGATCCACTGGGCGAGCGGACCGGGGCGGGCGGCGAGCCCGCGGGCGACGAACACGGAGGGGCCGACACGCCGGCGACCCACCGCCATGGCGAGATCGAGCACGCGAGCGACCATGCGCATCCGCACGCCAACTCGGGCCCGGGCGAGCGGCCGGTGGTGGGGATCATCGGGGCTGGGGCCGTGGGGACCGCGCTCGGCATCGCGCTGGATCGCGCAGGCTGGCCCGTCGGTGCCGTTGCCTCACGCGACCCCGGTCGCCGCGACCGGTTCAAGGGGCGCGTCCCCGGCGTGCGCGCGTTCGCGGAGCCCAACGCCCTCGTGGACGACGTGGAGCTCGTCCTGCTCGCGGTCCCGGACGACGTCGTCGAGCCGCTCGCGCGGAGCCTGCGGCTCTACGCGGGCCAGGCGATGGTCCACACGAGCGGCCTCCTGGGTGCGGAGGTGCTCGCACCCGCGATGGCCGCCGGGACGCAGGCGGGCGCGTTCCACCCGCTCGTTGCGTTCGCGGACCTCGAGCGCGCGCTCGAGGCGCTCCACGGCGCGACGATCGCGATCGAAGGCGACGATGAGCTCGCGGCCCATCTCGGCGACATGGCCGAGGCGATCGGGGCGATCCCGGTCCGGCTGGCGCCGGGATCGAAGGCCGCCTATCACGCGGCGGCCGTGCTCTCGGCCGGGGGTGTCGTGGCGCTGCTCGACGCGATCCGCGAGGTGGCGGCCGCGGTGGGGCTCGACGAGGAGGGCGCGCTGCGGATCTACCTGCCGCTGCTCGAGCAGACGGTCGCGAACGCCCGTGCCCTCGGCATCGGGCGGTCGCTCACGGGCCCCGCGACCCGCGGCGATGCCGGAACGATCGCCGCCCACCTCGCCGCGATCGGGGCCGAGGCACCGGCGGCGCTCGAGATCTACCGGGCGTTGCTCCGCCGCGACGTGCGGCTCGCGGAACAGCGTGGCGCCCTGTCACCGGAAGCGACCGAACGGCTCCGCACCACACTTGCGCCCGACCCCTGACGGGGTACGATGCGGACATGCAGCACAGCATCGCCGCTCGTCACGCGGCATGGCCGGCGCGGTTCGTGCACCCGTCAGCCAGGGCCCGGGAGCGACGACTCGGTCTCCGTCCTTCCTCAGCGTTCATTGCCGCGCCGTCGCGGCGTACGGTCCTGCGCCGCCCGGACGTCGGCCCGCTGAGCGCGCTGCGCGCCCCGTGGCGCGCGCTCATCATCGAGCCGGCTCGCCCGGTGCGAAGCGGTCACCCGAAGCCCGCGTCCTCGATGCTGTGGACAAGCTCGACGCGGGGCGGAGGGCACCGGCGCGCCTCCGTGGCACCGGCGTGGCCCGCCTGAAGCAGGCTGTCGCCACCTCGGCCGGTGGCATCGTCATCCGATTCGTGGACGGGGCGCCACAGCTCGTGGTGGGCAAGCGCAGGCGCGAGCGTGACGGCGTCACCTGGACGCTCCCCAAGGGCACGCCCAACCCCCGGGAGACGACCGAGGAGACGGCCATCCGCGAGGTCCGCGAGGAGAGCGGCCTCGACGTGCGCATCGTGCGCCCGTTCGACTCCATCGAGTACTGGTTCGTCCAGGGCCGGACGCGCATCCACAAGACCGTCCACTACTTCCTGATGGTGCCCACCGGCGGGGACCTCGGGCGCCACGACCACGAGTTCGACGAGGTGCGCTGGATCGAGTTCGGCGAAGCGCCCACGCTGCTCACATTCGAGACCGAGCGCGCGCTCGTCGCGCGAGCGGCTGCCGCAACGACGGACGGCACGTTCCCGGTCGCGTCGTAGAAGGAGAGGGTGATCACCCGATGACCGAGCCGGAGCCGATCGCCCCGACGCCCAGCCCGCTGCTCGACCGCCACGAGGCGCTCGGCGCGAAGATCGTCGAGTTCGCCGGCTGGCTGATGCCGATCCAGTACTCGGGGATCCTCGAGGAGCACCGCGCCGTGCGGACCGCCGCCGGCCTGTTCGACCTGTCGCACATGGGCGAGCTCGTGGTCGAGGGTCCCGAGGCCGGCGCGGCGCTCGCGAAGGCGCTCATCTCCGACCCGCCGTCGCTCGCCGTGGGACGCGCGCACTACTCGATGATCTGCGCCGAGGACGGCGGGATCATGGACGACCTGATCGTGTACCGGCTCGCCGATGACCGGTTCATGGTCGTCGCCAACGCGTCCAATGCCCGGGTCGTGTCGGATGCGCTCGCGGAGCGGCTCGTCGGCTTCCGGGCCGTCCTCGACGATCAATCCCTGGCGACGGGACTGGTCGCGATCCAGGGGCCGCGCAGCATCGACATCCTCCAGCCGCTCACCGAGCTCGACCTCGCCTCGATCCGCTACTACGGCGTCGCCGAGGGCGTGGTCGCGGGGATCCATGCGCAGGTCGCGCGTACCGGCTACACGGGCGAGGACGGCTTCGAGCTGTTCGTCGATGTCGCCGAGGCGGGGGAGGCGTGGGACCGCGTGCTCGAGGCAGGCCGCGGTGCGGGCCTCATTCCGGTTGGGCTCGGCGCGCGGGACACGCTCCGCCTCGAGGCCGGAATGCCGCTGTACGGCAACGAGCTGGACCGGGGGACGAACCCGTACCAGGCGGGGCTCGGGCGGGTCGTGAAGCTCGGCAAGCCCGGCGACTTCGTCGGGCGGGCCGCCCTCGAGAAGGTGGCCAGGGACGGGATCGACCGCCGGCTCGTGGGCCTG
The DNA here is from genome assembly GCA_036504355.1 of Candidatus Limnocylindrales bacterium. Classification (GTDB taxonomy): domain Bacteria; phylum Chloroflexota; class Limnocylindria; order Limnocylindrales; family CSP1-4; genus CAIXZV01. Next base: position 16,136 of record DASXVG010000010.1, read on the forward strand.
GTGCTCCGGGAGCGGGGGATCGCGCGTCACGGCTATCCCGTCGTCGACGCCTCGGGCGCCACGGGGGTCGTGACCTCCGGCACGATGTCACCCTCCCTTGGGCATGCGATCGCGATGGCCTATGTCGCTCCCGCCCACGCCGAACCCGGTACGATGCTGGCGGTCGAGATCCGTGGGACCCCCGTGGCAGCCGAGGTCGTCCCGCTCCCGTTCTATACGCGTCCGACCTGACCAGGTTCGAGCTCGAGCGAGTCGCATTGCCACCACGCCGACGACCCGCGGTCGCGGCACCGAGGAGGAACCCGTCCCATGGTCCCCGGCGATCTGCGCTACACGAAGGATCACGAGTGGATCCGCGTCGAGGGTGACGAGGCCGTCGTCGGGGTCACCCAGTTCGCGGCCGACCAGCTGGGTGACATCGTGTTCGTCGAGCTCCCCGAGCCGGGGCGCAGCCTCGACCAGCATGCGACGTTCGGCGTCGTCGAGTCGGTGAAGGCCGTGAGCGACCTGTTCGCCCCGGTTGGGGGTGAGGTCGCGGCGGCGAACGGGGACCTCGCGGGCACGCCCGAGGTCGTGAACTCGGATCCGTACGGCGCCGGCTGGATGATCCGCGTGAAGCTGGCAGACCCCGCCCAGGTCGACGGCCTGCTCGACGCGGCTGCCTACGAGCAGCTCGTCGCCGAGGGCTGACCGATGCCGTACGGCCCCCACGCGGCCGACGACCGGGCGCGGATGCTCGAGGCGATCGGCATCTCCTCCGTCGACGCCCTGTTCGAGGACATCCCGGAGCCGCTCCGATCGAGCCCCCTCAAGCTCGATGCCCCGGAGCCGGAGCTGAACCTGGCGGCCCGCCTGCAGGCCCTCGCGGCCCGCAACCGCGTCGACCTCGCGAGCTTCCTCGGGGCCGGTGCGTACCGCCACTGGAGCCCGCCCACGGTGGACCAGATGCTCCTCCGGGGCGAGTGGTACACCGCCTACACGCCGTACCAGCCCGAGGTCAGCCAGGGCACCCTGCAGAGCATCTACGAGTACCAGTCGCTGCTCGCCGAGCTGACGGCGATGGACGTCGTGTC
>DASXVG010000011.1:0-4281 GCA_036504355.1 Candidatus Limnocylindrales bacterium
TGCCGACCGTCGACAGGATCTGCGAGACCTGGCCACCCAGGAAGATGAGGGCGACGATCGCGACGATGGCGATGAGCGCGAGGATCAGCGCGTACTCCGCGAGACCCTGGCCCTCCTCGTCGGTGCGGATCGAGGCGAGCAACGAGGTGATGAGCGCCATTCTTGGCCTCCCCATGATGAGTGCAGCCCCCGAGAAGTGGTGCGGCTGCCATCACGGTACCCCTGCTCCGGGGAAATGCAGTAGGACAGAGGTACGGGATTGATACACCTTTGGCACGCGAGTGCGTGCACCGGGACCCGTCACCGGCCCCCGTGGGCGGCGTCCACCAGCAGCCCGATGATGTCCGCCAGCTGCCCCCCGAAGAACACGATGATCGCGAGCGCGAGGAGCACGGCTCCGCCGAGCACGAGGCTCGTCTCGAGGATCCCCGGTCCGTTCTCCGCCGTGCCCACGGGGTCCCCCACCGGTCAGCCTAGCCTTCGGCCTCGCCCGCGTCGTCGGCCGGGGCCGCCGGGAGCGGGACCACGAGCCGGAGCTCGCTGCCCCCACCCAGCACCTCGACCGTGGCGCCGATGGAGCCCGCTCGCTCGAGGATGTCGCGGCGGGCGGCGGCCGGCAGGACGATGATCGCCGCCTCCTCCGCCGCGGCCACGGCCGCAGTGCGGGCCTCGTGGCGTTCCTCGATCATGCGCCGGATCTGATCCGGGACATCATCCGTCGGGATTGCGGGGAGCTCCGCCTCGTGCGCCCGGGGCATGACCACCGATCGCTCGGCGCCCAGGCGCGCTTCGAGCTCGTCGGTCCAGTCGAGGCGGAGCGAGACCTTGTCCGGCCCCAGCGCGAGATACGCGCCCAGCGCCTCGTCGAGCACCCGGAACACCGTGCTCTCGACGTCCTGCGGGAGCCGCCGATCCGCGCCCAGCGAGTCGAACTCGACCGGCACGTGCGCACGACGGCCGCGATCGCGCGCCGCCCGTCGCAGCGTGGGCACGAGGCCCAGGTCGTCGAGCACCATGGGCCGCACGTCGAAGATGAAGTTCTTGGTGGCGTCCAGCGTCTGCTGGACCATCTGGACGAGGAGCCGCAGCTCGTCCTTCGCTCGTGCCAGGTCGCGATCGAGGAGCCGGTCCACGATCTGCGCCTGGAGCACGATGTTCGTGAGCGACTGGGCCGGCCCGTCGTGCATCGCCCGGGCGATCTCGCGACGCAGGTCCTCCTGGGCGTTGAGGACCACCCGCGAGAGGCTCGGCGGCAGCGTCTCGGCCGCCTCCGGCAGGGTGGACGCGCTCGACCCGGCGGTGGGATCGATGGTGAGGCCGAGGCCGCCCACGGCGTCCGCGATCGCGGCGACGGCGTCCCGATGGCGCGCCAGCGCGCGCCGCTTCCCGTCGAGGATGTCGACCTGCGCCTCCATGAGCGCGGCGCGGCGGGTGAGCGTGAGCCCCTGCGCGTACGCCTCGGCTGGATCCTTTGCCTCGGACAGCTTGTCGGCGGCCTGGACCCGCTTCTGCTCGTGGCGGCCAGCCTCCGTCCGTGCCTGTCCCACGAGCATGTCGATCTCGGTCAGCTCGCGGTCGAGCGTCGCGAGGTCGGTCGCGAGGCGTGCGGCGAGGGCATCCCCCGAGACGGGCGGCTGGTCCGCGGGCGTGGTCATCGTCCGGCCGTCTCCCCCCGCAGCGTGACCGACCTCAGTCTTCCGGCATCCGGATCCAGCCCTGGCGCATCGCGTACACCACGGCCTGGGTCCGGTCGTTCACGGAGAGCTTCCGAAGGATGGAGCTCATGTGGTTCTTGACCGTCTGCTCGCTGATCGACAGCGCATAGGCGACCTGCTTGTTGGTCATGCCCTGGGCGATGTTGTCCAGGATCTCCACCTCGCGCGGGGAGAGTGGCGCGAAGATGGGCGCGGCCTCCTGGCCGTAGACCGCCAGCTCCCGGAACTCCTTGAGCACCCGCGACGCGACCGCCGGCTTGCTGAACACCTTGTCGTTGATCAGGTACTCGCCCGCCACGACCCGGCGGATGATCATCACCAGGTCCTCGGGCGCGACATCCTTGAGGATGAACGCCGCGGCCCCGGCCTTGATCGCCTCGAACAGCGCGTCCTCGTCCTCCTCGGTGGACAGGACGACGATCGCTGCGGCCGGCAGCTCCCGCTTGACGCGCTGGGTGGTGTCGATGCCGCCGGGAGCGGGCAGCGACAGGTCCATGAGGATGACGTCGGGGTTGGTGGCGAGGGCCGCGTCCATCGCGGTCCGCGGGTCGTCCGCCTCCGCGACGATCTCGAAGTCCGGCTCCCGCTCCAGGATGTTGCGTATGCCCACGCGGAACAGGGCGTGGTCGTCCACGATCAGGATCTTCACCCGCTCGTAGGACGGCGCCCGCCGCTCCGAACCGCCGCGCCGGCGGTCGGGTCCCTGGTACTCGGTCATCCGCTCTCCTTTCGCGCCACCGGGATCGCCAGCCGGACCACCGTGCCGGCTTCCGGCCGCGAACGCACTTCGAACCGCGCGCCGATCAGCTCGGCCCGCTCCCGCATGAACTGGAGGCCGAAGTTGCGGCGGCCACGGGCCGCCACCGCCCCGGTGTCGAAGCCGCGACCATCGTCGCGGACCTCCACCACCCATTCTCCACTGTCGAGCGCCGTCGTCACCACCACGTTGGTGGCGGTCGCGTGCTTGCGCACATTTTGCAGCGCTTCCTGGACGATGCGCAGAACGACCGTCTGGGCGGCCTCGGGCAGCGATCCCGAGGGCGCGGTCAGGTCCACGGCGATCTTCAACCCCGAGAGTGCGGCCTGCGTGCTCACGGTGTCCACGATGGACCCGTCGAGGCCCAGCTCCACGAGCACGGGCGGCCGCAGCTGGCCGATGAAGCTCCGGACGTCGCCCAGCTCCCGGCGGAGCAGCTCCCGCAGGAAGCGCAGCTCCTGGCGGGCCATGCGCGAGTCGGACTCGAAGACCCGTTCGATGAACTCGACCTGGAAGATCGCGTTGGAGAGCGCCTGGGCGGGGCCGTCATGGATCTCCTGGGCCAGCCGCGCGCGCTCCGCCTCCTGCGCCTCCACGATCCGCATCTGGAGCTCGGTCGGGATCGAAGGCAGCGAGGGCTCCGTGACCAGCGTCGCGTCGCCGCGCTCCATGAACAGCCAGGTGCTCTCGACGTTGCGGATCGCCAGCTCCAGGCGGGACAGCTCCGCCTCGTGCTGGGCAAGGTCGCCGCGCAGCCCGTCCACCTCGCCGCGCACCATGCGGAGCCGCAGGTCCGCCGCGCCTGCCTCGGCGGCCGTGGCGGCCAGCGTATCGAGCGTCATCGTGGGGTCGCTGCCGTCGCCGGCCGCGCCGTCGCGGGTCGCGCCGGTCATGCCCGCGCCCCCGCGTTCGGGGTTCGACGTGGCCGGGATCGCGCCCCCCGTCTCGTCGCCGCGTTCGAGGAGGCCCAGGTCGTCCGCCAGCAGCTGCCAGCGGGCAAGGTCGTCCAGGTATGCCGCTCGGTACCGGTCTCGCGCGGCGCGCAGCGTGTTCGCGGCGTAGGCAAGCGCCTCAGCCGCCTCGGCGTGCAGCTCGTCGAAGCGGGTTCCCGTCGCTTCGCTCCGAGGACCGTCCATCGAACCGAGTGTATCCGCGCGACGCCTCACGGCGAGGGCCGGGTCGCACCCGACGGGGCAGGAAGCGTTGCCAGGCCGTCACACCCGACCCGGAAGACGCGGGCTCCCCCGACGGCGGCCGCGTCGGACGCGTCGGGCGGGACCGGCAGCGCGACCTCCCGGAAGCAGGCGGCGAGTGGATCCGGGCCGTCCAGGACGGCGGGCCAGGCGCCGCGCTCGCCGCCGGCCAGGATCAGCCACCCGGCCCGGAACCGCGGATCCGTGGCCAGGTCCAGCACATCCGCCGGTGCCTCGTCCGGGAGCGCGAGCGTGGGGACGCGGGCGGTCTCGGCCAGCCAGATCGGGAAGTCGGTGATGACGGGCGCGGCGCCGTCCAGCGGTGCGCCGATCGCCGCCATCTCGCGCCCCAGCACCCCGTACGTGCGCTCCGTGTCGCGGGCCCCGGACGCGACGCCCGGCAGCAGGGAGACGGAGAACAGGGTCGACCCGAAGACGGCGAGCAGGGGCCCCAGCCAGGCGACCGGCCGCGTCCAGCCAAGGCGGCGGCCGAGCCGGGCCAGCCCGGCATCAAGGGCCCCCAGCGCGGCCACGATCAGCAGCACGTGGACCGGCACCGCCGCGTGCAGGAAGGTGCCCCAGGTGGTGGCGACCGGGAACACCAGGCTCGTCACCA
>DASXVG010000012.1:0-9048 GCA_036504355.1 Candidatus Limnocylindrales bacterium
CGTGTCGTCCGTCTCCGTCCGTGCCTGCTCGATGAGCTGGTCCAGGTCCGGGTTGGAGTAGCCGGTCGTGTTGATCGCGCCACCGGTGCGGAGCACCAGGGCATAGAAGTTGTCCGGGTCCAGCGTGCGTTCCTGGTAGGCTGACGTGATCTCGTAGTCACCCTTGACGAAGCGGTCGAACCAGATGGACACGTCCACCGGCTCGATCTCCATCGTGATGCCGATCGCCTTGAGCTGGTCCCGGACGACCTCGCCTGTCTTGAGCAGCTCGGGGTACTGCGGCAGTCCGAGGTACTTGACGGTGAGTCCGGTCTCGAAGCCCGCCTCCTTGAGCAGCGCCTTGGCCTTGACGAGATCCGGGGCCTTGTACGGGTCGGTCCCTCCGAACCACGGCGAGCCCGACGGGACCTCCTCCGAACCGACCTCTCCGGCGCCGAAGTAGGCGACGTCACGGATGGCCGTCTTGTCGACCGCCCAGGCGATCGCCTGTCGGACCTTGACGTTGTCGAACGGCGCCTTCGTCACGTTGAGCGCCAGGTAATCGGGGATTCCGGCCGTGGCGGACGTGACGTACGTGAAGTCGGGGTCGGTCTTCAGCGTCGAGAGCTGGTTGAGCGGGACTGCGTCGACCCAGTCGAGCTCGCCGGCGCGCAGCGCCTCGATCCGGCCCTGGTCCACGAGCAGGAAGCGGAAGGTGATCTCGTCGAGGTACGGCTTGCCCGCGACGAAGTACTTGTCGAACTTCTTGAGCGTGACGTGATCGCCCTGCACCCACTCCACGAACTGGAAAGGGCCCGTGCCGATCGGATTGCGTGCCGGGTCCGCGGCCTCGATCGCCTTCTGGTTGACAATCTCGCCGTTGTTGGCGAGGTTCGAGAGGAACGGCCCGAACGGCACCTTGAGCTTGAACACGACCTGGGTGGGCGACGGTGCCTCGACGCTGTCGATGGCGTCATACAGCGGCGCGTAGGAGCTGGCCGTCGCCGGGTCGAGGATGCGTTCGAACGTGTATTTCACGTCGGCCGACGAGAACTTCTCGCCGTTGTGGAACGTCGCGTTGTCGACAAGGTCGAAGGTCCACGTCTTGGGGTCGTTCTGCGTCCACTTCGTCGCGAGGACGCCGACAAGCTCATTGTTCTCGTCGTAGTCGATCAACTTGCTGAAGATGTTGTCGTAGACTTGGGCGCCGGTGTAGATCGTGGACGTGGCCGGGTCGAGCGTGTCCGGCTCGCCCGTGAGGGCGCCGGCGAGCTTGCCGCCGGCGACCGGGCTGGCCACTGCCCCGCCGCTCGGCACGGCGGTGGCGGTGGTGCCGCCACAGGCTGCAACCAACGCGCCCAGGCTCGTGAGCACGAGCGTCGCGGCGCTGAACTGGCCCGCGCGGACGAGGAAGTCGCGCCGCGAGAGCTCGCCTCGCAGGAAGCGGCGGGCCAATGCCTCGGCCCGCTGCGGATCGTCGAGCTGGTGGGTCATGGGGTCTCCTCCTGTGCCGTTCAGTGATGCCGGCCGATGAACGCGAGGACCGCGTCGTTGAACGGCTTCGGATGCTCCCAGATGCTTGCGTGACCGCCGGGCGTGGTGATCCACTCCGACCCGGCGATGCCCTCGTGGAGCCGCCTGCTGAGGCGGACGGGGATCAGGATGTCCTCCTCGCCGGCGATGACCAGCGTTGGGATGCGGATCTCGCCGAGGCGCGCCTCGGTGTCGTGGGTCCGGATGGAGCTCAACTGCGCGAGGTAGGCGTCGAGCGGCTGGACGATGTCGGCCATTGCGGCCTCGAACTCCCGGAGCTCGTCCTCCCGGGTCTCGAAGAAGTCGAGGGTGAACGCCCACAGGGTCACGTCGCGCATGACCATCGGGACGCCCTGGACCGGGGCGATGTCCGCCCATATCGAGAACATCCGTGAGCAGAACGGCCCCGGGGCGGCGTACGTCGACGAGAGCGTGAGCGACTTGAGGTCGCCCGGATACGCCAGCGCGTACTCCTGCGAGATCATCCCGCCCATGGAGGTGCCAATGAGGTGGAGGCCGCTGATGTCGAGCGCATCCACGAGCGCCTTGGCGTCCTGCGCGAACAGCGCGGTGGTGTAGGGACCGGCGGGCTTGCTCGACAGGCCCACGCCGCGGTTGTCGAACCGGAGGACGCGGTAGCCTGCAGCGAGGAAGTCCTCGACCTGGTAGGCCCACGTCTCGAGGTCATCGGCGAGGCCGTTGACCATGACGATCGTCTCGGGGCCGTCGCCCTCGAGCCGGTAGTTGATCTCGATGCCGTTCACGGTGACGCTGGGCATGCTCCTCCTCCTAGGACTCGTTCCCGCGCGCCGTGGCGGCGGCCGGGCTGACAGCTGTGGACGGGATATCGGTGACCTGCTCGAGATCGCGACCCGCTTCCCATGAGGCGCGGGCGACATGGCAGGCGGCCGTCCGATCGGGGCCGAAACGGGCGAGGGCGGGAATGGCGGTGCGGCAGACGTCGACCGCGAGCGGGCACCGCGGGTGGAAGCGGCAGCCCGGCGGCGGCGCGATCGGGTTGGGAATCTCGCCGGACAGGGGCACCGGCACGAGGCGGACGGTCGGATCGGGGTAGGGGATCGCGGCCAGGAGGGCCTTCGTGTAGGGGTGGATGGGGGCCCCGAAGATCTCGTCCACCGTCCCCGTCTCCGCGATCCTCCCGAGGTACATCACCGCGACGCGGTCGCTGAGGTGCTCCACGACAGCGAGGTCGTGGGCAATGAACACCACTGTGAGGCCGAGCTCGCGCCGGAGACGGTCGAACAGGTTCAGGATCTGCGCCTGCACGGACACGTCGAGAGCCGACACGGGCTCGTCCGCGACGATGAGCTTCGGCCCCAGGGCGAGTGCTGCCGCGATGGCGACTCGCTGGCGCTGCCCGCCAGACAGCTCCTGGGGTCGCCGGTCGCGGAGCAGCCGGGGAAGGCCCACCTGGTCGAGCAGCTCCCCGACCCGCGCTTCGCGCTCGGCTCGCGACCCGATGCCGTAGGCATCAAGCGGCTCGCGGACCGTGTCCCCGACCGACCAGCGCGGGTCTAGCGAGCTGTAGGGGTCCTGGAACACCGGCTGGGCCTGGCGGCGGAACTGCCGGAGGGCGGACCCGGTGACCCGCGTGACGTCGACGCCTTCGAACAGGACCCGGCCGGCGGTCGTCTCGGTCAGGCGGAGGACACAGCGGCCGAGCGTGCTCTTGCCGGACCCCGACTCCCCGACGACCGCCAGGACCTCGCCGGCCTGCACCTCGAGGTCGACACCCGACACGGCGTGGACGGTCCGCCGCTGCATGCTCCCGCCGACCTGAAACTCCTTGACGAGACCCTCGACACGGAGCAGGGGAGCATTCACGACGCACCTGCCGTGCTCGTCGCCTCGGGACGCCCGGCCGCCCGTCTCGTCTGCTCGGTTGCCCAGCACGCGACGCGATGGCCGGCCCCGTCGTCCGCGAGCGGCGGCAACATCACACACGCCTCGTGGACGAGCGGGCAGCGGGGGGCGAACCGGCATCCCGGTGGGGGCGCCGTGAGGTCGGGGACCTGGCCCTCGATGACCTGGAGCGTGCCCGCCTGCTGCGCGCCGGTCGGCTGGGCGGCCAGGAGCGCCCGAGTGTAGGGGTGGCGCGGTGCGGCGAAGATCGCCTCGACCGACGCGGTCTCCACGAGCTGGCCCGCGTACATGACGCCGACGCGGTCCGCGAGCTGCGCGACGACGCCCAGGTCGTGGGCGATCAGCAGGATCCCCGTGCCGTGCGTGTCGCGAAGCGTGCGCAGGAGCGCGAGGATCTGGGCCTGGATCGTCACGTCCAGCGCGGTCGTGGGCTCGTCGGCGAGCAGCAGGGCGGGGTTGTTGGCGATGGCCGCGGCGATCACGACGCGCTGGCGCATCCCGCCGCTGAACCGGTGCGGCGGGTCGCCGTACCGCTCCTCCGGCGCGGGGATGCCAACCTCCGCCAGCAGCTCGATCGCACGCCGGCGTGCTTGGGGACCGGAGCCGCCGTGGGCGCGGACGGTCGCGGCGATCTGGTCGCCGATGGAGAAGCTGGGATCGAGCGAGGTCAACGGGTCCTGGAACACCATCCCGATCCGGTTGCCGCGCAGCTCGCGCATTGCCTCGTCCGGCAGGCCGACCAGGTCGCGTCCCGCCACGGATATCCGCCCGGTGACTGCGGCCGTAGATGGGAGAAGCCCCATGATCGCCATCGCGGTGGTGGACTTGCCGCAGCCGGACTCGCCGACGAGCGCGACGATCTCGCCCGGTCGGACCTCGAACGAGATGCCCTCCACTGCCCGCACGGCCGGCCGCCGGGGCGCGGTGTAGCGGATGGAGAGGTCGTCCACGACGAGCAGGGGCTCGGTCATTCGGCCAGCCTCCGAGGGTCGAACCGTGCCCGGAGCCCGTCGCCGATGAGAATGAACGCCAGCACCGCGAGGACGATTGCGAGACCCGGGAACACCTCTACCCACCACGCCTGGGCGAGGACGTCGCGGCCTTCCGCGAGCATGACGCCCAGCGACGGCGTCGGCGGCTGGGTGCCCAGCCCGAGGAACGAGAGCGCCGCCTCGATCTGCAGGGCGAAGCCCATCAGGATGCTCGCCTGCACGATGGCCGGACCGAGGCTGTTCGGGAGGACGTGGCGGCGCATGATCCCGAGCCCGCCGACGCCGCGCGCCTTCGCTCCCTCGACGTAGGCCTCGGTCCGGACCACGAGCACCGAGCCCCGGATGACGCGGGCGAGGATCGGCAGGTAGATGATCGCGATCGCGATCAGCGCGACCACGGCGCCGGGGCCCAGGATCGCAATGAGCGACACCGCGAGCAGCATCGCGGGCAACGCGAGCAGCAGGTCGAGCGGTCGCATGAGGACGGTGTCGACCCACCCGCCTCGGTAGCCGGCGAGGAGTCCGAGCGGGATTCCGATGAGGAGCGCGGCGAGCACGGATCCGACCGAGACCACGAGCGAGACGCGATATGCGAACAGCACACGGGAGAACACGTCCCTGCCGAGCGTGTCGGAGCCGAAAGGATGCGCGAGGTCCGGCGCCGCGAGCACGCGGCCTGGCTCGATCGCCTCCGGGTCGTGCGGTGCGAGCCAGGGTGCGAAGAGCGCGACGAGGATGAGGATCCCGAGGATGAGCATGCCGGTTGCCGCCTCTCGGCCGCCCATGCGCCGGGCGATGCGGCCCAACGCCGAACGCACGCGGCCCTCGCGGGGGGCGACGTCGGGGCCGTCCGACAGCGTCACGTCCATGGTCGTCATCCTTGACCGCTCCCCTCGAGGCGCGGGTTGAGCCACACGTACAGGACGTCAGTGACGAGGTTGACGAAGATGAACAGTGTCGCGATGAGGAGCACGCCGCCCTGCACGACCAGGTAGTTTCGCTGGTTGACCGCGGTCACGATGAGCCGGCCGACCCCCGGCAGGGCGAACAACGACTCCACCACGATCGCACCACCGAGCAGCACGCCGAACTGGATGCCGATGACCGTGATGATCGGCAGCGATGCGTTTCGGAGCGCATGCCGGAAGACGATCGTCCGGTGGGGTACGCCCTTCGCCCGGTGGAACGTGATGAACGGCGCGGAGAGGGTCTCCTCCATCGCGCCTCGCGTCGTCCTGAGGATGTACGCAGCCTCCGCGATCCCCAGCGTCAGGACCGGCAGGATCATGTACCGGAGGTTGCCGATGGGGTCCTCGGCGATCGGCACATAGCCCGAGGGCGGCAGCAGGTGGAGCGTCGCGGTGAACAGGAGCACGAGCATGATCCCCAGCCAGAAGTCCGGGATGCTCACCGCGCCGATGACGAACACGCCCGTGCCACGCCGCAGCCAGCCGGGGCGGATCGCGGCCATGACCCCGAGGGGCACGCCGATGAGCACGGCAAAGACCATGGCCAGAACCGTCAGCTCCAGGGTCACCGGCAGGCGTTGGGCGAGGAGCTCGGACAGCGGGGCCCCGCTGATGTAGTCCTGCCCGAAGTCACCTCGCAGGATCCCGCTGATCCAGTCCAGGTACTGCTGGATAAGCGGCTGGTCCAGGCCGAGCTCGGCACGGATCGTGGCCACGTTCTCGGGCGTCGCCCGGAACCCGAGCATCGTGGTGACCGGATCGCCGGGGACCAGCCGGATCATGAGGAACACGAAGATGCTCATCGCGACGAGAATCGGGATCGTCATCAGCAGCCGCCGAACGATGAACCACATCCGCGGGGACATCAGTCACCCCCTCGCTCGGCGCCAACGCGGCGGATGAGGTTGCGGAGGACCGTCTCGGTGATTCGGAAGTGGGCGCCGGCGATCCTCGCCGCAGTGTCCGAGTCGTGGCGCAGCACCGCTTCCGCGAGGTCACCGTGCTCGTGGAGGGCGCGCTCACGGATGCTGGAGCTGTAGGGCTCCGCGCTGAACCCGAGGCTGACTTCCGCCCGCACCCGCCGGCTGATGGCAACGAGGTGGACGTTGTGCGTGGCGCGTGCGATCGCCAGGTGGAGTGCCTCGTCGGCGCCACGCGACTCCTCGCGATCTGGCCCGGCAGCGCGGTACCGCTCGAGCGCCGCTGTGATCGCGTCGCCGTCGGCCGCGTCCGCGCGCTCCGCTGCGGTGCGGGCGATGAGCGGCTCCATCAGTGAGCGGAAGTCGAGGAGGCCCTCGAAGCTGTCCCAATGTGCGACGAGCGTGCGGCGGATCACCGCGGCCGAGTCCGGTCGCCAGCCATCGCGCACAAACGCGCCGCCCAGTCTTCCCCGGCGGATCTCGAGGTAGCCGGCCACGCTCAGGCGCTGGAGGGCCTCGCGGACGGTGGCCCTCGCCACGCCGAGTTGGGCCGCCAGATCCCGCTCGGCGGGTAGCCGTTGGCCCGGCACGAACTCGCCCAGAACGATCGCGGTCGCAAGCCGATCCGCAATCTGCTCGGGCGCGGTCCGCAGATCGAGCGGCTCCAGGACCCGCCCGTCCATGCCCGCGAGATCCTCGCTGGCCGAGCCGAGCAAGTCGACGCCGGGCGTCACGGTCACGCCGCGCCCTCGCCAAGATACTCGAGCAGGAACCGCGCAATCGTCCGGGCCGCGTCGACCACGCTCTGCAGCTCGACGGCCTCGTCGACCCCGTGGATGTTGCGCGTCCGGGGCCCATAGCAGATCGCGGGGATGCCGGCCTCGTTGAGGAAGTGCCGGGCATCGGTGGTGGAGGGCAGCGTGACGATCGCCGGGATCGTCCCGTGCGCCGCCTCATGAGCGTGGGCGATCGCACGCGTGAGCGGGTGCTCGACTGGCAGCAGATAGCCGACCGCCCGGAATCCGTTGAGATGGACGGCGGGCTGGCTGGTTCGCAGCCACGGATCGCCCGCGGCGATCACGGCGACCGCCTCGCGGACGCGCGCCTCGGCCTCCCCGATTGTCCATGCGCGCGGATAGCCGAGACGGAACCCGACAGTGGCGGTCGTCGGCACGCTCGACTGCCAGTCGCCGGCCCGCATGGTCCCGATGTTGAGGTTGTACGGGTGCGAGACGCCGAGCAGCACGGGGTCGTCGGGTCGCTCGTTGAGCGCGTCCTCCCACCTCCGCAGGCCGGCGATGAGGCGGAGCGCGACATCGATCGGGTTCACCGCCCGATCCGCCTCGTGCGCGTGCGACGACCGGCCGTGGATCTCGATCTCGAACCACAGGATCCCGATCCCCCCGACGAGCAGCTCGAGATCGGTCGGCTCCGGCAGCAGGACGGCATCCGCAGCAGCGCCCGCACGAATTGCCGCGAGCGTGCCATTGCCCGTGCACTCCTCCTCGATCGCGGACAGGAACGTCAGGTTGCCGCGCTGCCAACCCGGGACCGCGAGGTCGAGTGCCCGGATCGCGAGGAGCGAGGCAGCGAACCCGCATTTCATGTCGCCCGCTCCACGGCCCACGAGCCAGCCTTCGCGTTCAACGGGCGCGAACGGTGGCGTCGCCCAACGCTCCGGCGACTCGGCCGGGACGACATCTATGTGACCGTCGATCAGCAGCGTTCGACCATCGCCCGGGCCCGCGCGTGCCGCCAGGATGTTGTGACGGCCTTCGTACGAGCGCTGGCGCACGCCTGCCAAGGGGTCGTCGCCGATGGACTCGGGGATCGCCTGCCGGTCCACCTTGAAGCCGGCCGCCGTGAGGGCTCGCTCAACGACGGCTTGTGCTGCCACCTCGTGCCCCACGGTGCTTGGGACGGCCACCAGCCCGCGCAGCCAGGCGAACGCCTCCCCGCTCAGGGATTCGATCGCGCGATCAAGGCTGGCTGACATCGTGCCGAACGTCCTCCTAAATGGTTCATTGATCAGACCACAATGCCAATCGCAGCATAACGCCGCATCCAGTCGAGTCAAGGGGAGTCACCGCAGCAGATTGGTCGCCTCGCGCGGCGATCGCGAGGGCCGAACGGCCGACGGGATCCACACCGGTCCGCGCTGTCCAGGTCAGCCGGTGGTCGCGGTCAGCCGGTCGGGCCGAAGTGGCGGTCCGCTACCTTTGCGAGCCGTCCACGACGTGGCAGAAGGCAGACGGCGGCCCTGGTCGGAGGATGCTCGCGGAGGCCCTGTTCGGTCGGATCGAGGGCATGGGTGGGAGGGATGCCACGATCCACTCGACCGACGCGGCGGTGGCGCACGGGTTCGCGGCGGCCAAGCCTGACGGGCTCGAGGTGACCGTTGGGTCTGGGCGGGGCGAGAGGAATAGGGGCTCCGGTACTCGCCTCATCCCGAGGTTGCTCCATCGCCATGAGGGCCCTGCGCGCCTCGCTCGTTCAGATCGCATCGTATGAGCCCTCTGGTAGGCCGCCCGGCGGCATGCGCCACCGACCGCGGGCGGCGTCAACGAGAAAGCCGGCCACGTGGCCGGCTTTCGTCGCGTTTGGCGCCACTCGCGCGGCTAGTTCACGCGGAGCCCCGTGACGAGGATCTGGTCCGTGGTCCGGTCGACCGCCCGGCCATCCTGCGTGCGGTGCTGGAGGTGGATGAGGAAGCTCTTGCCGTCAGCGAGGAACGTGATGCCGGTGAACTCGGCCGCGCCATCCTTGAGGTTC
>DASXVG010000013.1:0-39122 GCA_036504355.1 Candidatus Limnocylindrales bacterium
AGTCGGCCGAGCGCGTCGACGACCTCGTCGGACGTGTCCACGCGATCCGGTGCGGGTGCGGGCCCCGGGGCCGGAGCGAACGGCGGCGCCGGCGCCGGGTCAGGCGCGGGTACGGGTGCGGGGGCGGGCGGGGGTGCGACGACCGCGGCCGGTGCGGGCTCGCTGCGGATCGGCGGCATCGTCGGCCGGGCGACCTCCACCTCGAGCTCGTGCTTGGCCTCGATCATCGACTTCTTGAAGTCCTTCGCGTCGCGCAGCATGCGCAGGCGCTCGATCCCCTCCTCCGACGCCGTGAGGACGTCGAGGTCGCCGAAGCCGAACATGCGGCCGAACAGCGACTCGGTGAGGACCGCGTCGTTGATCTTCTCGAGCGATGAGTCGGTCGTCTTCTTGTTGATCACGCCCTCGACGTGGACGAGGCGCCGGTTGGTGATCAGGTACTCCTCGTTCCGGTAGCGGAGGATGCTCCACAGGAACGACAGGATCGCGAACACGAACACCGCGAGGGTCACCCAGCCGAGGATGTCCCAGAGCGTGCCGGACCCGTTCAGCCAGACGCGGAGCGCCAGGAGCACGGCGGCCGCGACGAGCGCGAGCACGGCCCATCGGGCGTTCGCGACGAACACGAACCAGTGCTGGTGGGCACGGCGCAGGACGCGCTCCCCCGACGCGAGCAGCGATTCCGCGTAGTTCGCCATCGTCCCCTTGACCTCCCTAGGCGCGGGGGTGGGCCCGCGCGTACACCTCGCGGATCCGTTCCCCCGTCAGGTGCGTGTACAGCTGCGTTGTGGAGATACTCGCATGTCCGAGGAGCTCCTGGACGACCCGCAGGTCTGCGCCGCCTTCCAGCATGTGGGTCGCAAAGCTGTGGCGGAGCGTGTGCGGGGACACGCGGTCGCCGAGCCCGGCGGCCTCCGCGGCCGCCTTGACGATCTGCCACGCCTGTCCGCGCCCGAGCCGCGTCCCGCGCTGGCTCACGAACACCGCGCTGCCTGGGCCGTCCGCGACGCCGGCGCGCTCGAGCCAGGCGCCCCGTGGCCAGGCCATGTACCGGCCCAGCCACTCGAGGGCGATCTCGCCGACCGGAACGACGCGCTCCTTGTCGCCCTTGCCGATGACCCGGACGAAGCCCGCGTCCATCGTCACGTGCTCCGCGTCGAGGCCGAGCGCCTCCGAGACGCGCAGCCCGGCCGCGTACAGCAGCTCCAGCAGCGTGCGGTCGCGCAGTCGGAGGCCGTCGGCGTCGGTCGGCGAACCGTCCGAGGGCGGGACGTCGCCCGCGGCCTCGAGCAGACGGACCGTCTCGTCGACGGTCAGCGTCTCCGGGAGGAGCCGCGGCTGGCGCGGCAGGTCGAGGTGCGCGGCGACATCGGTCGCGATGAGCCCGTCCCCGTACGCGAAGCGGTAGAAGCCGCGGATCGACGCCGTGCGCCGGCGGAGGCTCGTCGGCGCAAGGCCCGGCGCACCGGGGCGGCCGCGGCCGGCGCGCGTCGCGAGATAGCGCCGTGCGACGTCGGGGCCGTCGGCCCACGTCGCGACCGCGCCCCGGCTCATGGCGAAGTCGCCGAGGTCGGCGCGATACGCCCGGAGCGTCGCGTCGGCGAGCCCGCGCTCGACCCGCAGGTAGGCGAGGTACTCCTCGATGGCCGCGTCCAGGTCAGGACCGGGTGCGGCCACGGTCAGACGAGGACCTCCGCCACGCGGCCGCCGCGCCAGGCCTCGGCCCGGTCGAGGAGCTCGCGGGCGGACAGCAGGGCCGCCTCCCCGCCCTCGTGGCCACCGATCATCTGGGCGAGCTCGCGCTCGCGCTCGGCGCGGTCCAGCGCGGTGATCTCGGTCACGGTCCGGCCCTCGCGCTCGCGCTTCGCGATCCGGTAGTGGGCGTCCGCGTACGCCGCGATCTGGGGCAGGTGGGTGACGCACAGGACCTGGTGGGCGCGGGCAAGGGTCCACAGGCTCCGTCCGACGGGATCCGCGGACCGGCCTCCGATCCCGGTGTCGATCTCGTCGAACACGAGCGTCGGCGTCTCGTCGACCTCCGCGAGGACCTGCTTGATCGCCAGCGCGACGCGCGACAGCTCGCCACCGGACGCGATCCGGGCAAGTGGCCGGGCGGGCTCGCCCGGGTTGGGACGGAACTGGAACACGACGGTGTCGATCCCCGAGGCATCGAACGCCACGGCGTCCCCGTCCACCTCGACCGCCGCGTCGTCGCGGGCCGCCGGCCGCCGGCCCAGGGCCACCTCGAAGGCGTCCGCGGGGAACCCAAGCTCGGCAAGGACCGCCGACACCGCCGACGCGAGCTGGGTCGACGTCGCCGCCCGCAGGAGCGACAGCGTCGCCGCAGCATCCGCGACCTCGAGCAGGAGGCGGGCGTCCTCGTCCGCCCGCCGGCGGCGCTCATCCTCGAGCCCGCGCAGCCGCTCCGCCTCCGAGGCCGACCGCTCGCCATGCTCGATGACCGACGCCTCGTCGTCACCGTATCGGCGCAGCAGCCGGTGGATCTCGCCGAGCCGTTCCTCGAGCGCGAGCAGGGACGCCGGGTCGTGGTCGACCGTTTCCGCGAGCAGCCGCACCTCCGCCGCGACATCCTCGGTCTCGGCCTCGAGCCCGGCCAGCCGGTCGGCCAGCGCCGACCAGCGGGCGTCGAGACGGCTGAGGGAGTGCAGCTCGTGCAGCGCCTCCCCGATCCGCTCCCGCGCGCCGCGACCCTCCCCGACGAGGATCTCGCGGACGTCGGATGCCCCCGACGCGATCGTCTCCGCGTGCTGGGCCGCCGCGAGCTGCGCCGTGATCTCTGCGGCCTCGCCCGGCCGCAGGTGCCCGGCGGCGATCTCCGCGACCTCATGATCGAGGAGCTCCTGGCGCCGGAGCAGCTCCCGCGGGTCCATCGTCAGCCCCGCGAGCGCGACGCGGTTGTGGCGCCAGCGGTCGACGGCACCGGCCACGACGGCGCGGGCCTCGTCGTGGCCACCGAACGCGTCGAGCAGGTCCCGCTGCCAATCCTCGTCGAGCAGCCGCTGCTGGTCGTGCTGCCCGTGGATCTCCACGAGCGGCGCCGTCGTCAGGCCCAGCCGCCCGGCAGTGACGGTCTCGTCGTCGAGGCGAGCCGTGGAGCGCCCGGAGCCGCTCACCTCGCGCACGGCGATGAGCGGCTCCGGAACCCGGTCGAACAGCGCCTCGACCCGCGCGTGGTCCGCGCCGTGGCGCACGAGGTTGGAGTCCGCGCGTGCGCCGAGCGCGAGGCCCAGCGCGTCGATGAGCAGGCTCTTCCCCGCCCCGGTCTCCCCGGTCAGGACGTTGAGCCCGGCCGCGAGCTCGAGGCGCAGGCGATCGATCAGCGCGAGGTCGGTGACGGAGACCTCGAGGAGGCGCCCGACCGGCGCCCCGGACGGCGTCATCGCCATCGCTGGTCACGAGTCACGACGGGAGCAGCTCCACCTTGGTGCGGAGCAGGTCCCAGAACGGGAGTGCCCCGGCGGGCTCCACGAACCGCATCGGGCGCTCGAGCGCACGGACCTCCACGACGTCGCCGACCGCGATCCGGCGATCCTCCCGTCCGTCGATCGACACGAGCGCCTCGTGCGCGTCCACGACCCGTGTCCGGACCACCTGACGCGGGGAGACGACGACGCTCCGGATCGCGGACAGGTAGCCCGCGATGGGCGTGACGACGAGGTTCCTCGACTGCGGGTCGAGGATCGGGCCGCCGGCCGAGAACGAGTAGCCGGTCGACCCGGTGGGGCTCGAGACGACGAGCCCGTCTGCGACGAACGTCGCGAGGTGCGACTCGTCGATGGACACGTCGAGCCGGACGACCCGAGCGAGCGACCCGCGGGCAACGACGATGTCGTTGAGCGCCGTGAACGTGCCGTCCGGTGTCCGGCCGGCCTGGAGGATGCGGCCGGTCAGCGCCATGCGCTCCCGGAGGGTGTACGAGCCGGCCTGGAGCTTCTCCAGCACCCCCTCGAGCTCGTGGGCCTCCGCCATCGAGAGGAAGCCGACCTTGCCGAGGTTGATGCCCAGGATCGGGACGTCCACCTCGGCGATCGTCTGGGCCGCCCGCAGGAACGTCCCGTCCCCGCCCAGCACGACGAGCACGTCGGTGCGCCGCAGCTCGTCCACGAGACCCGCGGCCTCGCCCGCCGGGGCCGCCCACTGCTCCACGCCGTGCATCCGGCACCAGCCCGCGGCCCGCTCCCGGAGCTCCAGCGCGTCCTCGTTGGTCGGGTTGTACGCGAACCCGATCCGCTTCACGGTCACGCCGCGCCGCCCTCCCACGCTGCCGCGACCGCCTCGGCGATCCGCTCGTCGATCTCCGCGCAGCCCGGTCCGGCCTGGAGGTGGACCATGAACTCACGGTTGCCCTCCGGCCCGCGGATGGGCGACGCGATGACGGCGCGCATCCCGATCCGCAGCATGGCCGCCCGCTCGACGGTCGCGTGCAGGACGCGACGGTGGACCTCCGGGTCGCGGACGACGCCTCCCTTCGCGTCCGCCTTGCCCGCCTCGAACTGGGGCTTCACGAGCGCGAGGATCGGCCCCGCGCCATCGCGCAGGATGGATCGGACCTGGGCGAGCACGAGAACGAGCGAGATGAACGACACGTCGACGACCGCGAGGTCGACGGGTTCGGGCAGCGTCTCCGCGTCCAGGGTGCGGGCGTTGATGCGCTCCATCGACACCACGCGCGTGTCGTGGCGGAGCCGCTCCGCCAGCTGGCCATAGCCCACGTCGACGGCGTAGACGCGCGTCGCGCCGCGGGCCAGGAGGACGTCGGTGAACCCGCCCGTGGAGGCGCCGATGTCGGCCGCGACTCGACCGGCGGGATCCACGCCGAACGCGTCCAGCGCCGCGATCAGCTTGTACGCGCCCCGGCTGACCCACTGGCGGCCTTCCGCGACCGCGAGCGACACGTCGCGCGCCACCAGGTCGCCGCTCTTGAGATCCCGCCGCGCGCCGTCGCCGTCGCCCACGCGGACCGCGCCCGCGAGCACGAGCGCCTGCGCCCGGGCACGCGACGCCACGAGGCCACGCTCCACGAGGAGCTGGTCCAGCCGGATGCGCTTCGCCGTCGCCGTCACCATGTCCCTATCGTGGCACAGCCGGCTTCGCGGGGACGTACCTCCAGGCCGCGCGCCGCAGCGGGATGCGTCAGCTGTGGCCGACGGCGCCCGCGGTGATGCCGAGCTGGGAGATCGACTCCTCGACCTGGGCCGTCAGCCCCGGCACGTCGAGCCGGATGAGCCGCCGCAGGTCGACCACCGAGCCGTGGTCCACGAACCGGTCGCCGGGGATCCCGATCGGCTTGACCGCGATGCCGCGGTACGCCGGATCGGTCATCCTCGCCTCCTCGAACGCCTCCAGGACCGCCGAGCCGAAGCCGCCGGTCACGACGCTCTCCTCGAACGTCACGACGAGCTGCTTGCCGCGCGCCTGGTCGAGGATCAGCTGGCGGTCGAGCGGCTTGACGAACCGCGCGTTGAGCACGCCGACCGACCAACCCTTCGCAGCGAGCGCGTCGGCGACGTCGAGCGCGCGGTAGGTGATCGGGCCGAACGTGACGAACAGCAGGTCGCGGCCCTCGCGGAGCACCTCGCCCCGCCCGACCGGGATCTCCACGGGCTCGACGACGGGAAGGCCGAAGCCCGCGTCGCGCGGGTAATGGAGCGCGAACGGGTGGTCCTGCATGAACGCCGTGCGGAGCAGGGAGCGGAGCTCCTGCTCGTCCTTGGGGCTCGCGATGACGAGGTTCGGAAGCATCCGCTGCGCGGGCAGCGTGAACATGCCCTGGTGGCTCGTGCCGTCCTCGCCCACGAGGCCCGCACGATCCACCGCAAGGAGCACCGGGGCGTCGTTCTGGCACACGTCGTGCACCGTCTGGTCGAACGCCCGCTGGAGGAACGTCGAGTAGAGGGCCACCACGGGCCGCATGCCGCCGAGCGCGAGGCCCGTCGCGAGCGTCACCGCGTGCTGCTCAGCGATCCCCACGTCGATGAACCGGTCCGGGAACGCCGCCTGGAACTTGCTGAGCCCGGTGCCGGTGGGCATGCCCGCCGTGATCGCGACGATCCGGCGGTCGCGCCTGCCCAGCTCCACGAGCTCCTGCGCGAAGAACGCGGTGTAGTTCGGCGTCTTCTTCGGCGCGCCCCCTTCCGCGCGGGGCGGATCGGCCTGCCCCTCCGCGTTGTGGGCGGGCGTGCGACGATCCGCCATCACGGACGCGGACGGCGGAGCGCCCTCCCCGGCGGCGCGGGCGGTCGTGACCTGCGAGCCGTCCGCGGCCGACGACGTCATCGCATCGCCGTTGGTGGGCGGCGCCGGCAGCCGGTCATGGGTGTCGGTCTCGGGACCGAGGGTGATCGGTGGGAGCGCGGCGCCATGGAACGAGACCTGGTCGGTCTCGGCGGGCTTGTAGCCCTTCCCCTTCTGCGTCCGGACGTGGACGATGACCGGGCCGCTGAGCGCGAGCGCGCGCCGGAACGTCTCCTCCAGCACCCGCAGGTCGTGGCCCGGCATGACGCCGACGTAGGTGATGCCCAGGTCCTCGAACAGCTGGCCCGGCTGAGCGAAGCTCACGACCGACTGGCGGAAGCGCTTCGAGAGCTCCAGCACGACCGGGCCGACGACCGGGATCTTCTCCGTCACCCGGTCGTAGGCACCCTTGCTCTGCTGCCACGCGGTCGAGAGCTTGATCTCCGACAGGTACTGGGACAGCGCGCCGACCGACGGGCTGATCGACATCTCGTTGTCGTTGAGCACGATGAGCAGCTGGCTCTGGCGATGGCCGATGTCGTTGAGCGCCTCGAGGCTGAGGCCCGAAAGCAGCGCCGCGTCCCCGACGACGACGGCGATCCGCTCCAGGCCGTGACGGATGTCGCGCGCGGTGGCAAGGCCCTCGGCGATCGACAGGCCGGTTCCCGCGTGGCCGCCATCCATGACGTCGTGGGGCGACTCGCTGCGGCGTGGGAACCCGCCGATGCCGTCGAGCTGGCGGAGGGTGTGGAAGCGGTCAAGCCGGCCCGTGAGCAGCTTGTGGGCGTACGCCTGGTGTCCGGTGTCCCACACGATCCTGTCGCGCGGCGACTCGAGCAGCCGGTGCAGCGCGAGCGTGATCTCCACGACGCCGAGCGAGGAGCCGAGATGGCCGCCCGTGGCGGCGACGGTCCGGATGATCGTCTCGCGGATCTCGCCGGCGAGGTCTGCCAGCTCGGGCTCGGTCAGGCCCCGGAGGTCGGCTGGCCCCTGGAGGCGGTCGAGAATCGGCACGGGCTCGGCTCCTGGTCGGTGCTTGCTGGCCCGGCTGGGACGGACGGGTGCAGCGCGATGGTTCGGTCGCTGGGCGTTCGCGGGGGAAGTGCCGGTGGATCGGTCTGCGTCCGGATCGTGCGGCGGCGTTATCTGCTAACGGATGGTAGCAGGATATCCCGTTGGCGGGAACCCGCGGCCCGGGGTGTCGCCCGGCGGGTCCAGAGACCCGGCGGGTCCGGAGAGGTTACGCCTCCTCGGCGTCCTCCGGGAGGACGTCCACCGCGGCGAGGGCGCCACCCGGTCGCGTGAGGAGCTGCCGGACACGGAGCTCAGCTTCGGCGAGCAGACGCTCGCAGCGTCGCTGGAGCGCGACGGCGCGCTCGTAGAGCGAGATCGTCGCCTCCAGGGACTGCCCGCCGGTCTCGAGGGCAGTGACGACACGCTGGAGCTCGGCGAACGCGTCGTCGTAGGCGAGGGCGTCGACGTCGGCAGCACCGGTCCCATCGGTCACGGCTGCTCCTCCTCGTCCGGCGCCGTTCGCTGGTCCGCGGACGCCGGTTCCCCTGCCGGCGATGCGTCTGCCGGCGTCGGGAGCCGCGGGACCATCAGCCGGTCGATCCGGCCGGCCACGATCATACCGACGACCACGCCGACGGCGATGATCAGCCCGACGACGACGAGGAACAGGACGGCCCAGACGACATCCTCGCTGTTCACGGGCGCTCCCCGTCCCTGTCGGGGCCGTCACTCGTGGCGGCAATCGATCCACCGGCAAGCGCGACATGCAGGCGCGTCCCCGCCGGCGCCTCGTCGGGGCGGCGGAGGATGGCGCCATCCCCGGCACGCCGGACGATGGCGTACCCGCGATCGAGCGTCGCCTGCGGGCCGAGCGCGGCGAGCGAGGCAACCGCGGCGGCGAGCCCTGCGCCCGCGGCCCCGAGGCGCGCCTCCACGACCCGCGGCGCGCGCGCCGCCAGTCCCTCGAGTCGCCGTTCCTCGGCACCGAGGCGCCCCGGCAGCACGGGACCGAGCCGCGCCGAAATCGTCTCCAGCCGCCGTCGATCGGCGTCGAGGCGGGCGGGAAGGATCGGCAGCAGCCGCAGCCCGAGCCGCTCCTGGCCTCGTCGCGCGTCGCCCACCCGGACGCCGAAGGCACGGGCCGCCCGGTCGAGGAGCAGGCCGGCGCGCTCACGCGACGAGGCGAGCTGCGCCCTCGGCTCGAGCCGGGCCAACGCGCGTCCCTCCGCGTCAACGTCCCGGCGCGCGGACGCGAGCCGACGGGACGCGGCGGTTGCCCCGCGGCCGCCGAGCACCCGCACCGCGGCGGCGACCTCCGCGCGATCCGGCACGACGAGCTCCGCCGCAGCGGACGGCGTCGGTGCGCGGACGTCCGCCGCGAAGTCCGCCAGCGTCACGTCCACCTCGTGACCCACGCCGCACACGACGGGCAGCGGGTGCGCCACGACCGCCCGGACGACGCGCTCGTCGTTGAACGACATCAGGTCCTCGAGCGAGCCGCCGCCGCGGGCGAGGATCGTGACCGTGGGCGCCTCGTCGGCTCGGCCGTCGGCCTCGAGCTCGCCGATCCAGCGCTCGAGTCGACGGAAGGCTGTCACGATGCTCGCGGGCGCGCCGTCGCCCTGGACCTTGCACGCGACGAGGACGACCCGCGCCAGCGGCCAGCGACGCGCGAGGACCGTGCACACGTCGCGCCACACCGCGCCCGTGGGCGACGTCAGGACCGCGATCGTCTGCGGCTGGGGCGGCAGGGGTCGCTTGCGACCCGCGTCGAACAACCCCTCCCCGGCGAGCGCCGCCTTGAGCTGCTCGAACTGCAGCGCGAGGTTGCCGAACCCGGACGGCTGGAGCGACTCCACGTACAGCTGGAGCGCACCTTGCGGCTCGAACAGGTCCATCCGCCCGTGCGCGACGACCTGGAGCCCGGTCTGCGGCTGGAACGGCGAACGGACACGATCATCCCGGAACCAGACGCACTGGAGCTGGGCCCGGGCGTCCTTGAGCGTGAAGTACGCGTGGCCGGCGGTGGACACCGTGACCCGTCCGACCTCTCCCTCGACCCACAGGTCGCGCAGGCCGTCGTCGGCGCGGACGCGCTCGCGGATCGCCCGGCTGACCTCGGAGACCGTCCGCACCCGGAGCCCGAACGTGCCGCCCGGGACAACCGGGCGCCGGGGGGGCTCGTCGGGATCGGCGGGCGTCGTGTCCCAGGACGGCAGCAGCCAGTCAGGGGGCTCGGGCGTGGGGCTCACGACGGGTCCGCGGACACGGCGCCGGCCAGCCGGCTAGAGCCGGGTCTGGTACTCGCCCGTGCGGGTGTCGATGCGCAGCGTGTCGCCCTCGTTGACGAACAGCGGCACCACGACGACGAGGCCGGTCTCCATGGTCGCGTTCTTGCGCGCGCCCTGGGCCGTGTCGCCCGCGAACCCGGGCTCGGTCTCCGCGACCCGAAGATCGACGGTGACCGGGAGCTCGATGCCGAGCGTGTCGCCCTGGTAGGAGGTCCGGTCGACGGTCATCCCCTCCTTGAGGAAGCCGATCGCGTCGTCGAGGGTCTCGGCCCGCAGGCTGAACTGCTCGTACGACTCGGTCTCCATGAAGTGGAGGTCGTCGCCGTCGCGGTACAGGAACTGCACGGGGCGGCGGTCGATCTGGGCCCGCGGCCAGCGCTCGCCGGCCTGGAACGACTTCTCGACCGTGCTTCCCTTCTTGACGTTGCGCAGCTTGATGCGGACCTGGGCCGAGCCGCGGCCCATCTTGATGTGGTGGTAGTCGAGGATCTGCCAGAGGTCGCCGTCAAGCTCGATGACGACGCCCTTGCGCAGCTCGCCGGTGCTGATCATGGGATGGTGCTCCGGTGGCGCGTGGCGCGGTCGGGGGCGTGGCGCCACCCCGCGCAGGTCGATAGGTTGTGCGCCGGGATGCTACCAGAGGCGGGCCGTCCGACCGCCGCCCGCGAGCGCTCAGTGGTCCTGGAACACGCTCCCCCGGACGGGCGTTCCGCGACCGGCGTCGACCGTGATGACGTCCTTCGGGAAGCGCGTGAGGCACTCCACCAGGCCGCGCGACGCGTCGAGATGGACGAGATCCTCGATCCGCACGCCGGTCTCGCCCTCGAGGTAGATCCCGGGCTCCACGGAGAACACCGTGGGGCTGGGCAGCGGGTCGGCCGTGGCCGTTCGCCCGAGCCGTGGCAGCTCGTGGGTCGCAAGCCCGATCCCGTGGCCCAGGCCGTGCCCGTAGGCCGGCCAGCGGCCATCGGCGTCGATGACCGCCCGAGCCAGGCCGTCGAGCGCGAGCCCATCCGGCAGCGGGGTCGCCCTCACCCGCGCCTCGAGCTCGTCGATGACCGCCTGCTGCGCCCGCCGGACGACGTCGTACACCGCGAGGTCGCGCACGGCCGGCTCGCCCACGAACAGCGTCCGGGTCATATCGCTGCGGTAGCCGGCGACCTGGGCGCCGAAGTCGAACAGGAGCACCGCGCCGGCGAGGACGGGGCGATCACCCGGCGCCCCGTGCGGGAGCGCCGCCTCGGGTCCGGCAAGACACGCGACGTCGAACGCGAGCGCCTCCGCGCCGCCCGTCCGGATCAGCCACTCGAGTCGCAGCGCGAGATCGTGCTCCGTCGCGCCCAGGTGGATGTCCGGGAGGAGCGCGGCGAGGGCGCGATCGGCCACGGCGCAGGCCGCCGCGACGCGCTCGATCTCGTCCGGGGTCTTGACCGCGCGCAGCGCCTCGAGCCAGCCGTCGACCGGGACATGCTCGACGTCGGGCGCCGCCGCCTCGAGGCGCAGCCACAGCGCGTGCGGCACCACCGCCGCCTCGAGCGCCACGCGCCGCGCGCCGACCCGCGCGAGCATCGCCGCCCAGTGATCGGGCAGCGAGTACCCGATCTCGTCGACGACGGCGTCGGGTGCCTCACGCTGCGCCTGGACCGTGTACCTGGAGTCGGTGACGACGCGCACCTCGTCCGATGCGACGAGGAACTGGCCGGAGTGGCCGGCGACCTTCTCCTCTCCCTCGCCGAGCGTGAACCCGGTCACCCACCGCATGTGCTCCGGCCGCATGCCGAAGTAGGCGTCGATCGCTTCGGCGGCCAGCCGTTCACGCAGGCGCCGGAGCCGCTCCGGTCGGTGGGCCCGGTCGGCGTCGGTCCAGCGGTCCCGTGCGGCGGTGTCGGGTGGCAGGGCGAAGTCGGCCGGCTGCGGCAGGCCGCCGGTCAGCGTCCGTAGCCCGCCCACGTCAGCGCTTGCCGTACTTGGCGACGTTGCGATCGTGCTCGGCCTGGGTCCTGGCGAACGCGGACGACCCCGTGCCGTCGCCCTTCGCGATGAAGAACAGGTAGCCCTTCTTCGTGTCGGGCTTCAGCGCGGCGTCGATCGACTCGACCGCGGGCGAGCAGATGGGGCCCGGCGGCAGGCCGCGGCTCGTGTACGTGTTGTAGCCGGCGATCGCGTCGGGCAGCGGCTTGGGCAGCCGGTACCCGGACGGCAGCGCGTCCCAGAACACGTACTTCGTCCAGTCGGCGACCTTCAGGTCCTGGAGCTTCAGGGTGTCGTGGACGTAGAAGATCGTCGGGTCGGACTGGAGGAGCCGCGTCGGCCACTTCTTGGGCGTGATCCGGTTCTGGTACACGCCGGCGATCAGTGGCCGCTCCTCGTCCAGGACGGCCTCGCGCTCGACGATCGACGCCATCGTGAGGACCTCGTAGAACGTGAGGCCCCGCTTGTCGGGGACGCCCAGCCGCTCCTCGCCAACGCGGTCGTAGAACGCCGTGAGCATCATCCGGATGAGGGCTTCGGCCGTCGTCGCGTTCGCGTCGCCCACCCGGATGTCGTAGGTGGCCGGATACAGGAAGCCCTCCAGCGACGCGCCCTTCGGGTGGACGCCCTTCTCCAGGAGCCACGGGAAGTCTGCGATCAGCTCGTCCGGCGGGTCCATCGCGAGCTTGTAGAACGCCTGGGCATCGATCTGGGTGTCGCCGTCCGCCTCGAGCTTGGCCGTCATCTGCTCGATGCGCAGCCCTTCGCGGAACGTGACCGACACCGTGCGGACGGTGATCCTGTTCGCCACCAGCCCCTGGACCACCTGCGCGGGCGTGAGGTTGCCCGCGAGCGCGAACTGGCCGGCCGTCAGCCTGGTGGCCAGGTCGTCGAGACGGGCCTGGAACAGGAAGGCCCGCGGGTCGGTCACGATCCCCTGCTCCACGAGCCTCGGCGCGATGGTCGCGGGCGTGTCGCCGGACTCGACGGTGAACGCGATCTGGTCCGACGTCCCGGGCGCCGGCGCGGTGAGCGCGGCACCGATGTCCTCGCGCACCAGGTCCTCCACGAACGGGATCCGCAGGGCAGCGGGATTGTCATCGGCCCAGGGGACGATGACCGCCCGCACGACGGGTCGTGCCACGGTGACCAGCAGGAGCAGCACGCCGCCCGCCAGGAGGCCCAGGAACACGACGAACTTGAGGATCCCGCCCATGCCGCCGTTCCGGCTCCCGTAGCGCTCGTACTTGCGCTGGTCGCCGGGGCCACGGCCATAGCGTCCGGTGCGCTGGTAGCCGTTGCGGTAGGTGCCGCCTCCGTCCTGCTCGTCGCGCGGCCCCCGACCGCCCCTGACGCTCAACGGTCATCCCCGGGGCGCGTGCGGGCGTCGAGCTCGTCCTGGAGGATGACGCTCGCGGCCTCGCGATCGATGCGCGCCCGGAACAGGTTGCGCTGGGTCCGCGACGGCGCGCCTCCCGAGCGGCCGCGGGGCATCCGGCCCAGCCGGCGCTCGGCCTCGAAGGAGCTGAGGCGCTCATCGCGCATCGTGACCGGGAGCGTCAGCCGCTCGGCCACCGCGGAGGCCCACGCTCGCGCGGCGTCCGCCATCGTCCCCTCGCCGCCCCTCGCCTCGACCGGCAGCCCGACGACGAGCTCGCTGACGTCCTGCTCCCGGCACACGCGCGCAAGCGTCGCGACGTCGTCCTCGAGGCTCGCGCCGCGCGCGACAGTGGTCAGCGGCCGCGCGATGCCGATGCCGGCATCCGCGATGGCGAGGCCGACCCGCTTCGACCCGAGGTCCACGCCCAGCATCCGGCTCACGCGCGACACCATCGGCCGCCGCCGCGGACGCGCGGGGCGTGGTCGGACATGGCGACTCGGGGGCGGAACATCAGCCGGATGGTACCGGCTCGCTCGGCCCCCCGTCCGAGGGCGACGCCTCGAGCGGAAACGACGTCGCGAACGGCGACGGCGACCCCACCGCGGGCGATGGCTCCGCCGGCGACGCCGCGGGCGGCGCGGTCGGTGACGGCGACGCCGGCGCCGGTCCGACGTCGACGGCGTCGTTGACGACGAGCGTGACGCGCGCGTCCATCGTCGGCACGCTGCTCACGTAGCCCGGCCACAGCACCACCACGACGTCGCCGTACGGCGCGAGCGCGGCCTCGGCCGCGGCCTTCGGCAGTCCGAGGACCTGGCGCTCGAGCGCGGCCGGATCGAGGGGCCGCACCTGCTTCGCCGTGCCGTCGACCGGGAAGCTGATGACACCGCCGACGACGCTCCCCGAGCCGACGTCGACGCTGATGGAATCGGGAACGAGCTCGAACCCGTCGATGATCGAGGACGCGAGCCGCTCCTGCGCGATCGCCTCGATCGGCGTGGCGTCGACCGCCTGCACCGTCCCGGTGCCGTTCATCGCGAGCTGGAAGGAGGCGAGCTCCTGCCCGACGAGCGTCGTCGGGTCGACGTCCGTCGCGAGCGCCGTCATGGCCGCCGTCTCGGGGAAGGCCGTGGTGCCCTCGGGGACCGTGCCGGGGCTCTCGAGCGCCGCCTCAAACTGGGCCTGCGTGTCGGTCTTCAGCTGGGCGATGGCCGCATCCACGTCCTCCTGCTTCACGCGGGGGAACTCCTGGCGCGACCCGCCCTTCGTCGCGGCGGGGTTCGTGACGCGCACCAGGTTCCGGTTGTACCGGGCGGGCACGACACGGATCGTCCCGGCGTCGACGTTGCCCTCCGCGCCGGCCTGGGCGGCGGTGACCGTCACCTCGCTCGTCGTGCAGCGCACGGCGATGTTGGGCGGCGTGCCGGAGATGACTGCGACGGGCAGGAACACCTCCTCGTCAACCGCGAACCCGATCCCGCTGCGGGTCTGGACGATCGTCCCCGACGGGATCCGATAGGCCGCGGACGGGTCGCAGTTGGAGAACCGGACGGCGCCCGTCGCAGCCTCCTTGACGACCTTCCTGCCGGTCGCCTGGAACTCGCCCGACGCGGTCACCGGGATGCGCAGGGTCGTCGCGGGGATGACGCCGGCGGCGGGATCGACGGCAGTCGCCGCAGGGTCTGCGGTCACCGTGAACGAGATCGGGCCGATGGTCTCGATGTGGGGGGTGACCGTGATGTCCGCGGATGGCACGACGGTGACCGCCGCCACGGCGCCCGCCCCGAGGGCGAGGAGCAGCACGAGCAGCACGACGAACGGCCCCTTGCCTGGACCTCGCCGGCGCCGGCGGCCGTCGTCCTCGTCGCCGGCCATGGGCCGCGGCTCCGGGCGCGCCAGGCGCGCGGCGTCGTTGCCGGGCGGCGCGGGGTCCGGGGTGGGCATGCGCAACCGCTGGGTCGGCACGGTGTCGCGCGATGGGTCGATCGGGCGACCGTCGCCGAGGCCCGGGATGCGACCGGCGGTTCCGTCCGGCCCCCCGACCGCGGCCGCGCCGATGGCCCCGGGGCCCGCACCAGCGCTGGGCGCGTCTCGCGGCCCCGTCGACGTCTCCGCGGCCTCCTCGTCGGCGTCGAGCGCCGCCTCGTACTCCCCGACCGATGCGAACACGGGCAGCCCGGCCGATGCGGCGAGGGCGCGCGCCGAGCCGTCCGGCGCAACGATGTCGAGCCTGCGGCCCGTCGCGAGCGCCTCGCGGGCGAGCAGACGGAAGTTGATCCGCGACGTCGCCACCCGCGAGCCGAACGGGAGCACGAGGCCCACGCGGGCGTCGTCCGCGGCCCGGATCCGGGAGGCCGCGGACGTGATCTCGTCGTCGGCGTCGAGGTAGACGATCGTGGCCATGCCGGGCTCAGACCTTCATCGCGCGCAGGACCCGGCGGAGGGCCGCGTCGAGCGGGTCCTCCGAGGTGTGGAGCTCGATCGCCTGGTAGGCAAGACCCAGCGGCGTCACGTCCTGCTGGTCGACGAGCAGGTTCGTCGCGTCGCCGATGGCCTCGATCTGGTCGGGCGCCATGATCGTGACCTCGGGCGGCCGGGCGAACGCGAGGCGCTTCCAGAACCGCTCTGCCGCGACAGCCTGCCGGATCTCGGGCAGCCGCGACCCGCCGCCGCATACCCAGATCCGGGACGGCAGCATCTCGCCCGCGGCGAGCTCCTCCATGACCAGCTCGACGCCGGCCGCCCAGACGGCCACGTCGTCGCCCACGATCGACGCGACCTGCGCCCGCTCCGGGAACTCCAGCCCGCGTGCGTAGTCCACCTTGAGCTGCTCGGCGCGCGGGAACGGGAGGTCGAGGTGGTCCGCGATCGACTTCGTGAACGCGCGTCCGCCGAGCGCGAACATCCGCGTGCCCTCGATGCCGCCCTGGCGCACGAGCGCGACGTCCGTGGTCCCGCCGCCCACGTCGATGAACAGGGCGCCCGCCTGGCGGACCTGCTCCGGCCCGAGCACCCGCGCCACCGCGTACGGCTCGGCCACGATCTCGAGCAGCTCGAGGTCGAGCTGGCTCGCGACCGACTGCAGCGCACCGAGGTGGACGAGCGGCGCGAACGCGTTGAAGATGCCGATCCTGATGTGGCGGCCCTGGAAGCCGACCGGGTTGGTGAGCCCGTAGCCGTCGATCGAGGCGCCGACGATCGCGCTGTGGACGAGCCGGACATCGACCTGCGGCAGCCCGGTCTCCCAGGTGATCGAGCGCTGGGCCTCCTGGAGCGCCTCGCGCTGGACGGAATCGATGAGCTTGACGAGCTCCGCCTCGTTGATCGGCTGGTCGGGTCGCTTGCGCTCCTGGGTCAGGGTGGTCGTGAACCCCTTCACGAGCTCGCCGGCGATGCCGACGACGACCTGGGTCGGCCGGAAGCCGGCCATCTCCTCGGCCTCCTGGAGCGCGACCGCACAGTTGTCGACGACCGCGGCGATGTCCGCGACGGTGCCCGACTGCATGTGGCTCAGGCCCTGGCGCTTGCGCCCGACCCCTCGCACCATCCCGTGGCCGGCCTCGTCGATCTCGAACACGAGCGCCTTCGCGAACTCGGTGCCGATGTCGAGCGCCGTGCACGCCGCGAGCGCGGGAGCGTCGTCCCGGTTCCAGATGCGACGGAGGAACGCCATCTCAGGCCCGCGCCGCGTGGCGGCCGCCGGCGCGGGTCACGCGGACGCGGCGCGGGCGGCGACGGCGGCGCGCACGGCCGCGATCGCGTCTCCGAGCCCCTCACGTCGCGTGCCCCTGCCCTGGGCCATCTCCGGGCGTCCGCCGCCACGGCCGTCGATGCTGCTCACGGCGGTCTGGACGAGCGAGCCCGCCGCGATGCCACGTGCCACGAGGTCGTCGCTCACGGTCACGAACAGCTGGGGCTCGTCCGCGTCCATGCCCACGGCGATGACGCCGCTCGGGAACACGCCCCGGAGGTCCTTCGCGAACCCCTTGAGCGCGTCGATCGAGTCGTAGTCACCTGCCGTGCCGATGAACGACACGCCGGGGGCGAGCTCCTCCGCGTGCGCGAGGAGGTCGGCGGGCTTCGGCCGGCCGCCGGACGCCCCGCCCGCCTTGAGCCGCTGCTTCGTCGTGCGCAGCTCGTCCTGCAGGGCGGCGATGCGGTCCGCGAGCGCGTCCGGGGCACGCGCCCCGACGGCGGCGGCGGCCCGTTCGAGCGCGGCGAACCGGTTCTCCATCAGCGCGTCGGCGGCGGCGCCGGTCACGGCCTCGATGCGCCGCATCCCCGAGCCGATGCTCTTCTCGCTCGTGATCACGAAGTTGCCGATCTGGCCCGACGCCCGGCAGTGCGTCCCACCGCACAGCTCGTGGCTGAAGTCGGCCACGCGGACCGTGCGGACCCGTTCCCCGTACTTCTCGTCGAAGAACGCGTCCGCGCCCGCCGCCTGCGCCTCGGCCATCGTCATCCACTCGACGCTGACCTCGCGGTCGTCGCGGACCGCTCCGCGCACCTGGCGCTCGATCTCGCGGCGCTCGTCGTCGGTCAGGCCGCGGTCGAACGGGAAGTCGAAACGCAGGTAGCCCGGCGTCACGAGCGAGCCCGCCTGGCGCGCCCGCTCCCCCACCACGTTGCGCAGTGCGCGGTGCAGGAGGTGCGTGCCCGTGTGGTTGCGCATGGTGTCGGCGCGGCGCTCGCCGTCCACCACCGCCCGCACGATGTCGCCCACGCGGATCGCGCCGTGGAGCACCCCGCGGTGGACGGTGAGGCCGGCGGTCTGCGTCCCCGCGACGCGCTGGACATCCTCCACGTCGAACAGGAGGCTGCCGTCCGCCGCGAGCAGCCGGCCGGTGTCCGCGACCTGCCCGCCGCTCTCCGCGTAGAAGGGCGTGCGGTCGAGCACGATCTCGGCATGGGCGGCGGCCTCGGCGCGGAGCTCGATCTCCGCGATCGCCTCGAGCGACTCGTACTCGGTGCCATCACGCAGGATCGCGACGACACGGCCGTCGGCGCTCGTGGTCTCGTAGCCCAGGAACTCGGTCGGTGCCGTCCGCCCGAGGATGCCGTTGTACAGCGAGATCCGCTCGTTCGTCCGCGCGAGGTCGGCCTTCGTTCCGCTCCGGCTCCGCTCGCGCTGCTCCGCGAGGGCATCCTGGAACCCGGCGAGATCCGTGCGGACGCCGTACTCGGCCGCCAGCTCGACCGTGAGGTCGATCGGGAAGCCGTACGTGTCGTGGAGCCGGAACGCCACGACGCCCGGGAGCACGGGTGCGTCGGCCGCCAGGCCATCCGCTGATCGCCCGACGACGCGCTCGGCGTCGGTGAGCGGGATCAGCGCCTCCTCGAGCAGGCCCACGCCGGCCTCGAGCGTCCGGTTGAACTGGCGCTCCTCGCGCTCGATCGTGCCCAGGATCTCCGCCCGCCGCTCGGAGAGGTGCGGGTACGCGTCCGCCATCGTGTCGATGACCACCTTCGCGGTCTCGCCGAGGAACGGCTCGTGGCGACCCAGGAGGCGCCCGTGGCGGATCGCCCGGCGCATGATCCGGCGCAGGACGTAGCCGCGGCCCTCGTTGGACGGCTGGACGCCGTCCGCGACGAGGAACGTCACCGCGCGCGAGTGGTCGGCGATGACCTGGTAGCTGAACCGCTCCTCCTCGAACGCCGCCGGGTCGTGGCCCAGCAGGTCGCGCATCCGGGCGAGGATCGGCGCGAACAGGTCGGTGTCGTAGTTGTTGGTGACGCCCTGGACGACGCTCGCGATCCGCTCCAGGCCCATGCCCGTGTCGACGCCCGGGGCCGGGAGCGGCGTGAGGCTGCGGTCCGGGTGAAGCTCGAACTCCATGAACACGAGGTTCCAGACCTCGAGCCAGCGCGGGCAGTGCTCGCTGTGGTCGGGCACGCACTCCGGGCCCTCGGCGAGCTCCGCGCCCCGGTCGTAGTGGAGCTCCGAGCAGGGGCCACACGGACCCACGTCGCCCATCCGCCACCAGTTCTTCTCGTCGCCTGCCGGGAAGTCCCCCCAGCGGACGAGCCGTTCCGGCGGGAGGCCGATCTCGTCCTGCCAGACCGCGTGGGCCAGGTCGTCGGTCGTGTAGACGGTCGCCGCGAGCCGGTCCTCGGGGATGCCGAGGTCATGGGTCAGGAACTGCCACGCCCAGTGGATCGCCTCGCGCTTGAAGTAGTCGCCGAAGCTCCAGTTGCCGAGCATCTCGAACAGCGTGTGGTGACGCGGTGTCCGCCCCACCTCCTCGAAGTCATTGTGCTTGCCGGCGACCCGCAGGCAGCGCTGGTAGTCGACCGCTCGCAGGTAGTCGCGCTTCTCGACGCCGGTGAGGGCGTCCTTGAACTGGACCATCCCGGAGTTCGTGAACAGCAGCGTCTGGTCACCGGCCGGCACGAGGCTGGCGCTCGGGACGATGGTGTGGCCGCGCTCCGCGAAGAACTCGATGAAGCGCGCGCGGATCTCCGCGCCGCTGCGGTACGGGATCGTCGCCGGGGGAGTTGCCATCGTGCCCATGGTACCGAGCGCGGGCGTCGGCCATGGGACGAGGAAGGGCCGCTCAGCCCCGGCCGGCGTCCCTCGCGCGGCGGCGAGCGGCCGCAGCCCCTGCGACGGCCGCGCCGGCAAGGGCGCCGATCACCAGGCCACCGAGGAACCGTCGCGAGCGCGAGCTCTCGCCACCCAGGAGCTCGGCGAGCTCCGCAAGGCGGGCCGGTACGGTGTCGACGCGGATTGCGGGGCGGTTCGGGTCGCCGGTCATGCGTCCTCC
Source organism: Candidatus Limnocylindrales bacterium (assembly GCA_036504355.1). Classification (GTDB taxonomy): domain Bacteria; phylum Chloroflexota; class Limnocylindria; order Limnocylindrales; family CSP1-4; genus CAIXZV01. The sequence goes on from DASXVG010000013.1 coordinate 19,677, forward strand.
ATCAGGCGCCGCGCGCCTGCGGTCCGAGCGTGGCGAGGATCGAGACGATGGCGATGCCCACCCACGCCACGATCGAGGCGGGGAGGAGCGGGAAGTCGCCGATGGCGAGGACGTCGAGGCCGATCCGGTGCCCGAGTGCCGCGCCTGCCCACGCGCCGAGGCTCGCCGCGACGTAGGTCAGCGGGAGGCGGCCGCCCGCGTCGCCGCGGAAGAACACGTACAGGGCCGTGTGGAGGAGGCCGAGGAGCAGTGCGAGCGGCAATGCCGGCGGGATCGTCACGCGCGGACCGGTTCCCGTTCGGCGGCTGCGGCCGCGCCGGGCGCCGGCCTCGCCGTGACGGCGATCCGGCCGCCGCCGACGCACGCCGGGCCGTCGTACAGGACGCACGCCTGGCCCGGGGCGATCGCCCATACCGGCGTGTCGGTCTCGACGATCCAGCGGCCGCCACGGGCCGGCTCGTCGGTCGAGGCCGGTCGCACGGTGGCGGCGACCAGCGTCGCTCGATGGCGGATCCGGACCTGGGCCCTGAATGGGAGCCACGCGCCATCCGGCGCCCGGCCGGCCGGCGGCGCGTCGTCGACGAAGCTCCCGGCCTCAAGCTCGACGATGCGCGTCTCCAGGTCCTCGCGCCGCCCCAGGACGATGGCGTTCGTCGCGGGGTCGATCCGGGACACGTAGCGAGGCTCGCCGAGCGCGACCCCGATCCCCTTGCGCTGGCCGACCGTGAACCCGGCGGCCCCGCCATGCTCCCCCACCCGGCTCCCGTCCGCGTCGAGAACGGGGCCCGGCTCCGGGACCCAGCCGCCGCGCGTGCGCAGCTCCTCGCGATAATCCCCGCCGGGGACGAAGCAGATCTCCTGGCTCTCGGGTTTGTCCGCGGTGACGAGGCCCAGGCCTCGGGCGACGTCCCGGACCTCGGGCTTGGTGAGCTCGCCCAGCGGGAACCGGCTGTGCCACAGCTGGTCCTGGCGCAGCCCGTACAGGAAGTACGTCTGGTCCTTGTCGGCGTCCGCAGCGCGCTCCAGCCGGGCCCTGGGCCCGGCGGGCGTGTCCACGACGGTTCGCCGCGCGTAGTGGCCGGTCGCGACGGCCTCGCACTCGTACAGCTGGCGTGCCTTGCCCAGGAGCGCCCCGAACTTCAGGTAGGTGTTGCAGTCCACGCACGGGCTTGGCGTCCGCCCGTCGAGGTACGCGGCGATGAACGGCTCGATGACCCCCGCCGCGAACTCGCGCTCGAGGTTCATGACGTAGAACGGGATGTCGAGGCGGGCGGCGACCCGGCGGGCGTCGTCGGCGGCATCGGCCGAGCAGCAGCTGCGGTTGAACTCGCTGTAGCTGTCCGCGCCGTCGTGGAGGCGCATCCAGACGCCGACGACGTCGTGGCCCTGCTCATGGAGCAGCGCCGCCGCGACCGAGCTGTCCACGCCGCCCGACATCGCGACGAGGATCCGGCTCATCCGGCGGCGACCCCGTGCGCCCGCGTGGCAAAGCCGAGCAGTCGTGCAAGGACGGCCGGGACGAGGCGCTCCGCCTCCGCGATCTCCGCGGTCGTCGTCGACCGGCCGAGGCTCAGCCGCAGCGCCCCGCGCGCCTCGTCGGCGGGGTACCCCATCGCGCCCAGCACGTGACTCGGCTCGGTGGAGCCGGTGGTGCACGCGGAGCCCGTCGAGACCGCGATCCCCTCGAGGTCGAGCGCCTGGGCAGCCGACGCCCCGTCGATCCCATGCGCGATGACCGACAGGATGTGCGGGAGCCGCTCGGTCGGATGGCCCGTCGGCTCGACGCCGTCCACGTCGGCGAGGGTCGCGCCGAGCCGGTCGCGGAGGGCCCGGACGCGCGGGACCGTGATCTCGCGCTCGGCGCGGAGGAGCTCGAACGCGCGGGCCATCCCGACGGCGCCCGCGACGTTCTCCGTCCCCGCGCGACGGTGACGCTCCTGCGACCCACCGTGCTGCTGCGCCAGGAGGTGCGTCCCGCGCCGGATCCACAGCGCCCCGACGCCCTTGGGTCCCTCGGCCTTGTGGGCCGCGAGCGCCACGAGGTCCGCGCCCAGCGTCGCGACGTCGAGATCCACCCAGGGCGCCGCCTGCACCGCGTCCACGTGGAGCAGCACCCCGCGGTGTGCGCGCACGACCTCGGCGACCTCCGCGATCGGCTCCAGCGTCCCCACCTCGTTGTTCGCGAGCATCACGGACACCAGGGTCGTGCGCTCGGTGATCGCGCGGTCGATGTCGCCGGGATCCACGCGGCCGTAGCGGTCGACAGGCACCTGGACGACCTCGAAGCCGAAGTGCTCGAGGTACGCGAGCGCGTGGCCGACCGCGTGGTGCTCGACGGCGGTCGTGACGATCCGGTGGCCGCGAGACTTCCCGGCCCAGGCCGCGCCCTTGAGGGCGAGGTTGTTGGCCTCGGTGCCGCCGCTCGTGAACACGACCTCGCGCGCCTCCGCGCCGATCGCCCGCGCCAGCCGCTCGTGCGCGTCGTCGAGCCCCTCCCGCGCCGCCCGCCCGAACGCGTGTGCCGAGGACGGGTTCCCGAACACGCCGCCGAGGTACGGCTTCATCGCCTCGAGGACCTCGGGGCGGAGCGGGGTCGTGGCGGCGTGATCGAGGTAGACCGGCATGGTCCCGGGATTGTAGACCGGGCCCGGCCGCGTCCCCACCGCAGCGCCGGCGGCGGGACTCGCGTCAGGCGCGCTCGGCCCGGCTCAGGTCGTAGGCACGGCCGCGCTCGCGCTCGCGGTCCTGCTTCGCGAGGAGGCGCTTGCGCAGGCGGATCGCGGTCGGGGTCACCTCGACCAGCTCGTCGGTGCCGATGAACTCGATGGCGCTCTCGAGCGTGAGCGGCCGCGGCGGCGTGAGCCGCAGCGCCTCGTCGTGCGAGTGGGTCCGGATGTTGGTGAGCTTCTTTTCCTTCGTCGCGTTGACGTCCATGTCGCCAGCACGTGCGTTCTCGCCGACGATCATCCCCTCGTAGACGTCCTCGCCGGAGCCGATGAACAGCTCCGAGCGCTCCTGGAGGTTGAACAGCCCGTAGGCGTTGGAGGTGCCGGTGCGGTCGCTGATCAGCACGCCGTTCGTGCGGTGGGTCACCTCGCCGGCCCACGGGCCGTAGCCCTCGCCGATCTGGTGGAGGAGCGCCGTGCCGCGCGTGTCGGTGAGCAGCTGGCCGCGATAGCCGATGAGCCCGCGCACGGGGAGCACGAACTCCATGCGCACCCGGCCGTCTGCGTCGGTCGTCATCTGCTCGAGGCGGCCCTTGCGGCCGGCAAGCGCCTGCTGCACCTCGCCGATGTAGTCGGGCGGGATGTCGATGGTGATCCGCTCGTACGGCTCCTGGACGTCGCCGCCGACCGTGCGCAGGATGACCTCGGGGCGGCTCACCGTGAGCTCGTAGCCCTCTCGGCGCATCTGCTCGATGAGGACCGCCAGCTGGAGCTCGCCGCGGCCGCGGACCTCGAACGTGTCGCCGGACGAGGTGGGATGGACCTCGATCGAGACGTTGCCGAGGACCTCCTTCTCGAGCCGGGCCTTGATCTGGCGCGAGGTGACGAACTTGCCGTCGCGGCCGCCGAGGGGCGAGTTGTTCACGCCAAACGTCATCGACAGGGTCGGCGCGTCGACGTCCAGCCGAGGCAGGGGCCGCGGGTCGCTGGGCTCGGTCAGCGTGTCGCCGATCGTGACCTCGGGCAGACCCGCCACGGAGACGATCTCGCCCGGGCCGGCCTCGGTGATGTCGATGCGCTCCATGCCGTGCGCGGTCTGGAGGCTGGACACGCTGCCCGAGAGCGTGACCGTGCGGCCGGGCTCGACGCTGCCCGAGGTGTCGTCCCACTCCTCGCGCACGACGGAGATCCGCTGGCCGACCCGGATCGTCCCGTTGCGGATCCGGCCGACGGCCATCCGGCCCACGTACTCGTTCGCGCTGAGGTTGGTCACGAGGAGCTGGAGCGGGTGGCCGACCTCGTACTCGGGCGGCGGCGTCACCTCGACGAGCAGGTCGAGGAGCGGCCGCAGGTCCGTGCCGGCCTGTGCGAGGTCGCGCGTCGCCGTGCCCAGCTTGGCGTTCGTGTACACGACCGGGAACTCGATCTGGTGCTCGTCCGCGCCGAGGTCCATGAACAGCTCGTAGACGTCGTCGAGGACCTCCGCGGGCCGGGCGTCGGAGCGGTCGATCTTGTTGAGCGCCACGACGACCGGCAGCCGGCGTGCCATCGCCTTCTGGAGCACGTACCGGGTCTGCGGGAGCGGGCCCTCGGCCGCGTCCACGAGCAGCAGGACGCAGTCCACCATCAGCAGGCTGCGCTCGACCTCGCCGCCGAAGTCCGCGTGCCCCGGGGTGTCCACGATGTTGAGCCGCACGCCGCCGACGTCGATGGTCGTCTGCTTGGCGAGGATCGTGATCCCCTTCTCGCGCTCCAGGTCCCCCGAGTCCATGATCCGGTCGACGACCGCCTGGTTGTCGCGGAACACGCCCGTCTGGCGGAGCATCGCGTCGACGAGCGTCGTCTTGCCGTGGTCGACGTGGGCGACGATGGCGACGTTGCGGAGGTCGGCGCGGACGGCCTGGGTGGTGGCGGTGGGCACAGCAGCGCCGGGGCTCTCGTTCATGGGCCCGCAGAGTGTCGCACACCTCGCCGGAATCGGGCCATCGCCGGACCGTCGTGCGTCCCGGTGTCGCCGGTGCCCGGGTCAGCCGCCGCGGGGCGCCCGGCCGGACGCGACCGCCGTCGGCGTCACCAGCTCACCGTCGAGCAGCTCGATGACCCGGTCCGCGACGTCGAGCATGATCGGGTCGTGGGTCGCCACGATCGCCGTCACGCCCTCGGCGCGGACGACGGTCCGGATGAGCAGCATGATCCGCTGCCCGGTCTCCGAGTCGAGCTGCCCGGTGGGCTCGTCCGCGAGCAGCAGGCGCGGCCGGTTCGCGAGCGCCCGGGCGATGGACACCCGCTGCTGCTCGCCGCCCGACAGCTCGTGCGGGCGGTGCTTCGCGCGCTCCCCCAGGCCGACGAGGTCGAGGAGCTCGCTGACGCGGGCATCGCGCGCCCTCGCCTCCGCGCCCACGAGGCGCAGCGGGACCTCCACGTTCTCGGCGGCGGACAGGATCGGGATGAGCCCGAAGGTCTGGAACACGAACGCGATCGTGTGGCGGCGAACCCGTGCGGACGCATCCTCGGTCATGCCGGACACCTGCGTCCCGTCCACCGTGACCGTCCCGGCCGTGGGCGTGTCCAGCCCTCCGAGGAGGTTGAGCAGCGTCGTCTTGCCCGAGCCGGACCGGCCGCGGACCGCGAGCAGCTCGCCGCGCGCCACGTCCATGTCGATCCCGCGCAACGCGTGGACGACGGAGCCGCCCGACGCGTAGTCGCGGACGAGGCCGCGGGCCGTGACCATCGCGTCGCCCGCGGCGATGCGCGCCTCGGGCCTGGCATAGCGCTCGGTCATCGCGGCGCCTCCCCGGCCCCGTCGTGCCTGCCCGTCGTCTCCGGGCGGTCGGGCCAGATCCCGACGTGGTCGTCCTCGAGGCGCAGGCGGACGCGGTTGCGCAGCTCGAGCGCCTCGACGTGCGCCCGCGGCAGCTGGAGGCGCCCCGCCCGGTCGAGGACCGCGTACTCCTCGGCGATGACCCGGTGGGTGCCCTCGTGCGTCTGCTCCGTCCGCCGGAACGTCTCGGTGCTCGTCCGGCCGTCGCGGATGGCGACGGTGCGCTGGACCTGCTCGGACACGAACGCGTCGTGGGTCACGATGATGATCGTCGTCCCGAGCGCCTTGTTGATCCCGCGCAGCAGCCCGAACACGTCCGCGGAGGTCGCCGAATCGAGCTCGCCCGTCGGCTCGTCGGCGAGGACGACGGAGGGGTCGTTGGCGAGGGCCACGGCAATCGCGACCCGCTGCTGCTCGCCACCCGACAGCCGGTCCGGCCGATGGGCCGCACGGTCGCCGAGGCCCACGAGCTCCAGCAGCTCGAGCGCCCGCTCGCGGCGCTTCGACCGTCCGTCGAGCACCATCGGCAGCTCCACGTTCTCGACCGCGCTCAGGTACGGCAGGAGGTTGCGGCCCGTCTGCTGCCACACGAAGCCGACGATCCGGCGCCGGAACCGGGTCCGCTCCGCGTTCGACAGCCGCCCGAGGTCATAGCCGGCGACGACCGCCCGGCCCGCGGACGGGACGTCCATCCCGCCGAGGATCCCGAGCAGCGTCGACTTGCCGCTCCCCGACGCGCCGACGATCGCGACCATCTCGCCCTGGTCCACCAGCAGGTCCAGTCCCTGGAGCGCGACGACCTCGAGGTCGGCCAGCTTGAAGATCCGGACGAGCCCGTCGCACGCGATGACGGCCCCCTCGCCGTAGCGGACCTTGGGTCGTGGCGCGAGGGTCGCGCTGGCCAGCGGGTCGTCCCGGGACGGGAGGGATCCGGCGGGATCACGCGGGGTCGACATCATTCGAATCTTCCTCGAAGCGCGGCGATTGGCGCCACCCGGCGCTGGAGCGCGACACCGAGCAGGAGCCCGACGCCGACGACGACGGAGATCGCGAGCAGGATGAGCAGCAGCGGGAGCGGCTCGAGCACGAGCGGGACGCTCACCGGGGAACCGACGAGGGCCGCGACGCCGAGTGCGTCGCGCAGCAGCACGAACAGGCCGATCCCGAGCGCCGCGCCGAGCAGGAACGCGGCGATCGTGGTGGGCCCGTGCTCGGCGACGGTGAGGATCAGGGTCTGGCGACCAGTGAGGCCGAGCGTCCGCAGGTGGGCCGTCTCCTGTGCTCGAGCCTGGCCCGCGAGCGCAAGCGCCGCCGCGACGCCGAGCGCTGCGTATGCCGCGGTCACGATCGCGGCGACGAGGATGAGGGCGCGGACCGCGTTCGTCACGGGCTGGGCGCGGAGCGCGGCCGCCGTCGCCGACTGGCCCGTCACCGCCACCGGCGGCGCGGCCGCCTCGACGGCGGCACGCAGCCCGTCGGCCGCGCCGGCGGGCGCACGGAGCAGCTCGTAGACCGGCACCACGCGCGCCGGCCGCGCCTGCCCGAGGAACGCCTCCCGGGCGATCACCACGAAGTGCCCCTCGAGCGGCACCCCCGGGAACGAGTCCCGGACCTCCACGACCCGGTAGGTCAGGTTGTAGCCCTCGATGCTCAGGGTGAATGTCTCCTCGAGCGCGACACCGCGGGGGCTCTCCGAGAGGCTGCGCGAGACGATGGCCGGGATCGGCCCGGGGGCCGGCGTGGCGAACCCGGCGGGGAACGACGGCGAGGCCGGGGTCCCGGCGAGGACGGCCTCGAGGGCGTTTGCCTCGGGCATCACGACGAGCGCCTGGGGACCGGTCAGCGAGACGGGGATGACCGCCTGGAACACGCCCGACCGGGCCTCGACGCCCGGGAGTGACGCCTGATCGAGCCCGGTGGGCAGCGCGCCGGTCGGCTGCTGCAGACGGTAGCTCGCGCCGACCTCCTGCCACGCCGCGACGTCCGCGCCCCGGTCGAGGTGATCCAGCGCGGTCATCGCGAAGGCGCCCACGGTCGTCGTCGCGAGCAGGACGAGGAGCACCGCGGAGCTCGCGCCGCCCTCGCGGGCGCGCCGGGCGGCGAGCATCGGGACGAGGCCGCGACCCCGGGCGGCGACCCACGCGACGGCCGCCAGCGGGACCGGGTACAGCCGGACCACGACGATCCCCGCCGCCAGCCCGACGAGCGCGGGCACGGCCGCGACGAGCGGGTCGAACCCCGCGCCCCCGTTGGCCGCCCCGACCGCCGCGACCCCTCGCTGGCGGAGCAGGATGGCCGCGCCGATCGCTCCCGCCACGATGAGCCCCTCGAGCATGAGCCGGCGCGAGCCCGTGTCGGTCACGATCCGCGTCCCGGCCTCGGCGTGGAGCGGGCCATGTCCGCGCGCGACGCCCGCGACCGTCGCGAGCAGCACGACCACCCCGACGGCGACGACCGAGGCCGCGGCGACGACCGTCGCGTCGATGCGACCTGCCGGCACGAGCAGGACCGCGGCGATCGCGGCGAGGACGGCCGCCGGCACGCCGACGAGCAGCGCCTCGGTCAGCACCGGCACCACGACCTGGGCCCCGGACGCGCCGCGGCTCCGCGCGAGCCCCATCGTCGACCGCCGCCGGCGCGCGGCGAGGACGGCGATCAGCGCAAGCGTCCCGATGGCGACGAGCGCGGGTCCGAGCGCGATCACCGACACGATGCTCTCGGCCGCATCCCACCTCGCACGATGGCGCTCGAGAATCGGCAGCATGCCCGTACGCAGCGCCGTGTCCGCGCCGGCCGTGACGTTCGCGGACGGGTACTGGACCTGCAGCTGGCGGAAGGCCGTGATCGTCCGGTCGAGGTTGGCGTCGGTGATCCGGCCGGTGTCCAGGAACGAGCGCCACGTGTAGCGCAGGAAGCGGTCGCTGGCGGCCGTCGCTCGCGCCAGCGGGTCGTGGGTGCCATCGGCAAGGAGGAACGCCGCGTCCAGGAGCTGGACCTCCGCCGACAGCGCCCGGATCACCGGGTGGATGAGCGTGGGATCGTCGAGCCAGAAGTCGGCGTCGGGCCGGGTCACCTCGTAGATGCCGGTCACCGTCGCGAACGCGCGCGCGTCGCGCGAGCCGCGACCCGTGAGCGGGTCGCCCGGGTCGCCGATGAGCGGCACGGTCTCCCCGAGCGCCAGCCCGAAGCGCTTCGCCGTGGCCTCCGGGATGCCCACCTCGTAGACAGGCACGCCGTCCTGCGCCGTCGGGCCGACGTCGTCACGAGTCGTGACCTTCGCCGTCGGGGGGACGCCCTGGACGTAGTGGATGTAGGCGTCGATGCCCTCCTGGATCCGCAGCCGCGCGAACGCGGGGTCGGTCGTCGCCTTGTCGATCCGGAACCGCCCGCTCTCCACGGCCGCGCTCCGCGCTGCGATGAGCGCCCGGACGGGCGCCGGGAAGGTCTGCTCGCGCTCGAGCCCGGCCGCTCGCACGTACTGGAGCGGGTCGCTCGCGGGCCCGGGGCCGATCAGCAGGTGCTGGACGAGCGCGATGCTCCGGGCGGCGGACGGCGCTGCGGCCACCTCGGTCCGGACCGCGTCGTCGGCGAAGCGCGCCAGCACCCGGGGCGATAGCGAGGCCAGGAGCGCAGTGACGAGCAGCAGGATCGCGAGGCCCACGGTCGCCGGCCGGTCGTCGCGGAGCCGCCGCAGCGCCAGCCCGATCCAGGCCATCACTCGTCCCTCGCCCGGAGGACTGCGCTGGTCCTCGCCCCGGGCAGCTGGCGCCGGACGAGCAGGATGGTCGCGAGCACCAGGACCAGCCCGAGCCCGATCGTCGGGAGGAGCGCCTCGGGCGGCACGACGACCACGGGCGCGGGCACCGGCGGCTCGCCGTTCGCCGTCAGGGTCGCGAATGGGAGCGCGAGCCACGCGAGGACGAGGCCGAGGCCGACGCCGGCCACCAGCCCCACGACGAGCAGCGCGAGGTTCTCCGCGGACAGCCAGCCGAGAATCGCGCGCGGGCCGAGGCCAAGCGCCTTGAGCAGCGCGAGCTCACCCAGCCGCTCGGCCGTGCCCACCGTGACGCTGACCAGGAAGCCGATCGCCGCGAACAGGAGGGCGGCGATCGACCCGAGGCCGAGGATCCCGATGACGCCGAGCGCGAGCGGATCGCCCACCAGGTCGGCCTGCACGGCCGTCCGGTCGACGACATCCTGGGCCGCGATCGGCGCTGCGACGATGGCGGCCGCGACGCTCGCGCTCGACCCGTCCGCCGTCGCGATCCACCACTCGCTGGTATCCACGGGCGCCGCCCCCGAATCGAGACGGACGAGGTCCAGCGCGAGGCCGTCCACGAGGGCGAACGGCCTGCTCCCGTCGAGCGTCGGGAACCCGTCGATCTCGCCGACGACGTGGACGACGAGCGGCACCCCGAACGCGCTCGCGCGCAGCGTGTCTCCCACCGACGCCCCCGTGCGCTCGAGGAACGCGGGCCCCACGAGGACGGGCGCGACCGGCGGGTCGGAGGGGACGAGGGTGCGCTGGTAGGTCAGCCGCTGGCTCGCGAACAGCTGCGTGACGTCGATCCGCTCCGGGAGGCGCTGCGGCGGGTTCGACTCGAGCAGGGTCGCGCCCTCCACCACCACCCGCGTCTCGCCACCGGTCATCGGGAGCGTGGTCCAGGTGTCGCCTGTCGCGTCGGGGCTGGCCGCGAGCCCCGTCACGTCCACGGTGCCGTCCGCAACGACGTTGTCGCCCGGCCCCGCCGTGACGTCGAGCTGGACCGCGGCGATCATCGCCGGCGTCGGAATCGACCCGCCGTCCGGACGGGTCAGCTGGAGCTCGAGGCGCTCGCCGCCGACGCCGAGCTCGCCGGTGCCGCCCGGGACGCGCACCAGCCGCCCGTCCGCATCGATGAGGAGCAGGGAGACGGTCAGCCCGTCGTTGCCGGGCTCGACCGGGTCGAACCCCTCGACCGGCGTGACCGCCGAGTCCACGGTCAGCGAGAGCCGCCTCGTGCCGGGCGGGATCGCGAGCCCCGGTGCGGGCCCGCGCGCAGCGCCCAGCTCGCGGAGCGCCGCACGGGTCGCCTCCCCCGACGCATCGTCCCGGACCCGAACGACGCGAGCCATCGCGGTTGCGTCGATGCCGTACAGCCGCCCGTCCCGCAGGGTCGTGCCCAGCTGGATCGCGGCGCGCACGACGGGCGTCGCGGCCGTCACCCCGGGGACCGCGCGGATCATGCCGCCCAGCTGCGCCGCGGGCACCGCGCTGCGGGGCCCCGGTTCGAGGCGGACGTCGGCGCCCGTCGCATACGACGCCTGGTCGGCCTGGCTGCGGGTCCACGTTGCGGCGTGCGCCGACGCGAAGGTCCCGAGCGCGGCCGCCAGGATGAGCAGCAGCGCCGCCCGCGTGTAGCGCAGCGGCCGGCGGGCAATCTGCCGTCCGGCGAGCGCGGGCACGAGGCCCCGTCCCCGGGCGAGCAGCCGCTCCACGAGCTCGGCGAGTCGCGGGACGAGCCGGATCGCGATGACGGCGCCCGCGAGCAGGCCGATCGCCGGGGCGGCGACGAGCAGCGGGTCCACGCCCAGTGCGCCGCGGGCGTTGCGGGTGATCGGTGCGCCGTACAGGCGCAGCTGGAGGAGCGCGATGACCGCGAGGAGCACGAGCACGAGGTCGAGCCCGAGTCGCTGCGGCAGCGTGCGCCCGACCTGTCGACCGACGGCGGCGCGGACCCCGGAGATGTTGACCGAGCTCGCCACGGTCGGGATCGTGAGCGCCAGCAGGGCGATGAGGCCCCCGACCGCCGAGATCGCGAACGTGGCCGGGCCCGGCAGGGGCGCCTCCAGGCCGACCCCCTCGAGGGCCGGGTTGAGCCGCACTGCCTGGACGAGCAGCGCGGCGAGCCACGGCGCCGCGAGCGCCGCCGGAGCCGTGACCAGCAGCGCCTCGCCCGCGGACATCGCGACGAGGTGCGAGAACCCGCCGCCACGGGCCCGCAGGAGCGCGGTCTCCGTCCGCCGGCGCTCGAGCAGCAGCGCCGCGACCAGCACGATCGCGTACGCGGCGAGGACCCCGAACTGGACGAGCAGCAGCAGGATTCCCGCCTGTGTCACGAGCACCGATCGGTCAACCGACGCGAGGATCTGGGGCAGCTTGGTAAGGACCTGGGCCCGGTTCGAGAACGGCAACGCCGCGTTGATCCGCTCCGGTGCACGGGCGGCGAGCCCGGCGATCTCGTCGATGTTCGCCGGCGTGAAGCCACCGAGCGCGGGGATCGCGCGCCACTGGGCGTCGAGGGGCTGGGTGAGGGCCCCGGTGACGAGGTCATCGGCCGCGACGACGAGCGGCCCGTGGGTCGTGAAGGTGCCCCCCTGCTCACTCCCGGTGAGCGCCAGCGACTCGCCCATCCACCACGGGTCGGCGGCGTCGGCACGCCACACCCCGGTGATCGCGACCTCCACCTGGCGCGAAGCGTCGAGCCGCGAGACGAGCTGCATCGTGTCGCCGGCCTGGACGCCGAGCGCCGCGGCCGCCCCCTCGGACAGGGTCGCCTGGACCGGCTCGGCGCCGGGCGTCGCCCACTCGCCCGCGGTCAGCGTGGCGTGGTCCTCGATGCCTTCGTACGCCGCGAACAGCGTCAGGTCGGTGACGCTGACCGCGGCAGCGCTTGCCTCGGCGTGGGGCGAGGACCGCAGGACGCGCACCACGTCGCCGCCCGTGGGCGCGAGGACACGCTCGAGCTCCGGGACCACGGCCTGGTCCGCGCCCCCGAGCCGGTCCGCGAGGATCTGCGTCCGGACCACGACGGAACGGTCCGCGGGCGGGGCGGTCTCCAGCTCCCTGTGGAGGCCCGCGATCGTGACCGCGTCCGCGTACAGCGTTCCCGCAGCGAGCAGCGCCAAGGCGCTCGCGAGGAGGACCCACGAGGCCAGGACGACCGGCCAGTCCGCGCGGCTGCGATGGAGCACGGCGGGGACGAGGCCGATGGACGTGGGCAGGGCGAGTCCTCCTCCGACCGCGGGCGCGGATGCGACGCCGGCGCGTCCCCCTGCGGAGGGCGGTCGCACCGTGTCGGGCGGGCGTCACCCGACAATACCCCGAGCCCGGCCCGAGGGTTCCCGGACCCGCGCGCGTCCTCGCTACACTGCGCGGACTGCTGGAGGGACCTGTCCATGACCGTTGCCGCCGTCATCCTCGCCGCGAGCCCGGGGTCCGCGCTCGCGGACGCGGACGGGACGCCGGGTGTCCGGCGCCTCGCGGATGTCGCGTGGGCCGGTGGTGCGACGCCCGTGATCGTGTGCTCGTTCGACCCGGACGGGGCCGTGGCGACCGCGCTCGCGAACGCGGAGGCGACGCTGGTCGACCCGGTGGACGCCGCCCGGGGTCCGGTCGGCCAGATCGTCAACGGCGTCCGGGCCGCCAGGACGCTCGTCACGGATACCGACGCCGCGCTCGTGTGGCCCGCGCGAATGGCCTGGGTCGACGCGGAGACCGTGACCACCCTCATCGCCGCACACGGCCAGGACCGCGCCACGGTCCTCCGCCCGGCATTCGGTGGCGAGCCGGGCTGGCCCGCGCTCGTCCCCCTGCGTCACCTCGACGCGTTGAGCGCGCTGGGCCCGGACCGGATGCCGCCCGACCTCCTCGCGGACCTCGAGCGGGCCGGCGTCCCGTTCCGCACCGTCGAGACCGGCGATCCGGGCGTCACCCACGACGTCTCGACTCCCCGGTCCGGGCTCCCGCCCTACGACGGCCCGCCCGAGCCCGCCGACGCGCACGCGCACGAGTGGGGCGTCGCCTCGGCCGACGAGCCCGATGATGCGCCGGTGCCCGGCCCGGCTCGCCTCATCGCGATCGACGACTGAGGTTCGACCGGCTCGCCGGGTCGCGGCCGTCGAGGCGACCCACCCGCTCGACGTGCGGACGGAGTCACGCCTCCACGGGCCGGGCCCACCGGTCGCGCTGCGCGGTACGCACGAACCCAGCCCGCTGATACAGGGCGAGCGCGGTCGGATTCCTGGCACTGACGCTCAGCGTCACCGTCTCGACGCCCAGCGCCCGCAGCCAGCCGATCCCGATCGCCAGCAGCGCTCGCCCCAGCCCTCGCCCGCGGTGGGCTGGCGCGACCCCGATCGCCCACAGCTCCGCGCGGCCGATGAGCGACCCGTCGGGCCGGTACCTGGGATCCGTGGACACGAAGCCCGCGATCTCGCCCGCCGAGTCCTCGAGCAGGATCGTGTCGTCGTCGCGGAAGCCGGGCTCGCCCAGCCATCGGCGGAGGTCGAGCGGGTCGAGGCGGAGTGGCGTCGGGTGCGCGGCGAACGCCTCGTTGAACGCGTCGGGCCACGTCTCCGCGTCACGCGTGCGGTCGAACGGCCGAGCCGCATAGCCCGCGGGGACGGGGGGTGACGGCACGACGATCGACGGGGCGAGCTCCATGTCGTGCACGGTGGAGTGGGCGACGAACCCCGTCGCCCGCAGGAAGGCCTCGCCGCGCGCGTCGCCCGGCACCGCGCCGAGGTACAGGGCGGGGTTCCCGTGCTCGCGCTCGATCGCGAGCCCGGCGTCGACGAGGCGCCCGCCGATCCCCCGCATCCTCCGCGCGGGCTCGACGACGAGTGCCTTGAGGTCGGGGATCACGAAGCCCACGAGCCCCGTCTCGTCGACGGCGACCGCGGCGCGGCTGGGGCCCTCGATGTCGGCGCCAACGCCGCGCTCGATCCACGGCGAGAACGCGCGCAGCTCGTCGCGCTCTCGAGCGCGGGCGATCAGCGCGGCGAGCGCCTCCCCGTCGTTGTACGCGAGCCGCCGGACGTGGACGGGCACGGGGTCGCGCGGGCTCAGCGCTTCTCGGGCACGCCCACGAACCGCAGCCCGAGGTCCTCGTACTGGTTGGCCTCCGGCGCCGACGGCGCCTCGAGCATCAGGTCCGAGCCCGACTGGGTCTTGGGGAACGCCATGACCTCCCGGATGTTCGTCTGGTAGCTGAGCAGCGCCGCCCAGCGGTCCACGCCGAGGGCGATCCCGCCGTGCGGCGGCGCGCCGTACTCGAACGCCTCGAGGATCGCGCCGAAGCGCTCCCGCATCTGCTCCAGCGTGTAGCCCTGGAGGTTGAAGCTGCGCGCGAGGAGCACGGGGTCCCAGATGCGGACCGAACCGCCGCCCAGCTCCCAGCCATTGAGCGCGACGTCGTACTGCATCGCCTTCGCACGGCCCGCCGGGTCGCCCGGGTCGCGGACGTCGAGGTTGCCCGAGGTCGTGGTGAGCAGGACCTCATCCTCGGGGACCACGCCGCTGAACGGGTTATGCGTCGCGTCCCAGCGCTTGCCCTCGGCGTCCCACTGGTACATCGGGAAGTGGTGGACCCAGCAGTACGCGAGCTCGTCCGGATCCGCGAGCCCGAGGCGCCCGCCAAGCTCGACGCGGAGCCGCCCGAGGACGTCGTTCGTGACCTCCGGGCCGTCGGCGACGACGAGGATGAGGTCGCCCTCCCCCGCCCCGGCTCGCACCTGGATCGCCGCCGCCGTCTCGGGCGACAGGAACTTCGCGATCGGGCCGTGCAGCTCGCCGCCCTCCTGGACGGAGAGGTGGACGAGCCCCCTGGCGCCGAAGCGCTTCGCGGTCTCGGTGAGGTCGTCGATCTCGCGCCGGGTCGCGCCGCCCATCCCCGGGGCCGTGATGCCCTTCACGCGGTTGCCCGCCGCAAGCGTCTCGTCGAACACCCGGAACCCGGACGCGGGCGCGCCATCCGCCCCGACGAGCGCCGGCGCGAGGTCGAACAGCTCCATCGCGAACCGGATGTCCGGCTTGTCGGAGCCGTAGCGCTCCATCGCGTCCTCGTACTCGAACACCGGGAACGGGACGTCGCGGATGGGGCGGTCCGGGGTGGTCGCCCTGGTGACCTCGATGACCATGTCCTCGATGAACCCGCGGACCGACGCTTCGTCGACGAAGCTCATCTCGAGGTCGAGCTGGGTGAACTCCGGCTGGCGGTCGCCGCGCATGTCCTCGTCCCGGAAGCAGCGGGCGATCTGGAAGTAGCGGTCGATGCCCGCCACCATCAGCAGCTGCTTGAGCTGCTGCGGGCTCTGCGGCAGCGCGTACACCGTGCCCGGCTGGAGGCGGCTCGGGACGATGAAGTCCCTGGCACCCTCGGGCGTGCTCTTGATGAGGTTGGGGGTCTCCACCTCGACGAAACCGTTCTCGTGGTGGACCCTGCGGATCGCCTGGACGAGCTCGCTGCGCAGGACCAGGCGGCGGGTCATCTGCTCCCGCCGGATGTCGAGGTAGCGGTACTTGAGGCGGAGGCTCTCGTCGATGGGCGCGTCCGGGTCGTTGACGTAGAACGGCGGCGTCTTCGCTTCGTTGAGGATCCGGACCGCCCGCGACTGGAGCTCGACCGCGCCGGTCTCGAGCTTCGCGTTCTCGGTCCCCGGCTGACGGAGGGCGACCTCGCCCTCGAACGCGACCACGAACTCCGACCGCAGCCGGCTCGCCGTCGCGTGCGCCTCCGGCGCGTCGGCCGCGTCGATGACGACCTGGGTGATCCCGTGGCGGTCGCGGAGGTCGATGAAGATCAGCTTCCCGTAGTCGCGCCGGCGGTGGACCCAGCCGGCGAGCTTCGCGCCTGCCCCGGCGTCGGCCGCGCGAAGCTCCCCGCAGGTATGGGTGCGGTAGGGCGTGGCGAGCGAGCGCTGGGCGGACACGGGAAGCGGTTCTCCGGTGCGGCGTGACGGCCCTTCATCGTACGTCACGCGGGTGGGGCGGAGCCTCGCCGCGGGCCTATCCGTGCCGGTGGTGCTGCTCCGCGCGGGCGAGCTCACGGGCGAGGTCGTCGACCGCGACGACGCGTTGCGTCCCGGCGAGCAGGTCTCGCAGCTGGACGTGGCCGTCGCCGAGCTCGTCGCCCAGGATCACCGCGAAGTGCGCCCCGTCCTTGCCCGCGGCCTCGAGCTGCCGCCCCAGCTTGCGCCGCCCGAGGTCCGCGCGCACGCGAAGCCCGGCCCCCCGCAGGTCGGTGGCGACGCGCAGGCGTGACACGGTGTCGTCCGGGTCCGCGCCTGCCACGACCGCGAGCGGACCATCGGCGACCCCGGGCGTGTGCCCCTGCTCCGCGAGCACCAGCGCGACCCGGTCGATCCCCAGCCCGAACCCGATGCCGGGTGTCGGCTTGCCGCCGAGGAGCGCCACGAGGCCGTCGTAGCGGCCGCCGCCGCCCAGCGCCTGCTGCTGGCCCTCGCGGCCGGCGACGTAGTACTCGAACGCCGTCCGCGTGTAGTAGTCGAGCCCGCGGACGAGGCCAGGCTCCACGCGGAACGGCACGCCCAGCGCCTCGAGGTGCGCCTTGACGCTCTCGAAGTGCGCGGCGCACGCCTCGCACAGCCGGTCGGTGATCCGCGGAGCCGCGGCGTTGAGCCCGGCCATCGCGGGGTCCTTGGAGTCCAGGAGGCGGAGCGCGTTGCGCTCGAGCCGGTCGCGCTCGGTGGGCGGCAGGGCGTCGAGGTGGGCCCGGTAGTACGCGACGAGCTCGGCGATATACGCGGGCCGGCAGGCCGGGTCGCCGATGGAGTTGACGAGGACCTCGACGCCCGCGACGCCGGCCTCGGTGTAGAAGCGGTGCCCGAGCTCGATGATCTCGGCGTCGATGGCCGGGCCCGCGTCGCCGATCGCCTCGACGTCGAACTGCCAGAACTGGCGGTAGCGCCCCGCCTGGGGGCGGTCATAGCGGAACATCGGCCCGGTCGTCGTCAGCTTGACCGGCTGGGGCAGCGTCTGCATCCCGTGCTGCACGTACGCCCGCACGATGCCCGCGGTGGGCTCCGGCCGCAGCGCCCACGACTCCGCCTCGTCGGACCGCGGCGCGATCCGGAACAGCTCCTTCTCGACGACATCGGTGACCTCGCCGATGCCCCGCTCGAACACCGCCGCCTGCTCGAACAGGGGCGTCTCGATCGGCCGGTACCCGTAGCGCTGGGTGAGGCTCGCCGCGATCCGCTGCAGCCGGTCGAACCCGGCCCGCTCGTCGGGCAGGAGGTCACGGGTACCCCGGGGGGCTCGGAAGGATGCCATCGGGGCCAAGGATAGCCGCCGTCGCCGGGGCTGCGGCCGTCGTCCCCCGGGAATCGAAACGACCCGCGGGCCCGGTGTCGGGGCCGGCGGGTCGTCGGTCGTCATGACGGCGCTCGCGCGCCGCCGGTCAGGCCTTCTTGACGTGGACCGCGCGCGGTCCCTTGGGGCTCTCCTCGACGTCGAACTCGACGGTCTCGCCGCCGTTGAGCGACTCGAACTCCGTGCCCGCGTCCAGGCCGCTGCGGTGGAAGAAGAACTCCTTGTCATCGTCGGTGGCGATGAAGCCGAACCCGCGATCCGCGACGACGCGCTTGACTGTGCCTGTGGCCATGCGATGGCCTCCTGTCATGCTCCCCGAACGAGGTGTTGCGGAGCGCACGGCCGTTCGAAGAGGAGGCCACGCGGCGCATCGGGACGAGTTGCCCCGAAGACCTGCAGCCTACCACCTCGTTCCAGCGCTTCCCTGCAACGCATCCCTAACGTTTACGTGAACGGGAAGGTTGGCTATGATGGGGACGTGACCGACACCACCCTCGACCCTGCTGCGGCCGCGAGCCTCCTGCGCATCCAGGAGGTCGCCGCGGAGACCGGCCTGACCCCTCGCACCATCCGCTATTACGAGGAGCTCGGGCTGCTCGCGCCGGCCGCCCGCTCCGACGGGGCCTACCGCCTGTACGACGGCGAGGACCTCGAGCGCCTGCGGTTCATCCGCGGCCTGCGCGACGACGCCGGCTTCTCGCTGGCCGAGATCGGCCAGCTGCTGGAGGACGAGCAGGCCCGGGCGCGCAACCGCCAGCACTTCCGCACCACGTCGGACCCGGATGAGCGACGCGCGATCGTGACCGACGCGCTGGCTCGCGTGGACCGCCAGGTCGCGTCCATCCGGCGCAAGATCGACCGCCTGGAGGCCATGATCGCCGAGGCCGAGGACCGCCGCGACCACCTCGCCGGGCACCTCGCGGACATCGACGCGGGGCGCGAGCCCGGTCACGGAGCCGAGGCGCACGCGCCCCGGCTCAGGGGGCGACCCAGGGAATGACCGTTCACCCCACCAGGGCTGCTCCCCGCCCCGGCCGGGGCTTCGCGCTGGCCAACGGCGGGCGCGCGTTCCGCCATCGCAACTACCGCCTGTTCTTCGGCGGCCAGCTCGTCAGCCTCGTCGGCACCTGGATGCAGCAGGTCGCCCAGGCGTGGCTCGTCCTCGACCTCACCAACGACCCGTTCATCCTCGGGCTCACCACCGCGCTCGCGTTCCTGCCCGTCCTGATCCTGGGCCTGTTCGGCGGGCTCGTGGCGGACGCCCTGCCCAAGCGCCCGACGCTGATCGCGACCCAGACCGTGCAGATGACGCTCGCGTTCATCCTGTTCGGGCTCACAGTCACGAACACCGTGCAGGTGTGGCACATCCTGGTGCTTGCCACGATCCTCGGCATCACGAACGCCGTGGACATGCCCACGCGCCAGGCGTTCACGGTCGAGATGGTCGGCCGCGACGACGTCCCCAACGCGATCGCGCTCAACTCGGCGATCTTCAACGGCGCTCGGATCGTCGGTCCGGCCATCGCGGGCCTCACCATCGGCCTGTTCGGCGGCAACGTGAGCCCGGCGTTCTTCATCAACGGCGCGAGCTTCCTCGCGGTGATCCTGGCCTACCTCGCGATGCGCCACGAAGACCTCCACCACACCGGGTCGTACACCCGTCCCCACTCGCTGGGCGAGGTCCGCTCAACCCTTGCCGATGGCCTGCGCTACGTGCGCGGCAACGACATGATCCTGCTCGCGACGGTGACCGTCGGGCTCGTGTCGACGTTCGGCATGAACTTCGGGGTGATCATCCCGGCGCTCGCGAGGGTCGTGCTCCAGTCCGATGCCACGGGGTACGGCTTCCTCATGACCGCGACCGG
>DASXVG010000014.1:0-2130 GCA_036504355.1 Candidatus Limnocylindrales bacterium
CCGTGCTCGGGCGTCAGCTGCTCCGGATACCAGGCCGGGTCGCCGGCCCGGGCGAACGCGCCGACCGCGACGAGGTGGGTCCGGATGTGGTCGGGGTGCCCGTATCCGCCGAAGTCGTTGTAGGTCGTCATGACGTCGGGCCGAAAGGTGCGCACGAGGAACACGAGGCGGCCGATGGCCTCGTCGAGGTCCGCCTGCCAGAAGCACCGCGCGTCACGGTTCCCCGGCCGGCCCATCATGTCCGAGTCGCGGTAGCCCAGGTTCTCCCACTCGGTGACGCCGAGGGCCGCCATCGCCCGCTCGAGCTCGCCCATGCGGATCTCGCCGAGTCGACGGTGGTTGTCCGGCGTGTCCATGTCGGGGACGACGATCTCGCCCATCTCGCCGCGGGTGCAGGTGACGAGCACCACCCTGTGGCCCGCCTTCACGGCCTTGGCCATCGTGCCACCGGTGCCGATGGTCTCGTCGTCCGGGTGGGCATGGACGGTCATGAGGGTGGGGCGATGGACGGGGGACGTCTCGGTCATGACCCGATCCTAGCGTGGCGATGACATCGGCGATGCGGATTCGAGGCCCTCAGGAGCGTATCGTGGGCTGATGGCGGCATTGATCGTCATCGCGCTCCGGGCGGTGGTTCCACTGTCGATCCTCCGGTTCCCGCTGGCCGGCGCGATCGCCTGCCTCCTCCTGGATGCCGTCGACGTCGTGCTCGTGGACGCGTTTGCTCGCCTGCTCGCCGAGCCGCCCGAGTTCGGGTCCGTCTATCCCGCGCTCGACAAGGCCCTGGACACCTGGTACCTCGGCTTCGAGCTGTTCGTCGCCTGGACCCGCTGGCCCGAGCAGGCCCTCAGGCGGACTGCCGCGGTGCTGTTCGCCTGGCGGCTGCTGGGCGTCATCGCGTTCGAGGTCACCGCCGTGCGTCCGCTGCTGCTCGTGTTTCCCAACCTGTTCGAGAACGTCTACCTGTACGTGGCGATCGTGCGCAAGTGGGCTCCCCGGCTCCTGCCGCGCTCGGCTGCCGGCCTGGCCATCGTGATCGTGGTGCTCCTGGTGCCCAAGCTGGCCCAGGAGTGGCTGCTCCACTTCGCGCAGTTCCACCCGTGGCAGTGGCTCAAGTCGACGCTCGGGTGAGGCGCCGGGCAGGACGCGGGCGGGCGTCCGCTACCCTCCCCGCATGACCGAGCAGCCCGCCCCGTCCACGCCCGCGATCGACGCGCTCACTGCGGCCGGCGTCCCGTTCCGCGTCGTGCGCACGGAGATCGCACGAAGCGCGGAGGAGAGCGCCGCACTCCAGGGCATCCCGGTCGGCAGCCTGCTGCGCTCGATCCTCGTCCGTCGCGCGGCCGACGACTTCGTGTTCGTCCTCGTGCCGGGCGGCCGCCGGTTCAACTGGCCGAAGCTCCGCCAGCTCATGGGCACGAACCGGCTGACCCTGCCCACCGAGGACGAGGCAAAGGCCGAGACCGGCTACGTGCGCGGCGCGATCACCCCGTTCGGCGCCCGGCGGTCATGGCCAGTGATCGCGGACGCGAGCATCGAGGGGCTGGACGTCGTCGCGATCGGTGGCGGCGCACGTGGCGTCAACGTCCACCTTGCGCCGGCGGACCTGGTCGCGGCGACTGGCGCCCAGGTCGTCGACATCACCGTCCCCGAGGAGCCGCGGACTGACGCTCCAGCGGCGGCGTCGTGAGCGAGGCGCCCGTCGGGCCGCTCACCGGGATCCGGATCGCCGACTGCTCGACGGTGCTCGCCGGGCCGTTCGCGACGATGCTGCTCGCGGACCTCGGCGCGGACGTGATCAAGGTCGAGCCGCCCGAGGGCGACGTGACCCGGACCTGGGGGCCGCCGTGGGTGGGCGACGAGACGGCAGGCACGCGCACCGCCGCCTACTACCTGTCCGTCAACCGCAACAAGCGCTCGATCCGCCTCGACCTCAAGCGGGAGGCAGGGCGCGAGGTCCTCCGGCGCCTCATCCGCACCTCGGACGTCCTCGTCGAGAACCACAGGATCGGGGGCTTCGCGAGGCTCGGCTTCGATGACCACGTCCTGCGGGAGCTCAACCCGGACCTCGTCCATCTCGCGATCTCGGGGTTCGGGCCCACCGGTCCCGACGCAGCGAAGCCCGGCTAC
>DASXVG010000015.1:0-31755 GCA_036504355.1 Candidatus Limnocylindrales bacterium
CGCAGTGCCCACCGTCTCGATGCGCCAGCTCCTTGAGGCAGGCGTCCACTTCGGACACCAGACTCGGCGCTGGAACCCGAAGATGAAGCCGTTCATCTTCGCGGAGCGCAACGGCATCCACATCATCGACCTCGCGCAGACGGTCAAGCGCCTCGACGCGGCGCTCGAGTTCGTCACCGAGACCGTCGCCCGGGGCGAGACCGTCCTCTTCGTCGGCACGAAGAAGCAGGCGCAGGAGCCGGTCATGCAGGAGGCGATCCGCGCAGGCCAGCCGTACGTCACCAAGCGCTGGCTGGGCGGCATGATGACGAACTTCGTCACCATCCGGAAGCGCATCGGCCTGCTCGACCAGCTCGAGGCACGGCAGCTTGCCGGCGACTTCGACCGCCTGCCCAAGAAGGAGGCCGCCGGCCTGACCGAGGAGCTCAACAAGCTCCAGGCAACCCTCGGCGGCATCCGCAAGATGAAGCGCCAGCCGGGCGCCATCTTCATCGTCGACCCGCACCGCGAGCGCATCGCCGTCACCGAGGCGAACAAGCTCGAGATCCCGGTCGTGGGCACGGGTGACACGAACGTCGACCCGGACGAGCTCGACTACATCATCCCGGCCAACGACGACGCCATCCGGGCGATCCGGCTGCTGTGCCAGCTGGTCGCCGATGCCGCCATCGAGGGCGCGCAGCTGCGGGCAGCCCGGAGCAGCGAGCCCGAGGTCATCGAGCATGCGGCCTCGGAAGACGAGCCGGAGTTCGACGAGGCGGCCGCGGCAGACCTGGTCGCCCAGCTCGCGGCAGGCGGGACGCTGTCCTTCGACCCCGAGAGCGAGGACGACGACCTCCTCCCCGGCGCCCCGAAGGCCGACGAGCCGGCCGCCCCTGCGGCGCCCGCCGCGGACTGAACACGTTCCGGGCGGCGGCCACGACCGCAGCCCGGACCCCCGGACCGCCCGCCACCACGGGCGGCCCTCCACCCCGCACCCACGCGCGTGTCCCCCCGGCGCGCGCCGCACGCACACAGGAGCACCACCCTGATGGAGATCACGGCTGCCGCCGTCAAGGAGCTGCGCGAGCAGACCGGCGCCGGCTTCATGGACTGCAAGCGCGCCCTCGAGGAGTCCGGCGGCGACATGGCGAAGGCCATCGCCGCGCTGCGCGAGAAGGGCCTCGCGGCCGCGGCGAAGAAGGCCGGCCGCGACGCCCGCGAGGGCCTCGTGAGCAGCTACATCCACGCAGGTGGCCGCCTGGGCGTGCTCATCGAGGTCAACTGCGAGACGGACTTCGTCGCCCGAACCGACGAGTTCCAGGGCCTCGTTCGCAGCCTCGCGATGCAGGTCGCGGGCCTCGCGCCGCTGTACGTCGACGTCGACACCATCCCCGCGGACGTCCTCGAGGCCAAGAAGGCCGAGCTCGCCGCCGACGGAAGCACCGCGTCCAAGCCCGAGGCCGTTCGCGAGAAGATCGTCGATGGCCAGCTCCGGAAGTGGTACCGCGAGGTCTGCCTGCTCGAGCAGCCGTTCCGCGACGAGGAGCGCAGCGTTCGCGACCTGGTCAACGAGAAGATCGCGACGATCGGTGAGAACATCCGGGTGCGGCGGTTCACCCGCTACGCGCTCGGGGAGGAGCTGTGACGGACGCTGGTCGAGAGCACACGGCGGCGGCAGGGTCGGCGACGGCCCCCGCTCCGGCCGTGCGCTACCGCCGCATCCTGCTCAAGCTCTCCGGCGAGGCCCTTCTCGGCGACCGCCCGTACGGCGTGGATCCGGCCGTCTGCGCGTTCATCGCGAAGCAGGTCGGGGAGGTCCACGCGACGGGCGTGGAGGTCGGCATCGTCGTAGGCGGCGGCAACATCTTCCGGGGCATGGCTGCTGCCGCCCGGGGCATGGACCGGGCGACCGGCGACTACATCGGCATGCTCGCGACCGTCATGAACGGCCTCGCGCTCCAGGACGCCATCGAACGCGCCGGCATGCCGGTCCGCGTCATGAGCGCCATCGCCATGAACGAGATCGCCGAGCCGTATATCCGCCGCCGAGCGGTGCGCCATCTCGAGAAGGGCCGCGTCACCATCTTCGTGGCCGGCACGGGCAACCCCTACTTCACGACCGACACGGCCGCCGCGCTGCGCGCGGTCGAGATCGGCGCGGAGGTCCTGCTCAAGGCGACCAAGGTCGACGGTGTCTACGACGCCGACCCGATGGTGGACCCCAACGCCCGGCGCTACGACCGGCTGAGCTACCAGGACGTGCTGCGCGATCAACTCAAGGTCCTCGACGCGGCGGCGGTCTCCCTGTGCCAGGAGAACGACCTGCCGATCCTCGTGTTCGACCTCAATGCCCCGGACAACATCCGCAGGGTTGCCGCCGGCGAGCCGGTGGGTACCCTGATCTCCGCCCAGACCGGAGGTACCCCCGAATGACCACCGAGATCCTCGCCGGGGCGGAGCGCAAGATGCTCCGCGCCGTGGAGGCGATGGAGCGCGACTTCCAGACGTTCCGGACGGGCCGGGCTTCGACGTCCCTCGTCGAGCGGCTCCACGTCGACTACTACGGCACCCAGACGCCGCTCAACCAGCTGGCCTCGATCAGCGTGCCCGAGGCGCACCAGATCGTGATCCAGCCGTGGGACCGCGGCGTCCTGTCGGCTATCGAGAAGGCGATCCTCAAGAGCGACGTCGGCCTCACGCCCAACGTGGACGGGACCGTGGTGCGGCTCAACATCCCGCCCCTCACCGAGGAGCGTCGCAAGGAGATCGTCAAGACCGTCCACAAGCGGATGGAAGAGGCACGAGTCGAGATCCGCAACCTCCGCCGTGACGCCAACGACGGCATCCGCAAGGAGGAGAAGGATGGCGCCATCGGCACCGACGAGGCGCGCCGCGAGCTCGACCAGCTGCAGAAGATCACGGACCGGGTCGTCGCCGATGTCGACCGCCTCGGTGGCGTGAAGGAGCTGGAGGTCCTGGAGGTCTAGTGGCCCAGGCGCCGCTCGATCGCGCTGTCGCCCGCCCCACGGACGCGCCTCCGCTCGCGCACGAGGCCGGGGCGGATGTCGCCGTCCCCGACGTCGAGCCGTCGCCCGCGGAGGTGCCGCTCGTCGCGCCCGAGGACCTGCCGCGACACGTCGCGATCATCATGGACGGGAACCGGCGCTGGGCCCGGGCCCGCGGCCTGGCCGACTTCGAGGGTCACGCGGCCGGGGTCGAGGCGATCCGGGGGCTCCTCCAGCACGCCGTCCGGCGCGGGGTCCCGATGCTGACCCTGTACGCGTTCAGCCGCGAGAACTGGGCCCGCTCCGACGACGAGGTCGCGGGGCTGTTCGACCTCCTTGCCCAGGCGATCCGGGACGAGACCGACGAGCTCCGGGCGCAGGGCGTCCGCGTCCGGCTGCTGGGCCGGCTCGAGGAGCTGCCCGACGAGACGCAGTCGTCCATCGGCGATGCGCTCGACCAGACGGCCGAGGGCACCCGGCTCCAGCTGAACATCGCCTGGAACTACGCGGGCCGCACGGAGATCGTCGACGCGTTCCGGCGCCTGCTCGCGGCCGGTGTCGCGGCCGAGGACGTCGACGAGCGGGCGATCAGCGAGGCCCTGTACACGACCGGCCTCCCGGATCCCGACCTCGTGATCCGGACCGGGGGCGAGTTCCGGATCAGCAACTTCCTCATCTGGCAGTCCGCCTACGCCGAGCTCGTGTTCGACGAGTGCCTGTGGCCGGACTTCGGCCCGGACGCCTTCGACGGCGCCCTCCTCGAGTTCGCACGCCGCACGCGCCGGTTCGGCCGGTAGGGGAGCGGGCCCCGATGCTCCGCACGCGCGCGCTTTCGGCGCTCGTCCTGGTACCGCCGCTGCTCATCGCCCTGGCCATCGGCATCCCGGCGCTGGCCGTCGTGCTCGCGATCGTTGCCGCGCTCGGCGCCTGGGAGGCGTTCCGGCTCCTGCGCATGGCGGGCTACCCGTCGCTCAGCGTGTTCGGGACGGTGCTCGCCGTCGCCCTCGTGCTCGAGGCCGCATGGCGGCCCGGCGGTGACAAGGGCCTCCTGCTCGTCGCGGCCGGCGCCGTGCTCGCCGGCATCGGTGCGCTTGCGCGGACCGACCCCCGGGACGGGCTGCTGGCGTGGATGGCGACGGTGTTCGGTGCCGTGTACGTCGGACTCCTCGCGTTCGTGCTCCAGGTTGCGGCCAATGGTCCGGCGGTCCCCGCGGGCGCCGTCCTCGAGCCGCTGGGCGCGGAGCGCGGCTGGGTCCTGCTGCTCGTGCTCGCGGTATGGAGCTTCGACACCGGCGCCTACCTCGTGGGCCGGCAGATCGGGCGTCACCGGTTCCTGACCCACATCTCGCCGTCGAAGACGATCGAAGGCGTGGTGGGCGGGCTCGTGGCGACGACGATCGTGTGCGCCCTGATGCTCGCCGGTCTCGGCCAGCAGCCGGCCGGCGCACTCGTGCTGGGGCCGGTCCTCGGCCTCGCGGCGCAGGCAGGCGACCTCGCCGAGTCCATGATCAAGCGAGCGGCAGGCGCCAAGGATTCGGGGACGCTCATCCCCGGTCACGGCGGCATCCTCGACCGCATCGACTCCTTCCTGTTCGCGGGTCCCGTGGTTGCGCTGTATGTCCTCGCGCTGGCTCGCTGAGGGGCGGCGCCTCGGCGTCGCGCTGCTGGGCTCCACGGGCAGCATCGGCATGCAGACCGTCGAGGTCCTCGAGGCGCACCCGGACAGGTTCCGCGTCGTCGCCCTTGCGACGGGCAGCAACGGGACCGAGCTCGCGGCGCAGGCCCGGCGCCTGCGGCCGCTGGCCGTGGCGCTCGCCGACGAGGCGATACCGCTGGACCTGCCAGGAGCGACGGAACGCGTCCACGGCGTCGACGCCCTCGTCGGCCTCGCGACCCGCGACGACGTGGATCTCGTCATCGTGGGGACGGGCGGCGTCGTCTCGCTGCGGCCCGTGCTCGCGGCGCTGGCGGCGGGCAAGGTCGTTGCAACGGCGAACAAGGAGACGCTCGTCGCGGGCGGGCACCTCGTGATGGCCGAGGCCGCCAGCCAGGCCGCCGCGCGTGCCGCCATCGATCCATCCGACCCGCTTGCCACGCCACTCGCATGGCTGCGACCGATCGACTCCGAGCACTCCGCGATCTGGCAGTGCCTGGTCGGCGAGCACCGCTCCTCGATCGCGCGTCTCGTGCTCACCGCCTCGGGCGGTCCGTTCCTCGACTGGTCGGCCGAGCAGCTCCGGGACGTCACGCCCGAGCAGGCCCTCAGGCACCCGACCTGGACCATGGGCGCCAAGATCACGATCGACTCTGCGACCCTCGCAAACAAGGGCCTTGAGGTCATCGAGGCACACTGGCTGTACGATGTCGGCTACGACGCGATCGATGTCGTCGTCCACCCGCAGAGCGTCGTGCACTCCGCCGTCCTGTTCGTGGACGGTTCCCTGAAAGCACAGCTCGGCACCCCGGACATGCGTCTCCCGATCCAGTACGCGCTCACCCACCCCGAGCGCCTCCCATCCCCGACGATCCCGCCCGACCTCGTGGCGGCCGCCCGCCTCGACTTCCGCGCGCCCGACGAGGCGCGCTTCCCGGCGCTCCGGGTCGCACGGGATGCCGGTCGGATCGGGTCACGCGCCGCCGCCGCGCTCATCGCAGCCGACGAGGTCGCCGTCGCGCGCTTCCTCGATGGCACGCTCGACTTCCCAGGCATCCCCCGACTCCTCGAAGCTGCCGTCGCCCGGTTCGGCGAGGGACCGAATCAGGCCCCCGATGTCGACACCCTCGTCGCCCTCGATCGGGAGGTCCGTGCCGCCTTCGCTTCCGGTCCCGTGGAGGGCAACGCATGACCGAGCTCGTCCAGAGCATCATCACCGTCGTCCTGTTCATCGTCATCCTCGGTGGCCTCGTGCTCGTGCACGAGCTCGGCCACTTCGTGGCGGCGCGCTGGGCGAAGGTCCGCGTCCTCGAGTTCGGCATCGGCTTCCCGCCCCGTGCCCGGATCCTGGGCCGCGGCAAGCGTCCGGGATACGACACCGGTCGCCCGGCGCGTCCAGATCCCGCCCTGCCCCCGGGCGTCGAGCCCGGTTCCGACGAGGCGCTGTCGTTCCTCGCGGTCGCCCGCGCCCGCGACGAGGAGGCCGGCTCCACGCTGTACACGCTCAACTGGCTGCCGATCGGCGGCTTCGTGAAGCTCGAGGGCGAGGACGGCAGCGACGACGCGGATCCGCACTCGTTCGCGAACGCCCGCCTGTGGGTCAAGGTCGCGGTGCTGCTCGCCGGCGTGACGATGAACCTGCTGCTCGCGTTCGCGATCTTCGCCGGGATCGCCATGTGGGGTGAGCCGGCGGTCGGCGTGACCGTCGACGAGGTCGTCGCCGGGTCCCCGGCCGAGACGGCGGGCCTCGTTGCGGGCGACACGATCGCGACGGTCGATGGCCGCCTGTACTCGGCGTTCGACCTCCAGTCGCGCAACGCGCTCCTCGACATCCGGGCCCGTGCGGGCGAGACCGTCGTCCTCGGGATGGTCCGCCCCGACGGGAGCACCGCGGACGTCACGGTCACCCTCCGGGTGCCCACGGCGACCGAGGTCGGGGCCCTCGGCGTCAAATCACGAACGGGCATGCGCGTGGGCACGGTGAGCTACGCACCCGCAGACGCGATTGCCCTCGGCGCCGGTCGGACGGTCGACGCGTTCGGGCTCATCCTCGGCGGCCTCGGCGACCTCGGCCGGTCGATCGTCACCAGCCCGACGACCGCGCCTCCTGCCTCGGGACCGGTCGGGATCGCGTTCGACCTCGGCAACATCCTGTGGAACCTCGGCCCGATCTACGTGCTGTACATGGCGGGCCTCCTGTCGGCGAACCTGGCCCTCGTCAATGTCCTGCCGTTCCCGCCGCTCGACGGCGGCCGGATCCTCGTGATCCTGCTCAAGGCGGTTCCCGTCTACGGGAAGCGGATCTCGCTGCGTGCGGAGCAGCTCACCTACGCGGTCGGCTTCGTCGCCCTGTTCACGTTCCTGATCTGGATCACCGTGTTCGACGTCGCGCGCCAGGTCGGGGGCGGCCAGTGAGCTCGCCCGACGCGCTCCGGCCCGTGCGGCGCCCGACGGTCTCGGTCGACGTCGGCGGCGTCCTCGTCGGGTCGGCGCACCCGATCGTCGTCCAGTCGATGACCAACACGGACACGGCGGACGCGGACTCGACGGCGATCCAGGTCGCCCGTCTCGCGCACGCGGGCTCCCAGCTGGTGCGCGTGACCGTCAACACCGACGAGGCGGCCGCGGCCGTCCCGGAGATGGTGGCCAAGGTTCGCGGGCTCGGCGTGGACGTCCCGATCATCGGCGACTTCCACTACAACGGGCACAAGCTGCTCGTGGACTATCCCGCGATGGCAGCCGCCCTCGACAAGTACCGGATCAATCCCGGCAACGTCGGCACGAAGCGCCACGACGCGAACTTCCAGACGATCGTCCGGGCGGCCATCGAGCACGGCAAGCCGGTCCGGATCGGCGTCAACTGGGGCTCGCTGGACCAGCAGCTCCTGACCGACATGATGGAGGCGAACGCGCTCGCCGCCGAGCCGCGCGACGCCCGCGACGTGATGATCGACGCGATGGTCGAGAGCGCGATCCGGTCCGCCGAGCTCGCCGAGGAGACGGGCCTCGGCCACGACCGGATCATCCTCTCGGCAAAGGTGTCCGGGGTTCGGGACCTCGTGGACACGTATCGCCGACTCGCGCCGCGCGCCGACTACCCGCTCCACCTCGGCCTCACCGAGGCGGGGATGGGCATGAAGGGCATCGTGGCCTCGACGGCCGGCCTGTCGCTGCTGCTCAACGAGGGGATCGGGGACACGATCCGCGTCTCGCTCACGCCGGAGCCCGGCGCCGGCCGCGAGCTCGAGGTCGAGGTCGCGCAGCAGGTCCTCCAATCGATGGGCCTGCGCTCGTTCCTGCCGCAGGTGTCGGCATGCCCCGGCTGCGGCCGCACGACCTCCACGTTCTTCCAGGAGATGGCCCTCCAGATCACGGAGCACCTCAAGCGGCGCATGCCGGAATGGGCGGAGACCAACCCGGGCGTCGAGGACATGAAGGTGGCGGTCATGGGCTGCGTCGTGAACGGGCCCGGCGAGTCCAAGCACGCGGACATCGGGATCAGCCTGCCCGGCACGTTCGAGGCACCGGTCGCGCCGGTGTTCGTGGACGGCAAGCTCGACCGCACGCTCCGTGGCGACGCCATCGTGGCCGAGTTCATCGAGCTGCTGGAGACGTACGTCGACCGGCGGTATGGCGCGGGCGCGGGCGTCCCTGCTGCCCCCGCGGGAGCCTGACAGGGCGTCCCGGCTGGGGCCGTGGGTCGATTGAGGGTCCACCTGCCCGGGTGTATACTCGCCGCCAATAACGCAGGGCCGCCTCGGAACGTGGGTGACCAACCCACGTTTCTTTGTGTCGGCGGCATCCCTGCTGCCATCGAGCCAGAAGAGCAGGAGGCACATGATGAGTCGTGACTTCGTCGGTGCGCTGCTCCAGCTGAACGCCGAGAAGCAGGTCTCCCGAGAGGCCCTCGTCCGTGCCCTCGAGGAGGGCATCCAGGCCGCCTATCGCCGCGTTGCCGGCGAGGAGGACATCTTCGTCCACGTCGAACCGGAGAGCGGCCGGATCGACGTGTACCGCGGCAAGTACGTGGTGGACGAGATCGAGGATCCGATGGTCGAGGTGACCGTTGACGAGGCCCGCGCCACGAAGCCCGACGCGAGGGCCGGCGACGTCATCGAGCTCGAGCAGCTCGACGGCGAGAAGTACGGCCGGATCGGCGCCCAGACGGCCAAGCAGATCATCCTCCAGCGCATCCGCGAGGTCGAGCGCGACCAGGTGTTCGACCAGTTCGCGAACCGGGAGGGCGAGCTCATCACCGGCTCGGTGAGCCGGGTCGAGCCGCGCGCGATCATCCTCGACGTCGGCAAGGGGGTCGAGGCGATCCTGGCGACGAGCGAGCAGAGTCCCCTCGAGCACTACCGCATCGGCCAGCCCGTGAAGGCGTTCGTGCTCGAGGTGCGCCGGTCGGCGCGCGGGCCGCAGATCCTCGTGAGCCGGACGCACAAGGGATTCCTGCGCCGCCTGTTCGAGCTCGAGGTGCCCGAGATCCATGCCGGGACCGTCGAGATCAAGGCGATCGCGCGCGAAGCCGGCAGCCGGTCCAAGGTCGCCGTCGCGTCGCGCCAGGAGGGGCTCGACCCCGTTGGCGCGACCGTCGGGCAGCGAGGGGCCCGCGTCCAGGCGGTCGTGGCCGAGCTGGCCGGCGAGAAGATCGACGTGATCCCGTGGAACGAGGACGCCAGCGTGTTCGTCGCGAACGCGCTCTCCCCGGCCCAGGTTCTCGGGGTTGCCATCGACGAGGAGCACCGGATCGCGGCCGTCACGGTCCCCGAGCGGATGCTCTCGCTCGCGATCGGGCGCGAGGGTCAGAACGCGCGCCTCGCCGCCCGTCTCACGGGGTGGCGGATCGACATCCGGAGCGATGTCGCCGCCGCCGAGGCGAGCCGCGTCGCGGCAGAGGCCGCCGCGTCGGGCGACGCCCCCGAGGAGGTCGCCGAGGCGCCCGCTGCCGAGGCGCCCATCGCCCCCGAGGCGCCCGCCGCCGAGACGATCGCACCGGCGCAGCCCGCCGTCGCCGCCTCGGCCGACGTCGCGGGACCGCTCGATCCTGCGCTCGATGTCACCGCCGCCCCGGCGAAGAAGCCGCGCGCGAAGAAGGCACCTGCTGAGCCCACGGTCGAAAAGACGAGCACCGGCGCGACGGCCGACGCCGGCGCCGGGGCAAGCGCCAGCGGGACCGCCGAGGCGACCGAGCCCGCCGCGCCGCTGAAGCGGACGCGCAAGAAGACATCCGAGGAGGTGTCGTCGTAGGCCCGGCGACGGCCGGTCGATCCCGGCCCGCCTCGCCGCGCCCGGTGCCGACGCGCAGCTGCGTCGCGTGCCGGACCGCCCGCCCAAAGCGGGAGCTCGTGCGTGTGGTTCGGACGCCGGGCGGTACGATGGTCATCGACGCGACCGGACGCGCCGCCGGTCGCGGCGCATATCTCTGCCGGAGCGCGGACTGCTGGTCCGCTGCCGGCAAGCGCCACGCCCTGGCGCACGCGCTCGGGTCGCCGGTCCCGGCCGACCTCGCGGCGCAGCTCGCCGCGGGACCCGATGCCCTCGGGCCCATCACCGAACTGACAACCTCCGGCGCCGCGATCCTCGCGCCCGCGCCGGCACTGAACACGAACGAAGGAGAAACGGATGGCCAGGAGTAGGAGCGGCACCCGCGGCCGACGTGGACCTCGCAAGCCGCCGCGCAGGCCCGGTTCCGCGCCGGGCGCGGTGCAGGTCCTCGACCCGAGCGAGCGTGGCCCGATCGAGCTGCCCGGGACGATCACCGTCAAGGAGCTCGCCGACCTGCTGACGGTCAGCCCGGGCGACATCATCCGGGAGCTGATCAAGAGCGGCATCTTCGCGACCATCAACCAGCTCATCGACCGCGACACGGCGTCGCTCGTCGCCGAGGAGCTCGGGTACGAGGTGGCCGAGGCGGCCGCCACGACGGGCGAGGAGGACGAGGAAGGCGACGGCGGCGTGCCCGCCGAGGCGACCAAGGAGGTCCTGTTCGAGGAGGACGACGAGGCCGACCTGGTCCCGCGTGCCCCGATCGTGACGGTGATGGGCCACGTCGACCACGGCAAGACGAGCCTCCTCGACGCGATCCGCACGACCCAGGTCGCGGCTGGCGAGCGCGGTGGCATCACCCAGCACATCGGTGCGTCCGAGGTCACGACCAAGGACGGCAAGCGGCTGGTCTTCCTCGACACCCCGGGCCACGAGGCGTTCACGTCCATGCGCGCCCGCGGCGCGAGGGTCACGGACATTGCGGTGGTCGTCGTGGCGGCGGACGACGGGGTCATGCCCCAGACGCTCGAGGCGATCAGCCATGCCAAGGCGGCAAAGGTGCCGATCGTCATCGCGATGAACAAGATCGACCGCCCCGAGGCCAACCCCGACCGCGTGCGCACCGAGCTCGCCGAGGCCGGCGTCGTGGTCGAGGATTACGGTGGCGACGTCCCCATGGTGCCGGTGTCCGCGAAGACCCGGGTCGGGATCGCGGAGCTGCTCGAGATCATCCTCCTCGTGGCGGACCTCCAGGAGCTCAAGGCGAACCCGAAGCGCGCCGCGGTCGGCACGATCATCGAGGCGCAGCTCGACAAGGGCCGCGGCCCGGTCGCGACGACCATCGTCCAGACCGGCACCCTCAAGGTCGGCGACGTCGTCGTCGTGGGCAACACGTTCGGCAAGGTCAAGGCGCTCGAGAGCGCCGTCGGGAAGCGGATCAAGGAGGCCGGCCCCGCCTCGGCGGTCGTCGTCCTCGGCCTCTCGGACGTGCCGGAGGCCGGCGACGTCCTCCGTGTCGTCGCGGACGAGAAGATCGCCCGGACCCAGGTCGAGACGCGCAAGAACGAGCAGGCGGCCCGCGAGGGTGCCGGCGCCGGTCGCGCGACGCTCGAGGACCTGTACCGGCAGATGCAGGCGGGGCAGGCCAAGGAGCTCCGGATCATCCTCAAGACCGACGTCTCCGGCTCGCTGGGCGCCATCACCCGCGCCCTGGGCCAGCTGTCGTCGGACGAGACGAAGATCAACGTCCTCCTCGAGGCCGCCGGCGACATCACCGACAACGACATCATGCTGGCGACTGCGTCGAACGCGATCGTCATCGGATTCAACACGGGGATCACGGACACCGCCCGCCGCGGCGCCGAGGCCGAGGGCGTCGACGTCCGGCTGTACGACATCATCTACAAGCTCACGGATGACATCGACGCGGCCCTCAAGGGCATGCTCGAGCCGGAGATGGTGGAGGTGATCGAGGGTCGGGCCGAGGTCCGGCAGATCTTCCGCGTCGGCAAGACCACCGTCATCGCCGGGTGCTACGTCACCGACGGCCGGATCGTCCGGACCGGGAGTGCGCGGGTCTGGCGGGGCGGCAAGGTCGTGGTCAGCGACAAGATCGACTCGCTGCGCCGCTTCCGCGACGACGTCCGCGAGGTCGCCGCGAACTTCGAGTGCGGCATCGGCCTCTCCGGGTACAACGACCTGGAAGAGGGCGACATCATCGAGTGCTTCACCCAGCAGGCCCGCAGCCGGATCGCCGGCTAGGACCGCCCGGGCGGGAGCGGCGTCAGCCACCACCCGCCGCGCCGGGACGGAGCACCACGATGAGCCAGCGCACCGATCGCGTCGACGAGCTCCTGCGCCAGGAGATCGGCGTCCTCCTCGCGAAGGAGATCGCCGATCCCCGGATCGGCTTCGTCACGATCACGGACGTCGAGACGGCGCCGGACCTCCGACATGCGAAGGTCTGGGTCAGCGTCATCGGCGGCAAGGCCGACCAGAAGGAGACGCTGCGGGCGCTCCAGCACTCCATGGGCTTCGTCCGCCACGAGCTTGGCCGCACCCTGCGGATCAAGCGGATCCCGGACCTGCACGTGCATCTCGACGACTCCATGGAGCGCGGGACGCGCGTCCTCCACCTGCTCCAGGAGCTCGACGAGGGCAAGGACCCGGACTCCATCGAGCCGTACCACGAGTCGCTGCCGAAGCCGGTGGCGCGCGTGCGTCACGAGGGTGACGCGGAGGACGACCCGATGGCGGGGCCGGGCGAGGCCGCGGCCGAGGCCGACCTGCCGCTGATCCCCGCGGTCCCCGTCCCCGCCGGCCGTCGCCCCACGACGCGTCGCGGGCCCGGCGGTCCGCGCACGGGTCGCGGGACCCACCCCAAGGCGCCCCAGCGCCGCCCCAAGAAGCACAAGTGACCGTCTCGCCCGGCGCCATCGACCTGACCGACCTCGCCCGGGACGCCGTCCCCGCGTCCGTCCTGGCACGGCTCACCGGCGCCCGGAACGCGCTCGTCGTGAGCCATGAGAACCCCGACGCCGACACGCTCGGCGCGGTGATCGGCGTATGCATGGTCCTCGAGGCGCGTGGCGCCCGCGCAACCGCCGTGTGCACCGACCCCGTCCCCCCGCTGTACGCGTTCCTGGCCGGCGTGGAGCGGTTCCGGACCGACCCCGAGCCCGGCGAGGCGTACGACCTCCTCGTCCTGTGCGACTGCGGATCCGAGGACCGCGTCGGGCCGGTGGCGCAACGCCACCCCGAGCTGTTCGCGACGCTGCCGCGGGTGATCATCGACCACCACGCCTCGAACAGCGCTGCCGGCGACGCCGACTGGGTGGAGCCCGGGTCTGCCGCGACGTGCGAGATGGTCACGCTGCTGGCCGCCCGGCTGGGTGTGGCAATCGACGCGGGCGACGGGACGCTTGCCGCTGCGCTGATGGCGGGGATCGTGATGGACACGGCGACCTTCGCCCACCCGAACGCGACGCCCCGCACGCTCGCGGTCTCCGCGGCGCTCGTCGCTGCCGGCGCCCCGCTGTCCGACATCTCGCGCCGCCTGTACCGCACGAAGCCCGACGCGCAGCTCCGCCTCTTCGGCCGCGTCCTCGACCGCCTCCAGACGTCGCCCGACCGGCGTGTCATCTGGTCCACGCTCCGCCTCGAGGACCTGTCTGCGACGGGCACGATCGCCGCCCACTCGGAGGGGATCATCGACCTCCTTGCGCAGTCCGAGGCCGCCGAGGTTTCGATGGTCCTCAAGGAGCAGGAGGACGGGACGACGCGACTGTCCGTGCGCACGAAGCCGGGCGGCGTGGACGCCACAGTCCTGACGGGCGCGTTCGGGGGCGGCGGGCACGCGCGCGCGGCCGGTGCCTCCGTCCCGCTGCCGCTGCCCGAGGCGGTCGAGCGCGTCGGCGAGCTCGCCGAGCGCCTCGCCGCCGAGGTGCGACGGTGAGGCGAGGAGACCGCAGCGGCGGCCTCGATGGCGTTCTCGTCGTCGCGAAGCCGTCCGGGCCGACCTCGCACGACGTCGTGGGCCTTGTCCGGCGGCTGTCGCAGACGAGGCGCGTCGGGCACGGCGGGACGCTCGACCCGTTCGCGGCCGGGGTGCTGCCCGTGTTCCTGGGACGGGCGACGCGGCTCGTCGAATACCACCTCGGGGCGACCAAGCGCTACCGGGCGACCATCTGTTTCGGCGACACGTCCACGACGGACGACATCGACGGCGAGCGGACGCCCGTCGACGGACCGGTCGTCACCCGGGCCGCTGTCGAGTCGGCGATGCGCGCGCTCACCGGCTCCATCCGCCAGGTGCCGCCGGTCTACAGCGCCGTCCAGATCGAGGGCCGCCGCGCCTACCAGATGGCCCGCGCCGGCCAGCCGGTGGAGCTCGCGCCGCGCGACGTCGTCATCCACGAGTTCACGCTCCTCGAGTGGGACGACAGCGATCCCTCCCGGCCGGTCGCGGTGACCGACGTCTCCTGCTCTGCGGGAACCTATATCCGGGCGCTCGCCCGCGACCTGGGGGCGAGCCTTGCGAGCGGCGCCTACCTGGGGGCGCTCGTGCGCACGGCCTCGGGCGGGTTCCGGCTCGAGGACGCGATCGGGTTCGAGGCGCTCCGTGACGGGGCCATGGGCGGCCAGGACGGGTTCGCGTCGCTGCTGCTGCCCGTCGATGCCGGGCTCGAGGA
The DNA here is from genome assembly GCA_036504355.1 of Candidatus Limnocylindrales bacterium. Classification (GTDB taxonomy): domain Bacteria; phylum Chloroflexota; class Limnocylindria; order Limnocylindrales; family CSP1-4; genus CAIXZV01. The sequence continues at coordinate 14,601 of DASXVG010000015.1, forward strand.
CCTGCCCCACGCCGCGATCACGTGGGACGAGATCCGCCGCCTCGGCGAGGGCCTGCCGACCGGGCCGAAGACGCCGCTCGCGGTCCGCGACGCCGAGCTCGTGCTCGCTGTCGGCCCGGACGGGCGCGTGGCCGCGGTCTGCCGGGCCGCGGGTGGCCTGCTCCATCCCCACAAGGTGCTCGTCGATCGCCCGGCGGTCGATGGTCGTCCCGTTGCGCGTGCAGGCGCGGACGAGGACTCGGGCGAGGAGGGCTGACGTGGAGACGTCACGCGGCCTCGAGCGGCTGGAGCGGACCGACCGCCCCGTGTTCGTCGTCGTAGGCGTGTTCGACGGCCTCCACCTGGGCCATGCGTACCTGCTCGAGCACCTCGTCCGCGAGGCGACCGCACGAGCGGCCCGCCCGATGGTCGTCACCTTCGATCACCATCCCGACGAGGTCATCACCGGCTCGGCGCCGCCGCTCCTGTGCGACCCCGCGGAGCGACTCGCCCTGCTCGAGGCGGCCGGCGTCGAGGTCACCGTCGTCGTCCATTTCGACCAGCGGCTGCGCGAGACGACCTACGACGCCTTCGTCGGCCAGATCGAGGCGCGCGCGCCGCTCGCCGGCTTCCTCATGACGCCCGATGCGGCCTTCGGCTACCAGCGGGCGGGGACACCCGGGGCGCTCGCCGCGCTGGGGCGTGAACGGGGGTTCGAGGTCGTCGTCGTCCCGCCATTCGAGCTCGGGGGGCATCCTGTCCGCAGCTCGGAGGTCCGCGAGGCGCTCGGCGCCGGTGATCTCGCGTTGGCGACGAGGCTGCTCGGGCGGCCTCACGCGGTCGCGGGCATCGCAACCGATGCGGGGGAGGGGAGCGTCCTGACGTTCGCGCTCCCCGTCGCCCTGCCGCCCGATGGCGCGTGGACCGTGGAGCTCGAGGCCGCCGGCAGCACGACCTTGGCCGTCGCCCGCATCGACCATGGCGTGGTCAGGCTGCCCGCGGTCGCGTCCGGCACGCCCGTCCGGGTGGCGTTCATGGGCCGCGGCTGAGCCGAATCACTGCCCCATCGGCGGTGGTTTGTGCTATGGTCTCACAAACTCGGGAGGAACCCGCGCACGGCGACGCCGGGGTCGGTCGCGAGCTCGAAGGAGGACGAGGAGATGGGCGAGGCATTCTTCAGCGAGGTGCCCGGGCCGATCCCGTTCGGCGGCCTGGACTCCGACGATCCGCTCGCGTTCAAGGTCTACCAGCCGGACCGCATGGTCCTCGGGCGGCGAATGGAGGAGCACCTCCGGATCGGCGTCTGCCTGTGGCACTCGTTCGCGTGGCCGGGGACCGACATGTTCGGCGCCGGGACGCTGGACCGACCGTGGCTGGCGCCGGGCCTGGACCCGATGGACGCCGCCCGCCAGAAGATGGCCGTCGCGTTCGAGTTCCTCGAGAAGCTGGGCGTCCCGTACTACTGCTTCCACGACGCCGACGTCGCCCCGCAGGGCGACAGCTTCGCCGACTTCCGTGCCAACCTGGACGCGCTCACCGACGACGCGCTGGGCTACCAGGAGCGCACGGGCGTCACGCTCCTGTGGGGCACGGCCAACCTGTTCACCCACCCGCGCTACCAGGCCGGCGCGTCCACGAACCCCGACCCCGAGGTGTTCGCGTTCGCCGCCGCCCAGGTCAAGCACATGCTCGAGGTGACGCAGCGCCTGGGCGGCCAGAACTACGTCCTGTGGGGCGGCCGCGAGGGCTACGACACGCTGCTCAACACGGACCTCCGGCGCGAGAGCGCCCAGCTCGCCCGGTTCCTGCACATGGTCGTCGAGCACAAGCACAAGATCGGCTTCACTGGCGCGCTGCTCATCGAGCCCAAGCCGATGGAGCCGACCAAGCACCAGTACGACTACGACACCCAGTCCGTGCACGCATTCCTCGTGCGCAACGGGCTCGAGGGCGAGTTCCAGGCCAACATCGAGGCGAACCACGCGACCCTCGCGGGTCACAGCTTCCACCACGAGGTGGCGTACGCGCTCGCGAACGGGCTGTTCGGCAGCATCGACGCGAACCGGGGCGACCCGCAGAACGGCTGGGACACCGACCAGTTCCCGAACTCGGTCGAGGACCTGGCGCTGCCGCTGTACGAGATCGTGCGCAGCGGCGGATTCACCACCGGCGGATTCAACTTCGACGCCAAGCTGCGTCGCCAGAGCATCCACCGCTCGGACCTGTTCCACGCCCACATCGGCGGGATCGACACGCTCGCGAGGGCGCTCCTCGTCGCCGCCGACATGGTGGAGAAGGGGACGCTGAGCCGGGAGATCGACGCCCGCTACGCCGGCTGGTCCGGCGCGCTGGGCACGGCGATCCTCGACGGCACCGAGACGCTCGAGTCGCTCGAGGCGAAGGTGGCCGCGGACGAGGTCGTCCCGGTGCGCGCCTCGGGCGGCCAGGAGCGGCTCGAGAACCTCGTCAACCAGCGGATCTGGGCAGTCGACCGCACGACCGGAGGCTGAACCGTGGGCGTCGTCCTGGGCATCGACGTCTCGACGACCGCGACCAAGGCGCTCCTCGTCGACGAGCGCGGCACCGTCCTGGGCGTTGCCGCGTCCGGGTACGGGTTCGCGCAGCCGCACCCGCTGTGGAGCGAGCAGGACCCGGCGCTGTGGTGGACGGGCACGACCTCGGCGATCCGCGAGGTGCTCGCGACCAGCGGCGTCGACCCGTCGTCGATCGACGGCGTCGGGCTGACCGGCCAGATGCACGGCGCCGTCCTCCTCGACGACGCCGACGAGGTGATCCGACCGGCCATCCTGTGGAACGACCAGCGCACGGCGGCGGAGTGCGACGGGATCCGCGCCGCCGTCGGCGCGGCTCGCCTCGTCGAGATCACCGGCAACGACGCGCTCACCGGGTTCACCGCACCCAAGCTCGCGTGGGTCCGCGCCCACGAGCCCGAGGCGTGGGCACGGGTCGCGCACGTCCTGCTGCCCAAGGACTACGTGCGGCTCCGACTGACCGGGGTCCACGCGGTGGACAAGGCTGACGGCGCGGGCACCATCCTGTTCGACCTCGCCGCCCGGGACTGGTCACCGGTCATGCTCGGGGCGCTGGGGATCGACCCCGCGTGGATGCCGCCGACGTTCGAGGGACCGGCCGTGACCGGCACCATCACCGCCGAGGCAGCCGCCGCGACCGGCCTCCCCGCCGGCACGCCGGTGATGGCGGGTGGCGGCGACCAGGCCGCGAACGCCGTCGGAGTGGGCGCGGTGGTGCCGGGACGCGTCGCGCTGTCGCTCGGCACGTCGGGCGTCGTGTTCGCCACGACGGACGGCCCGATCGTGGAGCCCGAAGGCCGGGTCCACGCCTTCTGCCACGCCGTCCCCGGCAAGTGGCACCTGATGTCGGTGATGCTGTCCGCAGCCGGCAGCCTGCGCTGGTTCCGGGACGCGGTCGCGCCGGGGACGCCGTTCGACGCGCTCGTCGACGGGAACGATGGCGCGGCCGGCGCACCCCCCGGCAGCGGGGGACTCCTGTTCCTGCCGTACCTGACCGGGGAGCGCAGCCCGCACCCGGACCCGCTTGCCCGTGGCGCCTTCGTCGGCCTCACGCTCGCCCATGACCGGCGCCACCTCGCCCGTGCCGTGATCGAGGGCGTGGCGTTCGGCTTGCGCGACGGCCTCGACCTGATGGTCGCCGCCGGCATGCCCGCGCCGGACCGGGTCCTCGCGTCAGGCGGCGGCACGGCGAGCCGGCTGTGGTGCCGGGTGCTCGCCGACGTGCTGGACGCCGAGATCGCCACCGTGAGCACGACCGAGGGTGCCGCGTACGGCGCGGCCCTGCTCGCCGCAGTTGGCGCCGGCTGGTTCCCGACGGTCGAGGCGGCGACGGACGCGCTCGTGGCGAGCACCACGGTTGCCGCGCCGGGGGCGGACGTGCCGGCCTACGGCGCGCTGCACGAGATCTACCGCGGGCTCTACCCGGCGCTCGCCCCGTCGTTCCACCGGCTCGCCTGAGGCAGTCCGCGTCCGGCCGCGACGCTCGACCGGGCGGGCGCCTCAGGCGCGGAGCTCGATCTCGGCCTTGTCCTTCTCGGTGACCTCGTCAGGCTTCTTGCCCAGGATGATCATGCCCAGCACGTCGTCCGGGGTGACCGACGCCTTCTCGACCGTGTCCACGATCCGGCCGTGGTACATCACGCTGATCCGGTCCGACAGGTCGAACACGTCGTGGATGTCGTGGCTGATCAGGAAGATGCCGATGCCGTCGTCCTTGAGCTGGCGCACGAGGTTGCGTACCTGCGCCGTCTCCGCGGGACCGAGCGCCGCCGTGGGCTCGTCCATGATCAGGATCCGCGCGTTGAAGTAGACCGCCCGCGCGATCGCGACCGCCTGGCGCTGGCCGCCGGAGAGCGACTTCACGGGCAGCTTGAAGCGGGTGAAGTTGGGGTTGAGCCGCCCCATCACCTTGCGCGTCTCGGCCTCCATCGCGGAATCGTCGATGCTGCCCAGGCGCGTCGTCTTCTCGCGGCCCAGGAACAGGTTCGCAGGTGCGTCGATGTTGTCGGCCAGGGCCAGCGTCTGGTAGATCGTCTCGATGTTGTAGGCCTTCGCGTCGCGCGGGTTGCGGATGGTCACCGGCTGGCCGTCGACGAGGATGTCCCCGGTATCGGCGGGGTGGGCGCCCGACAGCACCCGCATCAGCGTGGACTTGCCAGCGCCGTTGCCGCCGACGAGGCCGATGACCTCGCCCGCGTACAGGTCGATGGAGACCTCGCGGACGGCGTGCACACCGCCGAAGGCGACGTTGATGTTGCGCATCTCGACGAGCGGCGTGCGCTCAGCGACCGTCATGGGTCTGCCCTCCGTGCCGCTCAGGAACCGCGCCGGCGGTTGATCGTGTCAAAGCCGACGGCCAGGATCAGGACGATCCCGTTCACGACGTTCTGGCCCGGCGAGTTCACGCCGATGAAGCTCAGCCCGTAGTTGAGGGATGCCATCACGAACGCACCCACCACGGCGCCGGGGATCGAGCCGATGCCACCCGCGAACGACGTCCCGCCAACGACGGCGGCGGCGATGACGTACAGCTCGTAGTTGGTCCCGATGTCGAGCGTCGACCCGTTGAGTCTGGCGGCCGCGATCGCCGCGGCGATCGCGCACAGGATGCCCATCAGCACGTAGGTCTTGAGGATCGTCCAGCGCGTGTTGATGCCCGCGAGCTCGGCCGCGTCCGGGTTGCCGCCATAGGCGTACACGTAGCGTCCGAACCGGCGGCGGGTGGACAGCCACGTCATCACCAGCGTCACGCAGATGAGCAGGAGGATCGGGAACGGCAGTCCCGTCGAGATGTGGAGCCCTCCGGGCGGCTGGGTGATCCCGTGCTCGAGCGCGTAGCGGTCGGTGAGACCCTTGGGCCAGTAGTTCGCGTTGGCGAATGCCGCGATCCCGAGGACCGCCAGGCACCCGATCACGGACAGCAGGACCTCCGCCCACATCGGCCGGACCGGGAACCCGAACCGCCGGCGCTGGCGCCGCCCGCTGACGAGCAGGCCGACGATGGCGATGCAGCCGACCGCGGCGAGCGCCCAGGTGAGCTCGCCACCGACCGATCCCTGGGCGCTGCCGCCGATGAGCACGAACGTGGGATCGATGCCCGAGACGGCCGCGCCCTGCGACAGGTACCACACGAGGCCGCGGATCGAGAGCAGGCCACCCAGCGTCACGATGAACGACGGGATGCCGACATAGGCGATGAGGAAGCCCTGGAGCCCGCCGAAGGCCGCGCCGATCGCGACCCCGATCGCGACCGCGAGCACCCATTCGAAGGGCGTCGCGGGGGCCAGGCCGAACACGCGCGGGAACCAGTCGGTCATGAGCAGCGCGTAGGACATGGCGATGAAGCCGACCAGCGACCCGACCGAGAGGTCGATGTTGCGCGACACGATCACCAGGACCATGCCCGTGGCGATGATTGCGATGCCGCTCGCCTGCACGGACATGGTGACCATGTTCGCGGGCTGGATGAGCTTGCCGCCGCTCAGCACGTGGAACACGAGCAGGATCGCGGCAAGGGCGACGAGCATCCCGAACAGCCGGAGGTCGATCTCGGTCTGCCCGATGAGCCCGCGGATCGACGTTCGGGCGGGAGGCTGAACCTGACCGGATACCGGTGTCGCGTCGGCCACGTTCGTCACGACGGCCCTCCTGGCCCTGGGGTGGACAGGCCTTCGCCCCCGGGAGGATCCCGGGGGCGAAGGGGTCTGGCTAGGTGCGCGGTTCGCTGACCGCTACTTGCACGCGGCCGGCGCCGTGGCGGCGTCGACACCCTTGCACAGGTCTTCCTTGGTGATCTGCTTCGCGTCGATCGCCGTCTGCAGGTTCTCGGCCGTGAGGGGCGTCGGCTGCAGGATGAACGACTGGACGGACGTGCCGTTGGGCGTCGTGAACGCCTTTGCGGCGAGACCGGCGCTCGGGGCGACGGTCGGATCCATCAGCCCGTCCGGGAGGGTCAGGCTGGCCATGTCCGGGTTCGCGCACAGGGCGAGGGCAGCGGCGCCCGCGGCCTTGCCGAGCTCGTTGGCGTTCTTGAACACGTCAACGTACTGCTTGCCAAGCGCGACGTTGTTCAGGTTGGCGGGGTCGCCGTCCTGGCCGCTGAGCGGCGGGAAACCGTAGTTCTTTGCCGTGAGCGCCGCCACGACGCCGAGCGCCGTGCTGTCGTTCTCGGCGAGGATGGCGTCGATCTTGTTGCCGTCGGCGACGGCCTTGTCGATGATCGCCTCCATGTTCTGCTGGGCCTTCTCGGTCTTCCAGGCGTCGGTGAACGTCCCGTCCGGCCCGTTGAGGATCTTGATCTTGCCGCCGTCCACGGCGGTCTTCAGGCCGGCCTCGTCCCAGCCCTGGGGCAGGAACGTCGCGGCATTCGGGTCGCCGGGGTCGCCCTTGATCAGGACGTAGTTGCCCTCCGGGACCTTGGCCAGGACCGCGGCGGCCTCGGCCTTGCCGACCAGGACGTTGTCGAAGGTGATGTACAGGATGCTCGGGTCCTCGATGAGGCGGTCATACGCGATGACCGGGATGCCCGCGTCCTTCGCCTTCTGGAGTGCCGGCAGGATCGCCTTGTTGTCCTGCGCGAGCAGGATCAGGACCTTGGCGCCCTGCGAGATCAGGGTGTCGACGTCCGTCAGCTGCTGCTCGTTGCTGAGGTTTGCGTCCTTGTCGATGTACTTGCCGCCGCCGGCCTCGACGGTGGACTTGATGTTCGGCTGGTCGTGGGCCGCCCAGCGCGGCTGCTGGAAGTTGTTCCACGAGACGCCGACGGTGCAGTCCGTCGCCGCCACGCTGCCCGCCGGGGCGCTGGCCGCAGGCACGCTGGCCGCAGGCACGCTGGCCGCAGGGGCCGTGGTGGCTGTTCCGCCGCCACAGGCGGCGACGAGGATCGCCGTTGCTCCAAGGAGCGAGGCAACCTTCCGAATGTCCATTCGCGACTCTCCTCCACAAGGTCACGCGGCGCCCCCTCTGCCAGTGGCCGCCCGTGCCGACGTAGCCTACAACGCCAGGTATCCCGATCAGCGCGCTAGGCGATCCCCTTTCTGCGTGCCGGCGTCGACCGGCGGGTCGGGTGGTATCCGGTTCGAGCGGCCATCAGGCGCTCGCGAGGTGAAGCTGTCGGGACGGCGCAGGAAAGTGGTCGGCCGGGTCCGCGAGGAGCGGCTCGAAGGCGAGCTCTGCGGCGCCCAGGAGCGGGGCATCCTGCCCGAGGCTCGAGGCGACGATCCGGACCATGGCGCGTGACGCGGGCAGCGCCCGGCGCGCCATCTCCGCCTCGACGACGGGTCGCACCGCCGGCAGGATCCGGCCGTGCATGCCGCCGAGCACCACGAGCTGGGGATTGAACAGGTTGACCAGTCCCGCGATGCCGATGCCCAGCCAGCGGCCGACATGGTCGAGCGCGGCCATGGCCTCCGGCACGCCCGCCGCCGCGTCGCGCAGGACCGTGTCCACGCCGGGCCGCCCGGCGTCCGGGGGGAGGCCGGCGAGCGCGAGCAGCGCTCCCTCGCCGACGACGGTCTCCCAGCAGCCGATGGACCCGCAGCGGCACGGGTTGCCACCGGGGTTGAGCGGCAGGTGGCCGATCTCGCCCGCGTAGCCCGCCGCGCCCCGGAGCAGCTCACCGCCAGTGAGGATCCCGCCGCCCACGCCGACCTCGCCGGAGATGAACAGCGCGTCGTCGACGCCGATGGCCGCGCCGCGCCGATGCTCTGCGAGGATGCCGAGGTCGGCGTCGTTCGCGACCGCGAACGGCACCCCGAGATCCAGGAGGTGCTCGAGGCGGGCGCCGAGCGGCACGTCCCGCCAGCCGAGGTTGGGGGCCATCTCCACGAGGCCGTCGGCGTGGCGCACGACACCCGCGACGGCAACGCCGACGCCCACGAGCGAGTCGCCCGCGCGAGCCAGCATCGCGTGGGTGAGGCCCGCGAGGTCGCGGGCGACCTCGTCGACTGCGAGGTGGCCGCGCGGGCGGTCGACGCGGACCTGTTCGAGCACCTCGCCGCCCAGCCCCACGATCGCGGCCGCGACGGAGTCGACGAGGATCTCGATGCCCAGCACCAGGGCGCCGGCGGGGAGCAGCCGGACCACCGGCGACGGACGGCCCGGGTTGCCCTGCGGCACGGCCGCGTCCTCGGTCACCAGCCCGGCTGCCGCGAGCTCGCCCACGAGGCCCCGGATCGCGCTCCGGGTGAGCCCCGTCGCCGCGACGAGATCGGAGCGGGACTGCGGCCCCCGCACGTGCAGGCAGCGGGTGATCGCCGCGAGGTTCGACCGTCGAACCGTCTCGCTGCGCTGCCCGAGCTCGACCCTGCCGCCGATTCGCAAGGTTTGTGTTCCTCTCTTGCAAACTTGTGCAAGACTCGTGCACAACACCGCCGGGTGTCAAGTTGCGGGTGGCAGGGCGCGCGCCCGCCGATCCGGACTGGGTGGGCGCGGGCGCTGGAGGTGGCGACATGGAGAGCGTGCGCTGGGGGATCCTGTCCACCGCCGGGATCGCGACCGGCAAGGTCATCTCGGGCATCCAGCGAGCGCCGTCGTGCGAGGTCCTGGCGATCGCGTCGAGGGATGAGGGGCGTGCCCGCGCGGCCGCCGCGGACCTGGGCATCCCGCGCGCGTACGGCAGCTATGAAGCGCTCCTTGCGGATGCGGACGTCGATGCGGTCTACATCCCGCTGCCCAACCATCTCCACCGCGAGTGGACCCTCCGGGCGGCCGCGGCCGGGAAGCACGTGCTGTGCGAGAAGCCGCTCGCGATGACTGCGGCCGACGCCCGCGTCATGGTCGACGGCTGCCTTGACGCCGGGGTCCTGCTCATGGAGGCGTTCATGTACCGCCTCCATCCGTCGTGGCTGGCGGCGAGGGAGCTCGTTGCGGGCGGACGGATCGGGCGCCTCGTCGCGGTCGACTCGGTGTTCTCCTACTTCAACGACGACCCTGCGAACATCCGGAACATCCGCGCAGCGGGCGGCGGGGCGCTGTACGACATCGGCTGCTACTCGGTCAACCTGTCGCGGATGCTGTTCGGCGCGGAGCCGGTGCGGGTGCAGGCGTCGATCGCGCGCGACCCGGCGAGCGGCGTCGACACGCGCGCGAGCGCGATCCTCGACTTCCCGACGGGCGTGGCGACGTTCACCTGCTCCACGCGCATGGAGCCGGACCAGCGGGTCGACATCTACGGCACCGATGGGCGGATCCGGATCGACATCCCGTTCAACATCCCGCCGGACCGCGAGACGCGAGTGGCGCTGATCGCCGGGGGCGAGCCGCCGGTGAGCCCTGGCGTCGAGGAGCTGGTGTTCCCGGCGATGGACCCCTATGCGGCCGAGGCGGAGGCGTTCGCTCGTGCCGTCCGGACCGGCGGGCCCGTGCCCACGCCGCCGGCCGACGCGATTGCCAACCTGGCCGTGGTCGAGGCCCTGTTCGCCGCGTCGATCGAGGCCTGACTCGACGAGTACGATCGCAGCGCGCCGGAGGGGCGCTGCGCGGAGGAAGACCTGGCATGTCCGAGCAGACACCGGCGATACCCCAGGGTCCGGGCACGCGTCGGACGGCGCTCGTCGCCGTCGTCGCGATCGCGGTCGTTGCCGTGGTCGGCACAAGCCTCGCGGTCACCCGCCCGTGGGTCACCACCCCGTCCTGCCCCCCGGCGGCGGAGCACCCGGAGTGGTCCGTCGCGCGACGCTGGGACGAGGCGCTCCTGGACGCCATCCGGCGGGCGCTGCCCAATCCGCCGGTCCACGCCCGGAACCTGTTCCATACCTCCGTCGGAATGTGGGACGCCTGGGCCGCCTACGACGCGCACGCCGTGGGCTTCGTCGTCAACGAGAAGGCCACGGCCCCGGACGTCGCCGCAGCCCGCAACGAGTCCATCAGCTACGCCGCGTACCGGATCCTCAGCGCCCGCTACATCAAGGCGGTCGGGGGCGCCGAATCGCTGTCCGAGTTCGCCGACACCATGGATGCGCTGTGCTACCCGCTCGACGTGACGACGACCGACGGCAACACGCCTGCCGCGCTCGGCAATCGGATCGCAGCCGCCGTGCTCGCCTACGGGAAGACGGACGGCTCCAACGAGGCGGGCGGGTACGCCGCGAAGGACTACAAGCCCGTGAACGACCCCCTGGTCGTCGCCAAGCCCGGCACCACCATGAACGACCCCAACCGCTGGCAGCCCCTCCAGCTCGAGCACATGGTGTCCCAGAACGGGATCCCGGTGACGAACGGCGTCCAGCAGGCCGTGGGCCCGCACTGGGGGCACGTGCTCGGGTTCGCCCTGCCCGGGGACACGGGCGCCGGCACGCCGATCGATCCCGGCCCGCCGCCTGAGTTGGGTGGCGACGCGGCGCTGGACAGGGCCTACAAGGAGCAGGCCCTCGAGGTCATCCGGATGAGCAGCCGCCTCGACGGGACGAGCGACGAGACCATCGACATCTCGCCTGCCGCGATGGGCGACAACCCGCTCGGCACCAACGACGGCACCGGTCGTCCCGTCAATCCCGTCACCGGCGCGCCGTATCCCCCAGAGCTCGTGCAGGTGGGGGATTACGCCCGGGCGCTGACGGAGTTCTGGGCCGACGGGCCGAAGTCCGAGACGCCGCCGGGCCATTGGAACGTGATCGCGAACACGGTCTCCGACGCGCTCGCTCCGGACCTCCGGATCGGAGGCAGCGGCTCGCCCGTGGATCGGCTCCAGTGGGACGTGAAGCTGTACCTCGCGCTCAACGGGGCCGTGCATGACGCGGCGATCGCCGCGTGGGGGCTGAAGGGACACTACGACGGCGTCCGCCCGATCTCGATGATCCGCTACCTCGCCGGGAAGGGACAGTCGTCCGACCCCTCGCTTCCGTCGTACGACCCCGAGGGCATTCCGCTCGAGCCGGGGCTCGTGGAGCTGATCACGCCGGCAACGACTGCGGCCGGCCAGCGGCACGCGGCGCTCGCCGGCCACGAAGGCGAGATCGCGATCCGCGCCTGGAAGGGCAACCCCAAGGACCCCAAGACCCAGACGAGCGGGGTCGGCTGGATCCTCGCCGCGAACTGGGTCCCGTACCAGCTGCCGACGTTCGTCACCCCGTCGTTCCAGGGCTACGTGTCCGGCCACAGCACCTTCAGCCGCGCCGCGGCCGAGGTCATGACCGGGTTCACCGGCAGCGAGTTCTTCCCCGGCGGGATCGGCACGTGGACGATCGCGGCGGGCTCGCTCAAGGTGGAGCACGGCCCTTCGGCCGACGTGACGCTCGAGGCGGCGACGTACTACGACGCGTCGGACCAGGCCGGCCGCTCGCGCCTCTACGGCGGCATCCACATCACTGCCGACGACCTCGCGGGCCGCCGGATCGGCTCCCAGTGCGGGACCGAGGCGTGGGCCCTCGCGCAGCGCTACTACGACGGGACCGCCCGATCATGACCCGCCGGACGCCCGGCCTGCCCGGGGACTCCGGGCAGGCATGAGCCGGCGCGTCCGCGTCGTGCTCGGGATCGCGGTCGTCGGGATCCCGGTCCTGGTGGGCGCGACGGTGCTGATGCTCGTCCGGACCCCGACGCCGTCCGTGGCGCTCCCCGCACCGCGGTTCGTCGACGTCACCGCCACGGCCGGACTCGCCCACACGTACGGGGGCGGATACACCGCCTCGCTCGGTGGCGGCATCGCCGCACTGGACTGTGACGACGACCAGCGGCCGGACCTGTTCGTTGCCGGCGGCGACCACCCGTCGGCGCTGTTCCGCAACCGGAGCACGCCCGCCACGGGGCCGTCGTTCGAGCGGGTCGATGACCCGGTCACGGACGTCGGTTCCGCGACCGGCGCCTACCCGGTCGACATCGACGGGGACGGACGCATCGACCTCGTCGTGCTCCGGGTCGGCGGGCTCGTCGTGCTGCGGGGGCTGGGTGACTGCCGATTCGAGGATGCGACGAAGGCTCTCGGGCTCGCCGGGATCGACGGCTGGCTGACGGCGTTCAGCGCGACCTGGGAGACGGGGGCCCGCCTCCCGACGCTCGCCATCGGCCGCTACCTCACGCTGCTTCCGACGGGCGAGACGACGTACGAGTGCGCCCCGGGCGTGCTCGTGCGCCCCCGCGCTGACGGCACCGCATACGACACGCCCATCCCGCTCGAGCCCGGGTACTGCGCGCTGTCGATGCTGTTCAGCGACTGGGACGGGTCGGGCCGGCGCGACCTGCGGGTGAGCAACGACCGCCAGTACTACGACGTCGTCAACGGCGAGGAGCAGCTGTGGCGGATCGCCACCGGCGAGGCACCGCGCGCGTACACCGCGGACGATGGCTGGGTGCAGATGCAGCTGTGGGGCATGGGCATCGCGAGCCACGACCTCACCGGTGACGGCCTGCCGGAGGTCTACCTGACCAGCCAGGGCGACAACAAGCTGCAGACGCTGGCAACGGGTCCGGCCCAGCCCACGTACCGGGACATCGCCCTCAAGCGCGGGGTCATTGCCACCCGTCCCGTGAGCGGCGGTGACCCGCTGCCCTCGACCGCCTGGCACCCGGCGTTCGAGGACGTGAACGACGACGGCTTCGTCGACCTGTACGTGTCGAAGGGCAACGTCGCCGCGCAGGAGGGGTATGCCACGAAGGATCCGAGCAACCTGTTCATCGGCCAGCCCGACGGGACGTTCACCGAGCAGGCGGCCGCCGCCGGGATCGTGACGTTCGAGCGAGGGCGCGGCTCGGCGGTCGTGGACCTCGACCTGGACGGGCTGCCGGACCTGGTCGAGGTGAAGGTCGACGCGCCCGTCCGCGTGTGGCGCAACGTGGGCGCGGGAACGACCGATCCGCAGGCGATGGGCGGCTGGCTCGGCGTCCGGCTCAGCGAGCCAGGCGCGAACCGCGACGCGATCGGGAGCATCGTCGAGGTGCAGGTCGGCGACGCGGTCGAGCGCCGCGAGGTCACCGTCGGTGGCGGGCACATCAGCGGGCAGCTCCTGCCGATCCACGTCGGCCTCGGGGCGGCGCGCGGCGCGAAGGTCCGGGTGACCTGGCCGGATGGCTCGCAGGGTCCGTGGCTCACGGTCGACGGGGACCAGGTCGTCCGCATCGAGCGCGGTGCCACGGCTGCCATGCCGCTGCCCGTTCCCACCGCCCCGTAGGAGGACTGCCCGTGGCAACAGCCCGCCTGGCGAGCGTCGACCTGCCGGACCTCGGCACGCCCGGCGCCCGGCCCGAGATCGCCCCCGGGCGGTACGCCGAGCGGATGGCGGCATTGCGTGCGCGCGCGGACGCGCTCGCGCTCGACCGCGTCGTCGTCTACGCGGACCGCGAGCACAGCGCGAACATCTCGTTCCTGACCGGGTTCGATCCGCGGTTCGAGGAGACGCTGCTCGTCGTCGGGCCGGACGACCCGCCGGCGATCCTCGCCGGCAACCAGTGCCTGGGCACGGCCGGCGCGGCGCCGCTCGCCATGCGCACCCACCTGTTCCAGGACTTCAGCCTGCCGATGCAGCCGCGCGACCGGTCGCGCCCGCTGGGGGAGATCCTGGCGGGGGAGGGGATCGGACCCGGGAGCCGGGTGGGCGTCCTCGGCTGGAAGCCGTTCGCGGATCGGTCGCGGCTCGAGATCCCCGCCTTCATCGCGGACGAGCTCCGGGCGCTCGTCGGGCCGCGCGGCAGCGTCGAGAACGCGAACGACCTGCTGATGGACCCGGCGGACGGCCTGCGGGTCATCAACGACGTGGACCAGCTCGCGGTGTTCGAGCACGCGGCGACTCGCACCTCGACCGGGGTGCTCCGGCTGCTGCGCGGCCTGCGGCCCGGGATGACCGAAGCCGAGGCGGTGCGCCTGCTCGACTGGGACGGCACGCCGCTCTCATGCCACACGATGCTCACCGCCGGGCCGCGCGCCCGGTTCGGGCTGCTCAGCCCCGGGGATCGGGCGATCGAGGCGGGAGACCCGCTGACCGTTGCGTTCGGGATCTGGGGCGCGCTCAACTGTCGGGCCGGATGGGTGGCGGAGGACGCGCGCGGCATCCCGGACGACGTCGGAGACTACGTCGAGCGCCTCGTCGTGCCGTACTTCGAGGCCGTGGCCGAGTGGTACGTGACGCTCCGGGTCGGGCAGGTCGGCGGGGCGCTCCAGGACGTCATCGACCGCCGGCTCGGCGACCCGTTCTTCGGAATCGGGCTCAACCCCGGGCACCAGCTCCACCTGGACGAATGGGTGAGCTCCCCGGTGTGGCGCGGCTCGACCGTGGAGCTCCGGTCCGGGATGTGCCTGCAGGTCGACATCATCCCGGCCACGGGGACGCGCTGGTTCACCACCAACATCGAGGACGGGATCGCGCTCGCCGACGACGGCCTGCGCGCCTCGCTTGCGGCCGCGTACCCGGATGCCTGGCGCCGGATCGGGGCGCGCCGCGCGTTCATGCGCGATACGCTCGGGATCGACCTGCACCCGGACGTGCTGCCGTTCTCGAACATCCCCGCGGTCCTGCCGCCGTTCCTGCTGCGGCCCGACCGCGCGATGACGCTGGCGGGCTGACGGGCGCCTCCCGGATCGACGGCCGTTTGCCGGGTGCGGGTGAGCCCTGCTATTCTCCGCCGGTCGAAGTACAGGTAATACAGTCACGCCATCGTTCGTGTCGGAGGATCGAGTGCCGCTCGCGCGGGAGAAGAAGCAAGAGGTGATGACCCAGTACGCCGTCAAGGACGGCGACACCGGGTCGCCCGAGGTCCAGATCGCCCTCCTGACGGAGCGCATCCGGGATCTCACGGAGCACCTCCGCCGCTTCCCGAAGGACAACCATTCGCGTCGCGGCCTCCTCAAGCTCGTGGGTACGCGCCGTCGTCTTCTCGCCTACCTGGTGAAGAAGGACGCCACGCGCTACCGGGCCGTCATCGGCTCGCTCGGACTCCGCCGCTAGGACTCGCATCCAGGACCCCGGGACACTGCCCCGGGGTCTTGTGCATCCGGCTCCTGGCCTCGAGGCCCCGGCTCCACCCGCCGCAGGTCACTCCATCCCCTTCACGACCAAGGAGGTCGTTCACACGTGCCCACCCCCACCACGCTCCAGATCGAGTTCGGCGGCCGTCAGCTGATCCTCGAGACGGGCCGCCTCGCCGGAAACGCCGGCGGCGCCGTCACCGCCCGCTACGGCGATTCGATGGTCCTCGGGACCGCGAACCGGTCCGAGCCCCGACCCGGTCTCGACTTCTTCCCGCTCACCGTCGACTTCGAGGAGCGGATGTACGCGGCCGGCAAGATCCCCGGTGGCTTCATCAAGCGCGAAGGCCGCGCGTCGGAGGCCGCGACGCTCGCGGCGCGCCTCACCGACCGCCCGATCCGACCGCTGTTCCCCGAGGGCTACAAGGATGACGTCCAGATCGTCATCACGACCCTCTCGACGGACCACGAGAACGAGCTCGACGTCCTCGGGACGATCGCCGCGTCCGCGGCGCTGACGATCAGCGAGATCCCGTTCCAGGGCCCGATCGGCGCCGTCCACGTCGGCTACATCGACGGCGAGTTCGTCCTCAACCCGACCACGAGCCAGCTCACCGAGTCGCAGCTGGACCTCGTCGTCGCCGGCACCCGCGACGCGATCATGATGGTCGAGGCGGGCGTCAAGATCCTGCCCGAGGACGTGATGGCCGAGGCGATCATGTTCGCCCACCGGTCGATCGCGCCGCTCATCGACATCCAGGAGCAGCTGCGCGAGAAGGTCGGCAAGCCCAAGCGCCTGCCGTACCTCGAGCCGCTCACCGACTCCGTGCTGACGTTCGCTGACCTCGCGAAGTCGGGCGCCGAGTTCGTCGTCGTGGACGTCGAGACCACTGGTACGGACCCCAAGATGGCCGACCTCGTCGAGGTCGCCGCGGTCCGCGTCAAGGGCGGCAAGATCACGGACCGCTGGTCCACGTTCGTGAACCCGGGCCGGCCGATCGTCGGCAACCAGATGCACGGCGTCACCGACAAGGTCGTCAAGGGCGCCCCGACCCCGGCCGAGGCCGCCCGCAAGGCGCTGGACTTCGTCGGCGACGCGCTGCTCGTCGGCCACTCCGTGGGCTTCGACATCGCGTTCCTCGAGGCCGCGCTCGGCGACGGCACCCGCATCGAGCAGGGCCGCTACCTGGACACGCTGGTCATCGCCCGCGAGGGGTACCCGGATCTCGAGAACTACAAGCTCGGGACGCTGGCCAACTTCTTCGGGGTGGAGCTCACCGAAAGCCACCGGGCGCTCCCTGACGCCGAGGCGACCGCGAGCCTCCTGACCTGGTTCGGCAACGACCTGCCCGGCCGCGTCGCCGAGCTCAAGACCGGCATCGCCACCGCGGTTCGCGCCACGCGCACCGACAAGGCCGAGTCCGAGAAGCTGCTCGAGGCGGCCCGCCGCCAGGCCCGCTTCAGCAAGAGCCTGTTCGGCCTCGTGCAGAAGAAGGTCGTCCGGGAGCTCGTTCTGTCCGAGGGCGTCCGCATGGACGGCCGCGCCACCGACGAGATCCGCCCGATCTCGGTCGAGGTGGGCCTGCTGCCGCGTGCGCACGGCTCCGGCCTGTTCACCCGCGGCCAGACGCAGGCCCTGACGGTCGCCACGCTCGGCGCGTCCTCGGACGTCCAGCGGATCGACACGATCAGCGCGGAGACCGAGAAGCGGTACCTCCACCACTACAAC
>DASXVG010000016.1:0-101230 GCA_036504355.1 Candidatus Limnocylindrales bacterium
CTGATCGAGGACGGGGCACCGGTGACCGCCGGCGAGGCCCTGCTGGAGCGGCTGCGGGACCGCCGCGTCGCGGAGGTGGTGATCCCGGCGGGCGCGCGCGCGGACGTGACGGCGGGGGAGCGCTGGTCCCCCGCGGCACCCGCCGGCCGTCGTCGGCCGGAGCGCGACATCGACGGGGAGCTGCTGGCGCCGGTGCCCGGCAGCAAGGACAAGTGGCGGCTCGTGACGGGCGACCACCGCGACATTTTCGCCGCGCCGCTGTCGGGCACGGTGTCCGCGATCCAGGCCGGCGCCGAGGTCAGGGTCCGTGCGACGGGCCTCGCGCTGCTCGGTGCGTTTGCGGCGGGATCGGCGGCACGCGGCCGCCTCGAGCTCGCGACGGACCCCTTCGGCGAGCTCCGTGCGGGTGGCATCGACGTGGGCCGGGCGGGCAGCATCCTCGTCGTGGGCGCACGGATCGACGCCGAGGCGCTGACGCGAGCCCGGGCGATGGGTGTCCGGGGCATCGTGGTTGCCTCGCTGCCGAGCAAGGAGCTGCGTGACTTCCAGGCGAGCGAGCGCCGCCAGCGTGCCGCGCTCCACCCGCCGTCGCCGTTCGGCGTGCTGGTGCTCCAGGGCGCGACCCGGCGTCGCATCCCGACGCCGATCGCGGCGCTGTTCGAGCGCCTTGCCGGCCGTGACGTGGCCCTGCTGGTGGATCCGCCCGCGCTCGTGTTCGAGGCCGCGGCCGACGAGCTGCCGGTGGTCGCTCCGGACTGGGTCCACGTCCGGAGCGGTCCGAACACGGGCACGGAGGGGCGGGTCCTGGGCGTCGTGGGACTGCGCCGCTTCGCCGCAAACGTGTGGCAGGAGGCCGCCCGCGTCGCACTGGACGGGGAGGCCCCGGTGGACCTCCCGATCGGCGACCTCGAGCGGTTCGTGTAGGTCGTCGCGGCCAGCGCCGCGGCGCGCCGCCCGATGGCTTGGGCTACCCTCGGACCGATGTCCGTCCCAGCGCTCCTCGAGCACACCGTCACGACGCACGACGCCGCCGCGACCCGAGCCCTCGCCGCGCGCCTCGCGTCCGCCGCGCGCCCGGGCGACCTCCTGTGTCTCGTGGGTGACCTCGGCGCGGGCAAGACGCAGTTCGCGAAGGGGTTCGCCGCCGGCCTCGGCGTCGCCGATGTCGTGACCTCGCCGACGTTCGTGCTCATGGCCGAGTACGAGGGCCGCCTGCCGCTGTTCCATCTCGACCTCTACCGGCTCGACGATGCGGCCGACGCGCTCGCGGGCGGGCTGCTCGACGACCGCCAGGCGGCCGGGGTCGCGCTCGTGGAGTGGGCGGAGCGACTCGGTCCCGCGCTCCCCGACGGGCGGCTCGACGTCGTCATCGACGGCATCGGCGACGAGCCGCGCCGGATCGCGCTCCGGACGGCCGACGAGGGGTACCGGCGGTACCTCGAGGTGGTCTCGTGACCGCGGGCGGCCCGCTGCTCGTGGTGGACACGGCGACGACGCGCGCGCTCGTTGCGCTCGGCTCGTCCGACGGATCCCTGCGCTCGGAGCGCTCATGGGTCGCGGGCTACCGGCACGGGGAGGAGCTGCTCCTGCGGATCGAGGGCCTGCTCACCGACGAGGCCGTGACGACCGACGGCCTGGCCGGCCTCATCGTCGGCACCGGACCCGGCGCGTTCACGGGCCTGCGGGTGGGCATCGCGACCGTCAAGGCGCTCGCCCACGCCCTGCGCATCCCGGTCGTCGGCGTCAGCACCGGCGAGGCGCTCATCGCCGCGGCAGGCGTCGGGCAAGGCGTGCTGCTCCAGCCGGCGGGGGCCTCGGACGTCGTGCTCACGCGGATCGGTGCCGCGCCCCGGATCCTCGCCGGCGGCCAGCAGCCCCACCTCGGCCCCGGCGAGACGCTCCTCGCGGTCGACCTCGACGGACGGGCGCCGGCGGATGCGGTCGACGCGGGCAACGTCGCACGGGAGGGCCTCGGCGGCGCGCTCGTGCGGGCGGGCGCCGCCCGACTGGCCGTTGGCGACACCGACGACCTCGCGACGCTCGGCCCGGAGTACGTCACGCTCCCGCGCGGTGCGCACGATGAGCCGGCCAGCGGCGGCGTCGAGCTCTCAGGCACGGCGTCCGCACGTGGCGGCACCCGGTGACCGCAGCGGCGCTGCTCATCCGGCCAATGACGGTCGCTGACCTGCCGTCCGTGCAGCTGATCGAGCGCGCCTCGTTCACCACGCCGTGGCCCCCGCAGGCGTATCGCCAGGAGCTCGAGGCAAACCGCCTCGCGGCGTACCTCGTGGGGCTCATCGGGGACGAGATCGTCGCGTACGGCGGGATCTGGCTCATGGTGGACGAGGCACACGTCACGACGTTCGCGGTCCACCCGCGGTACCGGCGACGGAGGATCGGGGAGCGGCTGCTGCTGTCGCTGCTCGACCTGTCCATCGGCCGGCACGCCCGCGAGGCAACCCTGGAGGTCAGGCTGTCCAACCTCGCGGCGCGACGCCTCTACGAGAAGTACGGCTTCCGGCCGGTCGGCATCCGGCCGCGCTACTACAGCGACAACCAGGAAGACGCCCTGATCATGACGACCGAGACGCTGGATGGCACCGCGATGCGCGAGCGGATCGCCCGCCTGCGCGAGGCCCTCGACGCCGCCCCGCCGCCGTCAGCCGCCCCGGACGACACGGTGTCGCCCGCCGAGCCCGCCCAGCACGCCCCGGGCCGCGACCCGAACGAGGGCGTCGCATGACCGGCGCGCTGCTGCTCGCGATCGAGTCGTCGTGCGACGAGACGGGGATCGCGCTCGTCGAGGATGGGCGCCGGATCCACGCGAACGTGGTGGCGAGCCAGGTCGCGCTCCACGCGGCGACAGGGGGGATCGTCCCCGAGGTGGCCGCCCGAGCCCACCTGCGCTGGATCGTGCCCGCCCTGGACGAGGCGCTGGCTGTCGCCGGCGTCGGCGTGGCCGACGTCGACGGGATCGCCGTGACCAGCGGCCCCGGCCTCGCGGGCTCCCTCCTGGTGGGCATCAACTTCGCCAAGACGCTCGCGTGGGCGCACCGCAAGCCGCTGGTGGGCGTAAACCACCTCGAAGGCCACGTGTACGCCGTCTGGCTACTGGACCCGGGCGAGGACCCGCGCGAGGCGCCCGCGTTTCCGCTCGTCGCCCTCGTGGTCTCCGGCGGGCACACGTTCCTCGCGGAGATGCGCGACCACCTGACCTACCGCCTGCTGGGCACGACCGTCGATGACGCGGCCGGCGAGGCGTTCGACAAGGTCGGGCGGCTGCTGGGGCTCGGGTACCCCGGCGGACCCGCGATCGCCGCGGCGGCGGAGCGCGCGACGGCGCGCAACCGGGTATTCCCGCGGGCATGGATGGGCGACTCCTACGACTTCAGCTTCTCGGGGCTCAAGACGGCGGCCCGCCGGATCATCGCCGAGGCGCGGGCCGAGGCCGGCCTGCCCGCCGACGGAGTCGAGGCACCGCTCCCCGACGACCTGCTCGCGGAGCTCGCGTGGGGGTTCCAGGACGCCGTCGTGGACGTGCTCGCGAGGAAGACGATCCGGGCGGCCGAGGAGACGGGTGCCGCGGGGATCGTGCTCGGAGGCGGTGTCGCCGCCAACGAGGCGCTTCGCGCGAGGATCGGTGTCGGGGCGGAGGCGCGCGGCATCCGGGTCACCCTCCCACGACCCGGGCTGTGCACGGACAACGGCGCCATGATCGGTGCCGCGGGAGCCCGGCGCCTCGCCGCGGGCGACCTCGCGGACCTCTCGCTCGACGCGACGCCGACGTGGCCGCTGTCTCGGGTGAGCCGCGGATGAGCGGCCGATGAGCCGCGAACCGCGCGCCGCCGCGGAGCTCCGGCTCGACCCCCAGTACGTCCAGCGCCGCCTCAGGGCCGCGGGGCTCCGCGCCCGCCACAACCTGTCGCAGAACTTCCTCGCGGACGTGGACGTGCTCGAGGGGATCCTCCGCGAGGCCGACCCGACGCCCGGGCGACACGTCCTCGAGATCGGCCCCGGGCTCGGCTTCCTGACCGGGGGCCTCCTCGCCGCCGGTGCCGTCGTCACCGCGGTCGAGCTCGACCGCGGGCTCGTGGCCCAGCTGCGCGAGACGTTCGCGGCGGAGCTCGCCGACGACCGGTTGCACATCGTCGAGGGCGACGCGCTCGACCAGGACCTCGTCAACCTGTCCCCACCGCCGTACGACGTCGTGGCCAACCTGCCGTACCACATCACGAGCCCCATCCTCCACCGGCTCCTCGGCCGCGAGCCGCGCGCGGAGCGTCTCGTGCTGATGGTCCAGCGCGAGGTGGCGGAGCGGATCGCGGCGGCGCCCGGCGACCTGTCCTATCTCTCGGTGTTCGTCCAGTACCACGCGAAGGCGCGGGTTGCGTTCAAGGTCGGCCGCGACTCGTTCGAGCCGGCCCCCAAGGTGGAATCGGCGGTCCTCGTGCTGGAGCCATATCCGGCCGACGATCGCCTTGACGCCGCGGCAGAGGACAACCTGTGGCGCCTGGTCCAGGCGGGCTTCCGGGAGCGACGGAAGATGCTCCACAACGTGCTCACCCGCCAGCTCCCGATCGAGGGCGAGCGCGTGGACGCCGCGCTCGCGGCCTGCGGGATCGACCGCAATCGGCGCCCGCAGACGGTGGCGGTGGGGGAGTGGCTGGCGCTCGCGGAGGCGCTGGGGCCGATCCCCGAGGGCAGGGACGCGTGACCGGCGACCCGGATCGTCGCCTGGCGCCGGTGGTGCGGCTCGCGCCGGCGAAGGTCAACCTCACCCTCGCCGTCCTCGGCACGCGGCCCGACGGCTTCCACGACCTCCACAGCGTCATGGTGCCGCTCGACCTCGCGGACCGGCTCTCCCTGTCCGTCACCCCGTCCGGGCGGGCGGACAGCCTGCACGTCACGGGATTTGACCCCGGGCCCGCCGCGGACAACCTCGTCCTGCGGGCCATCGCCGCCGCGCGCCGGGCCGCCGGGCCGGCCTGGGGCCGTCGCGAGCCGCCGCCCGCGCTCGCCGCACGGCTCGACAAGCGGATCCCCGTCGCGGCGGGGCTCGCCGGCGGGTCATCGGACGCGGCTGCGGCCGCGGACGCGGCGCTCGAGGCCTGGGGCGTCCAGCTCGAATCCGCCGATCGGCATGCGCTGCTCGCCGGGCTGGGGTCGGACGTGCCCTTCTTCGGCGTCGGCGGGCCGGCCCTCGTGGAGGGCCGCGGGGAGCGACTCACGCCCCTGCCGTGGCTGCGCGACGCGGACGGGACCGGCGACCGCCCCGGCCTGCTGCTGGTGACGCCGGCGGTCGCGATCTCGACGCCCTCCGCCTTCCGGGCCTGGGACGACGGTGCACGGGTTGGGGGCGGGGCGGCGAGGCTCGCCTCCCTGCATCTCGCCGAGGAGCTCCGGAAGGGTCTCCGGGTCGCGGACCTGCTCGTGCGGGCGTCGGTGCTCGCGGCCGCGAACGACCTCGCGCCCGCGGCCACGCTCGTCGAACCCGGGCTCGTCCCGTTCAAGCGGGCGCTGCTGCGGTTGCTCGGGCGCCCCGTCGGGCTCTCGGGCAGTGGCCCCAGCCACTGGGCGCTCTATCCTTCCCTCGACGAGGCGGCCGCCGCCGCCGAGACGCTGCGCGCCGCCGTGACGACCGGCGAGCTGCCGTTGCCCGGTGGCCGCCCTCCGTTCGTCGCCGCCACGCGCATCCTCGCCCCCACCGCAGCGAAGAGGGACGCATGACCCGCCAGGCCATCTCGACCACCGGCGCCCCGGGCGCCATCGGACCGTACAGCCAGGCCATCGCCATCGACGGGCTCCTGTTCTGCAGCGGCCAGCTCGGGCTCGACCCCACGACCGGCACCCTCGTCGAGGGCGTCGAGGCGCAGGCGGACCGCTCGCTGCGCAACCTGACGGCGGTGCTCGATGCGGCCGGCCTGACCTGGGCGGACGTGGTCAAGACCACGATCTTCCTCGCGGACATGGACGACTTCGCGGCCGTCAACGCCGTCTACGGCACGTACATGCCGGACCCGCCGCCCGCCCGTTCGACCGTTGCCGTGCGGACGCTGCCCAAGGGGGGCCTCGTCGAGATCGAGGCAATTGCCCGCCGGTCGGCACGCTGAGAGGACGACGATGCCGATGACACGGGCGGAGCGCGACGCGCTCCTCGTCCGCTACCGCGACGGCGCCGCCCACTTCGAGGCTGCGATGGCGGATGTCGCCGGGGACGAGCTCGACGTGCGCGCCATCGTCGGCGAGTGGACGATCCGCGAGATCGCCCACCACCTCGCCGACGGCGAGCTCAACTCCGCCGTCCGGCTCCGCCGGCTGATCGCGGAGGACAACCCCGTCCTGCCGGGCTACGACGAGGTGACGTTCGTGCGCCGGCTTCACGTCACGGAGCGCCCGATCGCGACGTCGGTCGCCGCCGCGGCCGCGGCCCGCGCTTCGACGCTCACGATCCTCGAGACGCTGTCCGAGGAGGAATGGGCACGGACCGGGACGCACACCGAACAGGGCGCCTACTCCGTGGAGGCGTGGCTGCGCGACTACGCCAACCATCCGTGGGATCACGCCGACCAGGCTCGGCGCGTCGTGGCGGCGCTTCGTGGAGGCGCCGGTTGACACCACTGCCGCACCTTCCGCAGAATCGGCGGCGCCTCACATGACACATCCACTGGCCCCCCCGGGCGACCCATCCGCCGCGCCGGGCGCGGCCCTGCCCTCGCGGTCGCTCGGGTGCTCCATCCCGTGACCCCCTTACGACCGGGTGCTCCCGCGCGCCGGACTGTCGCCATCGTGCTCGCGGCGGGCCTGGGCACGCGCATGAAGTCGCGGACGCCGAAGGTCCTCCACCGGCTGTGCGGCCGCCCGATGATCGAGTACGTGCTCGACGCGGCCGACACGGCGACGGGCTCGCGCCCGATCGTCGTGTTCTCGCCCGCGACGGAGGCCGTCCGCGACGCCGTGACCGCCCGTGCGGACGCAGCCCTCCAGGACGAGCCCCGCGGGACCGGCGACGCGCTCCGTGCCGCGCTCGAGGCGCTCCCCGACGAGGCCGAGGAGGTGCTCGTGCTTTCGGGGGACGTCCCGCTCGTCAAGGCGGACATGCTCGAGGCCCTGCTGGAGGCCCGGGCGCTCGACCACGCGGCGATGTCACTCGTCGCGGTGGACGCGCTCGATCCCACGGGGCTGGGCCGCGTGGTGCGCAACGATGGCGGGACGGTGGAGCGGATCGTCGAGGACAAGGACGCGTCCGACGAGGAGCGCCAGCTCACGGAGATCAACGCCGGGCTGTACGCGCTCGACGCGTCCTGGCTGCGGCGCCGGATCGGGGACCTGCAGCCCAGCGCCGCCACCGGCGAGCTGTACCTCACCGACCTCGTGGCGATGGCCCGCGAGGACGGCCGGCTCGTTGCCGCGCTCGAGGTCGAGGACGACGGCCGCCTGACCGGGATCAACGACCGCTCGCAGCTCGCCCGCGCCGAGTGGGACATGCGCGTGGAGCTCAACGACCGCTGGATGAAGGCCGGCGTCACGATGGTGGACCCGTCCACGGTCTACCTCGACCACGAGGTCCAGCTCGAAGAGGACGTCACGCTCGAGCCGGGCGTGGTCCTGCGCGGCAGGACGACCGTCGGGGCGGGGACCCGCATCGCCACCGGCTCCCAGGTCCACGACTCCGTCATCGGGGAGCGCTGCGTGATCTGGGCGAGCGTCCTCGAGCGGGCGACCGTGGAGGACGACGTCACCGTGGGCCCGTTCTCGCACCTCCGGCCCGGCGCCCACGTCGGCAGCCGGTCCGAGGTCGGCAACTTCGCGGAGATCAAGAACAGTCGCCTCGGCGAGCACGTCCGCCAGCACCACATGAGCTACCTCGGCGACGCCGACGTGGGCGCGGACACGAACGTCGGCGCGGGCACGATCACCGCCAACTACGACGGGGTCCGCAAGCACCGCACGACGATCGGTGAGGGCGTGTTCCTGGGTGTCGACACGATGCTCCGGGCCCCGATCACGCTCGGCGACGGCAGCAAGACCGGCGCCGGCGCCGTCGTCACGAAGGACGTCCCGCCGGGTAAGCTCGCCGTGGGCGTCCCGGCCCGGATCCGCGAGATCCGCCCGATCGCGCCCAGCGATCCAGGGCCGTCGGAACCCGCCGGGGACGACGCCGGGTGAACCTGCCCATCGGCGAGCTCCTGTTCCTCGTGGTCCTCACGTTCTTCGAGGCGATCTTCGTCGCCGCCGAGATCGCCCTGGTCTCGATCCGGCGCAGCCGCGTCGACCAGCTCGTGGACGAGAACCGGCCCGGCGCCCGACGGGTCCGCCGGCTGCTCGACGATCCGGGCCGCTTCCTCGCGGTGTCGCAGCTGGGCCTGACGGTGATCGGGTTCCTTGCCTCGGCGTTCGCCGCCGTGAGCCTCAGCCAGACGCTCGCGAACGTGCTCGCGGGCGCCGGCATGGACGCGGGCACCGCGGACGGCGTCGCGCTCGTCGTGGTGACGGTGCTCCTCGCCCTGTTCACCATCGTCTTCGCCGAGCTCGTGCCCAAGACGCTCGCGCTCGCCAACCCGGAGCGCTTCGCGCTCACGCTCTCCGTGCCGCTGGACCTGCTCGGCCGCGTGCTGTCGCCCATCGTGCGGCTGCTCACTGGGATCACCCGCTGGGTCACCGGGCTTGTCGGCGTGGACGTGAACAGCGAGGCGCAGATCACGGCCGAGGAGCTGCGCCTCATCGTGGAGCGTGGGGGCGAGCAGGGGATCCTCGAGGCGGAGGAGGAGCAGATGATCAACGCGGTCATCGAGCTCGGGGATCGGCGGCTCCACGAGGTCATGGTCCCCAGGATCGCGATCGTCGCGCTGCCGGCCTCCTCGACGTTCGACGAGGCGGTCGACCGGATCATCGACGAAGGGCACTCCCGGCTGCCCGTGTACGAGACGTCGGTCGACGAGGTGGTGGGCATCCTGTACGCGAAGGACCTGCTGCCGTTCCTGAAGTCCAGCTCGGATGCTCCGTCCAACCTGCGGAGCATGCTCCGAACCCCCGTGTTCGTCCCCGAGTCGATGACGATCGACGACCTGCTCCACGAGTTCCAGCGGCGCAAGGTCCACATCGCGATCGTGCTCGACGAGTACGGCGGGACGGCGGGTCTCGTGACGATCGAGGACCTGCTGGAAGAGATCGTCGGGGAGATCCAGGACGAGTACGACGTCGAGGAGCCGCTCGTCGAGGTCCTCGACGAACACTCCGCGCGCGTCGACGGCCGGGCATCCGTGGACGACCTGCTCGACCTGTGGGACCTCAAGCTCCAGCTCGAGGACGAGGACGAGTACGACACGGTCGGTGGTCTCGTGTACCACCGGATCGGCGGGATCCCGCAACCCGGCGACGAGATCCACGTGGACGGCCTGCGGCTGACGGTGGAGACGACGGACGGGCGACGGGTAGGCAAGGTCCTCGTGGCGCGCGAGCGCCCGGTGGACGACCAGTCCTCCGACGAGGGCGAGTAACCGTCAGGCGCTGATCACACCCGTGATGATGCCGCGCAGCTGCTCGCGCGCGGCCGGGTCCACCGCCTCGAGTCCGTCGAGCTCCGCGAAGCACTCGTCCCGCCAGCGCTGCGCCTCGGACCGGGTGAACTCGCGGGCGCCCGAGCGCTCGAGGATCGCCATCACCTCGGTGATCGCCGGTTCGGACGGCTGCTCGAGCGCCGCGAGCTCGGTGAGCCGCTCGCGATCCACCGGCGACGCGTGCTCGAAGGCGTACAGGACCGGGAGCGTCTTCTTGTGCCGGGCGATGTCGGTCGGCACCTTTCCCGTCTGGCGCTCCTGGCCCCAGATGCCCAGCAGGTCGTCGTTGAGCTGGAATGCGAGGCCCAGGGCCCAGCCGAACCGTCGATAGCGCGCGATCGTCTCCTCGTCGTCGGTGGCGAGCAGCGCGCCCGCCTCGATGGAGCCCGCGATGAGCGCAGCCGTCTTGCGGCCGATCATGTCGAAGTAGAGCTCGACCGTCATCGGCTCGCTCGAGGCGGACGTCGCGATGTCGATGTACTGGCCCTCGCACAGCATCACGCACGTCTCGTCGTAGAGGCGCATCAGCCGCAGGACCGTCCGGTCCGGGAACCCGAGGTCGGTCAGCCGGTGGAGGGCCACCCGCGACAGGCTGAAGATGAGGTCGCCGGTGTTGATCGCCTGCGGCACGCCGTGGAGCGACCACAGCGTCGGCCGGTGCCGGCGCTCGACGTCGCCATCCTCGATGTCGTCATGGACGAGGCTGAAGTTGTGCCCCAGCTCCACGGCGGCCGCGCCCGGGAGCGCCCGGGTGTGCTCGCCGGCGATCGAGGCGTACGCGAGCAGGCCGAGCAGGGGGCGCATCCGCTTGCCGCGTGGACCTTCCGACCCGTCGAGCCCCAGGTGGTAGCGGATCATCTCGTAGACGCCCATCGTGGACGGGTCGCGGTCCGCCACGACGCGCAGGATCTCCGCTTCGGTATCGGCGAGAAGGACGGACAGATCGAGGTCGCTGGAGACGGTCATCGCTGCGAGTGTAGCGGCTTCCGACGCAAACGTGTTCGCGAAAAGTAGCCTGTTGAATGGGGCCCGATCGGCCCCGTAGGCCCCGGCATCGCGTAGCCTTGCGCGATGGAGCTCGCACCGGGGATCCGCCGGGTCGGATCGGCCAGTCTCGTCAACTCGTACCTGCTCGAGGAGGGCGGCGAGGTCACGATCATCGACGCCGGCGCGCCGGGCCTGTGGCGGCACGTGGCGGAGGAGCTGGCGGCGATGGGGCGCACGCTCGGAGACGTGCGCGCGATCGTGCTCACGCACGGCCACAGCGACCACGTCGGCTATGCCGAGCGTGGCCGGCGCGAGCACGGATGGCCCGTCTACGTCCACGAGGCGGACGAGGCGCTGGCGAGGGGCAAGGCGAAGAACCCGGCGAAGATGCCCAGGATGCGCATCGCGCCGGTGCTCGGGTTCGCGTGGTGGGCCGCCCGTCACGGGCTGCTCCGGGTGCCGCCGCTCGCCGCGGTCTCGACGTACGGCGACGGCGCGACGCTGGACCTGCCGGGGTCGCCGCGTGTTGTCCTCGTGCCCGGACACACGCCGGGCAGCGCGGCGCTCCACGTGCCGTCGCACGGCGTCGTGTTCACGGGCGACGCAATGGCGACGTACAGCCCGGCTGACGGCCTCCGCGGACCACAGGTCGCGGCCTTCACCGCCGACTCCGCCCTCGCTCGCGAGTCGCTCGCCCGGCTCGAGGGCCTTGGGGCCGGGCTCGTCCTGCCGGGCCACGGCGACCCGTTCACGGGCGGCATCGACGAGGCTGTCCGGCTCGCCCGCGAGGCACGGCTGCCCGGGTAGTCGCACGGTGGCGGGAGTGCTACCGTCGATGACATGCCCGTGCCCCGCCGCTACGTCACCGACGCCATCGTCCTGTCCCGCTTCGACCTCGGCGAGGCCGACCGCGTCCTGACGCTGATCACGCCCGAGTTCGGCAAGCTCAAGGCCATCGCGAAGGGCATCCGGCGCCCGACGTCGCGCCTCGGTGGGAGCCTCGAGCCGTTCGCCGAGCTCACCGTGGGGCTCGCGCGCGGCCGGACGTTCGACGTGGTGACGGAGGTCCGCGTGGGCCACGCCTGGCTGGGCCTGCGCGACAAGCTCGAGAGTGCGGCGACCGCCTGGTATCTCGCCGAGCTCGCGGACCGGAGCCTCGAGGAGCGCCACGCGGCGGAGCCGCTGTACGCGCTGCTGCGCCGCGCATATGAGCTCCTCGATGCGGGCATGGCGCCGGGACGCGTCGCACGCTGGTACGAGATGCATCTCGCCGACGAGCTGGGCCAGCGGCCGGAGGTCGACCGCTGCGTGGAGTGCGACCGGATGCTCGAGGCGTCCGAGACGTTCCGCTGGGTCCCGCCGCTGGGCGGCGTCCTGTGCGGCCGTTGTCCCGGCCCGGCGACCGACAGGACGGCCCTGTCCCTCGAGGCGCTCAAGCTGCTCAAGGCGTACCAGCGCCTGGACATCGAGGCGCTGGCCGCGCTCCGGCTCGCCGCGTCCGTCGAGGGCGAGGTCGAGGCGGCGATGCGCGACTTCATGCGGGTGGCTCTGGAGCGCGATTCGCGCTCGCTCGCGTTCCTGGACGAGGTTCGATCGGGGCCCGTCGCGCGTCCGGCGACGGCCTAGGAGGAGGGATCGTGGTCTTCGACGGCGACACGGACGCGGACCGGCATGCGCTCGAGCGGCTCGAGCACGACATGATCGGCTGGCTGACGACGGTCACCCCCGACGGCCAGCCCCAGACGTTCCCGATCTGGTTCCTGTGGGAGGCCGGCGAGGCGCTCGTGTACAGCGACCGCCGGGCCAAGCGCAACGGCAACATCGCGGGCAACCCGCGGGTGAGCCTCCACCTCGCCGACAACGGCCGGGGCGGTGACGTGGTGATCCTCGAGGGCCAGGCGCGGATCGACGACGCGACGCCCCCGGTGCCCCAGAACGCGGCCTACCTCGCGAAGTACGGCGACTGGATCGACGAGTTCCTCACCTCCGCCGAGGAGATGGCGACCGTCTACAACGTCCCCGTCCGGATCCGTCCGACGCGCGGCCGCGCGTTCGGCGCATGACCCGTCGCCGTCGACTCGCCCTGGCGGCCGGCGCAGCGTTCGCCGGCGCGGCCGCGGCACGGCCCCTGCTCGACTCGCTCGTGGGCCGGGTCGAGGACCGGATGAACCCGGTCGCCACCGCCCCGGCGACGCCCGTCTCGGCCCGGGCTGCCGCGCTCCACTCGTCGCTCCGGGTGGGGGACCTGCATGCCGACTCGCTACTGTGGGGTCGCGACCTCCTGGTGCGCGGCTCCCGGGGATCGGTCGACGTGCCGCGGCTCATCGAGGGCAACGTCGCGCTCCAGGTGCTCTCGATGCCGGTCAAGACGCCGCGCGGGCTGAACATCGAGCGCAACGCCGACTCGAGCGACCAGGTCCTCGCCCTCGCCGTCGCGAAGCGCTGGCCGCGTGCCACGTGGGGGCGGCTCCTGCCGCGCGTGGAGCACCTCGCGGCACAGGCGCACTCGCTCGCGGAGCGATCCCACGGCGCGTTCCGGATCGTGACCAGCCAGGCGGAGCTCGCCGCCTACCTCGCCGCGCGCGAGGCGCGCGGCGGCATGACGGCCGCGGTGCTCGCCATCGAGGGGGCGCACGCGCTCGAGGACGACCCCGAGAACGTGGACGTGGTCGCGGACCTCGGCGTCCGCATGATCTCGCCCGCGCACTTCTTCGACACCGCGTTCGGCGGATCGGCGCATGGCCTGGAGCAGGGCGGGCTCACCGCGCTCGGCCGGGAGCTTGTGGCGCGCATGGAGGCCCGGCGTGTCCTGCTCGACGTCGCGCACGCGTCGGCGAGGACCATCGATGACGCGCTCGAGGTCTCGACCCGGCCCGTCGTCGCGTCGCACACCGGGGTTCGCGGCGTCCTGGACAACGCTCGCAACCTCAGCGATGCGCACCTCGCGGGAATCGCCGCGACCGGCGGCGTCGTCGGCATCGGGTTCTGGCCGACGGCGTGCGGGGGCGACGGGGTGGCGTGGATCGCGCGCTCGATCGCCTATGCCGTTGAGCGCATCGGCGTCGCGCACGTCGCGCTCGGGTCCGACTGGGACGGCGCCGTCCCGGTCCCGATCGATGCCGCCGGCACTTCGCGCCTGACCGATGCCCTCCTGGACGTCGGGCTGGCGGACGATGATGTCCGCGCCGTCATGGGCGAGAACGTCCTGCGGCTGTTCGCCTCGACCCTTCCGCCCGCCTGACCGTCATCGACCTGGAGGACCATTCGACCGATGCGCACCATCGACCAGACGATCCGCAATCCCAGCGGCCTCCACGCGCGCCCCGCAGCGATGTTCGTGCGGGCGGCGGCCGGCTTCGCGAGCCGGATCACGCTCGAGAACCTCGACCGCGGCAGCGCGCCGGTGGACGCGAAGTCGATCATCGCCGTGATGAGCAGCGGCGTGGCGGTGGGCCATCGGGTCAGGGTGACGGCCGAGGGAACGGACGAGGACGCCGCGATCGAGGCGCTGGACGCGCTGATCGTCTCCGGGCTGGGCGAGACACTGCCCGGCTGAGCGACGGCGCATGCCACGCACGACGCGCCGGCACTGGGCGTTCCTCCTGCTCGTCGGGGTGGTCGCGGCATGTTCAACTGCTCGAGCGGGAACGGCCGCCGACGCCGCCGATGGTGCGCTGCGTGCCGCGGCGTCCGAGCTCGTCGCGCCGGGCGACGTCCGTGCGGGGTCGCTCACGGGGTCGGACGCGGACGCGTGGATCGCCGCCACCGCGGCTCGGCTCGAGGCCTGGTACGACGGCGAGCCACTCGCGAGCCACATCCGCGGTGTCCGCAACGTGGTGAACGACCACGTCGTCCACCCGGGAGCGATCATCTCCTCCGTCGAGGTGATCGCCCTCGACCTGGGGCCGGCTCACGCGCGCGGCGGCACGGAGGTCGCGTTTCCTCAGGCGGTCATCCGGTACCGGACGCACCGCTCGTCGGACCCGCCGGGCGCTCTCGGCACCGATGGCGTCACGATGTGTGACCTGACCGTGACGCTGCTCGATGGCGATCGCTGGCGTGTCACGCAGGAGGCGTGCAACGTGAGCGGCGCATGATCGACCGACTCCGCGCTCGCGGGTCGAACCGCAGGTGCCTGCTTGGGAAGCAGCAAATCTGACCCCAGGACGTCGTCGTGCTGTCTCCGGGGCGGCACTTCGCCGCTGAAACGGCTCTCAGCGTTCCCGAGCCGGTCGATGGGCTGCCCTGCAAGCAGCATCGCGACGTTGTTGGGGCGAAATGTCTGCCTGGGAGGCAGCGCGGGGCGATTCGGGAAAAGGGCAGGCGGGGCAGGCAGGGCGAGGCGAGGCAGATCGGGCAGGGCGGGTGGGCGCCGGACGCGAGACCGTGGGCCGCGGACCCGGCCAGCGGACCTACGCGGGTCGCTCGGGGGCTTCGGGTGGGGGCGGCGCGGGCGTCCCGATCTTGCGCTCGGTCCCGGCGAGCAGTCGCTGGATGTTGTCGGTGTGGAACAGCCACACGAGGAGCGTGCCGCCGGCGGCGTACAGGTAGAGCCATGGGTCCCAGCCGAACGCGGATGTCGCCCATGCGAGCAGGATCCCAGCGACGGCAGACGCGGTGAGCGATCCGACCGACGAATAGCGCGTCAGGGCGATGACCGCGAGGAACAGCGGGATGATGATCGCCGCGATCGGCGGCGAGAACGCGAGCAGGCCGCCGAATGCCGGCGCCACGCCCCGGCCGCCGCCGAGCCCGAGGAACGGGGAGCGGCTATGGCCGATGATCGCCGCGAGGCCCGCCACGACCTCCACGCCCGTGCCGGCGCCCAGCGCCCGGGCGAGCAGCACCGCGGCCGTCCCCTTGAGCAGGTCGAGGATCCCGGACAGCAGCGCGAGCTGCGTGCCCATCGCCCGCATCGCGTTCGCGCCGCCGGTCCGCCCGCTGCCGATCGTGCGCGGGTCCGTCCGGCCGGTGAGCCGCGCGACGATGATGCTCCACGGGATGCCGCCGATGACGTAGGCGACAACGACGATCGCGATCGCGCGGATGAGCTCGAGGGTGTCCACTGCGGGCCGAGTATAGGCGTCGTCCTCAGCCCTCGGAGGGCGGCCCCCACCCCGCGACGGCATCCGCCAGGCGGCCCGGCTCGCCCTTGAACCACGCGGCCCGCTCCGGGTCGCCGGCGACCTCCTCCAGCAGGCCCAGCAGCGCCTCGTTGACCGGAGTCCCGACCCCGGCCGCGCCAGACGCCGCGACGACCGCGCCGTTGAGCCAGCGCGCCTCCGTCGGGCCCGTGCCGCCGTCGCGGACGTGGAGCCGGAGCGAGGGGGACTTCCCGCCCCGGGCGCCGGCGATCCCGCGGGCGACGAGTGGCCGTCCGATCGCGGCGGGGAGCGACAGCCCGCGCAGGAGCAGCGAGATGTCCGCGCCGGGCAGCCCGACCGGCCGCAGCCCGAGGCCCTTCATGACGGCCAGCGCCTCCTGGAGCTGGCCCCGCTCGATGTCATAGGTGCGCCTGTCGGCGTAGATCTCCCCCGGGCTCAGGTCGAGGATCGCGCTGGTCGCGTTGCCCACGAGGTTGGCCAGCAGCTTCGACCACTTCATGGCGTCGGCGTCGGGACATGCCTTGGCGGGGAGGCCCGCCGCGGTCCACGCCGCCGCGAGCCGGCCGCGCAGCGCCATGCCGGTCCCGGCGTCGTCGTCGCGCACGACGGCCACACCGATGCCGCCCGGTCGGAGGCGACGCACGCCGCCCTCGACGGCCTCGACCGCGGTCGTGAGTGACGCGGCGAGAAGCGGGGTGGGGAAGGGGATCCAGGCATCCGCGAGCGCCTCCGCGCCCACGCCGTTCTGGGCCGTGAGCACGGCCGCCTCCGGCCAGTGGCGGGTCGTGTCGAGGGCGGCCTCGAGGTCGAACGCCTTGACGGCGACGATCACGACGTCGGCGCCGTCAATCCCGTCCGGGTCGCTGACCCGGCGGACGGGCACGTGCCGGCTGCCGCCCGGCTCCTCCAGCAGCAGCGTGGAGGGGTCAGGACCCTCGTACGGCCGACGCAGCAGCAGGGTGACGACCGTGGCGGGCGACGCCAGCATTCCGCCGAGGAACGAGCCCACCGCGCCGGCGCCGACGACGACGACCCGCAGTGGGCCCGCCTGCTCCGGCTCGATCGCCACCGTGGTCCTCCGAGGGGCGGCGACCGGGGTGGATCAGGTCCAGCCCGCGATCACCGACGTCAGCCACAGACCATACCCGACCGTGACGATCCAGATCGCCACGAGCGTCCGGGTGATCCAGCGCTCCGTCCGCGGGCTGAATCCGAAGTCGAACAGCACGGCCCGGAGCCCGAGCAGCCCGTGCCAGGCGACGCTCACCAGGAACGCGAGCTCGACGACGATGACGACCGGGCTCGAGAGCCACGCGACGACCGCCGCGAAGTCCCGCAGGCCTTCGGGGACCACGAAGTGCTGCGCGACCATGTGGACCGTCACGAGGCCGAGCACGACGATGCCGCTCACCGCCTGCCAGACCCACGACCAGTCGTGCGCCCCAGCCTCGCCGCGCGCGTGGTCGGCGGCGCCGGGGAGGCGGAGCGGGATGGAGGGCACGGTCATGTCAGGCGACCTCGAACAGGCGGAGGGCGCCGACAGCCGCGATGAGCACGGCCCCGGTCATGAGCGCCACGAACAGCGCCGTCCCGCGGCCGGTCACGACCCCGAAGCCCAGCAGCGCCAGCCGGACCCCGTTGAGCCCGTGGACGAGCAGTCCGGCGAGCAGCAGCACGTCGAACGCGAGGACCACTGGCGATCCCGCGAACGCGACGAACGCGTCCCACGCAACCGGCCCGCGAGCGAGCTGCGTGAGGATCAGCAGGTGGAGGTACAGGTACACCAGGACGCCCAGGCCCGACAGGCGGTTGACGATGAACGCCAGCCCGCCGAGGCGGCGCCCGCGTGGATCGAACCAGCCCGCGACGCCTCGCCGTTCGTTCATCATCTGCCGCTCCCCTCGTGGGTCCCGCGGCGGCGGAGGATCGCCGCGACTCGCCGTCGCAGCAGCCCGCGCCGGAGGTGGAGGATGTGCTCGCCGGGCTCGGCCTCGGACGGGCATGCCTCGCTGCACTCGAACGCGAGGTGGCACCGCCACGCGCCCTGGTCGCCGTCGACGATCGCGAGCGCGGACGCCGGGTCCGTCCCCCGGGGCTCGTCGATGACGCGCCACGCAGCGCCGAGGACCGCGGGCCCCTCGTAGGCGGCGTCCGTGGCCTCGATCGGGCAGGCAGAGATGCACAGCCCGCACTCGATACAGTCCTCGAACCGCCCGAGCGCCGGCACGCCCTCCGCCGGCCGTCCGCCGGCCACGAGCGTCGACGAGCGCACGAGCGGGACGGCCATCGGCTCGAGCGCCTCGTACAGCGCCTCGAGATCCACGACGAGGTCGCTCACCACGGGCTGGTTGCGCAGCGGCTCCACGGAGACCTCGCCCTCGCGCAGGTCGTCGAGCCTGGTGACGCAGGCGAGGACGTCGCGTCCGTCCACGCGCAGCCCGCACGTCCCGCACGAGGCGTGGAAGCACGAGTGGCGAACGTCCAGCGTCGGGTCGACCCGCGAGCGGATCCAGGTGAGCGCGTCGAGCACCGTCATCCGCGACGAGCTGACCGGCACCTCGACCCGATCCCAGCGCGCCGCTCCGCCATCGCGGGGGGTCCGCCGCACGCGCACCACGCGCGTGGCGGTCACCGGGGCCGCGCCAGGGGCCGGAACCGCCTCGGGCGGGCGATCGACCAGCGTCGCCATCTCAGGCCGCCCTGGCGTGGTGGAACGCGGTATGGGGGAGCAGGACGGTGTCGCGCGTGCGACACGGCGCGTCGACCCCCAGCTTGTGCGCCACGACGTCGGCCGTGAGCTCGGCCATCCCCCGCAGCGTGGTGCCCTTGCCACCCGAGATCGTCACGAGGCCCTCCACGCCCTCCGTCGCGTGGTCGTAGCACTTGAAGGTGCGACTGAGCTCGCGGCCCGTGGACGCGCCGCGCTCCCCGATGAGCGGCCGCGCCGCCGACCAGGCCGCGCGGATGGCCGCCGTGCGGACTGCCGGGATGAGCCGGGAGCCCTCGTCGAGCATCCGCTGGACGTGGTCCTCGGGGACCGCGAGGTCGTCCGGGTCCTCGGCGACCCAGGAGCTCGTGCCGACGATCGAGAGCGCACGCTGGGGGACCACGATGTCGCCGTCGCCGCTCTTGTGCATCCGGTTGACCACCATGTTGCACAGCCGCCCGCGGAGCGCCACGAGGACGCCCGGCGACGGCTGGACCGGCACGTCGACGCCGCCCATGCATCCGATCGACTCCCCCCATGGCCCGGCCGCGTTGACCACGATGTCGCCACCGATCTCGTACTCGCGCCCGGTCGCCCGGTCCACCACGCGCACGCCGGTGACGCAGCCGGCCTGACCCGTGAGACCCACGACCTCCGTGTAGGGCCGGATGTCCGCGCCGTTCGCCAGCGCCGTGGCGAAGAACCGGAGCGGCATTCGCATCGCGTCCATCGTCGCGTCCGGGACCTGGAGCGCGCCGAGGAGCCGCGGGTTGAGCAGCGGCTCGAGGCGAAGCGCCTCCAGCCGGGTCAGCCAGCGGGTCGGGATCCCGGAGGCCTCGCAGGCCGGGACGAGACGGTCGCGCCACTCGAGGTCCGCCTCCTCGAGGGCCACGAACAGCCCGTCGTTCTCCTCGAACGAGCCGGGGCAGATCCGGCGCAGGATCCGGTTCTCGGTGATGCACTCCACCGCCGACTCCGGGTCGTTGACGGCGTAGCGCGCGCCGCTGTGGAGCAGCCCGTGGTGACGGCCCGTCGTGCCCGAGGTGAGCCCGTGCCGCTCGACCAGGACCACGCGGATCCCCCGCAGCGCGAGGTCGTGGGCGAGGGCACCGCCGGTGCCGCCGCCCCCCACGATGACCACCCGGGGACCGCCTCCACGCTCCATGGGGCGATCGTGCCGCCGGGCCGTGACGCTTCCTAGGGCCCCTGTGACCGAAGCCGCACGCGCAGCGGTCCGAATCCGTGACCTCTGTCCCGTTGCCGTGCGGGTCAGGCCCGGGCGGCGTGCTCCCGGGCCCGGTCCCCGGCGCGGTAGGCGTCGAGCAGGAATTCCACCGGGTGACGGGTGCGGACGCCCGTCGCGGACTGGATCTGCCAGCGGCAGGTCTCCGAGTCGCAGGCCGCGGCCGTCGCCCCCGTCGCTTTCACCTTCTCGAACAGCGGCGCTCCGACGTCCATCGCGATCGCGTACTTCTCGCGCTTGAGGCCATAGGTCCCCGCGATCCCGCAGCAGTCGTGGTCCATGTCCCGTGCCCGCAGGCCAGGCACGAGCGCGAACAGGTCCAGCGCCGGCAGCCCGATCCCGTGGCTCCGCAGCTGGCACGGCGCGTGGTACGGGAGGTCCTCGTCGAGCTCGCCGAAGTCGGTGTTGAGGCGGCCCTGGTCATGGAGGTCGAGCAGGAACTCGCAGATGTCCCAGGTCGCCTGCGCGACCGCCTTCGTGTCGTCGTCGTGGAGATCGAGCATCTCCTCGTACTCCGCCTTGAAGGTATGGGTGCACGAGGTCGACGTCCCGATGATCCGGTAGCCACGCCGCGCGTAATCGGCCAGGACGTCGCTGTTGGTCCGGGCCCGCCCGCGAGCGTCGTCGTACAGGCCGTTGCTGATGAGCGGCAGCCCACAGCAGACCTGCTCCGGGACGATCGTCTGGAAGCCGTTGCGGCGCAGCACCTCGATCGCGGCCTCGGCGACGTGCGGCTCGTAGTAGTTCGCCGCGCAGCCGTGGAAGTAGACGACCGCCGCGTCCGGTCCCGGGACCTCGTGCTTCCCCGTCCCGCGCTCGCCCCCGCGGCGCTTCCACGTGGAAGCGAACGTGGACTTCGCGAACTTCGGCAGTGGCGCCTTGCGGTGGACGCCCACGGTCGCCTCCATGACGGCCCGGACGACGCCGTTGCCGAGGGCGAAGTTCGCGAGCGGCGAGAGGGCGACGCCGACCGAGCCCGTGAGGTCGGTCTGGCCGAGGCCCCAGTCGCGCAGCTTGGGGCGCTTGCCCTCGCGCAGCCGCGCACGAGCCTGGTTGTTCATCTCGGCGATCTTCACGCCCGCCGGGCAGGCGGTGGTGCACCAGCCGCAGCCCGAGCAGTAGTCCACGGAGTGGTCCGGGGAGGCGACGGCCGAGCTCGACGGGCCCTGGATCTGCTGGCCGCGGGCCATCCGGAAGCGCTGGGCCTGCGGGCCCTCGTACTTGGGGCCTGCGAACAGGTCCGTGACCCGGAGAACGGGACACACCGTGTTGCACACGTTGCACTTGAGGCACTCGTCCGCGGACGAGCTCACGTGGCTGTCCAGGTCCGCCGAGGCCTCCCGGACGAGATCGGCGATGGTCACGATGCGCTCCTCGACGTGGCCGGCGCGCGGCCGACGGGGGTGCGTGTGGTCTCGGCGGTGAGCTCGCGGGCGGCCCGCCACCCGCTGGCGATCGCGATCCCGTCGCCGCTCCGCTCGCGGAGCGCCCGCTGGCCGGCGAGCAGCGCGCCCGCGACGAGCACGTTGGCGATCGCCGGCTTGCCGGTCGCCGGGTCGAGCGGGTGCAGCCGGTGATCGGTCCGGATCCCGGCCGCCTCGATCGGGTGACCCGCAGGATCGAGCGCCTCGCGCAGCAGCCACGCGTCGAAGACCGGTGCGTCGACGTGGAGCCCGAGGAGCGGCTCGACGACGTGCCCGTCGCCGGTCGCGACCAGCCCGCCACCCGCGATGCCGCCCGTCGCGAGCACGACCGCGTCGGTCCGGATGCGGTGGACTCGGGTCGCGGCTTCCATCTCCACCGCGACGACTCGCCTGCGGACGACCTCGATCCGATGGACGCTCTCGCCGACCTGGATCCGGCCGCCAGCCGCACGAATCCGCTCCCGCAGCGCACGCCACAGGCGGATGCCCGGGACGCTGGGCGGCACGAGGGGGATTTCGAACGGCTCGAGCGTCAAGCGCGCCCGGGCGTCGGCCCACGCGTCGGCATGTCCGTCGAGGCCGATGACCGCCGGCAGCGCGACGCGGCCCGCGCGGCTCCCCACGGCCTTGTGCACGGCGCGGGCGATGCGGTCAAGGTCGTCCGTGCGTCGGTCGGGATCGTCGAAGCGACGGGCGAGCTCGAGGGCGTTGAGGTTGTTGCGCTCCCGGAGGCCCGGCAGCTCCACCGCCACGGCGAGGACGTGCGCGGGCCGGTCCGCTCCGTGCCACACGCTCTCCCGGGCGAGGCTGTCGGCGATCGCCGCCGGCCAGAAGTCCTTGTACCCGGCCGGCCCCGCGACGACGAGGACCTCGTCCCGATCCCACGGCCGCAGGGCCGCGGCCTGTGCCGCCGGGACGATGGCGACGCGGCGGGTGCCGCCGATCGCGGTCGGCACGCGACGGATCGGGATCTCGAGCGAGCCCGTATACCCCAGACCGGCCGCGGCCACCCGCTCCATGAGCCACCCGACCGCCGGGGCGGCGTCCTCGCCGAGGAACGCATACGGATGGTCGGCGTTCGTGCCCAGCAGCCCCACACCCTGCGCCGGCGTGTGTGCGCCCTGCGGCGCCGCGACGTCGATCCCGCCCGAGCCCCAGTGCGTGCTGGCGTGGCCCTTGGCGACGAGGGTCACCACGGCCCCCGACTCCGCGAGCCGGAGCGCGGCGGTGAGGCCGCTGAGCCCGGCCCCGATGACGACGACGTCAGCGTGCGGCATCGATCGTCTCCTCACCGGCGACCGTCGCCGCGGCGGTCGTGCTGGACATCGAGTCGATCCCGAGCACGCCGACGTAGATGCCATTCGTCATCAACAGCTCCTGGAGCTGGCGGCCCTGCGCGATCGGTCGGGTGCCCTTGAAGCGCTCCCTGAGGAACGCGGTGAGCGCCCGATCCGCGAGCTCGGCGTGGGCGGCACCCGAGCCGGGCAGGTGTCCGTCCGTGTCGCGATCGCCGCGCGCCGGTGAAGCCGTGGCCGAGGCGTGCGCGTCGAGGCGCTCGGCGACGAGGCCTGCGATGCGGAACGTGCAGAACGCGCCCTGGCACGGCCCCATCCCCACCCGCGTGCCGCGGCGCAGGTCGTCGATCGTGCACGGCCAGTGGGCGTCGAGATAGGCGTCGGCCATGCCGCGGGTGACGAGCTCGCACTCGCACAGCAGGTCTGCGTCGCCGCCGCCCGTCTCCTCGTGATCCGCGAGCCGGTGACCCAGCCAGTACGTGTGGCCGCCCGGCTGGCCGGGGAGGACCTCGTCGGCGGTCGTGCACGGGGCGTTCACGCCCAGCTTCGCCGTGACGGCATCCACGGTCTCCTCGGCCATGAGCCGGTGCGTCGTGAGCTTGCCGCCCACGATCGACACGAAGTTGTCGACACCCTGGTCCGCGTGATCGAGGATCGCGTGGGCCCGCGAGATCGAGCGGTTGCCGCCGCCGTCCGCGGCGTCGGCCGGGGGCCGGTACAGCGGCCGCACCCCGGCGTAGGCGCGCAGGATCCGGAGCCGCGGGAGATCGGGGAACAGCTTGGTGCCCTCGTCCACGAGGCGCACCACCTCTTCGCGGGTGATCTCGTAGTCGTCGGGGTCGGGGACCTTGATGTCCGTCGTGCCCAGGATCGCCACCGTGTGGACGGGGACCATGATGTCGCCGTCGCTCGACTTGTGGCAGCGGTTGATGACGGCGTCGGTCATGCGGTGGTTGTAGATCAGCATCGTGCCCTTGCCGGGCGTCATCTCGACGTGGACGCCCGCGAGCCCGGCGATCC
The DNA here is from genome assembly GCA_036504355.1 of Candidatus Limnocylindrales bacterium. GTDB lineage: Bacteria > Chloroflexota > Limnocylindria > Limnocylindrales > CSP1-4 > CAIXZV01. Next base: position 23,339 of record DASXVG010000016.1, read on the forward strand.
GGCCCGCCCATGCGCCGGACGCGCTCACGACGAACTGGACCCAGACCTTGGACACGCTGCCGTCGCGCTCGTTGCGCAGGGTGGCGGCGACGATGCGTCCGCCGACGACGTCGAACCCGATGACCCGCTGGTAGCTCAGCGCCTCGGAGCCGCGGAGGCGCGCGTCGGCGAGCGTCGACCCGATGAGCTGCCACGGCTCGATCGAGCCGTCGGGGACCCGGAACGCACGCCGGATGCGTCGGTTCAGTGCGGGCTCCTTCGCCAGCAGCTGGGCGACGTCCACCTCGTCGCAGTCCACGTCGCTCGCGTGGCAATTGGCGGCGAACGCCGACACGTAGTCGTCGGGGTCATCGGGCGTCGCGACGAAGTAGCCGCCGGTGTCCTCGACCGACGCGGGCGCGATGCGCCGCAGCACCCGGTTCTCGGTGATGCACTCGCGCGCCGCGACCTGGTCCTTCTGGACGTACCGGCCACCGGAGTGCAGGAGGCCGTGGTATCGCCCGGTCGTGCCGGTGCCGAAGTCGCCGCGCTCCACCAGGAGCCCGCGGAGGCCGCGCCGCGCGAGGTCCCGGAGGACGCCTGCGCCGGTCGCGCCACCCCCGATGACGAGCACGTCCGCGGTATGCGGGACCGTCATTGCCTGCTCACCTCGATGGTGACCGCCTGCGGGGCATGATCCCGCGCGGCGGCCGATCGGCCGGGAGCGCCGGCTCGGCGACGTCCCGGGGTCACTCTAACCCTTGGGCAGGGATGCGGCAGCCTCGGCCGCCTCGAGCACCTCGTCGAGCGAGGAGCCCGTGCTCGCCTGGACGGCGGCCATGACCGCGCCCTCGACGATGGGCCCGCGGCTCAGCCGGACGTGCCCGGGGCTGTCGAGCAGCTCCAGCGCGGTCCGCGTGGACAGCACGGCGCTGCCCAGGTCCGCGAGCACCACGACGCCCGCGCCCGCATCGGCGGCCTGGAGCGCCTCGGCGATGCGGGCCGCATCGGTGCCGATGCTCCCGTCCGCCATCCCGCCGGCGGCGACGATCCGGACCTCCGGCCCCGCCATCTGGCCCGCCAGCTCGGCGGTGCCCTCGGCGATGCGGCTGCTGTGGGAGACGACGACGAGGCCGACGTACGCGGCCGACTCCTCGCTCACGTGATCCCTCGCTCAGCGGACGACCCCGGCGCCATCCGGCGCCGGGGTCGTCTGTCCGTTCAGGACGGAAAGGGGATTACTCGACCCAGTCGAAGGTCCGCGTGACGGCCTTCTTCCACATCGCGTAGTCCTTCTCGCGCGTCGTGGCGTCCATCTTGGGCGTCCACTCCGCGTCCTTGGCCCAGTTCTCGCGCAGATCCTCGACCTCGGCCCAGAAGCCGACCGCGAGGCCGGCGGCGTAGGCCGCGCCGAGGGCCGTCGTCTCGGCGACCTTCGGTCGGATGACCGGGACACCGAGGCAGTCGGCCTGGAACTGCATGAGCAGGTCGTTGAACACCATCCCGCCGTCGACCTTGAGGGCCGTGAGCGGCACGCCGGAGTCGGCGTTCATGGCGTCGAGGACCTCGCGGGTCTGCCACGCGGTCGCCTCGAGGGTCGCCCGCGCGATGTGGCCCTTGTTGACGTAGCGGGTGAGGCCCGCGATCACGCCACGGGCGTCCGACTTCCAGTACGGCGCGAACAGGCCGCTGAACGCCGGGACGAAGTAGACGCCACCGTTGTCGTCCACGGTCTTGGCAAGCGCCTCGACCTCGGGCGACGAGGTGATCATCCCCAGGTTGTCCCGGAGCCACTGGACGAGGGCGCCCGTGATGGCGATGGAGCCCTCGAGGGCGTACACGGCCGGCTGGCTGCCGATCTTGTAGCCCAGCGTGGTGAGCAGGCCGTTCTTCGACTGGACGGCCTTGTTGCCCGTGTTGAGGAGCATGAAGCAGCCGGTGCCGTACGTGTTCTTCGCCTCGCCCGGCGAGAAGCACGTCTGGCCGAACAGGGCGGCCTGCTGGTCGCCGAGGTCGCCCGCGATCGGGATTCCGGCAAGCGTGCCGACGCCCGTGCCGTAGACCTCGGACGAGGCCTTGATGGTCGGGAGCATGCTCCGCGGGATGCCCATGATGCCCATGATCTCCTCGTCCCAGTCGAGGGTCTCGAGGTTCATGAGCATCGTGCGGCTGGCGTTGGTGACGTCCGTGACATGCACGCCGCCGTTGACGCCGCCGGTGAGGTTCCAGATGCACCAGGTGTCGATGTTGCCGAACAGCAGGTCACCGGCCTCGGCCTTGGCGCGTGCGCCGTCGACGTTGTCGAGGATCCAGCGGACCTTGGGACCCGAGAAGTAGGTCGCGAGCGGCAGGCCCACCTTGCCCCGGAAGCGGTCCTGGCCGCCGTCCTTGCCGAACTCGTTGACGTAGACGTCGGTCCGGGTGTCCTGCCAGACGATCGCGTTGTAGACGGGCTTGCCGGTCTTCTTGTCCCAGACGACGGCCGTCTCGCGCTGGTTGGTGATGCCGACGGCGGCGAGGTCGGAGGCGGCGATGCCTGCGTTGCGGAGGCATCCGTCGATGACCTCCTGCGAGCGCGCCCAGATCTCCATCGGGTCATGCTCGACCCAGCCCGGCTTGGGGTAGATCTGCTCGTGCTCCTTCTGGTGGATCGCGACGACGCCGCCGGCGTGGTCGAAGATCATGAAGCGGGTGCTCGTGGTGCCCTGGTCGAGGGCTCCGACGTACTTCGTCATGCAACTGGCTCCGATAGATACAGGTGCCGTGTCGCCGTCTACGCCCGGGACCAGGCGTCGGCGGCGGCCTTGAGCAGGAGTTGGGTGGAGGTCGCACCCGGGTCCTGGTGACCCGCGCTGCGCTCTCCGAGATAGCTGGCACGTCCCTTGCGGGCGACCAGGGGGATCGTCGCGAGCATGCCCTCCTCGGCCGCCGCGGCCGCCGCCCCGAGCGCGTCGGACGGGCTTGCGCCCGCGTCGGCGGCCTGGTGCAGCGCGGCCTGCGCCGGCAGGAGCGCCTCGAGCATCGTCTTGTCGCCCGGCTCTGCCTTCCCGAGGCCCTGGACGCGGGCGATGCCGTTGTCCATGGCCGCGGCGAACTCGGCCACGTCGATCTCCGGCTTGCCGGCCGTCGCGAGGCCGAGCTGGAGGAAGAAGGAGCCGTAGAGCGGGCCGCTCGCGCCACCGACGGTGGACATGAGCGTCATCCCGACACCCTTGAGGAGGGCCCCGACGTCGCCTTCCGGATACGTCGGGAGCTTTGCGAGGACCGCCTGGAAGCCGCGGTCCATGTTGATCCCGTGATCGGCATCGCCGATCGCGGAGTCGAGCTCGGTGAGGTACTCCTTCTGCTCGCGCAGGACGCGCGCGAGCAGCGTGATCCACGCGACCATGTCATCGCTGGTGATGCGATCGGTGTCGCTCATCGTGCGCCCCCTGGCCCTCGTCTCCCCCGGGACCGATCAGGCGCCCCAGCGCAGGGCCGGGGTGTTGACCGGCGCGTCCCAGTAGCGGGTGAGCTCGTCGTCGAGCTTGAGCAGCGTGATCGAGCAGCCAGCCATCTCGAGCGAGGTGATGTAGCTGCCCACGAGGCTGCGGGTGATCGTCACGCCGCGGGCCGCGCACAGCTGCTGGAGCTTGTTGAACACGATGTACAGCTCGATGAGCGGGGTGCCGCCCATGCCGTTGACGAACGCGAGGACGTTGTCGCCGCGCCCGAACGGCAGGTCGTCGAGGATCGGCGTCGCGAGCATCTCGGTGATCTCGTCGGCCGTGGCGAGCTTCGCGCGCGTTCGCCCGGGCTCTCCGTGGATGCCGACGCCGATCTCCATCTCGTCGTCGCCGATCTCGAACGTCGGCTTGCCGGCCGCGGGCACCGTGCAGCTCGTCAGGGCCATGCCCATGGAGCGCACGTTGTCCTGGACCTTCTGGCACAGTGCCGTGACGGTCGCCAGGTCGGCACCCGCCTCGGCGGCCGCGCCGACGATCTTCTCCGCGAGCACCGTGCCGCCGACGCCACGCCGGCCGGCCGTGTACAGGGAGTCCTTCACCGCGACGTCGTCCGCGATGACGACGGCCGAGACCTCGTGCCCCTCGGCCCGGGCCAGCTCGGCCGCAAGCTCGAAGTTCATGATGTCGCCGGTGTAGTTCTTGACGATATGGAGCACGCCCGCACCGCTGTCCACGGCCTTGGTGGCCGCGAGCATCTGGTCCGGGACGGGCGACGTGAACACGGCGCCCGGGCAGGCGGCGTCCAGCATGCCCATGCCGACGAACCCGCCGTGCATGGGCTCATGGCCCGAGCCACCACCCGAGATGATCCCCACCTTGCCGGCCTTCGGCGCGTCCTTGCGGACGACGATGTTCGGCTCCTCGACGCGGATGTAGCCCGGGTGCGCCGCGAGCATGCCCGCGAGGGCCTCGTCGACGACGTTCTCGGGTGCGTTGATCAGCTTCTTCATGAGCTCACCCCAGGGATTGTGGCGGGGCCGCCGCCCGACACCGGAGGGAACCGGGCGGCGGCCAGAACATGCGTGCGACAGCCGGCGTCGCTACATCCCGATGGCGTTGACCCAGACGACGTTGTACACGACGGCCGCGATGACGCCGCCGACGATCGGGCCCAGGACCGGAACCCAGGAGTAGCTCCAGTCGGAGTCACCCTTGCCCGGGATCGGGAGGAGCTGATGGATGATGCGCGGCCCGAGGTCACGGGCCGGGTTGATCGCGTAGCCGGTGGTCCCGCCGAGCGAGAGGCCGATCGACCACACGAGCAGGGCAACGGGGAGGGCGCCCAGGGCCGCGAGGCCGGCAGCGCTGCCGTTGGTGCCGAAGGCGAGGACCACGAACACCAGCACGAACGTGCCGATGACCTCGGAGACGAAGTTCAGCGGGATGTTGCGGATGTTCGGACCGGTGCTGAACACGGCCAGCTTGAGGCCCTTGTCCTCGGTCTCCTTGAAGTGATCCCAGTAGTGGATCGTGACGAGGATGGCGCCGATGAACGCGCCGACGAACTCGCCAGCGAGGTAGACCGGGACGTGATCCCACGGGACCGCGCCCTGCGCGGCGAGGCCGATGGTGACGGCGGGGTTCAGGTGCGCGCCGCTGATCGGGCCAGCGACGACGACGCCCACGAACACCGCGAATGCCCATGCGGCGGTGATGACGATCCAGCCCGCGTTCTGCGACTTGGACCGCGCGAGCAGGACACCGGCGACGACGCCGTCGCCGAGGAGGATCAGGAGCCCTGTCCCGAACACTTCCGCCAGGAACACCTTTACGGGATCGTATTCCATGCGATGCACTCCCTCGAATGATGGAACAGCCCCAGCCTGGGGCAGACCCAGCCTGCGACGGGGGCTTCGGACGCGCCTCCCTGGCGTCGCCGACGTCCGTCCGCCGAGGCACGACCTCCTCCGGTGGCTCCTCCTTTCGCAATCCCCACGGGCGCGGGCCCTCCACACGGGCCCTGCGGGACAGGGGGACGCACCCGCCCGCAAAGGGGGTATGCCCGGACTCTAGAAGGGGGAGGGCCGGGAAAAGATCAAGACTTCGTGAATCTCGCCGGGAACCCGGCCGCAACCGAACCGCATCCTCCGGCGGCCGTGACGGATGGCCCACGCCGGGCATGCCGAAGCGCCGCTCCCGCATCTGTCGACATGCGGGAAACGGCGCTTCGGGCCGCGGAGTGGCTGCCGGAGCGAGCCCGGGCTAGCGGCGGATCGTGGTGTCGATCGCCTCGTCCGGGGCCCAGTGCTCCTCGCCGTCCGCGTGGCGGTTGCCGCTGATGCTCGTCTCGCCCTCGGGCATGGTGTCCGGGTCCTGCGGCGCGAGCCGACCCTCACCCTGGTCGCCGACGTACTGGCTCTTGTTCCAGTGTTCGCTCCGGGCGGCCGTCGCAACGGGATCGCCGGCGGCAGTGTCCGTGGGGGACGTCGGGCGGCTCGCCTCGTCGCCTGCCCACTCGTCGCCTGTCCAGTCCTTGCTTCGCTTCGTGTCCGTCAGGTTCGTGTTGTTCATGGGATGGCTACCTCCGTGCCGCTCGTCCGGCGGCGATGGCTCCACGGTGCGCGGGGGGACGTGGCAGCCGTGCCGGCTGCTGGCCCGGCGGCATGACGGACACGTGTCGGCGTCACGGGCGGGCGTACGCGCGCGCGAGGCTGCGCACGAGCAGGGCGCTCGATGCGGCACCGGGATCGCGGTGCCCGGCCGACCGGTCCCCGAGATAGCTCGCCCGGCCCTTTCGTGCGACGAGCGGGACCGTCGCGTCCGCGCCGGCCCCGGCCGCGGCCGCCGCGCGCACGCAGGCGTGCAGTGGCGCCTCGCCCTCGGGACCCGACCGCAGCGCCGCGAGCGCGGGCACGAGCGCGTCGAGCATCGTCTTGTCGCCGGGCTCCGCCTTGCCCAGGCTCGAGATGGCGTCGATCGCGGCCGCCAGCACGACCTCGGGCAGCGTGTCCGGGTCCGGCCGCGCGCGAAGGGCCTCGCCGGCCTGGACGAGCGCCCGGCCATACAGCGCGCCGCTCGCGCCCCCGACGACGCCCATGAGCCGGCGGCCCGCGGCGGCCAGGACCTCGCCACCCGTCGCGTCCCGGTCGGTGGCGTCCCCGAGTGCGGCGGCAACCGCTGCCAGGCCACGCTCGAGATTGATGCCGTGGTCGCCGTCGCCGATGGCGGCGTCGAGATCCGTGAGCCACGTGCGCCGTTCGGCCACGGCCGCGGCCCAGTCGATGAGCCAGGCGCGCACGATGACCGCGTCGCGTCGGGCCGCGTCGTCGTTCCCTGCGGTCACGCGCTGCGCGGCAGCTTCGGCATCCGCATCGCGCCCTGTGCGGCAACGACGACCACGTCCGCGTCCGCGCCGCCCGCCGCGGCCACGCCGCCGACGACCGCGCCCTCGACGAACGGCGCCTCGGTGACGCGGACCCGGGCGCGGTCGGTGGCGTCGAGCTCCTCGAGCGCGATGTCGAGCGCGAGCGCGGCGCTGCCCAGGTCCAGGAGCACGACGACGCCGTCCCCGTGCGCGGCCTCGAGGGCGCGCCGCAGCGCAGCTGCGACGTCCGGGCCGCTGGTCCCGAGCCGTCCGCCCGAGAGGCCGCCGGCCGTCTCCACCGGCACGCCCGGCGCGGCCTGGCGGACCATCGCCGCGAGTCCGGCCACGACCTCCGCGCTGTGACCCACGAGCACGAGCCCGACCACGTTCGACAAGCCCTCCGAGCGACCCGCGTCTCATCCGGGTCCGACGACGGCCCGGCGCACGGCCATACACTAGCCCCGCCCATGAGCACCCGTATCGCCGGCGACGATGGGGCCGACCGGCAGGCCGACGTCGCCCGACCCGATCTGTTCACGACCGCGGACCTTCGCGCCTGGGTGGCCAGGGCGGAGCGGACGCTCGTGCGCCACCGCGCCCAGCTCGACCGGCTCGACGCGCGCCTCGGCGACGGCGATCACGGCGAGAACATGTGCGTGGGGTTCGCGGACGCGGTTCGGGCGATGGCGGACGACCCGGACGGGCACGACGCGGGCGAGCTCCTCCGCGACCTGGGGCAGGTCCTCGTCGCGAGCGTGGGCGGGGCCGGCGGATCGCTGTACGGCACCGCGTTCATCGAGGCGGGGATCGCCGTGGTCGGACGGTCCTCGCTCGACGTCGCGGGCCTCGCGACCGCGCTGGATGCGGCAGCCGATGGCCTCGCACGGCGAGGCCGGTGCCGGCAGGGCGACAAGACGATCTACGACGCGCTGCGGCCCGCAGCCGACGCGGTCGTCGAGGCGGCGCGGACGGGCACGGACGTCGAGACCGCGATCCGTGCCGCCGCCGGCGCGGCCAGGGCGGGGATGCTCGCGACGCGGCCCCTCGTCGCACGGCGCGGGCTGGCGCTGCGCCTGGGCGAGCGGTCGCGCGGCCACCAGGACCCGGGGGCGACCTCGTGCTTCCTGCTCGTGCGGGCGATGCTCGAGTCCACGGGTCGCGCCCGGTGACCGGCGGCCCGCGCCGACGACCCGCGGCATCCCCGGTCGACGACGCGCCGGACGCCGCGACGATCGTCGCCGCCGAGCGGCGCCGGATCTTCGAGGACGCTCAGCGCCAGGCGGACGCGGTGTTCGCCCAGTACCAGCTGAGCCAGCTCGTTGCGCTGGGGGGCGACCTGGGTGTCATGGGCGCCAGCGTCATCGGCGAGCTCGTGCGGGTGAGCGACGCGGTCGCCGGCGCCCTGTGGCTCGCCTCACCCGACGACCACGTGCTCCGCCTGTGCGCCACGGAGCCCGACGCCCGCTTCTACCCGGACGCGGTCCCGGTGCCCGAGCGCTTCGCGACCACCGCCGACGCCGACGCGTGGGTCCGCCCGAGCGGCTGGCATGCGGTCACGCTCGACGAGCGGCGCGAGATCGGCGACGACGAGCCCGGGTCGCGGACCGTGGGGTTCATCGCCCTCCGGCCGCCCGAGGGCTCGTCGCTGCCGCCGGACCGGATCCGGCTGCTCGCGCTCGTCCGCCACGAGCTCGCGATCGCCTTCCGGGCGGCCCAGCTGCGCGACACGCTCGCGGGCGAGCGGGCGCTGCTCGCCGCGATCCTCGACGGCGCCAACGACGGCATCGTGGCGGTCGATGACGAGCGGCGGGTCGTGCGGGTGAACCGCGCCGCGTGGTCGCTCCTGGGCGGGCACCGGACGGACAGTGCGGGCACGTGCCGCGAGCTGCTCGGCTGCGACGGTGCGCCGGATGAGGAGGGGCGACCGGGCGTCCTGCGCTGCGGGCCGCGGTGCCGCTTCGAGGAGGTGCTCGAGGGCCCGTCCGGGATCGTGGACTCGGAGATCCACCTGCGGCGCGAGGACGGGACCGAGATCCCCGTCGCCGCCTCGTTCAGCGCCATGGCGGGCCGCGAGCCGGGCGCGGTCGTCGTGCTGCGGGACCTGCGCGCCGAGGTTGCCGCCGAGGAGCTCCGGGCGAGCTTCCTCGCCGCCGTGTCCCACGAGCTGCGGACGCCGCTCGCCCTCATCGGGGGCTACGTCGACAGCCTGCTCGACCTGGACCTCGATGCCGCCGCGCAGCGGCGCTCCGTCCAGCGGATCGGGCATGCGGCGACGCGCCTCAACCTGCTCGTGGACGAGCTCCTCGACCTGACTCAGCTCGAGCACGCGAGCCTCGGGCTGCGGCGCACCCGCGTGGACCTCGCGACGCTCCTGGCCGAATTCACCCGGGACCTGGGCGAGTCGCCGGGGATGCCGCCGGTCCACGTCGCGGCGCCATCCGACCTGCCGCCCGTCGACGCCGACGCGCTGCGGATCGGCCACGTGCTCGCGAACCTCGTCGACAACGCGCGCAAGTACGGTGGCGACGGCCCGGTCACGATCACCGCGCGCCGGTCCCGGCGGCTCGTCATCGTCACCGTCAGCGACACGGGCCCCGGGATCGCGCCCGAGGAACGCGGGCTCGTGTTCGACCGGTTCTTCCGCGGCCGGGCGGCGCGCGACGCCAACGCGCGGGGGAGCGGCCTCGGGCTGTACGTGTGCCGCCGGCTCGTCGAGGCGCACGGCGGCACGATCTGGGTGGAGCCCGAGGCGGGCCGGAGCGAGATCTCGTTCAGCCTGCCGCACGCCCGGCATGCACCGACGAGGTCCCGCTCGTGAGCGACGACGAGGCGGTCCGCGCCCCGGACGGGCGCCGCATCGTCGCGCCTCCCTCCCCGTTCCGGGTCGACGCCCCCGTGGCCAGCCAGCTGCCGGGGCACGGCGAGCTGATCCTGATCGTCGAGGACGAGCCCGAGTTCCGCGAACTCATGGAGCTGTGGGTGACGCGTCACGGCTGGCGCACCGCGACCGCCGTCGATGGCACCGAGGTCATCCGCCGCTTCGAGGAGGAGGTGCCGGCGCTCGTGCTGCTGGACCTCAACCTGCCGGGCATGGACGGATGGCAGGTAACGGAGTGGATCCGCAGCGTGGGCACCACGCCGGTGCTCATGGTCACTGCGCTCAGCGCGGAGGCGGACGTGATCCGGGGCCTGGTCGCCGGCGCGGACGACTACCTCACCAAGCCGATCAGCTTCCCGGAGCTCATCGCGCGCATCACGGCCGCCCTGCGACGCGCCCGGCTCACGGCGGCCCGCGACGAGGATGCCCCGCTCGAGTCCGACGGCCTGCGGATCGAGCCAGTCACGCACCGGGTCATCGGCGACTCCGCGGAGGTCCACCTCACGCCGACGGAGTTCCGGCTCCTGCTCACGCTCGCCCGGCGCGAGGACCGGCTCGTGGGCCACGCGGACCTCCTGCGGGCCGTCTGGGGCCCCACCTACGGCGAGGAGACGCAGCTGCTCCGGGTCACGATGCGCAACCTCCGCGCGAAGCTCGCGACCGCGACGCCCGGGCGCACGTTCATCGCCACCGAGTACGGCCTCGGGTACCGGTTCCTGCGGGAGCGCTGAGGCGCTCTGCTACGATCGGCGCCCGTCCCTCGACGCCTGCGTCGACGCCCATCTCGCCCGTGTCCCTGCCAAGGCCGCGGGCCCTCGGAGCCCATCCCGTGACTGACACCACCGCGGTCGATCCCGTCGACGTCCAGCCTGCCGTCGCCAACCTCGAGACCATCGTCTCGCTGTCCAAGCGGCGCGGCTTCATCTTCCCCTCGTCGGAGATCTACGGCGGGATCAACGCCGTCTGGGACTACGGGCCCCTGGGCGTCGAGCTCAAGAACAATGTCAAGCGCGCCTGGTGGAAGGCGATGGTCCAGGACCGCAACGACATCGTGGGTCTGGATGCCGGGATCCTGATGCACCCCCAGGTGTGGGTCACGTCCGGCCACGTCGGCTCGTTCAGCGACCCGCTGGTCGAGTGCCCGGAGTGCCACCGGCGCTACCGACTGGACGAGCTCCCGGGAACAGAGCACCTCACCCAGACCGACCTGCGCGACGAGACGGTCACGAAGCGGCTCAACCTCACCTGCCCGGTCGACGGCACCCTGCTCACGCCTCCACGCCGGTTCAACCTGATGTTCACGAGCCACATGGGTCCGGTAGAGGACGACGGCAGCATCGTCTACTTCCGCCCCGAGACCGCCCAGGGCTCGTACGTGAACTTCAAGAACGTGCAGCAGAGCTCGCGCAAGAAGATCCCGTTCGGCATCGCGCAGATCGGCAAGTCCTTCCGCAACGAGATCTCCCCCGGCAACTTCGTGTTCCGGATGCGCGAGTTCGAGCAGATGGAGATGCAGTACTTCGTGCGCCCGGACGCAGGTGCCACGGAGGCGTTCGAGTTCTGGCTGCCCAGGCGCAAGTCGTGGTACGAGGCGTACGGCGTGACGCCGGCCCGGCTCCGGTTCCGCGAGCACGCCCCCGACGAGCTGGCCCACTACGCGAAGAAGGCGATCGACGTCGAGTACCGCTTCCCGTTCGGGTGGAAGGAGCTCGAAGGGATCCACAACCGCGGCGACTTCGACCTCGGGTCGCACGCGAAGGCATCGGGCGAGAACCTCGAGTACTTCGACCAGGCCGCGGACGAGCACTTCATCCCGTGGGTCGTCGAGACGGCCGCCGGCGCCGACCGCGCGGCGTTCACGTTCCTCATCGACGCCTATCGCGAGGAGGAGGTCCGGGGCGAGACGCGCGTGGTCCTCGGCCTCCACCCCGACATCGCGCCGTACAAGGTCGCGGTCCTGCCGCTGCTCAAGAAGCGGCCCGAGATCGTCGAGTTGTGCCACAAGCTGCTCGGCGACCTCAAGCGCGACATGATGGCCGTCTACGACGACACGGCCGCGATCGGCAAGCTGTACCGGCGCCAGGACGAGATCGGCACGCCGTGGTGCGTGACGGTGGACGTCGACTCGCTCGAGGACGGGGCCGTCACGGTCCGCGACCGCGACACGATGACCCAGGAGCGCGTGCCCCTCGAGAACGTGAAGCGGCTGATCCTGGACCGGATGTCGGCCGTCCGGCCGTAGTGCGTGGCGGCCGGACGCCGGCCGCGAACGAGGGCAGGGGGAGGTTCACGGATGACCGCCGCGTCCCGGCAGGATCCGCTGGTGTCGGACGTCGCCAAGCTTGCCGTGGGCATCGCGGGGCTCGCGCTGTGCCTCACGCTCGTGTTCCTCGGCATGCGCGCGGTGATGGACGTCGGCGGGGCGTGCGCGGACGGCGGGCCGTACGTCTCCGCGCAGCGCTGCCCGCAGGGCTCGACCGTCGCCCTGCTCGGCGGGATGTTCGGCCTGTTCCTGTTCGGCGGGATCGCGATGTGGTACGGGGCGCGGATCGGGGGCATCTGGTCGGCGGTGCCGCTCCTCGCGTGGTCCGGCCTGTTCCTCTCGCTGGGCGGGAACTTCCTCGACTACGGCGTGTTGAACACGCCCGAGGGCGAGGGGATCATCTGGGGCTGGGCGATCTGCGGGGTCATGTTCATGGTCATGGGCGGCGCCCCGCTCATCGGCGGGCTGTCCGTGTTCGGAGCGGCGCCGCTGCGGCGGTCGCTCGGCGGGACAGCCGCCGCGGGGCCGGGACCCGGGGCGACGGGCGTGCGGACGGTGGTGCTCGGCCCGACCGTCGGCGGCGACGGCATCGGGGCGTTCCGGGCGGCGTCGGCGACCGCAGCGGCTGCGTCGGCCCCGGCGCCCGCACCCGAGCCTGCGCGCCGGGCCGAGCTCGCCGCGATCTCCGCGGACATGGGCGCGGCCGTCACCCAGGCGCTCCACGAGTCGGCCGCACCCGACGTCGATGCCACGCCCGCCGACAACGCGTTCGACGAGGGGACCCAAGCGCTCCTCGACCGCCTCGAGCGGCTCGCCGACCTGCGCGACCGCGGGCTGCTCGCCGCCGACGAGTACGAGACAGCAAAGGAGACGATCGTGCGCGAGCTGGAGGCGCGGCAGTGAGGGTCAGGCCGGCCGCGATCACCGTCATCATGCTCGCCGCGGTCGTGCTGGGGATCGTCGCCGGCTCGCGGCTGTTCAGCCTGTTCACCGGCGGCTGAGCCCCGGCAATCAGGACATTGAGAACGCGTCAGCCCCGGTGGGCCTGGTCAAGGTGAGCACGACGCTCCGGAAGTGCCCCGCTGCATCGCACCCCATCGCCGAGGATTGCGCCTTCACCGTGACGGTGTAGCGGTCACCGTCGGGGTCGATCGTGATGATCGCGCGGTCGTCGCAGGAGCCGCCGACCCAGGACACGAGGACCGCGTCGTCGCGCCCGGCAACCGATTGGACCTCACCACGGCCCCAGTCCTGCGGCGCGGCGGCCCGGGCGGGACCAACGCCGGCCACGATCGCCGCGTGGTCGACGACGGTCACCGGAAGGGCTCGGTTGCCGTCGGCTGCGGGGATCGTCGTCTGGATCCCTTGCGGCACGAGGAGGGAGCAGCCGGCAAGCAGCGTGGCAGCGAGCCCGATGCCGAGGGTGCGCCTGGACACTCCATCCTCCGATCGCGCGGGCCATGCCTGACAGCGGCGACCCGGCAGGCCGACCCAGCGATCGTCCGCCCATCAGCAGCGACGGTCAAGGGCCGCGGCGCGGCCACGGTGCGGACGGTCCGGTGTCGGGCCGCACCGGACGGGACGACCGGGTCATGGCCGCTCGCACGGAGCCGGCGGCAGCATCAACACCAAGGGCGCGGTCGTCCGCACCGGTCGCGATGACGGCCGCGCCCATCCATGTCCAGGGTGACGATGAGCGCAGGAGTCGGGGACTGGGCTGGCGGGACGAGGTCCCGAGTGCGCGCGACACCGCTCGCGATCGCGGGCCGGTCGGTCGGCTGGGACGACGAAGCGGCGGACGACGCTGAGGTCATCCGCCGCTGGCGGGGTCGTCCCCCCGGGCCGCGCCGCTGGCGGCCGGGATGTGGTCAGGCCGGGGTTGCTGCAGCCTCCGCCTCGGGAGCCATGGGATCGGTCGGGGGCCACTCGCCGCGGAGCCACGAGTCGATCGCCTTGGCGGACTTCTTGCCGTCGCCCATCGCGAGGATGACGGTCGCCGCGCCGCGGACGATGTCGCCGCCGGCGAACACGCCCGGGAGGCTCGTCATGCCGTACTCGTCCGCGAGCAGGTAGCCGTACTCGTTGACGGTGAGCTCGGGGGCGCTGCCCGTGAGCAGCGGGTTGGCGCGGGTGCCGATCGCGACGACCACGAGGTCGCAGTCGATGGTGAACTCGGAGCCCGGGACCTTCGTCGGCCGGCGGCGGCCGGAGGCGTCGGGCTCGCCGAGCTCCATCTCGATGCATCGCAGGCCCGTGACCCACCGGTTCTCGTCCGCCAGGACCTCGACCGGGGCGGTGAGGTACTTGAACACGACGCCCTCGTCGCCCGCGTGGTGGACCTCTTCCTTGCGCGCCGGGAGCTCGTCCGCGGAGCGCCGGTAGACAATCGTCGCCTCGGCGGCACCGAGGCGGCGAGCCGTCCGGACCGCGTCCATCGCGACGTTGCCGCCGCCCACGACCACGACCCGCTGGCCGTGCAGGACGGGGGTCGCGGAGTCGGCGTTCCAGGCGCCCATGAGGTTGACCCGGGTCAGGTACTCGTTGGCCGAGTAGACGCCCTTGAAGTTTTCGCCCGGGACGTCCATGAACACGGGCAGGCCCGCGCCAACGGCGAGGAACAGCGCGTCGTACGTCTCGCGCAGCTCGGGGATCGTGTAGGTGCGGCCGACGATCGCATCGACCTCGATCCTGACGCCCTCGTCGACCAGCCGGTCCACCTCGGCCTGGACGATGTCCTTGGGCAGGCGGAACTCGGGGATGCCGTAGATGAGGACGCCGCCCGGGGCGTGGAACGCCTCGAACACGGTGACGTCGTGGCCGAGCTTGTTGAGCTCGCCCGCGGCCGTGAGCCCGGCCGGGCCGGAGCCGACGATGCCGACCTTCTTGCCGGTCCGCGCGCCGATGTGGTTCGGCAGCTTGTCCAAGTTGCCCTGCGCCCAGTCCGCGACGTAGCGCTCGAGGTAGCCGATCGCGACGGAGTCGCCCTTCTTGGTGCGGATGCACACGCTCTCGCACTGGCTCTCCTGCGGACACACCCGGCCCGTGACGCACGGGAGGGCGTTGTCGGACAGGAGGCTCTCGGCAGCCGCCGGCATGTCGCCGTCGCGCAGCGCCTTGATGAACCGCGGGATGTTGACCCGGACGGGGCAGCCCTCGACGCAGAACGGCTTGGGGCACTGGATGCAGCGCTCCGCCTCGAGCATCGCGAGCTGGTAGGTGAGGCCCAGGTTGACCTCGCCGAAGTTGTGGGCGCGGACCTCGCCCTGCTGCTCGGGCATGGAGACACGGCCGATGGCCATGCGCTCCTTGTTGCTGAGCGGGGCCTTCGCCTCGCCCTCGTCCGAACCGCCGGCCGGGGCCGGGGACGCGGCGTCGGTCATGCCTTCACCTCGGTGGTCGCGCAGGCGCCCTTCGCGTCCTCGTCCGCCTGGCGGGCGAGCGCGGCCTGCTCGAAGGAGCGGTAGGTGGTGAGCCGGTCGGCCAGCTCCTGGAAGTTGACCTTGTGGGCGTCGAACTCGGGGCCGTCGACGCAGGCGTACTTCGTCTCGTCGCCGATCGTGACCCGGCAGCCGCCGCACATCCCGGTCCCGTCGACCATGATCGCGTTGAGCGAGACCTGGGTCGGGACCTCGTACGGGCGGGTCATCTCGGCGACGGCCTTCATCATCGGCACTGGACCGATGGCGTAGACAGCGTCGATGCCGCCCTTGTCGAGCTCGTCCTGCAGCGCCTGGGTCACGAACCCATGGCGGCCATAGGAGCCGTCGTCGGTGCAGGTGATCACCTCACCCACGGCGCGCAGCTCGCGCTCCAGGATGACCCACTCCTTCGAGCGACCCCCGATGATGCTCGTGACGCTGACGCCGTTCGCCGCGAGCGCGCGCACGATCGGCAGCAGGACCGCCGTGCCCACCCCGCCGCCCACGCACACCGCGTGACCCGCGTTGAGCAGGTGGGTCTCGGCGCCGAGCGGCCCCGCGACGTCCTGGATGGCGTCGCCGACCTGGAGCCCGGTGAGCTCCGTCGTGCTGGCGCCGATGGCCTGGATCATCAGGGTGATCGTGCCGGCCTCGGGGTCGTTGTCCGCGATCGTGAGCGGGATGCGCTCCGCGCCCGGACCCTTCCGGACGATGACGAACTGGCCGGGACGCCGGACCTTGGCGATCCGTGGAGCCTCGACGACGAGGCGGACGACGTTCGGTGAGAGCTGCTCACGCTCGACGACGGGATGCATGCGACCTCGCTGGTGCTGGACTGTGCCCCCATCGTCGCCCGGGTCCCTCCTGCCGCGTTACCTGCCCATGGCCCCGTGCTGCGGTCCGAAGGTCACGAGGGCCGGGGGCCGACCGGCGACGGGCACGGGAGCTGGCTCGGCCGCGCGCCGAGTCGTCGTCCTGTCTTCCAGTCTCCGGGCGGGTACGGGACGACGGCCGGCGGCTCGCGGGGTGATCCTGCGACCGGGCCGCGCACGCGGTCGCACGGGGCGTTGATCATCCAGTCACCAGGTGGGTGGCATCCGCGGCGCGGCTCAGAGGGCAGTCACCGGGTGCATGAATGATCGACAAGAGCCCGGCGTCGGCTGATACCAGTCACCCGGTGCATGGATGACGAGAGGGCGCTGTCTACGACCCGTAGGGTGAATGCGGGACGGACGGGGACCGGGGATGACCTGCCGACGAAGGCTCAGCCCGTCGGTGACTTGCCCTTCGGCCAGTAGAGCTCCTTCTTCACGTGGAACTCCGGGAAGTCGCGGTCCATGAGGACGCGCTCGACGTTGAGGATCATCTCCGGGTTGCCGCAGATGTAGACGACCGTCTTGTCGGGGCGCAGTCCCTGTTCCTTGCACACGTCCGCAACCACCTGCTCGGCACGCCCCACCTTGCCGGTCCAGCCCGTGTTGCGCGGATCGTTGGGCCGCGAGATCGTCGGGATGTAGGTCAGCCGGTAGGCAGGGTCGGCCTGCCAGGCCTCGAGCTCGGCGCGATAGCCGAGCTCCGGCTCGAACGAGCAGCCATTGAGCAGGATCGTCCGGCGCGGCGCGTGGTGGGCCATCGTCTCCCGGACCATCGAGATGAACGGCGCGATGCCGGTGCCCGTCGACACGTACAGGTGGGTCCGGTCGTCGTCGGGCTCGAGCATGAACTTGCCCTTGGGGCCGATCATCCGCATCCGGTGCCCCACCTCGAGGCGCCAGAGGGCCGTCGTGAACCGGAGGATCGGGACGAGGCGGACGAAGAACTCGTACCCCTCGGTCCCCGCGACGGACGGCGCCGACGCCACCGAGTACGGTCGCTGGAGCATCTTCCCGTCGGCGACGACGCCGGTCGTCATGTACTGCCCGCTCTCGAACGGCGTCGGCTCACCGTCGAACCGGACCCAGAAGTAGGCCAGGTCGTCGGTCAGGTTCACGCGCCTGACGAGGCTCGCGTTGTACGCCTCCGCATCGCCCTCGATGACGCGCGTGTCGGAGTCGTGGTGGCTCACCGGTCAGCGCTCCTGGGTGCCGTGTCCGCGTCACGGGGCGTCGGATGCGGCCCGCTCGGACCGGCCAAGTGTAGCCGCCGCGCTTCGCCGGCCGGACGGGCCCGGGTGCGTCCGGACGCCGCTGGTCACGAACCACGCGGGCCGGTGGTGGATGGCTGGAGGGCCGTTGGCCGCGCGCGAGGGTCCGGATGGCCCTGCGGCCGCGCCCCCGCCGGCCCGGGACCCGGGCGATCGCCGCGATGCGGCGCCGTCGCCGGGTCTCGCCGACCCGCCGCAACCTCCCCGCAACCGGGGTGGCGCCGATCGCCGTCGTACAATCTGCGCCAACCCATGCGACGCCCTGCGGGCTGCGATTCCATGTGCGCCCGTCCTGCCAAGCCAAGGAGCCCTGCCACGATGGCCCACGCCACAGACATCCTCAGCGAGCGTCCGCACGTCGCCGCGAAGCGCTACATCTACGCCTGGGGCGGCGGCACCGCCGAAGGCAACGGCAAGATGAAGGACCTCCTCGGCGGGAAGGGTGCGGGCCTGGCGGAGATGACGCTCGCCGGGCTGCCGACGCCGCCCGGATTCACGATCACCACCGAAGCCTGCAACGACTACTTCGCGAACGGCAAGCAGCTGCCGGCCGGCCTGTGGGACGACGTGCTCGAGGCGGTCAAGGAGGTCGAGGCGCGCTCCGGCAAGGGGTTTGGCGAGGTCGCCAATCCGCTCCTCGTCTCCGTCCGCTCGGGCGCCAAGTTCTCGATGCCCGGCATGATGGACACGGTCCTCAACCTGGGCCTCAACGAGGAGACGCTCCAGGGCCTCATCTCCCTGTCCGGCAACGAGCGCTTCGGCTGGGACGCCTACCGCCGGTTCATCGGCATGTTCGGGCGCATCGTCATGGACGTGAAGGCCGAGCGCTTCGACGAGCCGCTCGAGGCCCGCAAGCACGCCCACGGCCCCGACGCCAAGGACACCGACCTCGACGTCGCGGACCTCAAGGCCCTCGTCGCCGAGTACAAGGA
Source organism: Candidatus Limnocylindrales bacterium (assembly GCA_036504355.1). GTDB lineage: Bacteria > Chloroflexota > Limnocylindria > Limnocylindrales > CSP1-4 > CAIXZV01. The sequence continues at coordinate 41,763 of DASXVG010000016.1, forward strand.
GGTCGTGAAGGCCGACACCGGCCGCGACTTTCCCACCGATCCCTACGAGCAGCTGGACCTGGCCGTCAAGGCCGTGTTCGCCTCGTGGTTCGGGAAGCGCGCCAACGACTACCGCAACAGCCAGAAGATCGCCCACGACCTGGGCACGGCCGTCAACGTCGTGACGATGGTCTTCGGCAACATGGGCGACGACTCCGGCACCGGCGTCGCGTTCACGCGCAACACCTTCGACGGCACCAAGGAGCTCTACGGCGAGTACCTCGTCAACGCCCAGGGCGAGGACGTGGTCGCGGGCATCCGCACCCCGGAGCCGATCGCGCGCATGAAGGACACGATGCCCGCGGCGTACGAGGAGTTCGTCCGCATCGGCAACCAGCTCGAGGCGCATTACCGCGACGTCCAGGACCTCGAGTTCACGATCGAGCGCGGCAAGCTGTACATGCTCCAGACGCGCATCGCCAAGCGGACTGCCGCCGCGGCGGTGAAGATCGCCGTCCAGATGGTCAACGAGGGCGTGATCAGCGAGCGCGAGGCCGTCGAGCGGATCGAGCCGGCGCAGGTGGACCAGCTCCTCCGCGCGCAGTTCGATCCCAACGCCCGCAAGGGCGCCGCGAAGGTCGCCAAGGGCCTCAACGCCTCGCCCGGCGCCGCCGTCGGCCGAGCCGTGTTCAACGCCGACCTCGCGGTCGAGTGGGTGGAGAAGGGTGAGAAGGTCGTCCTCGTGCGCGTCGAGACGAGCCCGGACGACTTCCATGGCATGGCCGTCGCCGAGGGCATCCTGACGGCCCGCGGTGGCGCGACGTCGCACGCCGCGGTCGTCGCGCGCCAGATCGGCAAGCCGTGCGTCGCCGGCTGTGCCGAGCTGCTCGTCGACTACGGGACGAAGACCGCGAAGTCCACGATCTCGGGCACCTCCTTCGCCGAGGGCGACTGGATCAGCGTCGACGGCTCCACGGGCGAGGTCTTCGTCGGCGCGCTGCCGACGGTCGAGGCCCGGTTCGAGGACCAGCCCGAGCTGCAGCAGGTCCTCCACTGGGCGGACGGGATCCGCCGGATGCAGGTCTGGGCGAACGCCGACAAGCCCGAGGAGGCCGCACAGGCGCTCAGCTACGGGGCCCAGGGCATCGGCCTCTGCCGCACCGAGCACATGTTCCGCGAGGGCGAGCGCCTCGAGATCGTGCGCGGCGCGATCCTCGTGGCGAACATCGCCACCCGGGCCAAAGCCCGCGTCGCGGCCGGCGAGGCGCTCACGACCGACGAGACCGAAGCCCTCGACACCTTCGACACGGCGATGGGCAAGCTCGAGGTCCTCCAGCAGGGCGACTTCGAGGGCATCCTCGCCGCGATGACCGGCCTGCCGGTCGTCATCCGCCTCATCGACCCGCCGCTCCACGAGTTCCTCCCCAACCTCGAGGAGCAGCTGGTCAAGGTGACCAGGGCCGGCGACGCGGCGACCGACGAGGACAAGGAGCTCCTCGCCACGATCAAGTCGATGCACGAGCAGAACCCGATGCTCGGGCTCCGCGGCTGCCGCCTCGGCCTGATGATCCCGGACTTCGTGAAGATCCAGACCCGGGCCATCCTCAACGCCGCCGTCGCGGTGAAGAAGGCGGGCAAGGACCCGCGGCCCGAGATCATGATCCCGCTCGTGGGGCACGTGAACGAGCTGATCGAGACCCGCAAGCTGCTCGACGCAGAGGCCCACGCGGTCGTGGCCGCCGCCGGCGAGGAGATCGACTTCAAGTTCGGCACGATGATCGAGATCCCGCGGGCCGTCTGGGTCGCGGACAAGATCGCCGAGCACGCCGAGTTCTTCAGCTTCGGCACCAACGACCTCACCCAGATGACGTTCGGCTACAGCCGCGACGACGCCGAGGGTGGCTTCCTGCTCAAGTACGTCGAGGAGGGCATCCTCCCCGAGAACCCGTTCCAGACGCTCGACGACGTCATCGCCGACGAGATGCAGATGGCCGTGGACAAGGGCCGCTCGACGCGCCCCAACCTCAAGGTCGGGATCTGCGGCGAGCACGGCGGCGACCCCGCGTCGATCCACAAGTGCGAGAAGGTCGGGCTGAACTACGTGTCCTGCTCGCCGTTCCGCGTTCCGGTGGCACGACTTGCGGCAGCCCAGGCGGTCCTGCAGACAGCGCTCGACAAGTAACGGCTTCGGCGCTCGCCCCGGCCGGCTCGGGGTGATTCCAGTCCCTGCGGACTGAGATCACCCTCGCTCGCCGCGGCGACGCCGATACTGGGCCCGATCAGCCGGCGGAGCGAACGATCTCCGCGAGCGCCGCGATTCCCGGCTGGATCCGTTGCTCCGTGATGGCGCCGTAGCCGAACACGAGGCCCGGCAGCGGCGCCCCGATCCAGCGCTGGCGCAGGCCCGGGACGGCGATCCCGGCGTCGTTCGCGCGTGCCACGACCTCGGATTCGTCGATCTCCTCCGGGAGCCACGCGAGCACGTGCAGCCCAGCCGACGCGCCGACCGGCCGGAGGCCCGGGTGGTGCCGCTCGAGCGCGGCCAGGAGCGCGTCGCGGCGGGCGCGGTAGACCGGGCGCATCCGGCGCAGGAACCGGTCAAGCTCGCCGCGCTCGATGAAGTCCGCGAGCGCGAGCTGGTCGAGGGCCGCGGACCCCATGTCGGCGGCCTGCTTGGCCTCGGTGATCGGCCCCACGAGCGTCGCCGGGGCCGCGAGCCAGCCGAGCCGCAGCCCGGGAGCGAGGGTCTTGGACGCGGACCCGGTGTAGATGACGTGGTCCGGGCGCAGGCCCTGGAGCGCGCCGATCGGCTCGCGGTCATAGCGGAACTCGGCGTCGTAGTCGTCCTCGACGATGAACGCGTTGCGGCGCGCGGCCCACTCTACGAGCGCGGTCCGCCGGTCGGCGGGGAGCACCCCGCCCGTCGGGTACTGGTGGGCAGCCGTGACGACGACGGCGTCCGGGTCGAGCCGCTCGAGCTCCTCGATCACCAGGCCGTGCTCGTCGACGCGGACGCCGACGGGCTCCATGCCCGCCGCGGTGATCGACGCCCGGTACTCGGGGTCCGATGGGTCCTCGACGGCCATCGTGCGCGCACCGCGCGCGGCGAGCGCCTCCGCGATGAGCCCCACCCCCTGCGCGAAGCCGCTGCAGATGACGACGGCGCCCGGCTGGATCGCGGTCCCACGGACCCGGTTGAGATACGACGCGAGCGCGATCCGCAGCTCGGGGATGCCCCGTCCGCCGAGATACGAGAGGCGGTCCGCCGGCGCCTCCGCCATCACCCGGCGGAGGGATCGCAGCCATGCCGTGCGAGGGAACTCCGTGACGTCGGGGCGGCCGGGCCGGAAGTCGTACTCCCACGACCGTGGCTGGAGCGCGACGGGCAGGGGAGGAGCGGCCATGGCCGTGCGGGCCACCTGGGTCGTGCCGCCGGGCCGGGCGTCGAGGTACCCCTCCGCGACGAGCTGCTCGTACGCCTCCACGACGATCCCGCGAGACACCCCCAGCTGCCCGGCGAGCGCGCGCGTCGACGGCAGCACGGTCCCCGCCGCGAGCCGGCCGTCGCGGATCCCGGACCGGAGGTTCGCCTCCAGCTGCCGGTGGAGCGGCTCGCGGGCGTGCCGGTCGAGCGGGACGAGGAGCTCGACGTCGGAACTGGTCCTTGATCTGGGCATCAGAGCGGACCTTAGCAGAGGACCGGTCGTCCGTCACCATGGGGACACGCACTCGCGCCCCGACCGCTCCACGGAGGTCCCGAATGGACAGCCTGCTGCTCATCGTCCTCGCCGTCATCGCGACGGCGATCTTCGCCAACCTCGCCGTCGCCTTCGGTGAGGACGGCCGCGAGGACTTCGGCCTCCGGCACCCGAGGCTCCGCTCGTGACCCGCGTGGTCAACCCCGTCGACGCGGCCGCTGTCCTGCCGGAATGGGGCGCGTTTGCCGCGGCCGAGCCCGTGCTCGCGACGATGACGCGCCGCCTCCTGCGCCGGGGCGAGTCGGAGGAGGGCCTGCTCGCGACCGTCCGGGGCGATGCGCTGCCCAGGATCAACCCGGTCATCGTCGGCTTCGTCGGCGAGCGCCTCGTCACCGTGGCGCTCGATCGGTCGGCCAAGCTCCGGGACCTGCGCGAGGACGGCCGGTTCGCCCTCCACGCCCACCAGGACCCGGTCGTCCCCGACGAGGTCGTGATTCGCGGACGCGCCCTGGAGCTGACCGGCGACGAGCGGGCCGCGGCCATCGCGGACTGGTCGTTCGAGGCCGGCGACGCCGACGGCGTGTTCGAGCTCCGGATCGCCCAGGTGACGCTCGGCGAGCGCCCCGACGCCGACTCCTGGCCGCCCGTCTACCGCTCCTGGCGCGCAGCTCCTTAGGTCTGGTGCCCTGCGGCAGTCAGCCCGCGGCCGCATCCCCGAACACGACGACCTGGCGCGCGGCCTGCCCGGCACGGAGCCGGTCGAAGGCATCCTCGAGCTCGACCAGCGGGAGGCGACGATCGATCAGCCGGTCGATCGGCAGGCGACCCTGGAGGTACCACTCCGCGTAGCGCGGGAAGTCCAGGGCGGCGACCGCGGACCCGTAGTTCGACCCGATGATCCGGCGCGCGCCGTCGACGAACGGGAAGCCCTCGAACCGGACCGTCTGCCCGAACGGGGTCATGCCCACGAGGATCGCGGTGCCGCCCCGGGGGAGCACGGCGATGGCCTGCTCGATCGTGCCCGGCAGCCCGATCGCCTCGAACACGAAGTCCGGTCCGCCCTCGCCCGCGGCCTCGCGGATGCCCTCCGCGGTGCGCGCCGGGTCGGCCGGATCGGCCTGGACCCAGTGCGTCGCGCCGAGCGTCCCCGCCAGGTCCAGCTTCGCGCGGTTCGTGTCCACGACGACGATCCGCCTCGCCCCCGCGATCACGGAACCCATGACGCACGAGAGGCCGACGCCGCCGAGGCCGATGATCGCGACCGTCGATCCCGCGGGCACGTCCGCGGTCTTGAGCACCGCGCCGACGCCCGTGGAGACGCCACAGCCGATGAGCGCCGCGACCTCGGGCGGCACCTCGTCGGGCATCGGCACCACGGCCGTCGCCGGCACGACCTGCGCCGACGCCATCGTGCCGATGGAGCAGTAGGCGAGGACCGGTTGTCCGTCCGCCCTCCGGAGCCGGGTCGTGCCATCCGCCTGTGCGTGGCGCGCGGACGGGGAGCCGGTGCAGACCCATTGCCGGCCGCGCTGGCACTCCCGGCAGCGAAGACACGGTGCGTACCAGCTGAGCGCGACCGGCCGCCCGACGACGCCCGGGTCCAGCCCGGCACCGACGGCCTCGATGACGCCCGCGCCCTCGTGGCCCATGACGATGGGCCCCGGCCGCTGCCACTCCCCGTCGCGGACGTGGAGGTCGCTGTGGCACACGCCCGACGCCGTCATGCGGACGAGGACCTCGCCCGGGTGCGGGTCGTCCAGCAGCAGCGTCTCGATCGTGGTGGGCACACCCGCCCGCTCGATCACCGCCGCCTCGATCTCGCGCACGTCGCCTCCTCGTCTGTCGCAGGCGATGAGGATGCCCGATCCGGGGGCGTCGCTAGCCCGTGTTCTGCAGTCCCGCGGCGATGCCGTTGATCGTGGCGCCCACGACGTTGCGGATCCGGGCCACCTCGTCGGCGGGCAGGGCGTCGTTGCGGAGCCGGCCCAGGAGCTCGACCTGGACCGCGGACAGCGCGTCGATGTAGGGGTTCCGGAGCTCGATGGAGCGGGCGAGCGTCGGGTGGCCGGCGACGAGCCGGTCACGGCCGGTCACCAGGACCAGGTGGCGGACCGAGCGCGCGTATTCGGCCTCGATCATGCCCCGGATCGCGGTCGCCTCGGGACCGGCGGCGAGGTCGGCGTAGCGCCGGAACGTGCCCAGGTCCGCCTTCGCAAGCGAGAGCTCGGCGTTGTCGATGACGGACGCGAAGAACGGCCAGCCCTCGTACAGCCGGCCGAGATGCGCCACGGCCTCGGCGCCGCCGCGCGACGTGACGGCCTCGAGTGCCGTCCCCAGGCCGTACCACCCGGGAAGGTTCGCGCGCGACTGCGACCACGCGAACACCCACGGGATCGCACGCAACGAGTCGATGTCCTGCACCTCGGGCCCGGACGCCCGGACGCCCGGACGCACCGCCGGCCGCGAACCGAGGCCGAGCCCGGGGATGAGGTCGATCGGCGTGGCCGACCGGAAGAAGGCACCGAACCCGGGACGCTCCACGAGGGCGCGGTATGCCGTGCGGGAGATGGCAGTGAGCTCGGTCATGGTGTCCGCACCCGCCGATGCGGCCTCGAGCGAGTCGGTCTCATGCTCGGGCGCCGACGCGAGCAGCGCCGCTGCCGTGACCTGCTCCAGGTGGCGCTGGGCGATGGTGGCGTCGGCGTAGTGGGCGGCGATGACCTCGCCCTGCTCGGTGAACTTGAGGCGGCCGTCGACGGACCCCGGCGCCTGGGCGAGGATCGCGCGGTTGGCCGGCCCGCCGCCCCGGCCGATCGCGCCGCCGCGGCCGTGGAACAGCGTCAGCCTGATGGCGTGGCGGCGAGCGGTCGCGACGAGCGCCTCCTGGGCGCGGTAGAGCAGCCAGTTCGCCGCGAGGAAGCCGCTCTCCTTCGACGAGTCGGAGTAGCCGAGCATCACTTCCTGGACGTCGCCGCGACGATCGAGGTGTTCCCGATAGGCCGGGTCGGAGAACAGCGCGTCCACCAGCCCACCGGCGCCGGCAAGGGCGTCCGCGGACTCGAGCAACGGGACGACATCGAGGACGGGCAGCGCCGCGGGGAGGTCGGCGAACACTGGAACGGGGCGCCCGAAGGGCTCGGGCTGGGCGGCTCTTCGGGCGAGCTCGAGGACGAGCGCGACGTCCGCGGGGCTGGTCGTGAACGAGATGACGTAGCGGTGGCAGGCCGCGACCCCGTAGCGCGACTGGAGCCGGGCGATCGCGCGGAACGTCGCCAGGATCTCGCCCAGCGTGACGCCACCCGCGACCTCCTCGTCCGGCCCGGCGCCGGCGTCGAGGGCCGCGATGGCCGCCCGGTGGACCGCGGCGTGCTGGCGGACCTCGAGCGAGGCGAGGTGGAACCCGAACGTCGCCACCTGCCAGCGCAGGTCGGCGAGCTCGCCGTGCGCGACCCGCCCGAGCCCGTCGGCAACGAGCGCCGCGTGCACGACGCCCAGCTCGGTATCGAGCGCGGCCGGATCCGCGTACCCGCCCGAGCGCGGCGCGGTCTCCCCGATGAGCGCGGCACGCGTCCGGCGGATCCGCTCGCCGATCGCGCCCAGGCGCTGCCGATACGGCTCCTCGGGGAAGCGCCGCCGGAGCTGGCGCATGGTCTCCGGGAGCTCCTCCGCGTCCCGGGCGAGCGCGCTCCCCAGGGCGCGGTCCATGCGGTCGGGTGCGACGCGTGCGGCGACGGTCTGCATCAGCCGGCCGGCGACGGCCTCGTAGCCGCGGAGGAGGTGGTCGGCCTGGAGCCGCGCCGCGTGGAGCGTGATGTCGCTCGTGACGCCGGGATGACCGTCCCGGTCGGCGCCGATCCACGACCCGAAGCGGAGCACGGCCGGCGCGGCGACGGGGTGGGTGCCCGTGCGGCCGGCGTCGCTCGCGAGCGCCATCCCCGGTGTCGTGCGCGGATCCAGCGCGCGGTCGATGGCCCGCTGGAACCGCGGGACCACGGTGAACAGCGTCTCGTCGAAGATCGCCAGCTCTGAGCGCACCTCGTCGAGGGGCGTGGGCATGACGGAACGGAGGTCGCCGGTGTGCCACAGGAGCGTGATCTCCTCTCGCAGCCGGCTCCGCAGGTCGGCGTCCTCGTCCGGCGTGACCAGCGGGTCGTCGAGGAGGTCGAGCAGGTGGCGGATGCGCCGCAGCGCCACGAGCAGCGTCCGGCGCCGGGCCTCCGTCGGGTGCGCGGTGAGCACGGGGTGGACGACCAGGCCGTCCACGAGGGCCTGGACCCCGGCCGGGCCGTGGATGGGCAGCAGGCGCGCGACGGCGTGAGCGATCGAATCACCGATCGGGCCGCCGCGGGCCGCCCGGGCCCGCGTCCGCAGCACGCGGATCCGCTGCCGCTCCTCCGCGAGGTTGACGAGCTGGAAGTACAGCGTGAACGCCTTGGCGACCGCGGCCGCGTGGTCGAGGTCAAGCGACGCGATCTCCGCGCCGAGCCGCTCGCGCTCGGCGTCCGCCTCGGGCACGAGGGCCGGGTCGGCGCGGCGGAGGCCGATCGTACGCCGCCGGATCCGCTCCACGAGCTCGAACAGCTCGGGCCCCGCCTGCTCCGCGATGACCTGGCCGAGCAGCGACCCCAGCAGCCGCACCTCGCGCGCCAGCGCGTCGCGAGCGCGCCCGAAGCCCGGCCCCGGCGGCTCCGCGGCGACGGCGGCGAACCGGGCGGGTCGCGTGCGTGGGTTCGGGGCCCGGTGGGACCGGGCGGGGTGCTGGGCCACGGGGTAAGGATGGCGGAGCGGGCGTGCGGCTGCCAGCGGCGCAGGGTTACGGTTCGACTGCAAGGGCACCGCGCCGGTACCCCGCCGCAACCGTCGACGGTAGCGGTGACCTCTACGCTTGTATCGTGCTCGCCATGCCGACCCTCGACGACGGGTTCCGCGCCGCACCACCGGGCCGCGGTGGATCGGAGGAGCACGCGCCCGCTTCGCCGGCGCCCGTCCCCGAGCGTGACGCGGCGAGCGAGCTCCGCCTGCTCCACGAGTTCCTGCGCCTCGCGACGACCGCGCGCACGTGGGAGGAGCTGCTCGAGATCGTGGTCGACGGCACGCGCGACGCGCTCCGGGCCGATGTCACCTCGCTGTACCTCCTTGACCGCGACGGGTTGAACCTCCGGCTCGCGGCCACGAACGGGCTGGACAGCTACCAGATCGGGCGGGCGATCGTGCCGTTCGGGGAGGGGATCACCGGGCGGGTTGCCGCGATGCGCCAACCGATCACGATCCCCGACGTCCGCGAGGACGACCGCTTCCTGTGGGTGCGCGGGATCGACCAGCAGCGGTTCGTGCACTCGATGCTGTCCGTGCCCCTGACGTGGCGCGACCAGGTGGTCGGCGTGCTCAATGTCCAGACGGAGACGCACCGCGAGTTCGGCGATGCCGACCTGGCCCAGCTGTCGGCGATCGCCGACCTGCTGGCGGGGATCGTCGAGAAGGGCCGGCTCCAGGCCGAGGCCGAGGCGCAGGTCGAGCAGCTCGTGGCGCTGGATCGGGCCCGCTCCGAGCTCATCGCGCTCGTCACCCACGAGCTCCGGACGCCACTCGCGGTCGTCCGCGCGTACACCGACCTGCTCGCGGACGAGCCCCAGCTCGTGGACCGCTCGTCGCGCGACCCGAAGCGCCGGGCGACCCGCGCCGCGTGGCACGCCGGGACGCTGGAACAGATCGAACGGCTCGACCGCCTCGTCGATTCGATCCTGACGTCGGTCCGGGTCGTGCCGGACCAGCCGCCGCTCCTGGAGACGGTGGACCTCGCGGCGCTGATCGGCGACGTGACCGACGAGCTGACGCCACTCCTCGGACGGCACCGGACGACGCTGCTGCGCTCGCGACGGCTGCACGTCCTGGCGGATCCCGCACGCCTTCGACAGGTGCTGGAGCACCTGCTCGAGAACGCGGTGAAGTACGCGCCCCCTGACACGCGGGTCGAGATCGGCTGGCGGCTGGTCGAGGGGGTTGTGCAGATCGGGATCGAGGACGAGGGACCCGGGATCCCGCCAGAGTGGCGGGAGCGGATCTTCGAGCCCTACGCCCGGCGCGAGACGTCCACGGCGCGGGGGTCCGGGATCGGGCTCTACGCGGCGCGGCGCCTGGCCGAATCCATGAAGGGACGACTGTGGTGCGAGCCCGGTGGCTCGGGAGGCGCGCGCTTCGTGCTCGCGCTGCCCGCCGCCGTGGCCGTGTAGAAAGGCAGGGACAGGCGAGGTGATCGGCACACGACCCCTCCGCATCCTGGTGGTGGACGATGACCCGGCGATGGTCGGGGCGATCACGGCCCTCGTGGGCACGGAGGGCCACCAGGTCATCACGGCATACGACGGGCTCACCGCCGTCAAGCGCTTTCGCGAGGAGCGGCCCGACCTCGTGCTGCTGGATCTCGCGATGCCGGGACCGGACGGGTTCACCGTCATCGGCCAGCTCCGGGCGTCCGGCAACGTTCCGGTGCTCGTGGTCTCGGGCGAGAGCGCCGAGGCGGCCAAGGTCAAGGCACTGGGCATCGGCGCGGACGACTACCTCGTGAAGCCGTTCGGCAAGCAGGAGCTCCTGGCCCGGATCTCCGCGGTCATGCGCCGCGTGGACCTGGCGGGCTCGGGCCGGATCGGGGGCCAGGACGGCGCGTCCGGCGTGCTCACCGCCGGCTCGCTCAGCCTCGAGCCGGCGCGGCACGAGGCGCGGGTGGGGGCGATCTCCCTGGGGCTCACGCCCACCGAGTTCCGGCTCCTCGAAGCGCTCGTGCGCGCGGGCGGCGACCTCGTGGCGCACCATCGACTGGCGCGTGCGGGCTGGCCCGCGGAGCCCGATCCCGATCTCCTCTGGCTCAAGCCCCACCTGGCCCGGCTGCGCTCCAAGCTGGAGGCGGTCGGCGGCCCGCGGATCGTCGCGGTTCGCTCGGTCGGCTACCGGATCGAGGCAGACGAGCCCGCCTGATCGCTCGTCATCGGCCCCGTCGCCCCGTCGCGGGCGGCGGGGCTTCTTCGTGTGGGCCTGTGGCGCGTCCCGCCGCGCTGTCCATCAGTCACCCGGTGGGTGGTAGACGGGACGCGGTGGGCGCTCGCGCCGGATCTCGCGTCGCCCTCGCACCATGGTTCCGCGCCCCATGCTCATCCAGTCGCGGGGTGACTGCTCCCCGTGGCGAGCGGCGGGTACGACCCACCGGGTGCATGGATGAGCACCGATGGGCCACGAGGGGGGCGCTGGAGTCACCCGGTGCATGGATGACGGCGGTGACCTGTCGACGACCCGCCGGGTGCATGGGAGACAGGACGGCGCACCGGAGACAGGACGGCGCACCGGAGACAGGCGAGGAGCCCGCGTCGGACCCCCGCGGCACACGTGGAATCGAAACGGCCCCGGGTGCGTGACCCGGGGCCGTGACGGTGTGGTTGCCGCGCGGGCGGCGCGGTGGAGCGAGCCTCAGGCGGCGACGAGCGCGCGGCCCTGGCGGTCGTGGTCGGCGTCCGCGCAGGCGATCTTGTCGCCGCGGGCGTCGCGACCGGCCATCGGCGAGAAGTGGCGGTAGGTGTCGGCAGTCGAGCGCTGCAGCCGGCAGCCGCAGGACTCGCAGGTCACGACGCCGCTGCGAACGTCGGCGCCGGCGATGCCGGTGGTGTCATAGGCGGGGTATGTCAATTCGGTGTCCTCCCTGTGCCGGCCGGGAAGCCGGAGGTGCGGCCGGCGCGAGGCCGGATGGAGGGACGGACCGGGACCGGATCCGTGTTGGGCTTCAGGGCACGTGCGCCGCCGAACCGGAAGCGTGCTCCCACTCGCCGTCGGGGACGATCGTCCAACCGGGCGCGCGGGGGTTGCGATTCGGTATCGACGTCACGAGCAGACCCCGGGCCCACCGCCATCGGCAGGGCCCGGGGTCCCGCAGCTCCCGGTCGCCGGTCGGGGACCGGCGGGTGTGGCCGAGGGTCAGACCTGGTAGGCGACCTCGCCGTGGACGGACTTGTCGAGCCCCATCTCCTCGTCGGCGGCCTTGACCCGGAGCCCCAGGATGGCGTCGACGATCTTGACGATGATGAAGGTCGCGACGACCGCGTAGGCGATGACCGCCAGGACCGCGACGATCTGCGTCACGACCTGGCCGGCGTTGCCGTCGATCAGGCCGGGGTAGGCGTTGATCGCCGTGGTGGCGAAGATGCCGGTGGCGACGGCACCGAACGCGCCGCCCACGCCGTGCACCGCGAAGACGTCGAGCGCGTCGTCGATGCGGAGCCGCTCGCGGAGGAGCGTGGCGCTGTAGCAGATGAAGCCGACCGCGAGGCCGAGGAACAGCGCCCCGCCCGCGGTGACGAAGCCCGAGGCCGGCGTGATGGCGACGAGGCCCGCGACCGCGCCGCAGGCGGCGCCGACGACCGAGACCTTGCGCTTGTGGATGTAGCTCGCGAGGACCCAGGTGATCGTGGCCGCAGCGGCTGCCGTGTTGGTCACGAGCAGTGCGTTCGCGGCGAGGCCGTTCGCGGCCAGCGACGAGCCGGCGTTGAAGCCGAACCAGCCGAACCACAGGAGGCCCGCGCCGAGCACGGTCATCGGGATGTCGTGGGGCTCCAGGCCCTCACCGTTCACGGCGCGCTTGCCGATGAGCAGGGCGACGATGAGCGCCGAGATGCCGGACGAGGCGTGGACGACCGTGCCGCCGGCGAAGTCGAGGGCGCCCAGCTTGAACAGCCAGCCGTCGACCGACCAGACCCAGTGGGCGATCGGGGAGTAGACGAGGACGGACCACAGGACGGTGAACAGGACGAATGCGGCGAAGCGCTTGCGCTCGGCGAAGGCGCCCGTGATCAGCGCCGGGGTGATGGCGGCGAACATCAGCTGGAATGCGGCGAACAGGACGAACGGGATCGTCGTGCCGTAGGTCGGCGACGGATCGAGCCCGACGTTCATGAACCCGACGAAGTCGAGGCCCCCGATCAGGCCCCAGCCGTTGACGTCCGGTCCGAACGCCAGCGAGAAGCCGATGAGCACCCACACGACGCTGACGAGGGCCAGGCCGAAGAAGCTGTGCATGATCGTCGAGAGCACGTTCTTGCGGCGGACGAGGCCGCCGTAGAACAGGGCGAGCCCCGGCAGCATCACCATCACCAGGGCGGTCGCGATGAGCAACCAGGCGGTGTCGCCGGTGTCGATGGCGGCCCCGTCGGCCGCGGCGGCGATGCCGGGCAGGGCACCCAGCAGGGCGGCGGCACCAAGGCCGCCAGAGATCAGTCTTCCAGCAGCTCGCATCGCTCGATGAGCCTCCCAATCCTCCATCGCCGGGCGGGGACACCCGGACGTTGATTGCCGGAGGTTGCGGTCACCGGCGACTGCGGTCACGCGCCGCGGGCGATGCAGCGCGGATTCGGTTGAGTCCGGTCCGGTTGCGACAACGTTGCGGGCATTCCCGCGCGGGCTTCGCGCGCGCGAGCGGTGTCTCGCCGCTCACCCCGGCGCGGCGGGCCGGTACCCTGTCGGCCACACCACGGAGGGTTCGATGGATCTGGGACTGCTGGGCAAGCGGGCGCTCGTCGGCGGCGGGGGATCGGGGATCGGCGGCGGGATCGCCACCGTGCTGGCGGCGGAAGGCGCACGTGTCGCCCTCATCGGGCGTACCGGCGACCGGGTCCGTGGCGCCGCGGAGCGCCTCGCCGGCGTGGCGGTGATCGCCGATCTCGCGACGCCCGATGGGCCGGCGAGCGCGGTCCGGCAGGCGGTGGCCGAGCTGGGCGGGCTCGACCTCCTCGTCGTCAACACGGGCGGCCCGCCGGGCGGGACCTTCGACGCCCTCGACGAGTCGGCCTGGCAGACGGCCATCGACGGCACCCTCCAGGCGGTGCTGCGCCTCATCCGCGCGTCGCTGCCGCACCTCCGGGCAGGGCAGGACCCCTCGATCCTCGTCGTGCTCTCGTCCTCGGTCCGCGAGCCCATCACGGGCCTCACGACCTCGAACGTCCTCCGCCCCGGCCTCGCGGGCCTGATCAAGACGCTCCAGAGCGAACTCGCGCCGATCCGGATCAACGGACTCGCGCCGGGCCGGATCGCCACCGACCGGATCGCGTGGCTGGACGGCAAGCGCGCCGAGGCCGACGGGATCACGGTGGCGGAGGTCGAGGCGCGGACGAAGGCGGGCATCCCGCTTGGGCGGTACGGGGATCCCGCGGAGATCGGCCGCGTCGGGGCGTTCCTGCTTTCGCCGGCGGCCTCGTTCGTGACGGGTGCAATCGTGCCGGTGGACGGGGGCATGATCCGGGCCTTGCCGTAGGGCCGGCATCAGGAGCCGGGCTGCCCGGGCTGGACCGGACCGATGCGGTAGGGCCGCATCATCTCGTTGTCCTCGTGCGCGACGATGTGGCAGTGCCAGACGAACTGGCCCGGCACATCGAACCTGGCCCGGATGCGCGTCACCTCACCCGGATAGGCGATGACCGTGTCCTTGTACCCGCTCTCCCACGGCTCGGGCGGCCGAGGGTCGGCCACGAGCGTGGCAGGAGGCTCGGTCTCGCCGTCGTCGTTCGTCGCCAGCGACTGCCGCTTGACGACCTCGAACGTCACCTCGTGCACGTGCATGGGGTGGGCGTCGGCCGTGAAGTTGTAGAACTCCCAGGTCTCGGTGTCGCCGAGGCTGGGGTTCTCGGTCACTGCCGCGGACCACATCTGCTCCATCCGCACGCCGAACGCATCGACCTGCCCCAGCATGGCCTCGGACGGCCCGTCGTAGACCTCGGACATCATCTCGATCAGCGCCAGCTTCCGCGTGGCGGTTTCCGCCGGCATTGGAGCCATCGGCGGGAGCTCCAGGAACTGCGGAGGCGTCGTCGGGTCAGCCGCAGCCGCCGCAACGGCGGAACTCGAGGATCTGGCCGATGGTCGCCGGGTCCGCCGCGTCGAAGTCCTCGTCGGGGAGACCGCCGCCGAACGGCTCGTCGGGGCCGAGGTTGCCGATGACATGGTTGCCGACCGGCACGTTCGTGAAGGCCACGATCACGTCGGCGCGCTCGGCGAGGCCCATCAGCAGCCGGTTGTCATGGTCGGCAGTGAGGTTCACCGGCGTCGCGAGGAAGCCACCCTCGTTGCCGATCTGCCGCGCCTCGACGCCCGGGATCCGGCTGAAGTCGAGGATGAGGAAGCGCGACTGGCAGCCGTTGAGGAAGCGGAACCGATAGCGGCGCTGGTGGACCCGCTGGAAGGACCAGGTGGTGCCGTTGACCATGATCATGTTGCCGAAGAACTCGGGGTTCCAGATCGGCGAGACGTTGCTCTCCGGGATGTACGGGCCCGCGAACTCGTCGAACAACGCCCTCGTGTCAGGGTAGAACGGGGACCCGTCCAGGTTGAACGAGCGGTCCTGGATGGCGATCGGGATCTCGTGATAGGTCTTGTTGGACGGGAACCGGTCCCCCTCCATCGGCGCCGGGCGGGGCAGGATCGCAGGCGTCGGCTTGCGGAAGCGCGTGTCCAGCACGGCGTTGTCGCCGGCCGGACCGCCGCGCACGATGTGGAACCCGGCCGGGCCCGCATCCACGAGGCGCGTCATGCCCAGGGCGTGGTCGTGGTACCAGACCGTGGACGCACGGTTGAGCTTGGGGTACTGGAACACCGCGAACCCGGGCCCCACTCCTCGCCGTACTTGGCCGCGGCCTTCGTCCGGAAGAAGTCGTACCAGGTCCCCTCGGTTGCGAAGTCGGCCGGGATGTCGCCGGCATCGGGCAGGAACCAGGCCTCGGAGTACCCGTCGCTGTCGTCGGCGACGCCGACCGCGCCGTGGACGTGGGTGACGATCGGCACCGGCCCGGTATACGGGCCCGGCGTCGTCTCGAAGGTGGGGCGCTGGTCACGGCCCTCGATCCCGCACGGCGGGTTCGCCCATTGGAGGGTGAGGTCGACCGGCAACAGGTGAGGGAGGTACCCGCCGTAGGGACCGACGAGGTCGTTGATCCACTTGACCTGGACCGGACGCCGCCACTGGGCCTCGATCGTCAGCGACGGTGCGTGATGGATGAGCAGGGCACTCCGGGTGGCCGACGTGACCGCGCCGTAGCCCCACACCGTCGTCTCGGGCATTCCGTGTGGCAGAATCTGTTGCCTGAACTGACGGACCTAGATCTCGTACACGTCCCCCGGGTTTGCCGCCCTTCATCGTCTTCGCGCCGCTCGATCGACAGCCGTTTGGCCCGTCGTGGCGCGCAAACACGCGGCGGCACGGTCTCCGGCGGCCGGTCCGAGGCGAGTCGCGCCGGTGGACGGGCGATGGTCCGGGCCCTTCCGTAGGCCTCAGCGCCGGACCATCCCCGCCGTGGCCGGTTACACGCTGGTGCCGATCGAGCTGATGATCTTGGCGATCTGGCCCCCGAGGAAGATGAGGGCGACGATCGACACGATCGCGATCAGGGCGAGGATCAGCGCGTATTCTGCCAGACCCTGGCCATCCTCGTCTCGCGTGGCGACGAGGCGTGCGATGCGCTGTGACATGGGCGATACCCCGGAGCGCCCGGATCCGCCGGGACGGGTCCGCGAGTGCTCGCGGACCATCCAACCGTGGTCCCTGGCGCGCGGTGCGCCCATCGGCGGGGTCCCGCAGCCGCCGTTGCGGGAGTGACGCCGCGCGCCGGGGGATCACCCTCGACGGCGACCGACTGCCCTACTCGGGCCAGAGGAACCCGATGGCCGTGCCGGCATCCCCGGGTCCCCGACCGACGTCGAGCGCCGCGCCGCAGGCGCGCGCCTCGGCGCGCATGTCTGCGAGCCCGCGCCGACCGCCGCGAGCGGCCACCGCCTCGTCGATGGGCGGCCCGCTGCCGTCGTCCTCGACCCGCAGCCGCACGTGCCCGGCGTCGGCCGCCAGGACGACGGCCACGGATGCGCCCGGCGCGTGCCGGACGACGTTGTCGAGCGCGAGCTGGGCGACCCGGAACGCGGCTCGCTCCACCTCGCGCGGCGGCCGAGCCGGCTTCGCGGCGCCGGGGGAGGGGAAAGAGGGTCCGCCCTCGACGAGAATCTCGACCCGGACGTCCGAGCGGTCCTCGGTCCGCTCGGCAAGCCACTCGAGTCCTGCGAGCAGCCCCATCTCCTCGAGCACGATCGAGCGCCGAGCGAGGAGCAGCGCCTCCACGTCGTCGACCGCCGACCGCAGGTCTGCCGCAAGGCGCTCGACGGTGCCGCCGCCCTCGGCCTCCGCGAGGGCGCGACGGAGCGACGGCAGCACTTCGGCGTGGAGGTCCGCAGCCAGCCGGCCGCGCTCGGACTCGACGGCCTCCGCGCGGCCGGCCTCGCGTCCAGGAACGAGCTCGTCCACGAACACGCGGAGGGCGGAGAAGGCCGCAACGGGCCGCGTCCCCGTGGCCTCGCCGCTGCGCAGCCGGGCGCGCGTCCGCGTGAACGCCGGACGGAGGTCCCGCACCAGCCCGATCGTCGTGAGTCCGCCGATCACCGCGAGCCACGCCCAGGCCGGGATGCCGCCGCGCTCCCCCTCGAGCGCGCGCCGCACGAGCCCGACGATGAGCACGGCGCTCACGAGCGACGCCGCACCCCACGCGCCCGCGGCGACGGACCGCGGGCGGTGCCCGTCCGACGTGGCGTAGGCGGCGGCCACGATTGGCGGCGCGGCGAGCGCGGCTGCGAGCAGCCCGGACAGGACCAGCTCCGCGTCCCCGCCGGTGAGCGCCCGGTACTCGCGCACGATCCCCTCGGCGGCGAGCGCAGACGCGGTCGACCCGATGATCAGCGCGCACCAGGCGAGCGTCGGCGCCCAAGTATGGGTGAGTGCGACGACGGTGAGCGCGGCGAGGGCCCACAGGTGCGGGACCCAGTCGGAGGCATCGGGCGCCGGGACGACGAACGGGTTGACGACGCGGAGCGCAAGCGAGCTCGCCACGAGGACGGCGGTCGTGAGCGTCGCGAGCTTGAACGCCCCGCTGACGCGGACGCGGGTCGAGCCCGTCGGTCTGGCCACGCTGCCCGTGACGCCGGCGCCGCTCATGCCCTGGCCTTCTCCGTCACCCATCCCTCGCGCAGGGCGAGCACCGCGAGCTCGGTCCGGGACAGCACGCCGTACCGGTCGAACAGCCGCCGGAGATGGCTCTCGACGGTCTTCTCGGTCACGCCCAGGCGCACCCCCACCTCGTCGTTGGAGGCACCGCCGCACACGAGCGTGAGCACCTCGATCTCGCGGTCGGACGGCCGGCGCGGCGCCGACCGGATCGCCCGCAGCATCGAGGCCGAGAACGCGGTGCCGCCGCCGGCGACGGTCCGGATCGCGTCGAGGATCTCCGCGACCTCGCTCGTCTTGAGCAGGTAGCCGGCGGCGCCGCGCTCGAACGCGGTGCGGATGAGCGGCGGCTGGTCGAACGACGACAGCAGCAGCACCGCCGGACCATCGGACCCGGCCGTCTCGAGGAGCCGGAGTCCCTCGGCCTCCCCAGCCAGCTGGACGTCGGACACGACGACATCGCACGCCACGGCCCCGGCGCCGTCGATGAGCGAGCGGGCCGCGTCCAGCGATCGAGCGGTTCCCACGAGCACGAGGTCGGGCGCGCCACGGACGGCGGCGCTCACCGCTTCGAGGATCGCTGGATGATCGTCGACGAGGACGACGCGGACCGGCTGTCCCACCATGCGTTGCAGCCTACTCCGCCGTGCACGGCACACGAAGGGCGAGCCGACGGGACCCACCGGAGCCCGCCTGCGGGATGTCCCGCAACGCTGGAGCCGGCCGCGGCCGGCGGATCGCCGTCGGCGGGCATACTGGCTGGAGGAGGATGGCCGGGCATGGACGAAGACGAGACGCGACGGGTCGAGCTGCCGGACGACGCCCGGCCCGCACCCGTCGATGCGCCGGGGCCGCCGCCTCCGCCTGTCGCCGCCGGCGGACCGGTCCTGCCGCCGCCGCCCCCGTCGCTGCCGTACGCCGTGGCCCGGCCAGCGGCTCCGGCCGCAGCGGCGCCGCCTCGGATCGACGTCGGCGAGCTCGTCGGCCGGACCTTCGACACCTTCGGGCGCGAGTGGTCGCTGTACCTCGCGCTCGCCATCCCGGCGGGCCTCAGCGGCTTCGCCTCGGCGGCGTTGTCGCCATCCATCCAGGCGATGGTCCGCGATCCCCGGTCGCAGTCGGGGCTGGACCAGGTCCCGGCACTCATCGCGCAGCTGCTGATCGCCTTCCTCGGGATGGTCGCCAGTCTCGCGATGATCGCCGCGACGGACGGCTACTGGCGGGGCACGGCGCTCGGGCTGGCCGACGCGGTCGGCCGTGCGGCAGGCGCCCTGCCGCGCGCGATCGGGCTGTTCCTGGTCGCGATCCTGCTCGTGCTCGGCGTCGGGCTCGTGGTCGTCGCGGCGGCGCTGGTTGTCCTGGTGACCGGACCCCTCGGCATCGCCCTGCTCGCGCTCGCGATGCTCGCCCTGTTCCCCGTCGCGGTCTACGCGAGCGCCCGGCTGGCGGTGATCCTGCCCGTGCTCGTCCTCGAGCGGACCCCGCTGGTCGGCGTCATCGGCCGCACCTGGCGGCTCACTCGTGGCAACGCGCTGGCGCTGTTCCTGACTGCCCTCGTCATCGGGCTCGCGAGCATCATCCCGTCGTGGGGCGGGGCGATGTTCAGCCTGTTCGTGGACAACCGGGTCATCGCCGGGATCGCGCTCGCGCTCGCGTCCATGGTCGTCGCCCCGCTCGGTGCGATATGGACCGTCCTCGCGTGGGGCCGGCTCACCGGCGCGCCGCATCGCGACTCCGAGGTGATGGCGACCGGCAAGGGTCGCCTCACCGGGTTCGCCCTCGTCGCCGGGGTGGGGATGCTCCTCGTCATCGTGGGCGGCGCGCTCGCCGCGACCGGCTCGGCGGAGTTCCTGCGGCTGACCGGGAGCTGACCCGCCGTCGTGTCGGCCCGCTCAGGGCCGGCGGATCCGGATGTCGTCGACCGCGGCCTCCACGAGGCTGGCGGCGCCGTCGTCGGTCGCCTCGATCACGAGATGGATCCGCTGGCCCGCCCAGGCGCCCAGCGACCGACTGGCCGATGCCCACGCCGCGTCGTCGTCATTCGCGGCGCCGAGCTCCTGGAACACGACCGTGGCCGTCCCGTCCTCGGCCTCGACGATCACGCGCAGCGCATCGTCGGCCGACGAGGTCGCACCGTGGGCGAGGTAGTAGCGGAACGTCAACGGACCGTAGGCCGCGGCGCTCGACGGCAGCGTGATCGGCCGGCTGCGGATCGTCGTCGTGCCACCGTCGACATCGTTCGCGCCGGCACTGGAGCCTGCCCGGGCACCCGTGACGAGCTCGCGGGCGCCGGACGCGGCGGTGCCCAGCTGCTTGGGCCCGTTCGACGACGTGGCCTCCGGGTTCCCGACCGCCCACAGGCCGCCCGTCGCCGTGTCGGTTCCGGCCGCGTTGCGCACCCAGCCCCGGTTGATCTCGAGGTCGTCGAACAGCGGCCCGCAGTCCGCGCGCTGCGCGTCCGCCCCCAGCGCGGCATACGGGCACCCGGCCCGATTGATGAGGTGGAGGATGGCGCCCCGGTTGCGGGTCGTCTGGGCGGCGATCTTCGAGTCGTCCGGGTAGTGGTCCTTCCAGACCGTCGACTGTTCGGACGGGTAGAGCTCGTACGTGAAGCTGAAGATCCGGTAGGTCGCGTACATCCAGTCGATCTGGTCGCCATCGGTGATGTACAGGTCGGACGACTGCTCCGCCGTGTAGCCGTTCCTGGACGCCTGGGCCCGTCCGAGGGCCACGAAGGTGTCGTGGTCGAGGCTGGTCATGTCCGCCGGCACGTTGGTCCTCGTGTAGCCGTACGGCCACAGGATCAGCTCGCCGTTGGTGTGCAGCGTGATGTGGGTGCGGATCTGCTGGACGCCGTCGATGACGCGGCTCCGCACGAAGTCCCGGAAGACCTGCGTCTCGGGTGCCGAGAACGGCGCGGCGCCGCGGTACGTGCTCGCGGACGGGCTGCCCGACGACCCGCCGCAGCAGCCCCAGCGGTAGCCGTAGTTGCGATTGATGTCGGTGCCGATGGCGGTGGTTCCCGCATTCGGCTGGCGGTTCTTGCGCCAGGCACGGAACGGGTCGCCGGTGAGGTCATAGCTCATGCCGTCCGGGTTGAGGGCGAAGATGATGAAGGTCTCGCGGGTGTTGACGAGCTGGGTGACGGTCGCGTCGGAGCCGTAGCCCGTGGTCAGCCAGCGGAGGATCGCGAGGGCCTGCTCCGTGGAGAGGTGCTCGCGGGCGTGGTGGAGCGCGTCGATCAGGACCTCGGGCTCCCGCTCGTCCGTCGCGACGTTGTCGCTGATCTTCGCGGCCCAGATGTCCCGGCCGCCATAGCTCCTGCCGATCGAGAACACCTGGACGATGTCCGGGTACGCCGTTGCCGCGGCCTGGATCTCGGCGACCATCTCGGGAAAGTTGTGGTACCCGCTCATGGTCGACGGGAAGTCGGGCTCGGCGGCCGCGACGCCTGCCGGTGCGGCGAGCGGCGCCGCGACGGCGGCGGCCAGGGCGACGGCGGACAGGAACCGGGCTGAGCGGGACGACGGGCGGCGCAGGGTGGAACGCATGCCCCGAGGGTGCCAGAACGCACCACCCGCGGCATAGCCCCGCAATGGGACCATCGACGCGTAGGACCCGGGTGATCGGTCTCCCGGCCGGACGTCGGCGGGTCCGTGTCCGCGCCTCCGCGGCGGCCGCGCTTCCGCGCTTCCGGGTCCGCGCCTCCGGGCCTCCGGGTCCGCCTCCGCGTCCGCGCCGCGCCTCCGGGTCCGCGCCACAGTCAACCGAATCGCGCTGACCCCATCGGCGACCGTGGTCCTGCTGACTGGGACGCAGCGAAACTGCGACCTGAGCGCCCGGCGCGGGGTTTCGCTGTCTCTCGCGCATCGGGATCGCGCAGGTCGCCGACAGGCACGACTTGGTTGACTGTGAGGCGCACGCCAGGCATTGACTGTCGATCGACCTTTCGTTCCGCTCCGCAGTCAACGGAGTCGCGCTGTCGTCCGCCCGAAGACGGCATCTGCTGACCGAAGCGCCACGAAACCGCCGAGCCTCGCCCCGCGTCGGCGTTCCGCTGCTTCAGTGGCAGCGAATTCCTGGATGAGTCCCCGACAAGCGCGATCTGGTTGACTTCGAGGCCCCGCCAGGCTGCCAGATCGGAGGCCCGACATGGGCGAGACCGTGCTGGAGCGATCGATCCGTGATCGCCAGCGGAGCGTGCGCCGCGCGGTGGGCGAGGAGATCGGTCGCATCCGGCTGGAAGCCGGGCTATCGATGCGAGAGCTGGGCGCGGCGATCGGCATCGATCCCGGTCACCTCTCACGCGTCGAGGCGGGCGACCGCGATGTCAGCGTCCGAACGCTCGTCGCCGTCGCGGCAGCATGCGGCCACGACGCATCGATCAAGTGCTTCCCGTCGAGCGGTCCACGTGTCCGAGACCGGCACCAGGTGCGGATGCTCGAAGCCCTGCTCCGCGAGGCGCACCCGCGATGGCAGGCGCAGCTCGAGGTACCCGTCTACCGGCCCGTGCGTGGCGTGATCGACATCGTCCTCGTCGATCGCGAGACGGACAACCTCGTCGCGGGCGAGGGCCACAGCGCGTTGAGCGCCGTGGACGCGCAGGTCCGTTGGGCACGCCAGAAGGTGGACGCGCTGCCATCCGCGATCGGGTGGCCGTGGAGCTCGTCGCCGATGCCGTCCCGGACGATGCGGCTGCTCGTCCTCCGCGACACCCAGGCGATGCGGGCGCTCGTGCAGGCGGTGCCCGCGACCTTCGCGTCCGCATACCCGGCGGGCTACGAGGACGCGATCGACGCCCTCACCGGGAGCGGCCGCCCATGGCCGGGCGACGCCCTGCTGTGGGTCCGCATCGAGGGCGCTCGGACGCACCTGCTGCCACGCTCGCCGCTCCAAAGGTCTTGACAGCGTGACGTTGAACTGTCATGATCTGCGTATGCCTGATGACCCCTTCAGCCTGAGCGACCTCGCACGGCTCGCCGGCGTGACACCGCGGACGATCCGTTACTACGTCGCACAGGGCCTGTTGCCGTCACCTGAGGCCGCGGGCCCCGCAACGAAGTACGGAGAAGGGCATCTCGCCCGCCTGCGACTCATCAAGCGGCTCCAGCGCGAGCACCTTCCGTTGGCAGAGATCCGGGGCCGCATCGAGCGAATGGGGGATGACGACGTGCGGGAGCTCCTGGATGCCAACACCGAGCCGCCCGTTCAGCCGGCACCCGCGGCCACGCTCGCCTTCGTCCGTGGACTGATGGTCCAATCGGGCGTGCAGCCACGCGTCGCGGAGTCGCGCGCGTCATACCCCCGATCCGGTGCAATCTTCGAGCCGATGATCCCCGACGGGTTCCCGACGCCGGCCCTCCCGCCGCCGTCGGTCTCCACTCCCGCGGTGGCGACGCCGATACCGTCAGTCGCCGCGCCGGTGAGTCCCGGGCCGTTGCCTCGCTCTGCAGTCGGCGATCGCTCCACGTGGGATCGCCATCTCCTGGCGCCCGACGTGGAGCTGCACGTTCGGCGCCCCCTGGACCGCCAGCTCAACAAGCGGGTGGACCAGCTCATCCGCATCGCGAGGGAGCTGCTCGCCGAGGAGCCCTGAGCCCCATCCCGTTCCCCACACCCAGACAGAGACCGCCCCATCCGGCCTCGATCCCGCCACAGGAGGCCATCATGACCCCGACCCCGAATAGCGACCGCCTGGTCGATCCCGCGCTGACGGTCCGCCGGGACCGCCACCTCATCCGTGCCAACGGCCGCAGTGAGCGGTATCTGCTCGTCGACGTCGTCGCGCCTGCCGTCGCCCCGGACCCGAACCGGCGACGGCCCCCGGTCAACCTCGGCTTCGTCCTGGACCGCTCCGGGTCCATGGGCGGCCAGAACAAGCTCGGCCTCGCGAAGCAGGCGGTGGTCGAGGCAGTGCAACGGCTCGAGGCGGAGGACCGCTTCAGCGTCGTCACCTACGACGACGAGATCGACGTCGCCATCGGCAGCGTCACCGCAACGCCGGCCGAGCGGGCACGCGCAGCGGACCGCCTCCGGAAGGTCGAAGCGCGCAACTCCACGAACCTGCACGGGGGCTGGCTGACCGGCTGCGAGCAGGTCGCCGAGGGCCTCGAGGTCAACGGGGTGAACCGGGTCCTGCTGCTGACGGACGGCCTGGCCAACGTTGGCGTCACCGACCACGACGAGCTCCAGCGGCTGGCCGCCGAGCTGCGCGACCGCGGCATCGCGACCAGCACCTTCGGCGTCGGCACGGACTTCGACGAGGCCCTGCTCCAGGGAATGGCCGATGCCGGCGGCGGGCACTTCTACTTCATCGGAGACGTGGCGCAGATGCGCGACCACATCACGAGCGAGGTCGGGGACACGCTGGAGGTGGTGGCGCGCGAGGTTGTCCTCGAGCTGCGTCTGCCGGAGTCCGTCCGCGTGGAGCCGCTGACGCCGTTCCGGGTGGACCAGCGTGGCGGGACCGTCCGGGTGTCGCTCGGCGACATGGTCTCGGGCCAGGCGGTCTCGATCGTACTGCGGGTCACCTTCGACTATGGCGAGATCGGCCGGGAGGTGGGCGTGGACGTCCGGATCACGGACCGGGATGGCGCGTTCGCGGCGGCGAAGCCCGCGCTCGAGCCGGTGATCATCGGGTGGCGATACGGCGACCACGCCGAGAACGATGCACAGCCGCGGGACCGGGACGTGGATCGGGTCGTCGCCCGGCTGTTCGCGGAGCGGGCCAAGCAGGCGGCCGTCCGGCTCAACCGGGAAGGCCGGTACGACGAGGCCGAGCGAGCGATCGACGGGGTGCGCAAGCGCATCGCCGCGTACGCCGGCAACGACCAGGAGCTGCGGCGGCTCGCCGAGGAGCTCCGGGCGGAGCGCCCCCAGTACGCGGCGGCGATGCCGGAGATGCGGCGCAAGCAGGTGCACTACGCGTCGAGCCTGAGCCTCCGCTCCCGAACGGTGGACGGCCGGGCGCAGAAGCGCAGCTGATCGGACCGCCAGCTTGTTCCCCCGTCCCGCCGGTCGGGCCGCTGAAAGGCCGACCGGCAGGGGCGGCGTCCCCGCACCGCGCGATATCATCGGTAATCGATTGTTTGGCAGGTGACCGGCCTACTCGAGGAGAACCCGCGATGCCCATGACCGCCGTGGACAGCCCGCTGCTGCGGATGGTCGAGACCACGCCGACCGACTACTGGAACGACTCGTGCGCCGTCGCCGAGCTCGAGTACGCGGTGGAGCGCGGCGCCACGGGCGCGACGTCGAACCCGGTCATCGTCGGCGAGGTGATGAGGAAGGAGCGCGACCACTGGGTGCCGCGGGTCCGGGAGCTCGCCGACGCGCACCCGACGTGGTCCGAGGTCGAGCTCACGTGGGCGATCATCGAGGAGATGGGCGTCCGCGGCGCGGCGATCATCGCGCCCGTATTCGACGCACACGACGGCCGGAAGGGCCGCCTCTCGCTGCAGACGAACCCGGCGAACTACCGCGACCCCGAGCGGATGACCGCACAGTCGATCCACTTCAGCTCACTCGCGCCGAACATCCAGGTCAAGTTCCCGACGACCGCGGCGGGGCTCATCGCGCTCGAGGAGGCGACTGCGCAGGGGGTGGTCATCAACGCGACGGTCGCGTTCACGGTGAGCCAGGCGCTTGCGGTGGGGGAGGCCGTGGACCGGGGGATCCGGCGCTTCGAGGCCGCGGGCGGTGACGCAAGCCGGTTCAGCCCGGTGTGCTCGCTGATGGTCGGACGGCTCGACGACTGGGTGAAGGTGCTCGTGGAGCGGGACGACATCGCGCTCGACCCGGGCGCCGCCAACTGGGCCGGGCTCGCGGTGTTCAAGCGCGCGTACGGCTTGTACCAGGAGCGCGGGTACCGGACTCGGCTCCTGGCGGCGGCGTACCGCCACCGGCTCCACTGGACGGAGCTCGTGGGCGGGGACGTCGTGCTCACGATCCCGCACGCCTGGCAGGCGCGGTTCAACGAGAGCGGGATCGAGCCCGTCGCGCGGATCGACGTGCCGGTTGCCACGGCCTTGGTCGACGATCTGCTCGCCCGCGTCCCGGACTTCCGGCGGGCCTATGAGCCCGACGGCCTCACGCCGGCGGAGTTCGAGGCCTTCGGGCCGACGGCGAGGACGCTCCGGTCCTTCATCGAGGGCTATCACTCGCTCATCGGCGTGGTGCGGGACATCGTGCTGCCGAACCCTGATCTCAAGCCCGCCTGACGCAGGTGGTCGACGGGCCGACCTCCTGAGGAGCGCCGGGGACTCGCGGACCAGCCTCGACGGGTTCGCGCCTAACCGAGGACGCGGTCGAGGTACTCCGTCCCCAGCCGGCCGTCGCCGAGCGCGGCCCGATAGGTCTCGATGGTCCGGCGCACGCCCTCGGCGACCGGCGTCAGCGGCTGCCGGCCCAGCGCCGCCTCGAGGGGCGCGCCATCGAACGCGGCGGGGAACGGAAGGATCCGGTCGCCGTGCGTGATCCGGCCTCGCGCGGACGGCTCGATGTCCTCGATGAGCCGCACCATCTCGCCCACCGCGATCCGCGGCCCGCCGATGCTGAACACCTGCGCGCCCGGACGGTCCGATCTCGCCGCCGCGACGAACGCCGCCGCGACGTCCTCGACGAACTGGAACTGGTAGCTGCCGTCGAAGTCCACGTGGAACGGGCGGCCGCCGGCGGCCGCGATCATCGCGAGCGTCGGCTTCGACGTCACGCCCTGGTCGCGCCCAGGCCCGTACGCGGAGTGCGGCCGCAGCCCGATGCTCGCGATGCCCCACGCATCCGCGTACACGCGCGCCGCGCCCTCGTTGGCCATCTTGAACACGCCGTAGTGGGACGTCGGCGCCAACGGCGCGTCGGGACCCACGACCTCGGCTGGGTACGTGGTCGCCGGGCCGTAGACCGCGGCGCTGCTCGCGTACACGAGCCGCCCGAGCTCCAGGCGTCGCACGAGCTCGAACATCGCGGCCGTCCCCTGGACATTGACCCGTGCGCCGTTGATCGGGTCGGCTGCGCACAGCGGCAGCTGGAGAGCCGCAAGGTGGACGACGCTGGTGACCCGCGCGCCGCGCGCGATCCGCTCGAGCGCGTCGACGTCGGTCACGTCGCCCTGGACCACCGACACCACCGCGAGCTCGGCGGGGGAGAGGATGAGCCGAAGCCGATCGACCCGCCCGCTCGACGCGAAGACCGTGACCGGGACGCCCTCGTGCACGAGGGCCCGCACCACCCACGACCCGATGCAGCCCGTCCCGCCCGTGACCAGGAACCGCTCGTCCGCCACCGCCGGTGCCTCCTCGGTGCTTGCGTCGGTCGCTCAGGCGACCTTGGTGTACGCGACGATGACCATGCCGTCATGGAGCGCGTTGAGCGCCGGCTGCAGGCCCTGGTGGACGTGGCTCACGCGCCACGCGACCGCGTCCTCGGGCGCCTCCCAGCGAAAGACCAGCTGGTACCTGGTCGCGCTGTCCGCCTCGCGCAGGAGGGAGCACTCGATGAGCCCGGGCATCTCGAGCACGGGCGGCCGGTAGTGCTCCGTGATGAAGCGCTCGAACGCCTCGGTCTGGTCCGGGAGAACGTCGAAGCTGATGTGCCGCTCGATCATCGGAGTCTCCAGCAAGCCAACTCAATTGGTCTGACCAGTTGACGACTTTATCAGACCGACCTAGGATCGCGTCGACGGCCCGACCGGCCGCGGAGGAGGCCTGGCCAGTGGTTGTCGGCGACGCACGGGTGGCGGCGGCGGCGGGCGAACGCAGCCCCACGCCGTGGCCACAGTTCGCCGTCGTGAACCGGAGCACCCTGCCCGAGGAGATCGCGGCCCGCGTCCTCGACCTCATCCGCGAGGAGCAGCTCCATCCGGGCGACAAGCTCCCCGCGGAGCGCGACCTCGCCGCCGCCATGCACGTGAGCCGGCCCGTCCTCCGCGAGGCGCTCCGTGCCCTCGCGATCATGAACGTCGTCGACATCCGGCAGGGCGCGGGCACCTACATCACCTCGCTCGAGCCGCAGGCGCTCGTCTCGCACCTCGACTTCGTGTTCTCGAAGGACGCCGTGGCGCTGGCCCAGGTCATCGAGACGCGGCGGATCGTCGAGGTCGGCAACGTCCGCCTCGCGGCGGCTCGCATCAGCCCCGACGAGCTCGAGACGCTCGACGCGCTCATCCGGCAGCTGCGCACGGCGCTCGGGGACGCGGACCGCTTCGCGACCCTCGACATCGCGGTCCACGACACGGTCGCCGCCGCGGCGGGCAACTTCCTCCTCGCACAGTTCATGCGGATCATCAACACGCTGGCCAAGGTGAGCCGCGAGCGCACCGGCGCCACCCGGGCAACCCGCGAGCGGGCGCTCGGCGATCTCGTCGCGATCGTGGATGCGCTCTGCGCACACGACGCAGATGCCGCCGCTCGCGCCATGGAGGCCCACCTCGACCATGTCGAGGCCGCGCTCGCGCTGGCACAAGTCCCGGGCGCGACCGGTGCGACGAAGGTCCCGCGGGCGACGGTCCGGTGAACGTCCATGGCACGCACCACACGGCCGCTCCCCGCGCCGCCGTGTTCGACGCCATCCGCGACCCGCGCGCCCTGCTCGAGGTGATCCCGGGTTGCGAGTCGGTCGAGGAGGTCGCGCCCGACGAGTACGAGGGTCGGATCACGCTCCGCCTCCCGGGTGCGGTCGGCAGCTATCGCACCCGTGTCCGCCTCATCGACGTGGAGGCGCCGGAGCGCGCCGGGCTCGACGGCCGCGTCGATGGCCCGATGGGCTCGATCACCGGCCGGGCAGCCTTCTCGCTCACGGAGGATGCGGCGCCGGCCGGTGACACTGGCGACGACGCGGCCGTCCGGGCGGCCATGGGAACGACGATCACGTGGCGCGGGACCGGCACGATCCACGGTCCGCTCGCGCGGCTGGACGGCCGGTTCGCCGAACGCCTCGCCGAATCGCTCGTCGAGCAGGGCCTCCGCGCCCTCGACGGGCGCCTGACCACGACCACGACCACGGAGGGTCCCGAGTGACGGTCTCGACCTACTTCCAGCCGGCCTCGGTCCCCGAGGCGCTGGCGCTGCTCGGCGAGCACGGGCCGGACCTGCTGGTCATCGCCGGCGGGACGGTCGCGATGCCCCTGATCAACGAGGGCATCTCGCTGCCGCGCCTCGTGATGGGTCTCCGGCGAACCGGCCTCGACGGGATCGAGCACACCGATGACACCCTGCGCATCGGCGCCATGACGACCCTCACCACGCTCGCGGACCAGGAGGACTCCCCGCTCCTCGCCACGGCCGCTCGCCGGACCGCGAGCTGGGCGGTTCGCAACATGGCGACGGTGGGCGGCAACCTGTTCACGCCCCCGCCGGGCGGCGACGTCGCGACCGCGCTCCTTGCGCTCGACGCGCAGGTCGAGCTCACGGGCGTGCATGGCGGCCGCACGATCCCGATCGAGGCGTTCTGGACCGGGTTCCTGGGCACGGCCCTCGGGGCGGACGAGCTGGTGACCGGGATCACGGTCCGGCTCGGCGCGGGCGACGAGCACCGCGACACGTTCCTCAAGTTCGGGCGCAAGGCGGCCAACACGCCGGCCGTCGTGACCGTCGCAGCGCACGTGACGGTCGAGGGCGGAACCGTCCGCGAGGCGCGGATCGCGCTCGGCGCCGTTGGGCCGCACCCGGTCCGCGCACGAGCCGCCGAGGCCGCGCTCGCGGGCCAGCCGCTCACTGCCGAGACGATCGCGACCGCGGCGGCCGCAGCGACCGACGACACGGATCCGTTCACGGACGCCGTCGCCACCGATTGGTACCGACGGCGGATGGTCCGCGTCATCGTGGAGCGGGCGCTCACGGGGCTGGCCGCGCAGGCAGGGAGGGACGCGTAGATGGGCACCACGATCGTGCGCTTCGAGCTCTCGGGGCGCGACGTGGAGGTGCTCGCGAGCCCGCTCGCCACCCTCCAGGGCGTGCTCCGCTCGCAGCTCGGCCACACCTCGGTCAAGGACGGCTGCCGGCAGGGCGGATGCGGCTCGTGCACGGTCCTCGTGGACGGCGAGCCGATGCTCTCGTGCCTGCTCCCCGTCGAGGACGTCGCCGGGCGACGCGTGACCACGCTCGAGGGCGTGACCCCGGCCGAGGGCCTCCAGCCGGTCCAGCGTGCCTTCCTCGAGGCGAACGGCTACCAGTGCGGCTACTGCACCCCGGGGATGGAGCTGCTGGCCTGCGCGCTCCTCGAGCACAACCCGGCGCCCAGCCGCGACGAGATCGTCGAGGCGCTCTCGGGCAACGTCTGCCGCTGCACGGGCTACACGCCGATCGTGGACGCGATCGAGGCAGCCGCGAAGGCGCGCACGACAACCGGCGCGACAGCGCGAGCGGAGGCGGCACGATGACCGCGGAGACGAACGGCGCAATGCACGTCGTCGGCCAGTCGGTCCAGCGCGCCGATGGTGTGGGCTTCGTGACCGGCCGCGCCCAGTACGCCGCAGACCTCACGTTCCCGCGGATGCTCCACCTCAAGATGGTCCGCAGCCCGCTCCACCATGCCCGAATCAAGGGCGTGGACCTGTCCGCGGCCGAGCGCGTCCCGGGCTTCGTCCGGGCGCTCACCCACGAGGACGTCCCGCACAACGTGTACACGATCCTCGGCCTCATCGGCGTCGAGCCCGAGGAGGAGTTCGTCCTGGCCGTGGACCGCGTCCGGTACAAGGGCGAGCCGATCGTCGCGATCCTCGCCGAGACCGAAGCCGCGGCCTACGAGGCGGTGGCCGCCGTGCGCCTCGACCTGGAGGAGCTGCCGGCCGTGTTCGACGTCGAGGAGGCGCTCCGGGCCGACGCACCCGTGGTGACTCATTGGGGCAACAACACGTTCATGTACGAGGGGCACGAGTGCCGGCGGGTCCGCCTCGGCGACGTGGAAACAGGGTTCGCCCAGGCGGATCACATCCTCGAGGGCGAGTACCGCACCGGGCCGATCGAGCACGCGCCGATCGAGACCACCGGCTGCATCGCCGTCCCCGAGGCCAACGGCCGGTACACCGTCTACACGAACACGCAGGCGATCTACTTCAGCCTCGACAACACCTCGATCATCCTCCAGCTCCAGGCAAACAGGCTCCGGTTCATCGGCGGGATGGTGGGCGGCGGGTTTGGCGGCAAGGTGGACGTCATCGTCGAGCCGCTCGCCACGCTCGGCGCGATGAAGACCGGGCGCCCGGTGCGCTACGTGTACAACCGGCAGGAGGAGATGCAGGTCAGCTCGACGCGGAGCCCGGAGGTCCTCCGGATCAAGGACGGCGTGATGGCCGACGGCACGATCGTCGCGCGCAAGGTCACGGGCCTCATGGACTGCGGCGCGTACAGCCGCCAGACGCCCTACGCGGTGACGAAGTTCGCCGCCAACGCGGCTGGGCCGTACCGGATCCCCAACGTCTGGATCGACGGCTACTGCGTCTACACCAACCGCACACCCACCTCCGCGATGCGCGGGTTTGGGGTCACGATGGGCTCGTGGGCGGTCGAGGTCCAGATGGACAAGATCGCGCGCCAGCTGGGCATTGACCCGTGGGAGCTGCGGTTCCGGAACGCCCACCGCAACGGCGACACGAAGCCGCACCGCAAGATCGTCGCGGACGCGACGCTGATCGAGACGATGCAGGCGGCCGCCGCGCTGGTGGGCCACGAGCTGCCGGCGGAGCTGCGGGCCATGACCTCGGCCCCGCGGGCACCGCAGGACGGAGGGCGCTGACGATGGCACTGCTGCGCGGCACGGGGATGGCCGCCGTCAACTACCCGACCGGCATGAACCTGGGCGGCGACCCCACCCAAGCGCTCGTCCACGCCACCACGAGCGGCTCGTTCAACGTCGTCCTCTCGTCGACGGACCTGGGGCAGGGGCTCAAGACCGTCGTCGCACAGATCGCCGCGGAGGCTCTCGGCGTGGGCTACGACCAGATCGTCGTGGACACGGCGGACACGGACACGGGTCCGCACTGCATGGGCACGTTCGCGAGTCGCGGCACGCACCGCGTCGGCAACGCCGTGAAGATGGCCGCGCTCGAGGCCCGCGAGGCCGTGCTCCAGCTCGCGTCCGAGGAGCTCGAGGTGTCGGTCGCGGACCTCGTGCTCGACGGCAGCGGGAACGTCTCGGTCGCGGGGTCGCCATCGAAGACGCTCGGGATCGCGGACCTCGCGTCACGCGCCCAGTTCCAGTACGGCCGCACGATCGCCGGGCGGGGCGTGTTCATGAAGCCCAGGAGCGACGTGGACCCCGAGACGGGGGCGATGGACCCGGACTCCACGCAGGCCTACGCGTGCACGGTCGCGGAGGTCGAGGTGGACACCGAGACCGGCGTCGTCCGGGTCGTCTCGATCCGCAGCGCGTACGAGGTGGGCCAGCAGGTCAACCCGGCCCTCGTCCAGGGGCAGATCCGGGGTGGGGCGTGGATGGGCATGTCCCACGCGCTGTACGAGACCACGGAGCCCTACTACCCCGACCGCTCGCACAGTCCCAAGGACTTCGCGGAGTACCTCATGCCCGGCGCCGGCGAGGTGCCCGAGATCGAGAGCGTGGTCCTCGAGATCGCGTCCGCGAACGGCCCATATGGCGCCAAGGGGGTGGGCGAGATGACCGCGAACTCGCCGATCCCGGCCATCGCCAACGCCATCTTCGACGCGACGGGCGTGCGCATCGACCACCTGCCGATCCGCCCCGAGGACATCCTCCGCGGGCTCGACGAGCTGGCGACCGAAGGCACCAGGGAGGGAGTCGCGTGAGCCAGATCACGACCTGGGACGAGTTCCCGACGGTCGAGTACGTCAAGGGCGTCCATCGCCAGACGGTCTCGGGCGAGAAGGTCATGATGACCCGCATCGTCTACCGCGACGGCGTCGTGATCCCGGAGCACAGCCACGAGGCCGAGCAGATCATGCTCATCGAGGCCGGCCGGCTGTGGGCCAAGGTCGCCGACGAGGAGCGCGAGGTAGGCCCGGGCTCGCTGCTCGTCATCCCGTCCAACTGGATCCACGCGTTCCGCCAGCTGGGCGACGAGGACGTGGTGTTCTACGAGTGCTTCGCGCCCATCCGGCTCGAGTACCTCGTGGGCTTCAAGGGCCCGGACCCCTCCCTGGGCATGATGCACAAGGCGTTCGACGAGACGGGCGAGGCAGAGCGCAAGGTCTAGGGAACGGGATCGGCCGGCGGGCGACCGCTACTTGAGGACCGCGAACGCGTCCACGTCCACGCGGCCGGCGAGGGTGATCACGAAGCGCACCGTGTGCGTCCCCACCGACGACCACGTCTTCGCGAACGCCTGCATCCGGTAGTCGTTGTGCGAGTCCTCGCCCAGCAGCACGTCGTTCGGCTGGCGCACGCCGTCCACGTAGACGGCCACGACCCCGCCACCGATCCACGCGGACGTGACGAACGCCACGCTGCGACCGGAGAACGTGAACCGGACCGCGCGGCCGAGGGTGCCGGCGTGCTTGGCCGAGCCGCCGGAGAAGACGGTCAGGCTCTGGGTCGTCCAGCCCGAGCTGTAGACCACGGACGTGCTCGTCTGCTGGATCAGCTTGACGCTGAACGTCGGGCCGTACTTCCAGGCGCTCCGGTTGCCGTCATGGTCGGCGACGCGGACCCGGAACCGGTACGTGTGCCCTCTCGCGAGGAGCTTGTCGTAGTGCGTCGTGCTGATCGCGGAGCTGAGGGTCTTCCAGGCGCCGCCATCGACGCTCTGGGCGAGCGTGTAGCGCCCCACGCCCGAGCCGCCCGCGTTATCGGTGCCGCTGAACGTGATCCGGGCCCGGCTCGAGGTGCCCGACAGGAACACGCCATTGGCGCCGCGCAGCGACGCCTTCGGCCCGCTGGTCATCTTCGGGGCAACCTTGTCGAGCTCGACCGCGCCGATGTCACAGGCTCCGTCGGACCGGATCACGCCGCGCTCGTCGACCGGGACGTACCCGCAGTAGGTACTGTCGGCCTTGTCGATCGCACTCGTCCCCGTGGCGAGCAGCCGGACCGTCTGGGTATGCCCGCCGTTGTTGCGCAGGGCGGTGTCGATGATCCCGGAGCCGCTGCCCGCGGTGAGCGACCTCGTCTGGCTGACGGTGCCCGCGGCGAGCACGTTGGCCGTCGTGTTCCCCAGGACAAGCGTGTTGTAGAGGCTCATCGCGCCGGCCGCCTGGTGGATGCCGCCACCGACGGGTGCGCTGTTGCGCGCGATGGTGGCGTTGATGGTCGTCAGGGAGCCGAGGGCGTAGATGCCGCCGCCGGACGTCGACGCGCTGTTGTTCGCGATCGTGGAGTTGACGATCGTGAGAGCGGCCGCGTCGTTGTAGATGCCGCCGCCGTACTGGGCCGCGTTGCCGGAGACGGTGGAATCCTGGAGGGTCAGGCCACTGGACCCGCCGTTGTTGTAGATGCCGCCGCCGTACGTGGCGTGGCTGGAGCGAATCGAGGTCCTCTCCACCAGCAGGTACGTGCCACCATTGGCGATGGCGCCCCCGAACGTGCTGAACCCGTTGACGATGACGAGGTCGTGGAGCTCGACGATTCCCGACTCGATGTAGAACGGAAGCCACGTGTCCTGCCCGTCGATGGTGATCGCGAAGTCGCCGTCGATCGACAGGCTGCTCGCGACGTTGGGCAGGTTGGAGCCGAGCGTGATCGTGCCGGCGACGCTGAAGACGATGGCGTCGGGATTGCCGGGGTCGTTGGTGCCGGCCTGGCACTCGCCCGACGCCGCGCCGCTCGCGGTGTTCGTGTTGGCGGCGATGATCGCCTCGCGGAGGGTGCATGCGCCGTCATTCGCGGGCGCGCCGTCGCTCAGGCTGTTGACGGTGATGATCGACCCCAGCGCCGCAACCGGCGTGACGAACACGGTCATGAGCGCCATGACCGCGGCCATCGCCCCGACGAGTCCACGGATCTGCCTGCCGCGCATCGCGCACCACCCACACTGACGCGCGCCGGGCGGGCGCGACCCTCGGCGAGGATGCTGGTGGCCCGCCGGTCCGGTGTCAACGGGCAATGTCGCGGTGGGCCGCGTACGCTGGACGGGTGAGCGACCAACCGGGCGTCCCCGTTCCTGCTCGCGCCCACCAGCACGAGACCGCGGCCCCGCACGGCCCGGACCACCCGCACGACCACGGCCCGGACGCAGATCATGTCCACTCGCCCCACGAGCACGACGTGGATGGAGGGCACGGCCACGGCGTCGATGGCGGGGCGGGGCACGCCCTGCACGGGCACGAGCACCCGACCGGGCGCGTGGCCTCGCTCGTGGCGGCGGTCGTGGGGCACAGCCACGACCCGGCCGACTCCCTGGACGACGCGCTTGCGGGGGATCGGCGCGGGATCCGCGCGGTGCAGATCTCGCTCGTCGGGCTCGGCATCACGGCCGTGCTGCAGCTGGGGATCGTCGCGATCTCGGGGTCGGTCGCGCTGCTCGCCGACACCGTGCACAACTTCTCGGACGCGCTCACCGCCGTGCCGCTGTGGATCGCGTTCGCGATCGGCGGGCGGGCGGCGACCCGGCAGTACACGTTCGGGTTCCGACGGGCCGAGGACCTGGCGGGACTGTTCGTGCTCGTGATGATCCTGGGGAGCGCGATCTTCGCCGCCTGGGAGTCCATCACCCGGCTCATCGACCCCCAGCCGATCACGAACATCCCGATCGTCATCGTCGCCGGGATCATCGGCTTCCTCGGCAACGAGGGGGTGGCGCTGTACCGGATCCGCATCGGGCGCCAGATCGGGAGCGCGGCGCTGGTGGCCGACGGCTACCACGCCCGGACGGACGGGCTGACGTCGCTGGCCGTGGTCGCCGGGGCGATCGGCGTCGCGATGGGGTTCCCGCTCGCGGACCCGGTCGTCGGGCTCCTGATCTCGGCCGTGATCCTCGTGCTCCTGCGGACGGCGACGGCGCAGATGGTCGGGCGGCTGATGGACGCCGTCCAGCCCGAGATGGTCGACGAGGTGGAGCGGATCACGCGCGAGACGCCGGGGGTCGTGGAGGTCGAGAAGGTCCGGCTGCGCTGGGTGGGTCACGCGCTGGAGACGAACCTCTCCATCACGGTGGACCAGGACCTCACCGTGATGGACGGCCACGCGATCAGCGAGGAGGTCCGGCACCGGCTACTGCACCAGGTCTCGAAGCTGGACACGGTGGTCATCCACGTCAACCCGTGCGACCACGGCGGCGTGGACCCGCACCGGGTCGTCCGCCACCACGAGGCGCCGAGCCGGGGCTGAGGGTTCCTCGCGCCGTCTCCTGCCCATCGCGCCGCGCAGCCCCGGCCCTCGTGCGCCGCGTCCTGCCCATTGGCCGCGCAGCCCCCAGGCTATTCCGGCCCGGACTGTACGGTTGCGGCCCGCAACGGTTGATGCCGGCAGCGACTCGCTCGTTCAGCGAACTGGGGCTCGGGTGCAACGCTCGAGTCCGTAGCCGCATCAATCGATGTGGCGCGCAACCGTAGAGTCAGCAGTGGCATGGCGCCGGCCCGCTGGCGGCCCGCTGGCGCTCGGAGCGCCCTGAGCAACTCGCGGGTACACACGCGATGAGTGGCGGCAACCACACTCCTGTCGTGGGCGTTCGTGAGCGACCAGGGGATCTCGGGGCTGCGGACGCGCGCCGCATCCTCATCGAGACCGCGCGCGATCTCCGGACGGCTCGGCGCGCCCTAGGGATCAGCCAGGCTGAAGCGGGGAAGCGAGCGGGGCTGTCGCAGTCGCAGGTCTCGAGGCTCGAGCGCGGGAACGTACGTCACCCGAAGCTCGAGCACGTGTGCCGCGCAATCCGCGCCGTTGGGCTCGTGCCTTCGCTGCAGCGCTACCCGGGTGATGTGCAGGTGCGGGATCGGGCGCAACTCGCCCTCCTCGCGCGGTTCGAATCCCTCCTCGCGCCACCCATCCGAATGCGGCGCGAGATCGCGCTGCCGATCCCGGGAGACAAGCGCGCGTGGGACGGCCGGCTTGGCGACGGCACCAGGACTGCGTCGATCGAAGGGGAGTCCCGGATCGATGACTGTCAGGCGCTGGCGCGACGCATTGAGCTCAAGACACGCGACGACCCCGGGGCGGGGCCGGTCATCCTCGTTGTGAACCGCACGAACCACAACAGTGCGGTGTTGCGAGCGCATCGGGAGTCGCTTCGAGCGCAGTTCCCTCTCGACGGCGCGGCGATCGCCCGCTCGCTCCGACGTGGCGAGGTTCCGTCGGCCAGCGGGATCATCCTTCTGTAGCGGACCCGCGTGGTTGGTCCTGCGAGCCTCACGGCGTGCGTCGCCCATGCCGCCATGGACTCTACGGTTGCGGGCCGCTTCGATTGAGTCTCTCCTGGACTGGATTGATGCAGGAGTGGGCCCGCCCGCGCAACAGTTGAGTCCGGCTCGGCATGACTCGCCCTGGCACCCAACCGTTGAGTCCCGGGCAGCATGGCGCGGAGCGCCAGGCGCGCGGCGATGCACGACAGCGGCGAGCAGGACCGCGCGGCGAACCGCCGTGGAACCGAGCTTGCAGCCTCCAGCCGCGGGGTCCACCGGCACTGTCGACGGGCGGGTGACGAGCGCACAGTGCGCACGAGCCAACAGGCGAGCGTCCCGCGGCATCTACTGGTCATGGACGGGATCACGCGGGACGCGATGAGCGCGACGTCGATCGTCGAACGGGCGGCGGGCGGGGACACCGTCGCATTCGCCCGGCTCGTCGCCACGTACCACGCCGACATGATCCGCGTGGCGTATGTCGTGGGCGGCGGGGCTCAGGATGTGGCCGACGACGCGGTCCAGGCCGCATGGGCCGTCGCATGGACGAAGCTCGGGTCGGTGCGGGAACCGTCGCGGGTCAAGTCGTGGCTCGTCGCGGTCGCGGCGAATGAGGCCCGCCAGCTTGCCCGCCACGAGCATCGGCGGACGATCCGGCAGATCGAGCTGGACAGCGCTCCGCCCGACATCGCCGACCCCACGGCGCCGGATCCCGCGACCCATGCCGACGTCCTCGACCTCGAGGACGCCCTCCACCATCTCTCGCCCGACGAGCGCGTCCTCCTCGCCCTGCGCTACGAGGCGGGCCTCGACTCCACCGAGATCGGCCACCTCCTCGGCGATCCCGCGGCCACCGTCCGGTGGCGCCTCTCGCGGCTCGTCGCGCGTCTCCGGAAGGAGCTCCTCGATGCCTGAGCTCGACACCGACCGCCTCGGGCGGACCGGCCCCGACGATCCCCTCGACGCGCGGCTGGAGCGCGCGGTCCACGCGCTCGCGGATCGAGCGTCGACGCGAGTGGACGCGGCCGCCGTCGCCGAGCACGCTGCGCGCGATGGCCGACGCTTCGGTGGCTGGAGCTTCCTCAAGCGCGAGGTTCCCGTGCCCGCGGCGGCGCTCATCGGCCTGCTCGTGCTGCCCCTGGCCCTCGCGTGGACGCTGTCCCTGGCCGGCCCGCTCCAGCGCGAGGCACCGGATGCGCGGCCGGTCCCCGCCGTCGGCGCAGCGCCGCTGCCGACCGTCTCCCTGCCGCCGACCGACGGCGCAGGCGAGGAGGCCGTCGGCGGGGCGGAGCACGTCGTGCTTGCCGCGGACGGATCGCTCGCCGTGACCACGGACCTGAACGACCCGCGCGTCAGCGGCACCGGAACGTGGCGGTTCACGACGACATCCGGCGACGGCGTCGCCACGCTGACCGGGCCGTTCCACCTCGAGGGACCCGACGGCGCCTGGGACGGCACCTGTACGGGCGCCGGCTGGAACGGCCTCCACGACATCCTGGTCGACTGCTGGCTGACCGGCAGCGGCGACTACGACGGACTTGCCTGGTACCGGCAGTCGAGGTGGCGGTTCGCCGACCACTGGGACTTCACCGACGGGACCTCCCGGGGCGCGATCACCCCCGGCGGGCCGCCCGCGAACTAGCGTGCGGAGGATGATCGACATGCGTACGAAGACCTGGCTGCTCCTGCCGGGCGCGCTCATCGCGCTCGTGGCGCTGGGCTGCACGGCGGCGGGGGCGGCCACCCCGATGGCCTCCCCGGCGTCCACACCGGTTGCCACGCCGAAGGACATCACGACGTCCGTGCCGCCGGTGGAGATGACCGATGGCGAGGGCGACGAGGTGGTCACGGGCGTGGTGACCGACCCGGCCCAGACGGCGACGGAGACGTACACGACCGTCGGCGATCACCAGCAGGTGCGCGACGGCGTCGTCGTCGCCACGCACACGGCCAACGACGTGCGCGCGACCGGGCGGATGAAGGTGGCGTTCGCCATCGACTGGTACACGAACGCCGGCCCGTTCTGGGCAGACGCCTCCATCACCAACGACAAGGGCGCGTGGACCGGGCCGTGCACCGGGGCCGCCACGGCGAAGGGCTCGTTCGGTCCGTTCAGCTGCTGGCTCACGGGCTCGGGCGCGTATGCCGGGTGGACCTACTTCCAGGCCAGCACCCCGAGCGGCGCCACTGCCACCACCGAGGGGATCATCTACCAGGGTGCGGTGCCAACTCCCTGACGGTTGCTCGCGACCACGCGAACACGAACCGACGGCTCCGGGCTCGGCCCCGGGGCCGTCGCCGCGCCTGCGGCGGACCGTTCAGTCGATGAGGTAGGAGACCTGGACCGTGATCGTCACGTCCGTCGAGCCGGGCAGGACCGGGGTGGCGGCGTCACGAGCGGCACCGGCGGCGCTCATCTCGGGGGCGTACCAGATCGGGGTCGAGACCGTCTCGCTGATCGAGGCCACGCCCGTGATGGCGACGCCGGCCGCCTTCGACAGCGCGTCGGCCTTCGCCTTGGCATCGAACATGGCCGCCTCGCGGGCCTTCGCCTCGGCCGCGGTCCGGTCGGCGACGTCGAAGGTGACGCCGTTGACCGTGGTGCTGCCGGCGGTGACGCTGTCGTCGATGACGTCCGCCGCCTTCGTCAGGTCTCGGACCGTGACGCTGACGGTGTTCTGCAGCTGGTAGCCCACGATCCGCTGGACCGAGGACTGGTAGTCGTACACCGGTCCGAGCGAGACCATCGACGTCGCGATGTCCTTGTCGGCGATGCCCAGGGCCTTGATCGCGGCGATCACCTTGGTCATCGCGGCGGCACCGGCCTCGCGGGCCGCCTTGGCCGTCTGCTTCTGGACGTTGACCCCGAGGCTGACCGTCGCCATGTCCGGGATCACAGTCACCTTGCCGCTGCCGGTGACGGCGAGCGTGTGCTCGGGCGCGACCCCGTCGATGCCCGGCGCGACCTGGTAGATGGGGCGTGGCGACGTCGCGGCGCCCAGCACGGGTCCCGCGAGCAGACCCACGAGCAGCCCACCGACGGCGGTCACGACGAGGAGGGAGGATCGGTTGGGGAGGGAGGCGGCCATTGCATGCACGTCCGTAGCTGGGTCGATGCCCGGAGGCGACCGGTGGGACCCACCATCCGCTCGCGGACGGGAGACGACGCCGGACCGCCGCGGGTTCCCGCGGCGACTCGCCGCCCTGCTAGGCTTCGAGGACACGTCCTGTAGCCGACAGGAGTTGGGGGTTGGGGGAGACCGCAGAGCGCCTCGTCGTCGCGCGGCTCCGCGAGGCGTTGCCCGAGGGCGCGCGCCTCTACTCCAACGTGCGCTTCGTGGCGAAGACGCGTGCGGCAGGTCCCGCGCACGATGGCGAGGCGGACATCGTGCTGGTCCACCCACAGAACGGGATCCTCGTGCTCGAGGTCAAGGACGGCGCGCCGACGCGAGACGCGCAAGGCCGCTGGTTCCTCGGCGCACGAGAGCTCCCGCGGAGCCCGTTCGCGCAGGCCGAGGACGCCAAGCACGAGCTCGCGAGGGCGATCGCCGACCAGCCCGACTGGCCTCGCGACCGAGAGCTCCGGGTGGGGCACGCCGTCGCCTTCCCGCATGCCGACCTCGCCACGCTTCCCGCCGGTCATCCGCTGCGCGGCGCCGACATGCCGCGGGCGATCATCCTCGACGAGGAGGCGCTCTTCACCACCGCGAACGCCCGTCGAGCGCTCGATGCCGCGTGGGCGCAGTGGGTGGGCGACGGCGCGCGCGGTCACGCGCTCAACGACGTCCAGCTGCGGATCATCGACGAGTTCCTCGCGCCGACGCTGTCGCTCCACCGGCTCCTGCGCCGCGACGTCGACGACGGCCGCGAGCGCCTGCTCGCGGCGTCGCGGGCCCAGCTGCTCGTCCTCAACCAGAACCGGTCCCGCCGGCGCGTGGAGGTCGTCGGCCCGGCCGGGAGCGGCAAGAGCCTCGTCGCCGTCGAGAAGGCCCGCCGGCTCGCTCGGGACGGATGGCGGACGCTGTTCGTGTGCTTCAACCAGGCGCTGGCGACGGAGATCCACCGCGGGTTCGAGGACGAGGCCGCGCCCCTCCACCTGCGGCCCACCGTGACCACGTTCCACCGCCTGTGCGAGACCGCGGGTCAACAGGCGGGCAGCCTGCCTCCGAAGCCCGCCCCACCCCTGCCGCAGGCGTGGTGGGACGACACCCTCCCCGACGCGCTCACCGACGCGATCGCGTTGCTCCCTGACCTCCGCTATGACGCGATCATCGTCGACGAGGGACAGGACTTCCGCCTGGACTGGCTCGCATCGCTCCAGCTGCTCCTCCAGGACGAGGCCGATGGCGTGTTCTGGGTGTTCCACGACCCCGGCCAGGCGCTCCGGGCGGACGACGAGGTGGCGAAGCTTGGCCTCGACCCGCTCGAGCTCTACGAGGACTACCGGTCCCCCGGGCCCGTGGCCGAGCTCGCCGCCCGCTTCTACCGCGGTCCCGAGCCGCCCCTGTCGATGAACGAGCACGGCCTGGCGCCGGTCGTGCGACCAGCGGCTCCCGGCGACGAGACGATCGAGGCCGTGAGGCGGGAGCTCCATCGCCTCATCCACGATGAGGACGTTCGGCCATGGCACATCGCCGTCCTTTCGGGCCGAACGGCATCCCGGAGCGACGTCTGGCACCAGCGATCCTTCGGGCATGTGGTCCTGTGGAACGGGGCGATCGACGACGCAGGCAGCTCGCTGGGCCTTCCTGCCAACCAGGTGCCCGATGAGCCAGCCGACGCGGGTGTCGTGCGGTTCGAGACCGTTCGCCGCTTCAAGGGCCTCGAGCGGCCCGTGGTGATCCTGTGCGAGCTGGAGCCGGATGAACCGCGCTTCGACCAGCTGCTGTACACGGCCCTCACCCGCGCAACCGTCGAGGTGATCCTCGTTGTGACACCCGAGCTGGCACGGCGCCTGCGCACTGTTCGGGCAGACGTCCCGGTCACAGCACGAGGAGGAGTCGCCTGAGCCAGCCGTTGCCGCCTTCGCCGCCCGTGCCCGCGCCCCCGCCGGGCCCGGCGATGGCTGCCATGCGTCCGCCTGTGCTGGTCGAGTCGAAGACGGGCCCGGACCTGTTCCTGCGCGCCATCTGGTTCGTGTTCGTCGGCTGGTGGCTCAGCGGCATCGTCGCCGTCCTGGCGTGGACCGCGATGATCACGATCATCGGCCTGCCGCTCGGGATCTGGCTCGTCAACCGCCTGCCGACGGTCATCACGCTTCGCCCGCGCACGAGCTACGCCTACGCCTACACCGACGCCTTCGGCAACGTGAGCTACTCGCCGTCCGTGCCGATCCAGCAGCAGCCCTGGTGGATCCGCGGGGTGTGGTTCGTCTTCGTCGGCTGGTGGGCGTCGTTGCTCGTGGTGGCCCTTGCCTGGGCGCTGATCGTGCTGCTGGTCACGCTCCCGCTGGGGCTGCTGCTCTTCAACCGGGTGCCGTTCGCGGCCTCGCTCTACCGGTACTAGGCGGAACTTGCGGGCAAAGCCTGCTGAGGCCGAACGCCGTCCGGCTCGTCAGTCGCCCAAGATCTCGGCCGGCAACCGACTCGACAAGCGTGATTCGTAGTCAGCGTCGATTGCCTGTATGTACTCCGACACGGAGATCCCTCGCAACGCCGACTCCTTGACGACGGTCTCGCCGACGTGACGACCGTTGAGCATCAACAGTGGGAAGCGATCCGAGACGACCTCGCGTTGCGCCTGCTCACTGAAGTAGCCGGTTGTCACGAAGGACCCGACCCAGCCACGGTCAAGTCTCGCAACCGTGCGTGCTAGGTCGAGCCCGCTCGTGACGGGGGCTGCCCCAGCGATGCACTTTGCCTGTCCGAGAACGACGAGCTTGAGCGCGCCGGCTCCGACACCCAGGTCAAGTCGGCTCACGAAGTCGATTCCGCCGTCACCAGCGCGTTTGGTGATCCAGCCAGGCCGGTATTGGCCGCTCTCGCTCAGCACGCTGCCAGTGATTTCCGACGCCAGTCCCTCGAAGCGATGCTCTCCAACACCTTGAAAGTC
The DNA here is from genome assembly GCA_036504355.1 of Candidatus Limnocylindrales bacterium. Taxonomy (GTDB): domain Bacteria; phylum Chloroflexota; class Limnocylindria; order Limnocylindrales; family CSP1-4; genus CAIXZV01. The sequence continues at coordinate 84,743 of DASXVG010000016.1, forward strand.
GCCGAGTCGCTTGTAGTGGTTGACGACATGACGCAGGGCATCCTCGGCAGGTGTTCCGGCATCCGGGCGCTGTGCAGCCGGACTGAGGGTGGCGCTGCGCGTCATTTGCTGACGAACGCGATCCTTGACCGCAGCGCCACCATCAACCCAGCGACGCCATGCGACCGGAGCCAGAAGCAGGCAGTCCTCCAGCGACTTGGTCGGGTCGCGCCGAGCTGCGATCCACTCCCACGCCATTCCCAGCCCCTCGGTCGAAAGATCGACCAACATGCAGTCGAACACGTAGTTGACGAAGGGCCGCCCGCGACGGTCGACCTGCGTAACGAGCTCTGCTCGCTCCACGAGGCCGACCCCGAGGAAGCGCCAATACCCCTTCGATCGGCCCTCGTGGACAAGGCTCTCAAAGAAGAGCATCGGCGCGGCTTGTAAGCGCTCCGCGCGCGTCGACCCGTTGTGAAGGCGAAACTGGTCGATGACCGAGCGATTGCCTGTTGGGCCGAGTGGATCGGTGCCCAGCTCTGCTTTGTTATCTCCGAAGTACCGGACGTGCCCGCGCTCCGCGTCAAGTTCGTCATGCCAGGGAGTCCAGTCGGAGCCTGCACGATGGGGCTTGGATGCAATCAGGATTGCGGGCCGGCGTTCGCCGTCGATAGCCTGGATCTTCTTCACGGAGTCGATGCCGTGATCGAGCTGGACTCGACCTGCATTCGCGAGACCCGGCCAATCGGGCCACCGAGTCGCGTGGAAGATGTTCCGGTACCCATCGATGAACTCGATGTTGGGTCCGGGACTCGGTTTCGGGTAGCGATAGAGCTCGAAGATCCGCATCAGCTACTCGGAGCGTGCCGCAAAGCGACCCTCCTCGCAAGGTGATCCTGGATGGCACGCTCCACCGGACGCGGCCCTACTGCTCCCGGAACTCAATCTCCGCGTCGAAGTTGATCGCCGCGTCGCACTCGAGGCAGATCGGCGGGTCCCAGTCGCCGGCTTCGGGGAGGTCCGTGCGGCCACAGGTCGAGCACACGAAGAGCGCGGCATCGAGACCCTCGTCAGCCGGCCGAGCGTGCAGCGCGCGGCGTGTCGAGGAAGGGGACTTGGTGCCAAGGAGCCAGTCCAGGAGTCCCGTAGCCAGTGCCTCCGCTTGTGGACGCCCCGGGTCCGGGAAGGGCCCGACCCCGGAGCTGGCGCCATCGTCGCCACGGAGCGTGCCACCTCGGCTGTCACGGTGCTTGGACACACCGCGAACGGGAAGTCCCCCTGTTAATGCCGGCCGCCCCGGCGTAGAATCGACGCAGCGCCGCGATGGCGCTCCTATCCAGAGCGCTGGAGAGCCCCGGCTCGTTGATAGCGCGGCAACCGATCCTGCCCCCATCGGGACACGGTGCCAACGCCGGGTTCGATAGGGAGTGGGAGATGTCCCAGTCCTTCCGGGGCCTTCGGGCGCCCGCGCCGCGCGCGCAGGTCCGCCAGGGCGACGTGCTGCTGATCCCCGTGGACGAGGTCCCCGAGGCCGCCACGCTCGTCCCTCGCGATGGCAACCGGGTGATCCTCGCGTACGGCGAGGCAACCGGCCACGCACACGGGTTCGACGCCTTCGCGGCATCGCTCCAGGAGGCCGACGGCCGCCGGTACCTGAGGCTCCGGGAGGCCGCCGAGCTCAGGCACGAGGAGCACGGGCCGATCACCGTGGCGCCCGGCAGCTACGAGGTGGTCATCCAGCGCGAGTTCGTGCCACCGGATCCGCAGCTGGTGTTCGACGGCCGGCCGAGCGTGGCCTCCAGACGGGTGATCGACTGATGGCCGCGCCGTTCAGTCCCACGGCGGCGACACCGGAGCAGCAGGCCGCGATCATCGAATACGGCGCGACGTGGCGTGCGTGGATGCGCTGCACCGAGCGGGCCGATCGGCCAGCTGCAGAGGCCGCGATCCGCGAGCTGTACGGCACGCAGCACATGCCCCTGGCCATGGAGTGGCGTGACTCGCCGGTCGCGGCGGCCGCCGCTGCGCGCTTCGCCGGCGGAGATGACTCGGTCGCCACGAACATGTGGACGATCGAGGATCGGCTACGGCTCGATCCCCGCTGGGTCCGGGCAACGTGCGCGCGACTCGGAGACACGCCGGACTACCTGACCCTCCGCCTGACGCCACGCCAGCCGTTCCGGCGGCTGCTCGGGCTGCGCGAGGCGTCGGCGGGGATCGCCCGGCCGCTCGACGAGCTCGTGCGGCAGCCGCTCGCGTCATTCACGGCGCCCACCGGCGTCCCCGATCCAGGCGACGTCGACGGTGCCGGCCGGCTCGCGTTCGGCGAGGAGTGGCCGCGGGTCCTCGCGATCCTCGGTCGCCAGCAGGCCGGCGTGGTGATGCGGACGGCCCTGCGCACGCATGCACAGCGGGTCTCGAGGGCAAGCGTTGGCCTGGTGTCGACGACCCTCGGCCAGCTCGATGCGTTCCACCCGTACGTGGCCGCGGCCCGCGATGTCCTGGGGCTCAGACTTGGCGCACAGCACCTGGTCAGGCTGGACGCCTTCCTCGCGATCGCGCGCTCGGCGGGCGCATGGTTCGCGCTGCCGAACGTCGCGTTCGTCTCGGAGCGGCCCGTCGTCTGCACGGTCGATCCGGAGGGCCGGCTCCACGCCGAGGACGGGCCGGCACTCGCCTACGGCGACGGGGTCAGGGTCTACGCGTGGCACGGCGTCCGGGTGCCGGCCCGCGTGATCCTCGAGCCCGACGCGATCACCATCGCCGACATCACGGCACAGCCGAACGCGGAGGTCCGCCGCGTCCTCACGGAGCGGTTCGGCGTCGAGCGCTTCGTCCGCGAGCCTGGATCAACGCTGATACACGAGGACGAGACAGGGAAGCTCTGGCGACGCTGGATCACGCCCGCGCGCCGGTGGGGCGGCGGGGGAGAGGTCGTCCAGATGGTGGAGGTGCTGAACGCGACACCCGAGCCGGACGGGACGCGCAAGACCTACTTCCTCCGCGTCCCGCCGACGATCCAGACCGCCCGCGAGGCCGTTGCCTGGACGTTCAACCTCCAGACCTACGACTACAAGCCGTCCGTGGAGACATAGCGAAGGCGTCCCGGCGCCCGTGACTTCGGGTCCCTCGTCACTGGGTGAAACACGCAGGAGGGCATAGCGTCCCATCAGCGTGGAACCTGTGACGCCTCACCTGGAAGTGGTCGACGCCGCGGGGGCGCATCACACCGCCGCCGCGGACTCGGTCGTGGTCGCCGCCTGGGCGGACTACCACCAGGAGGTGTTCGCGTTCCTCGTTCGGACGGCTCGCGACGTCGCCGTGGCGGAGGACCTCCTCCAGGAGACGTTCCTGCGCCTGACCCGCGAGGCCCGGGCGGGTCGGACGCCCGACAACGTCCGAGCCTGGCTGTACCGGGTGGGTGCGAACCTCGCGGTGCTGCGAGCCTGCCGTCTGGACGTCTCCCGACGGCACCTCGTGGTCCCGGGTCACGGACGTGCCGAGCACGCCCGGCGTGCTGAAGGCGGTGTCGGCAACGGAGGCTGGGTATGTCGCCGTGGGTGCGGAGACCTGCGGGTCCAGCCCGCAGCGATCCCGGGTGGCTGCACGGCGATCGTGCTGACGTCGGGCGACGGACTCGCGTGGGCGCAGCAGCCAATCGCGCAGGCTGGTGACCTGAGCACCGTCACGCGCGTCAATGGCCGGTGGTTCGCCACCTCCCCGGACGGGCCGGAGAACCTCTGGGCCAGCGCGGACGGCACCACCTGGGCGCCCCCGCTCGTGTCCGGTGGCCCTGTGACCGCGAATGGGTCCGGCGGGATCACCGGCTGGCACTTCGCCGCGACGTCGGACGTGGCGGTCTGCCTCGGGCCGGCGGGGGAGTCCGGGGACCCGTCGGCGTGGGTCAGCCGACGATAGGACCCAGCAGGCAGGGGTGTCCCCGCCCGAGCCTGTTGGCTGCAGCCGGAACGCCACTCGCGTCGCACCGCACCGTCGAGTGTGCGAGAGTCAGCGGGCGTCCAGCCGAGCATCAGGAGGCAATCGATGGTGGTCTGTGTCCCCGTGGCGGCGGACGGAACGGTGGACGGCAGCTGGGGCCGGGCGCCTCGCGTCTCGCTGATGTGGCTCGAGGACGGCGCGATCGTGCGCACCGAGGAGCACGAGGTCGGCTGGGACGCGTTGCACGACGTTGGGACGGAGGGGGGCCACCATGCCCGCATCGCGCGCTTCCTGCGCGAGCACCGGGTGGACGCGGTCGTCGCCAACCACATGGGCCCGCCGATGGTCCACATGCTGGCAGAGATGGGGATCGCCACCGTCCTGGGCGCTGGCGGTGACGCGCGGGCAGCCGTGCTCGCGGGCGTGTCGGGTGGTGCGGCATGAGCACCCCGGTGATCGACGCGCATCCGATCGTCGCCGCCGCCGAGGCGGTCCTGCCCGACGTGATCGCCACCCGCCGGCGGCTCCATCGGCGGCCCGAGCTGGGACTCCAGCTCCCCGAGACCCAGGCGGTGATCGTCGAGGGCCTCCGGGCGCTCGGCCTCGAGCCGAAGCTGGGCGGCACCAGCACCTCCGTGGTCGCGGTGATCGAGGGTGCACGCCCCGGCCCCACGATCCTCCTCCGCGGCGACATGGACGCGCTGCCGCTCACGGAGGACACGGGCCTCGACTTCGCGTCCGAGATCCCGGGCGTCATGCACGCCTGCGGGCACGACACGCACGTCGCGATGCTGCTGGGTGCCGCGCGCCTCCTCGTCGAGCGCAGGGGCCAGCTCGCCGGCCGGGTGCTGCTGATGTTCCAGCCCGGCGAGGAGGGCCCGCACGGCGCGCGGTTCATGCTCGAGGAAGGGCTGCTCGAGGATGGTCCGCACGGCGCCGGCTCGGTGGAGCGAGCGATCGCGATCCACATCAGCACCCGGTATGCGGCGGGCACGATCCTCGTCCGCCCGGGGGCACTGCTGGCGTCTGCCGATGCCATCAAGGGAATGGTCCGCGGTCGCGGCGGCCACGCGTCGGCGCCGCACCTCTCGCTCGACCCGATTCCCACGGCGGCGGAGCTCGTCCTCGCGCTCCAGGCGGCCGTGACCCGCTCGATCGACGTCTTCGACCCCGCGGTCCTCACGATCGCCCGGATCAGCGGCGGCACGACCAACAACATCATCCCGGAGACCGTCGAGATCGAGGGCACGATCCGCGCGGTGTCGCCCGCGACGCGCGCGGCGATGCACGAGCTCCTGGCGCGGGTGGCGGCCGGCGTCGGCGCCACGCACGGCACGGAGGTCGACCTGCAGCTCGTCCCCGGCTACCCGGTGACGATGTGCGACCCCGGGGTCACCGAGTGGGTCCGCGGGGTCGCGGTCGGCCTCGCGGGCGAGGACCGAGTCCAGGTCCTGGAGCACCCGATCATGGGCGCCGAGGACTTCTCGTACGTGACCGAGCGGGTGCCCGGCATGATGGCGTTCCTCGGTGCACGCCCGGCGTCGGAGGACCCGGCCACGGCGCCGCAGAACCACTCGAACCTGGTCGTGTTCGACGAGGCGTCGATGGCGCTCGGCGTCGCGCTCTACGCGGCGACGGCGCTCGATTTCCTCGGCGGCCGGTAGGGCACAATCCGCGGATGCCCACCACCACTGTCGTCACCGACTCCACCGCGGACCTCATGCCGGCGCAGGCCGCCGCCGCGGGGATCCGGGTCGTGCCCCTGTTCGTCCAGTTCGGGCCGGACTCGTTCCAGGTGGGAGCCGATCTCACGACCGAGCAGTTCTGGGACAGGCTCCTTGCGCCCGGGGCGCCAATCCCGTCGACCGCGGCGCCGTCGCCCGGGACGTTCCGCACGGTGTTCGAGCAGTGCTTCGCCGATGGCGCGGACGCGGTCGTGTGCCCGGTCATCGGCTCGGGACTGTCGGGGACATTCCAGAGCGCGACGGTGGCGGCGTCCATGCTCCCGGACCGCGAGATCCACGTGATCGACACCCGCACGACCTCGATGTCGACGGGCCTCCCGGCGCTGCTGGCCGCCGATCTCGCGGCGGCCGGGGTCCCCGCAGCGGAGATCGCCGAACGGGTCACCGCCCGGCTTCCGGACCTCGACCTGTACGTCGCCGTGGACGGGCTCGAGTTCCTGCGCAAGGGGGGCCGGCTGTCGGCAGCCCAGTCGGTCGTGGGCAACATCCTGTCGGTCAAGCCGATCATCACCGTCCGCGACGGACACGTCACCATGATCGACCGCCAGCGGAGCCGCGCGAAGGCTCGCGCCCGGGCGATCGAGCTCATTGCCGCCCACCCGGTCGAACGCCTGGCGATCATGCACACGCCCACCTCGACCGCCGACGAGGTCCAGGCCTTCCGAGACGCGCTCGTTGCGGCGCTCGGCGGGATGGACGAGTCGGCGATCTCGGTCAACCTCCTCGGTGCGTCCACGGGCCCGCACCTGGGGCCCGACCTCATGGGTGCGTGCTTCCTCTCGGCACCGGGCGCGCATGGGCACGCGACCGCCTGAACGCACGAAGGCGGGCCACGAGGGCCCGCCTTCGGCATGGGAAGCGGCGCGCGGCGCCGCGGGACGTCAGCTCGCCGGCGGGAGGAGCACGCCGTCGATGACGTGGATGACGCCGTTGGAGGCCGCGATGTCGGTCGTGACCACCTTGACGGTGTCGTTGAGGTAGACCGAGCCGTCCTTGACGGTGATCTTGATCGCCGGACCGCCGACGGTGTCGGCCGACGTCAGGCCCACGACCTGGTCCGAGGTGACCTTTCCCGCCAAAACGTGGTAGAGCAGGATCGCCTTGAGCGCCTCGGGGTCCTTGAGCAGGCCCTCGACGGTGCCGGCCGGGAGCTTGGCGAAGGCGTCGTCGGTGGGCGCGAAGACGGTGAACGGCCCGGGCCCCTTGAGGGTGTCCACGAGACCGGCGGCCGTGGCGGCGGTGAGCAGGGTCTTGAAGGAGCCGGCAGCGGTGGCGACGTCCACGATGTCGCCCATGGCGGCGGCAGACTCGCTGGGGGCCGCGCTCATCGGGGCGTCGGACGCCGGGGCAGCGCTCATCGGCGCCTCGGTGGGAGCCGTCGTCGCGGGGGCGGCCGTCGAGGAGGCGCCACCGCAGGCGGCGACGACGATTGCGGCGGCGGCCGCGAGGGGGAGCAGGAGCGTTCGCTTCATCGGTGTTCGTTCCTATCTGGTGCGGGGTCGGCGTGCGTCGGTGGTTCCGCGCCTGTTGACCGTTCCGATGCCTCTTCGGCGCCCGGGCCCGTTGCGGATGGCCGCGGCTCGTTCCTGCAATGTGCCTGCAACCCGGGCTGCGGCCACGGCGACATCGACCCCCGACGTGGATCGGTGCGCCCGGGCACCGCGGCGGCGCGTTTCTGGCTGCCATTCCGGCCCGGTGCGCCGTAGAGTTTCCGCGCGGCCAACGGGCCGGATCACCAGGAGCCGGGGGAACGAAGGAAGTGATTGGACGGTCGCTCCGGAGCCGCCTCGCGGCGCGCTGGTCGCTGCTCGCGGGCCTGGCGCTCGTCGTGCCGGTCCTGGCCGTCGTGCCCGCCGCGAGCGCATCGCCGTCCCAGTTCGGGGCGTACCAGGTCACGCCGATCGGGCCGTCGCCGGCCGACGCCGTGGCGCTGGGCGACGTGACGGGAGACGGCCGCACGGACGTCGTCCTCACGACCGGCTACGCGAACGCCGCGTCCGACTTCCGCCTGCTCGTCCTCGCGGGTCGAAGCGACGGGGCGCTCGACGCGCCCGTCTCGTACGCGACGGCCGGCACGTATCCGGACCGCCCGGAGTCCGTGGACGTGGGCGACGTCAACGGTGACGGGCGCCTCGACGTGGTCGTGGGCCTCTCGGGCCTCGGCGTCCAGGTGTTCCCGCAGGCGGCAGACGGCACGCTGGGCGCGCCGTCCTTCGTGGCGAGCGCGGACAGCCACAAGATCGCGACGGGCGTGTTCGACAAGACTGGACGTGCCCAGGTCGCCGGCGTGGGGTGGGGAACCGACACCGTCACGATCTTCGCCGACACGGGCGCGGGTCTGGTGACCGCCCGGACGTACCCGGCCCAGCACGCCGGCTACGAGGACCTCGAGACGGGCGACGTCAGCGGTGACGGCCTCACCGACATCGTGGTGATGTCCGGCCAGGGCCTCGTCCCCAACGTCAGCGTGCTCGCGCAGCAGATCAACGGTACGTTCGGCGCGGCGGCCGAGTACAGCGTCGGGGCCGGCCGGCTGACCCGCGGCATCGGCGTGGGTGACGTCACGGCCGACGGGCGAAGCGACGTCGTCGCGAGCAATGGCGGCAACAGCCCGGACGGCCGGGTGTCCGTCTTCCCGCAGACGTCGACGGGTTTGCTCGGCGCGCCCGTCGCATCGACGAGCTACGACATCCCGGGCGCGGTCGAGGTCGCAGACGTGGATCGAGACGGCCTTGGCGACGTGGTCGTCGTCCACGAGGCCTGGCTGCGCGTGGGCGTGTACCCGGGGCTCGCCGATGGCGGGCTCGGCGCGGAGCAGCTGTACCCCGTGCCGTACGCCAACGACCAGAACCCGCAGAACCTCGCGGTCGGGGATGTCACCGGGGACGGCTGGCCGGACATCGTGGTCGCGGACGACCTTCACGGCCTGCTCGTCCTGCCCAACACGGGGACCGTCGCCCCGCCGCCGACGCCATCGCCGAGCGCCTCCCCGAGCTACACGCTGCCACCGCCCACCCCGACGCCGACCCCGAGTCCGACACCGACGCTCGCACCCACCCCGACGCCGACCCCGGCACCGGTGCCGCCGTCCGTGCCGCAGTCGCTCGTCGCGTCGCCCAACCTCGCGGCGGGCGTCGGCCTCGCGTGGCAGGCACCCTCGACCAGCGGCTCCTCGCAGGTCACCGGCTACCGGGTCTACCGTGGGACGGGGACCGCCGCGGTGACGCCGCTCGTGACCGTCGGCAACGTGCTCGGCTTCACCGACGCCTCGGTGTCGAACGGCACGACGTACCGCTATGCCGTATCCGCCCTGAGCGCCGCCGGCGAGGGGCCGAGGACCGCCGAGGTCACGGCCGCGCGCGGGACCGCGCCGAGCGCCCCGCGGAGCCTCACGGCGACGACGACGAAGTCGGGCATCGCGCTGACGTGGGTCGCACCGTCGTCGAATGGCGGATCGGCGATCACTGGGTATCGCGTGTACCGCGGCACGAAGGCGGGCGCCGAGACGCTGTACGTGGCCTACGGCCCCGACGCCGTCAGCATGACCGACACCAGCGTGACCAGGCGCACGACGTACTTCTACAAGGTCAGCGCGGTCAACGTCCTGGGCGAGAGCGTCGCCTCCGGGGAGGTCAGCGCCACCGCCCGTTGAGGCGGATCAGGCCAGGACGATCCAGGACACGGACGTCGAGGCGGTGCTCGACGCGACCTTGTTCAGGTAGATCCGCAGCTTGCCGCTCGACGGGTAGTTCGGGCGCACGGTCTCGACGTGGACGCCCGCGCGGCGGGTGTTGATCGTCGCGACGCACAGCGGTGTGCCCGAGAGCCCGCCCTTGGCCGTGAGGTCCACGTCAACGTAGCTCTTCCCGGCGGCCACTTTCGCGCGCCCGGAGCGGTTGAAGGTGACCTTGCCGCTGACCCACAGGGCGACCCCGGATTCGGACATCGCAGCGACGCCGAACCCCGTCTGGCTGTAGCCGAACACGCCCACGAACCCCTGGATGCTCGGCGGAGATGCGCTCGGGCCCGCGCTGCCAACCACCCCCGTGCCGGCCTCGGCCTGGCCGCGCACCCCGACCCCGCCGGCGATCGATGCCTCCGCGTAGAGAGCCATCCCGCCCCCGTCGTTGTACAGCCCGAGGGTGGGAGAGTCGACGCCGGCAGTCGACGCAAGGCCGGTCGACGACCCGCCAGCGGACTGGGAGACGCCGTACTGCATCGGCCCGGTCGTCGCGCTCGCGGCCTCCGGCCGCACGAACGAGCCGACGGTCGCCGCCGCGGCTGCCGCGACTGCGCTCCCGAGGAGGGCTCGACGGGTTCGGGTCTCGCTGGTCATGTCGCTCACGCTGGCCGATCTCCCAGGGGCCGCAGACTCGCGGCTGCCGACGACCAGGCCGGTCAGCGACCGGGACAGTGTGGGTGCGCCGTCAAGCGGGCTGCTCGGCGGCAGCGCATGCATGGCGCCCGCGATCCAGTCGGTGCGGTCGATCGCGTGAGATCGACGCAGCAGCATCCGCCATAGACTCAGACGATGCGATATGTGGAGGCGGCCGGGCTCAGGGTCTCGGCCATCGGGCTCGGGACGTGGCAGTTCGGCTCCCGCGAGTGGGGGTACGGCCACGAGTACGCGCACGGAGTGGCGCCCGCGCTCCTGCGCCGGGCGATCGACCTCGGGATCACGCTCATCGACACCGCGGAGGCGTACGGCCCGCACACGTCGGAGCACATCATCGGCGAGGCGCTCGCCGGGCTCGACCCCGAGACGCGCGCAACGCTGACCGTCGCCACGAAGTTCATGCCGATCGCGCCGGTCGAGCCGATCCTCGACCGCCAGGTCCGGGGCAGCGCGAGGCGCCTGGGCGTCGAGCACCTCGACCTCCTGTACGCTCACTGGCCCAACCCGTTCGTCTCGCCGCGCCGCGTGATGCAGAGCATCCGGCCGCTGGTCGAGGAGGGGGTCGTGGACCGGGTGGCGGTCTCGAACTACACGCTCGCGCAGTGGCAGGAGGCCGAGCGCGCGCTCCACCGGCCGGTGGTGGCGAACCAGGTCCGGTTCAGCCTCGTGAGCCCGCAGCCCGCCGCGGACCTCGTGCCGTACGCCGCGGCGATGGACAGGCTCGTGGTGGCGTACTCGCCGATCGGGCAGGGCGTGCTGGCGAGGTCGGCTTCCGCGGCCGGGGACACGGGGACCGGGCGATCCGCGAGCCCGATCCGGCGCATGAACCCGCTGTTCCGGGGATCCGCCGCCGAGCGGCTGCTCCCGCTCCAGGTCGCCGTCCGCGAGATCGCCCGCGCCCACGACGCGTCGGCGGCGCAGGTCGCGCTCGCCTGGGTCATCAGCCATCCGAACACCGTCGCGATCCCCGGCGCGCGCACCGTGGACCAGCTGGCCGAGAACGCTGCCGCCGCGGACCTCGTCCTTGCTGCCCAAGAGCTTGCCCGCCTCACAGAGGCCTCCGAGGTCTTCGCCTGATCCCCTGAGCGCCATCGCCGGCCACGCCTCCCGCTCGGATGCGCAAGCGAGTGGCGGCCAGCGGTGACCGCCCGCTCCCGGGACCGGGACTACCCGTCGACCCAGACGTTGTCGTGCTCGGCATAGAACGCGGCGAGGACGTCGGCGGGCGGCCGGCCCTGCGCCGCGAACCGCGCGTTCCCCTCGAAGTAGCCCTCGCGGGGCGCCCCGGGCGAGAAATGGATGAGCATCGATGCGGGCGCCCCCGACTCGTTGCGGAAGCCGTGGATCCCGCCGATCGGCACATGCACGAAGTCCCCGGGCTCGCAGTCGCGCCACGCCGTGCCGTCGTAGACCTGGATCACGCCCGTCAGGACGTAGAAGCTCTCGGTCATGGTCCGGTGGAAGTGCGGATCCGGACCGCCCCGCCCGGGCATCGACCAGCGGTAGAGACCGAACAGGCCGCCCGTGGTATCGCCCGTGGCGAGGTAGTCGACCGTGGTTCCGGTGGGGTAGACGAGGTCCGGGGCGGCGTCCGCGCGACGCAGGGTCGCCGATCGCTCGCCGGTCTCGCCCGCGTAGCGGATCGGCGGATACGTCATGGCGCGCATGGTGGCACAACCCGACTCCGCCGTTGCGCACGAAGTCATGCCGGATTCGGGCCGTCCTCCCTTGCGCGCCCAGGCCCGATCCCCGAGGCTTGGCGCCATGGATCGCGACGACCCGCGGAACGACGTCGAGGCGCCAGTCCGCCGGGCGCTGCTGTCGCTCGTCGCCCGCGGCGCGGCGCTCGTAGGGGTCGTGCTCGTGCTCGTCCTCGCGCCCGGGCTGCCGCTGTTCGCCCCGGCACCCGGCCTGGATGACATCGTGGCCATCGCCGTCCCGCTGCTGCTGTTCGCGTACGGGGCGGCCGTCCTCGTGGATCGCCGGCGCCACGGCCGTCCGCCCGAGGAGGCGCGTGAGGCCGCGTGGTTCCGCGCCCGGGCGATCGAGCCCGCGGACGCGATGCTCGCGCTGCTCGTCGCGGGCTGGGTCCCGGTGGCGCTGCTCGCGGCGCTCGTCGTGCTCGCGTGGCCGCACCTCAACGACCCGAGCCCGGCGACCCGCGGCGTGTGGGGCGCGTTCGGGGCCCCGGCACTCGCGGCGTCGTGGCTCGTCGCCGCCAACCTGTGGCTCGAGGCGACCCGGGACAAGCTGGCCCGCGCGATCGGCGAATCCGAGCACCGCTTCCGCAGCTACTGGGCGAACCCGCGCGGTTAGGCGGGATCGAGGTCGTAGGCAAGCACGTTCTCGCCCCACATCACGCGCCCGGTGTCCGTGAACCCGTAGTCGAGGTAGTACGGGTAGGGCGAGATGTCCTCGGGCGAGGCGCTCGGGGCGGAGCTCGTGTAGAGGATCCGGGCGTTGGGGCGGCCGCGGACGTACTCGATGACGGCGTCGAGCGTTGCGCGCCCGTAACCCCGACGCTGGTACCGCTCGTCGATGAGCAGCTTCCACAGGAAGTACGGCCCGACGAGGTCGTCGTCCATGGGCTCCGGGATGTTGTCGCTGATCATCACGAAGCCCACGAGCTCGCCGCTTGCCGCGTCGTGGATCGCCCACGGCTTCGGCATCGCACGCGGCTCCTCGGCGGCCTCGAGACGAATGTCGTCGATCGCGTTGATGTGGTAGACCGGTCCCGGCCCGCGTTCCAGGCCCATCACGGCGTCCCAGTCGGCCTCGGTGATGATCTCGCGCAGGTCGATGGCACGTGGCGTCGTCGGCATGGCTGCCTCCTGTGGCGAGGGTACGCTTCCGCGGATGTCCTCCCAGCGCTCGTCAACGCCGCCGCGCCGTGCCTCGCTCGTCCTGTGCGGGCCGGGTGGCGCGGTCCTCGGTCGGCTGCCTGACGTCGCCGTCCGGACGCCATGGTGGCCGGACATCGAGGCCGTCGTCGATGCGGCGCGCGACGCCTACGGACTCGAGGTCGTCGTGCTCCGGATGCTCGACAGCGAGCTGCCGCGCCCACACGGCGGCCGCGTGACGTACCTCGCGGAGGTTCCGGACCGGCTGCCGCCGGCCGCCGTCGAGGCGCTTGAGCCATGGGACGGCGTCCTCGACGAGCAGCCGCTGCGGCTCCCGTACGCCCACCCCGGCGGGCCGGCGGCGGACCTCGCGTGGGCCGAGGGCGTGCTCCGATCGAGGGGGATCGAGCGGTCCGGTCCGGCCGTGCAGGTGCGGTCCTGGAACCTGTCGTCGATCTGGCGGCTGCCGCTGGCGGGCGCGGGGCCCGCCTGGCTCAAGGTCGTGCCGCCGTTCTTCGGGCACGAGGGCGACATCCTGCGACGGCTCCAGGCGGGGCCGGTGCCGCGCCTCCTCGGCCACGACGGACACCGGATCCTGCTCGCCGACATCGAGGGTGAGGACCAATACGACGCGCCGCTCCCGGTGCTGCTCCGCATGGTGTCGATGCTCGTGGAGCTCCAGGCGGACTGGATCGGGCGCGAGGAGGAGCTGCTGGCGATGCGGCTGCCGGACTGGCGTGGGCCGACGCTCGGAGCGGCGATCGCCGACGTCGTGGAGCGCCGGCGGTCGGAGCTCCCGCCGAGTGACGCCGCCGCGCTCGATCCGTTCGTCGCCGGGCTGCCAGCCCGGTTCGAGGCCGTGGCGGCGGCCGGGATCCCGGACACGCTCGTCCACGGCGACTTCCACCCCGGGAACGTGCGCGGCACCGCGTTCCGGCTCACGCTCCTCGACTGGGGCGACACGGGCGTCGGGCATCCGCTCCTCGACCTGCCGGCCTTCCTCGCGGCGATCGACGCGGATGCCGCGGAGCCGGTCCGGGAGCACTGGCTGGCGGCATGGCGGGCGGCCGTGCCAGGATCCTCCCCCGAACAGGCCGCGCGTCTGCTGGCACCCGTCGCGGCGGCCCGGCAGGCGGTCATCTACCAGCGGTTCGTCGACGGGATCGAGCCCGTGGAGCGCCGCCACCACGACGCGGACGTGGGCGAGTGGCTCGCACGGGCCGCGGCGCTGAGCGCCGGGTGAGCGGGCGTGCGCCGCGGGTGAGCGCGGAGTGAGCCGCCGGTGAGCGGGGGCTGCTAGCCTCGGGGGCGTGCCCCGACTCGAGCCCGAGCGCCTCCTCGACGACCTGGACCCGGAGCAGCGCGCCGCCGTGCTCGCGACAGCCGGGCCCGTCGCGATCCTGGCCGGCGCCGGCACGGGCAAGACGCGCGTGATCAGCCGCCGCACGGCGTACGCGATCGGGACGGCGGTCGTGCCGCCGGACCAGGTCCTCGTCGTGACGTTCACGGACAAGGCCGCGGGCGAGATGGTCTCGCGGTTGCGCGGGCTCGGGCTCCCCGGCGTGACCGCGCGCACCTTTCACGCGCACGCGCTCTCGATGCTCCGGCACTTCTGGCCATCGCGCCACGACGGCCAGGCCCTCCCCGAGCTGCTCGACTCCAAGCTGCCGATCCTCTCGCGGCTCGTGCGCCAGCTCCCGGGGCATTACCGGTTCACGCCGTCGAAGGACATCGCGGACGAGATCGAGTGGGCGAAGGCGCGCCGGATCGGCCCGCGCGGGTACGAGGCTGCGGGACGCGCGGCGGGCCGCGAGCCGCCCGTCCCGGTCGACCTGTTCGTGCGCACGTTCGAGAGCTATGAGCGGGCGAAGTCGCGCGCGGGCCGGATCGACTTCGACGACCTGCTCGTCGAGACGGTGTCGTTGCTCGAGACGGACGAGGACGCGGCGGCGACCGTCCGTTCGCGCAAGCGCTGGTTCAGCGTGGACGAGTACCAGGACACGAACCCGCTCCAGCAGCGGCTCCTCGAGCTGTGGCTCGGCGAGTCGCGCGACCTGTGCGTCGTCGGCGACGAGGACCAGACGATCTACACGTTCACCGGGGCGTCCTCGCAGTTCCTCACGTCGTTCGCGGGGCGCTGGCCGGGCGCGACCGAGGTCGCCCTGGTCCGCAACTACCGCTCCACGCCGCAGGTCCTGGCGCTGGCCAACCGGCTGCTCGCGTCGGAGGGCAGGTCGAAGCGCCTCGAGGCGACGCGCGGCAATGGTCCGGAGCCGGAGATCGTGAAGCATCCGTCGGCGGATGCCGAGCTCGACTGGCTGACCGGCGTGATCCGGGCGCGGCTGGGGGAGGGGATCGCGCCGTCGGAGATCGCGGTGCTGGTGCGGATGAACGCGCAGCTGGCGCCGATCGAGGAAGCGCTCACGCGCGCCGGGGTGGCGTACGTCGTGCGCGGGATGCGCTTCTACGACCGCCCCGAGGTCCGGGGCGCGGTCGAGAGCCTGCGTCGCCGGCCGGCGCTCGAGGCGACCGGCGTCCGTCTCGTGAACGCGGTCAAGGAACGCTGGGCGGACGCCGTGGGCTTCGACGAGGACGGGGCGGCCGAGGGCGATGAGGCACGGGAGCGGCAGGCGTCCCTCGAGACGCTGCTCGCGATCATCCAGGCGGTCGTCCGGACGGACGCCGCCGCGGTCGTGGGCACGATCCTCGCGGAGCTCGACGCACGGGCCGCGCACGAGAAGGCGGGGTCCGCCGACGGCGTCAACCTGCTGACGCTCCACCGAGCGAAGGGTCTCGAGTGGGACGCGGTGTTCCTGCCCGCGCTCGAGGAGGGCAACCTGCCGATCCGCCAGGCCCTCGACGACGACGAGGCGCTGGCCGAAGAGCGGCGCCTTCTCTATGTAGGCCTCACCCGGGCGCGTACGCACCTCGCGCTCTCGTGGGCGGAACGGCGGGAGACCCGCGGCCGCGAGTCGCGGCGCCAGCCGAGCCGGTTCCTGCTCGACCTCCGGCCGCGCCCCGCGCCCGGGTCCCGCATCCGTGAGCTGCCCGGCCCGCGCATTGCCGGCCCGGCCCCCAAGCCCGCCCGACCCGGCGCCGACAACGACGACCCCGTGTTCGCGGCGCTCCGCGAGTGGCGCACGGGCGTCGCCCGCGACGAGGCCATGCCGCCCTACGTCATCGCCCACGACGCGACGCTCGCGGCCATCGCCGAGGCGCGTCCGCGCTCGCTCGCCGCCCTCCGTCGCGTGAAGGGCATGGGCCCAACGAAGCTCGAGAAGTACGGTGACGAGATCCTCGCCGTGCTGGAGCGGGTGGCGGAGGCCGGTCCCGCGTGAGGTCGGGCGCTCAGGCTGCTAGGTCGCGTCGCCGGAAGGCGCCGATCGCGGCCACCCAGCAGCCGATCGCGATCACGCCGAACAGGGCGAGGTCGCCCAGCGGCAGGTACCCGGCGTCGATCACCTTCGTCGTCGGGAAGTGGTTCCACGCGGTGAGCGGTCCGATCCACGCCCAGTCCGGGGAGACGCCGGTCACGACGAAGACCGCGTACATCACGACGAGCACGCCGCCCACGACCGCGGACGTGATG
>DASXVG010000017.1:0-41565 GCA_036504355.1 Candidatus Limnocylindrales bacterium
TGGGCCGTCCAGGCGGTCGCGCCCCTCCACGTCGTCACGACGATCCCCGCCAACCAGAGCACGCGCGTTCCGCGCGACACCGGCATCGAGGTGGTGTTCGACCAGGACGGAGTCGTGCTCGCCGAGGCGAAGCCGTTCATGTCGATCTCGCCGGCGACCAAGGGCAGCTTCATCCAGAAGGGGCGATCGATCGCGTTTGCCCCGGCACAGCCGCTCAAGACCGCCACGCTCTATCGCGTCACCGTGCGCCACGGCCTGCCGCTCCACGGCACCTCGATGACGCTCGAGCGGGACGTGACGTTCGCGTTCGAGACCAAGGGTGGTCGCGCATCGGCGATCCGGGTCACGTTCGAGCGGCCGCTCGCAGAGACCTCCACGAGCGAGGGCGCCGTGCTGCGCCTCCGCGTGGACAGCAGCGGCGACGGCGGCCCGGTCTCCCTGCGCGAGGCGGCGCTCACCGTCCACCGGCTGCGGGACATGTCCGCAGCGATCGACGCCTGGGCCAGGATCTCGTCCATGCCCGACTGGGCGGAGTTCACGGGCTCCGCACCGATCCCGACGGGCAACCTGCCGCTCGCCGTCCGCGCGACCGCGCGCGTGCAGCGCTTCGACCCCGAGCTGGACTGGACGCGCTGGATGCGCGTCCCGAAGCTGGCCGCGGGGTGGTACGTCGCGACCGTCACCGTCGACCGGGTCCCCCGCCAGGCGGTCATCCAGGTCACCGACGTCGCAGCGTACGCCATGGTCACGACGACCCGGACGCTGGTCTGGGTCAACGACCTGCGAACTCGGGCGCCCCTCCGCGGCGCCCGCGCCAGCCTCGCCGGGGCCGGGCTGGGGAGAACCGGGGGCGAGGGGCTCCTCGTGGCGGCAACCCCCGCCCGCTACCTGCGCGACCGGGAGGCCGGGGACAGCCCGGTGGTCATCGTCAGGTCGGGCACCCGGGGCGCGTTCGTCCCGGTCGACCAGAGCGGCACCTGCGACAAGTGCGACGGCAGCAGGCTCTCCGGGTCGAGCGACTGGTGGAACGTCTTCCAGCCGGATCGATACCGCTACCGGGCAACCGACACCGTCAACGCGTGGGGCGTCCTGCGTCACCGCGGCTCGCTCGTGGCGCCCGCATCGGTCGAGGTCCGTCTGCTCGCGAGCGGCGACGCCACCAGCGAGGTCGCCGTCGCGACCACGACCGCGACGCCGGATGCGTCCGGTGCGTTCAGCGTCTCGATCCCGGTCAAGGACCTGCCGTACGGCGGGTATCGCCTTGTCCTCGCGACCGGCGGCTCGGACGTCACCGAGCGCGGGCTGGAGGTCGGGCCGATCCTCAAGCCCGCATGGACGCTCGCCCTCGCGACGAACCGGCACGCTGTCCTCAACGGCGAACCGGTGGACGTCACGGCGACCGCGGCGTTCTTCGAGGGCACGCCCGTCGCAGGCGCGTCGCTGAGCCTCACTGCCACGGGCGATCCGACCGTTGCCACGACCAGCGCCGCGGGCACGTCCACCACCCGCCTCGCCCTGCGCAAGCAGGAGGAGTGGGGCCAGTGGGAGCAGGTCAACGTTGAAGCGCGACCCGCCAATCCCGAGGAGGGCGAGATCACCGCGGCCACGAGCGTCACGGTCTTCGATGCCAATGTCGTCGTGCAGCTGCGCCAGGTCGTCAAGCCGACCAGGCTCACGATCTCGGGCAGCGTCCACGACGTTGCGTGGGGCCGCTTCGAACGCGCCGGCACCGGCGACCCGGACGTCGTCAGCCCGTACGGGCGCGTCGTGCCGGGGACCAGGGTCCGGGTCTCCGTCATCGAGCACAGCTTCACGCGCAGGCGGTCGGGGTCCACGTACGACTTCATCACGAAGCGGACCGTCCCCACGTATACGACCGAGGAGCACACGCGAACCCTCCCGGGCCGGACGGTCACGACGGACGCAAACGGGGCGTTCCGGCTGGTCCTGCCGGTGCACGCCACCGACCGCTCGTACGAGACGACAGCGACCGCGATCGATCGCGCCGGCAACCGCACGACAGCCCGGGACTGGTCGAGCGAGGACGCGCCCTTCGGCAGCGGACCGTTTGCCTGGCTGCAAAGCGCCGATCCGCCGGCGGACGGCCACGAGCAGACATACCCCGTGGGCAGCCACGTGCGCGTCGTGTACTCGGGTGGCGGCGCACGGACGGCGACCAGCCGCTACCTGTGGACCACGGTCCAGGACGGCCTCCGGTCGTGGCGCATCACCACCGCCCCGCGGCTGACGCAGACCTTCACCAAGGCATCCGTGCCGGGAGTCGGCATCTATGCCGTCCGGTTCACGGGCTCGGGATACCAGGCCGCCAGCGCACCCTTCACGGCTCCCTTCCGTGCCGAGGATCGGCGGCTCACCGTCACCGTCACGCCGGACCGGGCTCGCTACGCTCCGGGCGACCACGCGACCCTGACCGTTCGCACGACCGGCCGTGATGGCGCTCCGGTCCCGGCGAGCGTCTTCCTGCGCGTGATCGACGAGAAACTGTACGCGATGGGCCTCGCCGACGACGAGGATCCGCTCGGCGTGCTGTACCAGTCGCTGGAGAGCGGCGTCCTCGGGGTCGGCTGGACCCACGAGACGCCGGCCCAGGCCAACGACGGCGGCGGCGGCGATACGACGGGCGGCGGGGGCGATGCGCGCACCGACTTCCGCGACTGGCTCGTCGCACGTCTCGTCCGGACCGGACCCGACGGGCGCGCGACAGTCGCGGTCGACCTCTCGGACGACCTCACCTCGTGGCATGCGACCGCGTCCGCCGTCACAGCCTCGCTGCGGGCAGGGATGGGCTCGGCGACGATGCCGGTCGGCCTGCCGTTCTTCGCCGAGGTGACGGTCGCGCCCACGTATCTCGTTGCCGACCGCCCGGTCATCGGCATGCGCGCCTTCGGCACTGCCCTGGGGGCCGGCGACGACGTCGTGTTCACGGTCTCCTCGGACACGCTGCCGATGGCCGCGGTCAGCGTGCGGGTAGCCGCGTTCAGCCCGGCGGAGGTCGTGCTCCCAGCGCTCTCGCCCGGGTCGCACCGGCTGCAGGTCGTGGCCACGACGGGGTCGGGCGCCACAGCCCGGCAGGACACGCTCGTGCGCACCTTCGAGGTCGTCTCGAGCCGGGCCGTCCAAACGGCGTCCCGCGTGGTCCCGCTCACCGGCGCGACGCCCGTCGAGACCGGCGAGGGCCTGACGACGCTCGTCCTGAGCGACGCCGGCCGCGGTCGCGTCGTCCCGGTGCTCGAGTCGCTCATCTGGGCGCCGCCCCTCCGGGCGGACCAGGCACTGGCTGCCGCGCTTGCGGGACGGACACTGCTCGACACGTTCAACGTCGCGCCGCTCGACGTCCAGGCCCGCCAGGGCGAGCTCTCGCGGTTCCAGCAGGACTCGGGCGTGTCGGTCGTGCCGTACGCATCGCCCGATCTCGAGCTGTCGGCGCTCGCCGCCATGTCCGGCGACCCGCGCATCAACCGCGAGCAGCTCGCGACGTACTTCAGGGACGTGGAGACGAGCACCCGCGAGCGCACGATCTGGGCGCTCGCGGGCCGGGCGGCACTCGGGGACGCCACCCAGGCGATGATCCGCACCCTCGCGTCCGAGAACGACCTCAGCGTTCGGGAGCAGGTCGCCCTCGCCGTCGCCGCGCTCGCGGCCGGCGACGAGCCGCTGGCCGGGCGGCTCGAGCGACAGGTGCTCAATGCCAACGGGGCGCGACTCGGGCCGTGGGTCCGCGTCGTCGCACCGGACCCTGACGTCGAGGCGTCGCTCACGGCGCGCCTGGCCATCGTCGCCGCGTCGCTGGGCGACCCGATCGCCGCGGACATGGACGCCTTCCTCGACGCGAACCCGCCGAGCGACACGGTCGTCGACCTCGAGCGTGCGCTCGCGGCGGGCGGCTGGGCCGCCAGGGTCGCCCCGGCCGATGCGTCTGCCTGGATCACCGTGGACGGGTCGCGCCGCGAGCTCGGGATCGCTGCGTCCACGCCGGTGTCCGTCGTCCTCACCCCTGCGCAGGCATCGTCCGCACGGCTGGAACCCGGCAACGGCTCCGTGCTCGTCACGACGACCACCGCCGAGCCGTTCGACCCCAGGTCGCTCACGGCACCGGATGGACAGTCGATCACGCGCACCGTCACCCCGGGCACCACCGTGCAGGCGACCGACATCGTCACCGTGGACTTCTCGGTGACGCCGGCCGGCCGCGGGACCGAGGGCTGCTGGATCGTCACCGACAACGCTCCCTCGGGGATCGTGCCGATCCCCGCCCCGACCGATGTCTACGGTGGGGACGAGGAGGACGTCGACGCCCCGCGGACCATCTGGCCGATGGACATCACGGGGCAGCGGGTGTCGTTCTGCGTGGGCCACGACCCCAAGCACCCGACCGCCCACCTGCGCTACCTCGCCCGGGTGATCACGCCCGGCGAGTACCGATGGGAGCCGACCGTGCTCCAGTCAGCGCTGATCCACGAACAGGGCTCGTGGGTGCCGGAGGAGACGCTGACGATCCGGCCGCTGACAAAGTAGTCGCGAGCGCCCTGCCTCGGCGGGGCGCTCGCTACCGGGTGAGGAGCTCCCGCTCGAGCTGGCGCATCACCGTTTCCTCGCCCGGGGTCGCGTGGTCCCATCCGCAGACGTGGAGGGTCCCGTGGGTCACGAGGAGGCGGAGCTCGTCGCGGGCGTCCCAGCGCACGTCACCCGTGTGGCCGCCCCGGCCCTGCTCGGCCTGCTCGACGGCCCGCTCCACGGAGACGATCACGTCGCCCAGGTGCTGGCGCGCCCCGGGCGGGAGCGCGAACGCCCCCGCGCCGCCCGGCGCGTCGGCGGTCTTCCCGGGGTGGGGCGGATACGCCGCCGGCGGGAGCAGCGGGAACGAGAGGACGTCGGTCGGGCCATCCTTGCCCATGTGAACCTCGTTGAGCTCCCCGAGCTCCGCGTCATCGGACAGGATCAGACCCAGCGAGGCCGGCGACGGGGCCCCGGCAGCGTCGAGCGCCGCGACGACGACGCGCGCGAGCCGCGCCGCAGGAACCAGCCGCTGGACGCCGTCGCGCCACTCGATGTCCACGCGCCACGGTCCCAGGTAGTGACTGCCCACGGGGTGATCGTACCCGGGGCCAGTCGTTGGAGCGGAGGCGATGCCGAGCCGGCTACTTGCCCCCGGATGCGCGGCGGCTCTCGAGCTCCACGACCTTGTTCTGCGGGTAGGCCACTCGCTGGTGGTACATCCCCAGGAGCTGGGCCACGAACGCCTCGCGGATCATCTCGATGTCCCGCAGGGTGAGGTCGCACTCGTCGAACTGGTCGTCGGCGATCCGCTCCTCGATGATCCGGCTCACCATCGCGCGGATCGCTCCCTCGTCGCGCGCGGCGAGGGAGCGGACGGACGCTTCCACCGAGTCGGCGAGCATGATGATCGCGGCCTCGCGGACCTGCGGCTTCGGCCCGCCGTGGCGGTACTTGCGAACGTCGACAGCCTCCGCTGCCTTCCTGCCGTCGGCCGTCTCGAGCCCGCCGAACGGGGCTGCGGCCTGCTCCCTGGCGCGGGCGTAGAAGTAGGACATGACCGCGGTCCCATGGTGCTGCGGGATGAACGCGATGAGGGCCTTGGGCAGGCCGGACTTGTAGGCGATGTCGATGCCCGCCGACACGTGGCTCTTGAGCAGCTGCGCCGACGTCTCCGGGTCCAGGTCGTCGTGGATGTTCTCGCCGCCCGCCTGGTTCTCGATGAACGCGACCGGGTTCGAGAGCTTGCCGACGTCGTGGTAATAGGCCGCCACGCGCGCGAGCAACGGGTCCGCGCCGATCGCCTCGGCGGCGCGCTCCGCGAGGTTCCCGACCATCAGGCTGTGGTGGTACGTGCCGGGTGTCTCCACGAGCAGGCGGCGCAGGAGCGGCTGCGACGGGTTCGCGAGCTCCAGCAGCTGGAACGCCGTGAGGATGCCGAACAGCGAGCCCAGCACCGCGAACGAGCCGACCGTGGCAACGGCCGCGCCGCCGGCGGACACGGCCGCGGCGCCGATGAGCTGGAGCACGCCATAGATGTCGTGATCGCCGAACAGCGCGAAGGTCATCACCACCAGCACATTCACGACGAACACCGCGAAACCCGCCTGGACGAACACCGCCAGCCGGTCACCGCGCCGGACGGCCACGATCCCGGCGATCCCGCCGAGCATCACGTACGCGGCCAGCTCCACGCCGGCGGTCGTGCCCGCGGCGCTGCTCACGGCGGCGGCGAGCAGGGCGATGAGCGCGGTCATCACCATGGCGGCGCCCGCGTCGAGCAGGACGGCGACGATCATGCCCACGGCCGCCAGCGGCAGGGCGAAGGGGATCCACGGCCTGCCGACGGTCAGCTTGAGGGCGAACACGGCGACGAGCAGCAGCAGGCTGAGCAGCAGCAGGACGTTGTTGCGGTGCCAGAACTCGCGCCGGAAGCGCCACGTCCACGTCAGCAGCAGCCCGATGACCAGGATCGACAGCACGACGAAGCCGACGAGCCGCGCGACGTCGAGGCCGCCCTCGTTGAGGCGGAAGAAGTCGATGGCCTCCCACGCGACGGCGTCGACACGGTCGCCGCCGCGGACGATCGTCTCGCCCCGCTCCCAGCTCTTCATCACGTCATCGACGCCCTCGGCCGCCCGGCTGCGGGCAGCGTCGAACAGCTCCTGGCTGAACGACGAGTTGGAGACGACGAGTGGCCGGATGAGGGCGGCCCCGAGGCTCGTCTCCTCCTGGGTCAGGTCGCCAGCGAAGCGGGTCACCACGCCGTCCCGGAAGAGCCCGAGCTCGCTGTCGCGGAGCTCGGAGCGGAGGACCGTGTCCAGGACGCGGGCGGACTCCGTGCGCACCGCCCGCCAGCGCTCAGGCGTGAGGCCGACGAGCGTCCCGCGGTCGGCCTCGCCCAGCTCGGCCGGCAACACCTGGCCGAGGAGCGTCGCGCGGTCGGCGTCGGACACGCCGTCCGCGAAGGCGGCGTCGATCGGCGCAACCTTGCGATCCAGCTCGCGCACCTGCTGCGCCGCGATCGAGGCACCCTGGGCGATCGTGAAGTCGTACTGCGGCTCCACCGCCTTGCGTGCGGCATCGCGAGCCTGCGCGGTGAGCACCTCCGACCGGTACTCGCGGGTCGCGGGCGCGACGACGTTCCCCGGGGCCGGCTTGCCGAGCTCCAGCTGGGTCTGGGCGGGCAGGATGTCGATGCCCAGGATCACCGACATCGCGAGGACGAGGGCCGCGGATGCCGCGAGGAGCCGGCCCGCGTCGTTGCGCGTGAACCGGCTGTCGGCGGGCTCGACGGATGCGGACAGCATGGTGGCGGCTCCTGGGCGTCCCGGGCGGGACGGCTCAGTGCTCCGTGTCGTGACCCGCGAGATCCGCGCGGGCGAGGGCCTGGGCGACGAGCCCGGACACGACCTTCCCGTCGGCGCGGCCGCGGATCCTGGGGGACAGCCATCCCATGACCTTGCCCAGGTCGCGGGCGCTCGAGGCGCCGGTCGCCGCGACGGACTCGTCGACGAGCGCGGCGATCTGGGCCTCGGTCAGGGCCTCGGGCAGATAGCCGCGGAGGATGGCGATCTCGGCCTCCTCCTTCGCGGCAAGCTCCTCGCGCCCGCCGTTGCGGAACGCCTCGACGCTCTCGCGACGGGTCTTGACCTCCCGGGTCAGCACGCCCAGGAGCTCGTCCTCGGTCAGGGTGACCTTCTTCGCCTTCTCGATGTTGTAGATGGCGTTCTGGGCCATCCGCAGGACGTCGCGGCGCAGCGCGTCACCCGACCGCATCGCTGCGATCGTGTCCTCGTGGAGTCGTTCGCGAATCGTCATCGGATGACTCCGACGGAGGGACGGAACAGTGGTTCCGGCCCGACGCGTTGGGAGGGCACTCGGGCCGGGAACACGGTGGATCCCGGCCCCGGGTGGCTCAGCCCTGGCTCGCTCGTGCGTTCTTCTTGCGCTTCGCTTCCTTGCGCTTGCGCTTCACCGACGGCTTCTCGTAGTGCTCACGGCGGCGCGCTTCGGCGAGGATGCCACTCTGCTGGATCTTCTTGTTGAAGCGGCGGAGTGCGCTCTCGAACGTCTCGTTCTCACCAACTCGGACTTCGGCCAAACCCGGTTCACCTCCTCGGGCAGGAGTCTCGTACCCGCCTCCCGCGCGCGATGCCCGACGGCGCAGGGGGCGTCCCGGCGTGCACGCGCGCACGCGGCGCGCATGCCTGTCGGCAGGCCGCCGGAGTGTACGCGCGACCCCCAGCAGGGTCAAACGTGGGTGGATGCCCTATCCGCGACCTGCAGAACCGTCGCGACATGGCGAGTGGGCCCGCGTATCGTGCGTCGACCGGGGGGTCGATCGGGTACGACGAGGAGGCGGCCCATGGCCGAGCACCAGGCGACCCAGGACCGGTCGACGCGCCTTGCCGGAATCGGTGGCTGGCTCATCGTCGCAGGGTGCGTGCTCGTCCTGATCACGGTCGCGTTGGCCGTGATCGGGCAGGCGGTGACAATCGGGTCGAGCGGGGCGGGCTCGATCGTCCTCTCGTTGGCATTCGGGGCCCTCGCGGCCGGGTTCGCACTGCTCGCGCTCACCGGCCCGCGCTCGATCGGCGGGACGGGCGTCCGGGTCGGCCTGGGCCTGCTCGCCGTCGGTGTGGGAGGCATCCTCGTGTCGTCGGTGGTCGCCGGTGGGATGGCGTCCGATCCGCTCGGCGAGTGGGGATTCGTCGTCCCGTTCCTCGCTGGGGGCTTCATGACGCTCCTGGGGGTTCCGGTCACGGTCGTCGGCCTGCTCCTCCACGCCGGCCAGCCACGGCGGATCGCGGCAGCGTTCGTCGGCGGGCTCGCCGTCGTCGTGGGCGCGGGGATGCTGTCGAGCGCCCTCCTTGCCAACGATCCAGGCGCTTCGAGCGCCCCCGTCATCGCGGTGGTCATCGCCTCGCTCGGCCTAGGGCTCATGCTCCTGAGCGTCGGTGCGCTCGGCGTGTCGGCGATCAGGGAGGCGCAGGGCCAGGGACGCGCGGCCGCCTGAGTCGTCGCGGGCGGACGTCAAACCGCAAGCCCGGCGCAGGAGCCTGCAACACGGATGCCGCGCCTGCACGTACATACTCGTCGTCACGATGTCCACGACGCCGCACAACCACCCGATCCCCGACGACACGCCGTCGCCCGCCCAGCTCGGCGCGCCCGTGGACGCGGAGGCGGCGACAAAGGAGCTCGTGCCGCGACTCGCGATCGGCGTCGGCGTGGTCGCGGTCCTGGTCGTGGCGCTCGGCGGGCTCGCGCGCGTCGTCCAGGACCAGGAGGTCAACGCGCTCGACGCGTTCGCCTCGCCCTTCGTGCACTCCTTCGCATCGCCCCTCGTGGATGCGCTGATGACGGGCGCCAGCACCGTGGGCTCCGTGCCCTCGCTGCTGGCGCTGGCCGCCGCGACGGCGCTCCTGGCACTCGCGCGTCGCCGGCCCGGGCTCGCGGCCATCGTCGCGGTGGCCTCGGTGGGCGTCGTCGTCGTCAACGAGGTGCTCAAGCGGGTCGTCGCGCGGCCGCGGCCGAAGCTGGACTGGGCGACGGTGCTCCCCGACTACAGCTTCCCCAGCGGTCACACGATGGACTCGATCGTCGTCCTCGCGGCCATCGCGTTCGTCGCGTGGGCGCTGTTCGGGCGGCGTGTCGGGATCGTCGCGACGGGCGTCGCCATCGGCCTCGCGCTGCTCATCGGCTTCAGCCGGATCTACCTCGGCGCCCACTACCTCACGGACGTGATCGGCGGCTACCTTGCCGGTGCGATCTGGCTGATCGCCGTCCTGTGGGCGTTCCGAGCGGCGTGGCGGCGGCGCACGCGCGAGGTTGCAACGTCGGGAAGCGGCTGGCCACACCATCCGTAACGCGCGACGCGGTATCCCATGCGCTGAGCCATTCACCCTTCGAGGCCCGCGCATGACCCCCAGTCCTGCATCGATCCACCTTGTCCTGCCGCGCCCGAGCGGTCGCTGACCGATGGCCGAGCTCGTCCTGGGTCCCCTGCTCCGTCACGTTGGCGCACATGACGTGACGCTCTGGGTCGAGACCGACACCCCGTGCGAGGTCGAGGTCCGGTGCGTCTCCGCCCGTGCGGTCGGGCGCACGTTCGCGGTGGCAGGCCACCACTACGCGATCGTCGTGGTCGATGGGCTGCCGGCAGGCACGTGCGAGGCCTACACGGTCAGCATCGACGGCACGCAGGCGTGGCCGCTGGCCGAATCCGCCTACCCGCCGAGCGTCCTGCGGACGATCGACCCGTCGCACCCGTTCCACGTCCTGTTCGGCTCCTGCCGCTCCCCCGCGGCGGTCGTGGTGCGCGACCCGACCGGGTCAGGCGAGGATGTGCTGGCGGGGTATGCGCGACGCATGGTCCGCCACGCGCCCGAGACGTGGCCCCAGGCGCTGTTCATGCTCGGTGACCAGGTCTATGCCGATGAGCCCTCGAAGCCGACCCTGGAGTGGCTCGCCGCCCGGCGCGACCTCACGAAGCCGCCCTACAGCCAGGTCGCGAACTTCGAGGAATACACCCGCCTCTACGCGGAGGCATGGGGCGACCCCGACGTCCGCTGGCTGCTGTCCGTGCTGCCCAGCTCGATGATCTTCGACGACCACGACGTGCTCGACGACTGGAACACCTCGCGCGCGTGGCGCGACGAGATGCAGGCGACGAGCTGGTGGGAGGAGCGGATCACGGGGGCCCTCAGCTCGTACTGGATCTACCAGCACCTGGGCAATCTCTCGCCCGCCGGCCTCGAGGCCGACGAGACGTACCGAAGGGTGCGTGCCGAGGCAGACGGCGAGGCCGTCCTGCGGGCCTTCGCGCAGGCGGCAGACAGGGAGGCGGATGGGGCGCGCGGGGCCCTGTGGTCATTCCGGCGGGACCTCGGCGGCGTCCGGCTCCTGATCATCGACTCGCGGGCCGGCCGGATCCTCCAGGGCGACACCCGGCAGATGGTCGGGGAAGCGGAGTTCGCGTGGATCGAGGAGCAGGTTGCCGACCGCCGATACGACCACCTGGTCATCGGGACGTCGGTCCCGTGGCTCCTGCCCCGCGCGCTGCACGACGTCGAGGCCGCGAACGAGCGCCTGTGCGACGGCAGCCGCGGCCGGCTCGTCGCCCGCCTGTCCGAGAAGATCCGGCGTGCCGTGGACCTCGAGCACTGGGCGGCGTTCGACGAGTCGTTCGAGCGGCTTGCGAGTCTGATCGGGCGGATCGGCGCGGGCGAGGACGGGGCGCCGGCGCCGGCAACCATCTGCGTGCTCTCGGGGGACGTCCACCACACCTACGTCAGCGAGGCGGCCTATCGGCAGCCCATGGAGTCACGCGTGTTCCAGCTCACCTGCTCGCCGATGCACAACGGAATCCCACTGGCGATGCGTGCGGTGTTCTCGCTGGCATGGGGCCGCTTCGCCTCCCGGCTCACGCGCTTCCTCGTCCGGTTCGCGCGAGCGACGCCCGCGTCCATCGACTGGACAACGACCGCCGGCCCGTACTTCGGCAACCACCTCGGGTCGCTGCGCTTCAGCGGGCGGACCGCCGAGTTCACCCTCCAGAAGTCCGAGCACGAGGGCGACGTCACGCTCGCGGTGCCGGTCCCCGAGGCCGCGCGCGACCTCACCCACGGCAGCCGCCCCCGGGCACTGGCAACGGAGACGCCCCGATGATGATCGTCACTGGCCTGTTCACGGGCCTCTCCCGGCTGATGGGTGGTGTCGCCACCATGACCGTCGGCTGGGCCGTGGTCCTCCTGTTCGGGCGTGTGCCCGAGGAGAAGCGGACGCTGCTCGCGTTCATCGCGCTCGGGTCGCTCGCGTGGCTCGGCGCCGTGATCGCGGTCTCGATCCCGGGGATCGGCGCGTTCGTGGTCGCCGCGGTGCCGCGACCGGGGTTCGTGGCGCTCGCGTGGCTGTCGTGGATCGTGCTCGCGACGGCCGTGCTGATGCCCCTCGCCGTGGGTGCCGCGACCGTGGGCATCGTGGCGGAGAAGGACCGGCCGAAGGGCCGCGCGTTCGCGATCCAGCTGCTCCGCGGGTATCTCTACGCCCCGGTCATGGCGTTCACCATCCTGTTCCTCGCGGTCGTCGCGGTCGTGCGCAAGGTACGCAGCCTCCAGCACGGCTGGCAGAGCGACCACCTCCCGGTGATCATCAAGGGCGGCCGCTACGAGGCGGTGGTCGATGCCATCGAGGCGGCGCTCTCGGACGCCGGCCTCGAGGTCACGCGCCAATTCGCGCCGCGCGTGCTCGAGGTCCCGCCTCGCCTGCTCGCGGCGGTTAGCGGCGTCGGCGTGCGCACCCTCATCCCCGATCGGCTCATCGAGCTCCGGGTGGAGGATCTCGGGATCCTCGTCTACCCCTCGGACATCGCGCTCCTGGGGCCGGAGAAGATCCTCGCCCGGGCACGCGCCGTCATGGCCCGCCAGCTCGCGTTCTCCGACGCCTACCTGACCCAGACGAAGGAGGGCGAGGAGATCGAGGACAGCCTCACGGAGCTGGTGAAGCGGCACGCCCGCTCGCCGGAGGACTTCGCGCCCGTCGACGAGAAGCTGACCCGGCTCGTGATCCCGTACGGCGACTGGGAGACGCTCTACCGGCTCCGCCTCCAGGCCGAGCACGCCGCGGCCCCCGGAGGCCGGTCGTGACCCGCGTGCTGGTCATCGGCCGGTGGCGCAAGGGCCGCAAGGTCGCGCTGCACGTGGCCGAGACGGCCAAGGCGCTGCGCGCCGCGGGGTGGACCGTCGACGATCGGGTGGTGAAGCGCAAGCGAGCCCTGCGGCGGCACGCCGCCAAGGCGGCGAAGAAGGGGCTGGACGTCGTGGTCGCGGTCGGCGGGGACGGGGCGGTGCTCCAGGTCGCCACCGCCATCGCCGGCTCAAGGACCGCCCTCGGGATCATCCCCCTGGGCACGGGCAACCTGCTCGCGGGGAACCTCGACGTGCCGAAGAAGCCGTCCGCGGCCGTGAAGACGATCGTGGGCCTGCGGCGCAAGCGGATCGACGTGGGGCGAATCAAGGTTGACGGCACGGAGCGCTGCTTCACCGTCGCCTGCGGCATCGGCTACGACGCCGAGGTCATGGACGCCACGACCCCGCCCCAGAAGCTGCGCTGGGGGAAGCTCGCCTACATCGCGAACGCGATCGGCCAGTCCGACGAGCTTCGTGCGGTGAAGCACGTCATCACCATCGACGGCCAGCGCATCGAAACGGAGGCATCACAGGTGTTCGTGGCCAACCAGGGGAAGATGCTGCCGATCGTGGCGCCGCGGCGGCGGATCAAGCCCGACGACGGGCTGCTCGACGTCATCATCGTCCGGGCGTCGGGGGCGTTGCCGGCGCTCATCGCCGGCTGGGACGCGATGGTCCAGGACACGCTGGGCAAGACGGACGACGGCCGGGTCTACCGGGCCCAGGGACGGAAGATCGAGATCGAGACCGAGCCCGGGCGGCTCGTCGAGGTCGACGGGAGCGTCATCGGCGCGACGCCGGTCTCCATCAAGGTCGAGCCAAAGGCGCTCAGCGTGCTGGTGCCGAAATGAGCGCTCGGGACACGCAGGTCGCGGTAGCCGCGACGGACGAGGACGCCGGCCATCGGGCGGCGACCATCGGCTGGGTGCTCATGGCGATCGTGGGCCTGGGCGGGTTCGTCGTGCTCACGGTGCTGATGGCGATGCGGGTCGCCATCCCGTTCGACCAGCCGCTCATGGACCTCGCGAAGCCGTTCGCTCCCGACAAGTACCTGTGGAACGTGATCTCCGAGTCCGCAAACTTCCCGCTCGTGGCGATCGGGCTCGGGATCGTGGCAATGCTGCTCATCGCACATCGGCGGCGGGACGCGGTCCTCGTGTTCCTCGTCCTCGCGGCCGCCACCGCGGGCAGCGAGGGCGTCAAGCAGCTGATCCACCGCGAGCGCCCGCCGGGCAGCGACACGGTGGTGCCGGGAGTGGTCTACAGCTACCCGTCGGGCCACACGCTCGAGGTGCTCACGATCTTCGGGATCCTCACGATCCTCACCTGGCGCAGCGGCGTGGACCGCTGGATCAAGGTCGCCATGCTCGTGTTCACGATCCTGTTCGTGGCGGCCGTTGCCGTCGCGAGAGTGTCCATCAACGCCCACTACCCGAGCGACGTCCTGGGCGGGTTCCTCGCCGGGATCGGGGTCCTCGCCGTCTTCGCGCTCCTCTCACGCCCGACCTCCTCCGCGGGGTAAGGGCCGGGTGCTCGTGCCGCGGCCCGCCTATTCCCGGGCGGACTCTACGGTTGCACCGCGTGTCGTTTCAGTCCGGTGTGGCATCGAATGTTGCGCCGCTGCGTCGTCCCACGCATCAGACGAGTCGGCAGTGGCATCGATCGGCGCGGCGCGCAACCGTTGAGTCCGGGCTGGCATGCGCCTCGGCCACTGGGTGCGCACAGTGCCCGGAACGACGAACCGGGACGGCCCGCGAGTGGACCGCCCCGGCCGGAGGAGGGAGCAGCGCCGGAGAGGAGCGTCCCGGCGCTGGCTGATGTGCTGCGTGCAGCGTCGCTGCCGCGTGTGAACTGGGTGTCAACGCTGCGTTCCGGCCGTGTTCGCGTTCGTCCTGCACGCGGCGCGTCTGGTCCATTCCAGTGGGGACTCAACGGTTCCGTCACGGAACGGATGTGGAGGCTGCTGGACTGGCCCGTTCCGTCCAGGGGCCCCGGCACGGAACAACGCATTCCCGGCGGCTATCGGACGCGCCGTCGCGGAACCGTAGAGTCCGCGGCGGAATAGCCGTCTCGCGCGAGCACGGGCCGGCGATGTCAGGGCGGACGCAACGGTGGGGCCCGACAGGCACGGACGCGAGTCGTCCGACGGCCACTCCCCTGCCGCCGTAGGATCGACCGCACATGGAGACCCTGCTCGAGCTCCTCGAGGGCAGCGCGACGCGGTACGGAGATCGCAACGCGCTGGGCCTCCGTCGCGACGACGGGACGACGTTCCACTGGTCGTACCGCGAGGTCCAGCGTCGCGCTCGGCTCGCCGCCTGGCGCCTCCGCGCCACCGGGCTCCAGCCGGGCGACCGCGTCCTGACCTGGAGCCCATCGACGCCCGCGCTCCCCGCCGCGTACTTCGGCGCGATGTACGCACGGCTCATCTACGTCCCGCTGGACTCGCGGATGAGCACGGACGCGATCACGAACATCGTCGCGGCGTCGGGCGCGGTGCGGCTGCTCCTCGGCACGGGCCGCGACGCGCCCGACCCGCGCGAAGTCGGCCTCGACACGTTCCCCACGACGACGATCGAGTCGCTCAGCGAGGACCCGGATGACACCTTCCCGCCCGCCTGGGAGGCGCAGGTCGCCGCGTGGGACCGACCACGACGTGACGAGGTCTTCCAGCTCGTGTTCACGAGCGGCACGACCGGCAGCCCCAAGGGCGTGATGCTCGCCCACGACAACGTGCTCGCCGGCGTCGACTCGTTCCACCGGATCATCGCGCCGATGGAGCACCGGATGGTCTCGCTGCTCCCCTTGTCCCATTCGCTGGAGCAGGCGGTCAGCCTGTTCTATGCGATGGACGTGGGCGCGGACATCCTGTACGTCCGGTCGCGCAACCCGCGGGTCATCTTCGACGCCCTGCGCGAGCACCGGGTCACGACGATGCTGCTCGTGCCGCAGGTGCTGGACCTGTTCTGGAGCGCGATCGAGCGCGAGGTGGAGAAGCAGGGCCGCACCGCCATGTTCGAGCGCCTCCGGCGGGTCGCGCGTCGCCTCCCGTACGCCGCCCGGCGCGTCCTGTTCCGCAGCGTCCACGCGCAGCTCGGCGGCGGGCTCCGGCTGTTCGCGACCGCAGGCGCGTTCCTGCCGCCCGCGCTCCAGCAGGCGTGGGAGGACATGGGCGTCATCGTGCTCCAGGGCTATGGCGCCACCGAGACGGCGGCAGGCTCGTGCACGACGATGGCCGACCATCCGCTGGGCTGCGTGGGCTGGCCCCCGAGCCCGGTGGAGATGCGGATCGTCGCTGACGGCGAGATCCAGTTCCGCGGCCCGACGCTGTTCAAGGGCTACTGGAACAAACCGCAGGCCACGACGGCCGCGTTCACCGATGACGGCTGGTACAGGAGCGGCGACCTCGGCGCGCTTGACGAGCAGGGCCGGCTCCACCTGCACGGCCGGAGCAGGGACATCATCGTCCTGCCCAACGGGTTCAACGTGTATCCGGAGGACATCGAGAACGCGCTGCGCGTGGCGGGGATCAGGGACTCGGTGGCGGTCGAGACCAGGCCCGGCCGGATCGAGGTCGTCGTCCTCGCCCCCGGCACCCATGGCGACCCACGCGACACCCGCGCCGCATCGTCGCTCGAGAGCGCATCCCCGGACGAGCTCCGGGGGAAGATCGAGGCGGCCGTGAAGGCCGCGAACGCCGCGCTCGGGCCGAACCAGCGGATCGCGGGCTGGCGCGTGTGGCCCGACGCCGACTTCCCGCGGACCCACACGTTCAAGGTCAAGCGCGACCGGGTGCGCGCCTGGGTCGCCGTGGACGCGCCGCTCCCCGTCAGCGACGGCGCCGGCTGATCAGCGGACGCGACCCTCGCGCATGAGGGCGATCGCCTTGTCGACGCGGCGCGCCTTCGTCTCCGGGTTGTCCGTGCCCTCCACGCTGAGCGTGAACACGCGCCGGTTGGAGTAGGACAGGCCGCCGAAGAAGGTCTTCGCAACCGGGTCCGCATCGAGCGCGGCCGCCAGCTCCGGCGGCACCGTCAGCTCGCGTGGCGCCGCGTCCAGCGCCAGCGTCACCTGGACCTCGTCGCCGCCCTTGAGTCCCGACGCCTCGCGATGCTCCGCGTTGACGCCCACCCACCAGCCGCCGCTCATCGGCGCGACGGTGCTGCGGTACGTGTAGTGGTCGAGGGTCACGACGACGGCCGGCCGCTTCGAGCCCCCGAGGGCCGTGATGACCGACTCGGGCACCTCGATGCCGCAAGCGGTCTTGCCGGTCTGCTGGATACGGGCGCGGAAGGTCTCGCTCATGCCCGGAGGATAACGGCGCCCGGGTCGCTCAGGGCGTCAGCGGCGTGCCCAGCGCCTGCAGGACCGCCGCCATCTCGGGCAGCCGGGGATCCGGGTTCGCCTCGGGCGAGTACGAGAAGAACAGGACCGTCTGACCGACCCGCTGGATCACGAATTGCGTGTCGCGCGGGTACTGGACGGCGCCCGGACCCGAGGCCACGTAGCGCGCGAGGTCTCGGCCGGCGCGATCGGCGTCGTTGTTCGTCGGGAGCTCGTAGATGACGACGTAGCCGTCCTTGGGGCTGTCGCGGAGCACGGCCTGGAGGAGTCTCCGGGGCGCCTGCAGCAGCTCGGCGGTCTCGCCGGGCCGGAACGGGTTCTGGGGCTCCTGGACCTGGAAGCGCTGGCCCTGGAGGGCCTGTGCCACCTCGCTCCACGTCCGCTCGGCGGCCTGACCGGCAGGCGCGAGCGACGCCTCGGGCTGGGGCCTGATGACCGTGATCCCCAGCGCGCCGAGCACGACGATGACGGCCCCCACGGCGAGGCTGCCGACGGCGATGAGGATGAACCAGCCGGGCGGGCCGCCGGGCCTCGGGGTGTCGTCGACGTTCGGTCCGCCGCCGGTGGGCGCGGTCGTCATCCGGGCGGCCAGGTCATCTGCCGGCCGCCGAGGAGATGGACGTGGAGGTGGTCGACGGTCTGGCCACCGTCCGCACCGACGTTGCTCACGAGCCGCCAGCCGCCGTCGAGGCCCTCCTGGCGTGCGAGCGCCGCCGCGACCGAGAACAGGCGCCCGAGAAGCGGGCCATCGGCATCGGTGAGATCGGCGGCCGAGGCGACGTGTGCCGTCGGCAGGACGAGGACGTGCGTCGGCGCCTGCGGGTTGATGTCCCGGATCGCGATCACGAGGTCATCCTCGTGGAGCTTCGTCGAGGGGATCTCCCCCGCGACGATGCGGCAGAACAGGCAGGCAGCGGGCATCGGGTGCAGGGTACGGGAACGGCGCGGTTCGCGCGTGCGGGCGTCCGCGGTGGGCTGGTGCGTCTGCCCTCCTCACGCCCGTGGAACGCGGGGCGTTCCAGACGGCGGCTCGATCGCCTGCCTGGCACGGCTGGCGATCCAACCCGGATACCGTGGGCTACCGCACCTCGGGCTACCGCGCTTCGGTGTCCCGCACGTATCCCTCGAGCATGGCGGCAAGCTCGACGGGCCGGCTCAGCGCCGGGCAGTGGCCGCTGTCGATCTCGTCGGGCGCGACGCCCAGCCGGTCGCTGACGACCGTCCGCAGCCAGTCGGCCGGGAAGAACCGGTCCAGGCGCCCGATCACGACGCGGGTGGGAATGCTCGGCCAGGCTGGCAACGGCCAGGGCTCCTTGCCCGGCGTCTCCGACTGCCGCCGCGTGTGTGCGAGCGCCTCCTGCGCGAGCGATGCCGGAAGGTCGTGGTAGACGACCGCGATGGTGCTGCGGTCCTCGAAGGGCGCCGGCTCCCATCCGGTGCGCCGGAACATCTGCTCGGCGGTCTCCCCCGGAACCGGAACCATCCCCGCGACGAGGACGATGAGCGCTGCCCCGATGCGCTCGGCGACGAGCGGCGCCACGTAGCCACCGAGCGACTGCCCGACCACGACCACGTCCTGCCGGTTGCCGATCGCGTCGATCACCACGTCCGCATATCGGTCGAGCCCGGCCGTGTCGTCGTCGACCGGGAGATCCGGGGCGACCGTGTCGTGGCCGCGACGCCGCAGCTCGGCCTCCACCAGGTGCCAGTACCAGCCGGCGTCCCCGGCGCCGTGGATGAGGGCGAACGTCGTCATGCGGTCAGCCGGCTGACAGCACCGGCAGCGCCGCGCGGAGGACGCGAGGCGCAGGGTCGATCGAGCGCACCTCGCCATGCACCCGGTCGCCTGTGCCGGGATCGATCGCGATCCGCCGGACCGTGACGATCGCGTTCTCGAGGTCGGCGGGATCGCCGGGCCGTGGCGCGACCGCCACGAGCACGTGATCCTCGGCATGGCCCACCCACCGCCCGTCCGGCAGGCGCTGCTCGAGGAGCACCCGCGTCTCCGTCCCCACCGACCGGCGCGCGAACGACGCCTTGGCCTCCGCGGCGAGCTCCAGCAGGTCTGCCGCCCGCGAGCGCTTCGTCCGCTCGTCGACCTGGCCGTCCATTCGGGTCGCGGGTGTGCCGGGCCGCGCGGAGTAGCGGAAGACATGGAGCCCGGCCGGGTCCAGCGAGCGGATGAACGCGAGCGACCGCGTGTGCGCGGCGACGTTCTCGGTCGGGAAGCCGGCGATGACGTCGGCGTGGATCGCGACGCCGGGGATACCGGCCCGAACGCGCTCGACGACGCGCGCGTAGTCCGCGGCGAGGTATCGACGGCCCATTCGGCGCAGCACGCCATCATCGCCGGACTGGAGGGGCAGGTGCAGGTGCGGCAGGGCGCGCGGCCCGCCGTCGACCCAGGTGCGCAGCAGCTCGTCGTCCACGTGCTGGGGCTCGATCGAGCTCAGTCGGATGCGCTCGACCGGCGTCTCCGCGAGCAGCAGGCGCACGAGGCCAGCGAGGGTCATCGCGCTCCGGACGTGGCTGCCGCGGGCACCGCGCTCCGACCAGCCGCCATCGTAGGTGCCGATGTTGATCCCGGTGAGCACGATCTCGCGGTGTCCCGCGGCCAGCGCACGGCGCACGTCCGCCAGCACGGCGTCGGGCGCGAGGCTCCGCTCCGCGCCACGGGCCCGGGGGATGATGCAGTAGGTGCAGAAGAACGAGCAGCCGTCCTGGACCTTGACGAATGCGCGGGTCCGCTCGACGGACGCCCGGCTGTCGGCCACGCCATCGATCGACGAGGGGGTGACCGCCTCGGCACCCGAGAGCGTCGGCAGGGCGGCATCGATGGGGCCGTGGGGCGCGCTGCCGTGCTCCAGGCCAGGCAGCCGCAGCAGGCCCTCGAGCTCCTCGAGGAACGCGGCCTTGTCCTCGTTCCCCACCAGCCGAGCCCCGGCATCGACCGCCTCGAACGCCTCGGGCCCGACCTGGACCGAACACCCGGTGACGATGATCTCCGCGGCCGGGTTGGCCCGTCGTGCGCGGCGCACGGCGGCACGCGACTTCTCGTCCGCGATCGCGGTGACGGTGCACGTGTTCACGAGGACGAGATCCGCCCCGCGGTCCGGGCCGACGAGCGGGATCGACGCCCCGCGCAGCAGCCGCGCGGCCGCCTCCATCTCGGACTGGTTGACCTTGCACCCGAGGTTGACGATCGCCGCCGTCCGCGGTCGGGCCGTGGCCGCGGTCCTCACCACAGCACCGGCTTCGTCGACATCATGAACGCGATGAACCCGACCGCCGTCGTGATCCCATAGGCGACGTACCGCTGCCGGCGTGCCCGGGCCCGCCATGCCTCCCGATCGGCGTCGGTCTCGATCCCGTCGAGTCGCACGAGCCGCCGGAGGGTCGGGCGCTGGAACGCGAAGGCGATGACGGCAGTCACGGCATAGGTGGCGAGGCTCACGAGGAGCCATGGCTGCTCGAGCAGGCGTGGCCCGAGGACGGTGAGCATCGCCACGCCGGTCACCGCCAGGCCGGTGCCGATGACGACGGTGCCGTGGGTCTGGATCCACAGCAGCAGGCGAACGAAGCCGCCGGGCTCCGGCGCGCGGAAGCCCTGGCTGACGAGCCGGTTGCGCAGCGTGAACGGCAGCAGGAGGCTGGGCACGAACAGGGCGATCGCCAGCGCGACATGCGTGGCGAGGATCACCGGGAAGAACTGCGACAGGTCGGGCATCTCGTCGGCTGGTTGGGGACGCGGAGGGCGGGGGCGCGAGTGGCGCAGGCCCGTCTGGCCGATCGTAGCGCAGCGCCCGGACGGGGTCAGCCGGGCCGGACGATCTCGAGCGCCACCCACTCGCCCTCGGACCAGCGATTGACGATCTGCAGGCCGCGCGTCGCGAACGCCTCGACGACGTCGGCCTCGCGGTTCTCGAAGATCCCGGACGCGAGCAGCGTGCCTCCCGGCCGGAGATCCTCGACGAGGCCGTCGGCGAGCCGGACCAGCAGCGACGCGATGAGGTTGGCGAGGACGACGTCGAAGGGGCCGTCGCCGGACGGCGCACTCCCCTCCCTCGAGGTGACGACGCGCCCCAGCCCGTTGCGCGCCGCATTCGCCGCGGACGCCTCGACGGCGATCGGGTCCACGTCCACCGCGAGCACGGTCGTCGCGCCGAGGAGCCCGGCCGCGATGGACAGGATCCCCGAGCCGGAGCCGACGTCCAGGACGCGCGCCGGAACGCCGTCGGAGCCGCCCGGCCCGAGGATCCCGCGGTCCGCGAGCGACTCCAGCGCCGCGAGGCACAACCTGGTCGTCGGGTGGAGGCCGGTGCCGAACGCCATCCCGGGATCGAGCGCGAGCACGACGTCGTCGGGGAGTCGCCGGTGCCGGCGCCACGTCGGACGGATGACGATCCGGCGGCCCACCCGGAGCACCGGGAAGTGCGCCTTCCAGGCGTTGGCCCAGTCCTCCTCGTGGACGACCCTCGCGGTCAGGTCGCCGATCGGGCGGAGGCCGAACGCCTGCAGGTGGCCGAGCTCCCGGTCCGCCTGCGCGACGGCTTCACGCACGGCGTCGACGGCAAGGAGCGGCAGGTGGGCGCGGACCTGGGCCGGACGCTCGAGGTCCACCCGCGCGGCGAGGCCCTCCTCGACGAGCTCGAAGGCGGGCTCCACGGACGTGCCGCCGGGCGCGGCCCGCGACAGGATCTCCGACACGGCCTCGACGGCCTCGTGGTCCGCGGCGACGGCGAGCTCCAGCCACGCGCCGGGTGTGGCGGCCGCCGCATCGAGGTCGACGCCCGCGAGCGGGTCGTGCTCGTGCGGGTTGCTGATGCGGGCGGCGCTCAACGGATCGACGGCGGGCGAGTCGCCGGTGCGGCCGCCGTCTGGCGCGCCGCGGGTCACCCGAGGCCCAGCTTCTCGCGCAGCCCCTGGTGCTCCGAGACCTCGTCGCCCGACTCATTCGCGAACGCCTCGAGCAGCTCGCGCTGCTTCCTGGTGAGCTTCGTCGGGACGGCAACGTTCGCGATGACGTGGAGGTCGCCCCGGGCCGACGACCGGCGGAGGTGCGGAACGCCGCGGCCCCTGAGGCGGATCTCGGTGCCCGGCTGCGTGCCCGCCTTGATCTCGATCTCCGTGTCGTCGCCCTCGACCGTGGGGACGCGGATCCTCGTGCCCAGCGCGGCCTGGGCGATCGACAGCTCGACCTCGTAGTAGAGCTCCGTGCCCTCGCGGGTGAGCTCCGGATGGTCGGCCACGTGGACGGCGACGTAGAGGCTGCCCGGGGCACCACCTCGCGGCCCGACCTCGCCCTCGTTGGTGAGGCGGATCTGGTGGCCCTCGTCGATGCCGGCGGGGATCGTGACCCGCAGGCTCCGACGGCGCTCGGTCCGGCCCTCGCCGTGGCAGGTCTCGCACGGCGTCTCGATGATCCTGCCCTCGCCCCGACAGCGGGGGCACGGGGTGGCGCTGACCATCTGGCCGAGCATCGTCTGGCGGATGCTCCGGACCTCGCCCCGACCCTTGCACTGGGGGCACTCCAGGGGCTCGGTGCCCGGCTTCGCTCCCGAGCCGCTGCACGTGTCGCACCGGCCGAGGACCGGGAACTCGATCTCCTTCTCCGTGCCGAGGACGGCCTCGTCGAACGTGATCCGGAGGTCGTAGCGGAGGTCGGAACCGGTCTGCGGCCGCGCGCGCCGCGCGTTGCCGCCCATCGAGCCGCCGAAGAACGCATCGAAGATGTCCGAGAACCCGCCGAAGCCCGCCGCGTCGAATCCCGGCTGGCCGGCGCCGTTGACCCCGGCGCGGCCGAACATGTCGTACTGCTGGCGGCGCTGGGGATCGCTGAGGACCTGGTACGCCTCGTTGATCTCCTTGAACCGTTGCTGGGCCTCGGGCTCGGTGTTGACGTCCGGATGCCACTGCTGCGCGAGCTTGCGGAAGGCGCGCTTGATCTCGCCGTCGCCGGCACCGCGCTCGACGCCGAGCACCTCGTAGAAGTCGCGTTCCGCAGTCATGGGTCGGATGAGTTTACGGGACGTCGGGCTCGATGCCTGCAAGGGCCGTCGCGCGCCCGAGGACGGCCTGGAGCATCGGCTGGGTCAGCCGGCCGGTGAACGTGTTCTGCTGGCTCGGGTGGTAGGTGCCCAGCAGCGTGTACGGGCCGATGGTTGCTTCTCCGCCGTGCGTGAACCGCGGCTTCGGGGACGGGGCCTCGTGGCCCAGGTCGGCGAGGACCCTGAGCGCGGCGTCCCAGCCGATGGCCCCGAGCGCGACGATGACGCGGAGGTCGGTGAGCAGCCCCATCTCACGGGCCAGGTAGGGGCGGCACGT
The DNA here is from genome assembly GCA_036504355.1 of Candidatus Limnocylindrales bacterium. GTDB lineage: Bacteria > Chloroflexota > Limnocylindria > Limnocylindrales > CSP1-4 > CAIXZV01. Next base: position 23,376 of record DASXVG010000017.1, read on the forward strand.
ACGTTGCTCCTGGGGGGTGGGCCTGTTCGCTGGGGGAGCACAACGCACGGCGGCGGCGACGCGGGTGGCGACGAGACGAAGGCCGTCGTCGGCGCGACGGCTGACGGCGCGGTCGCTCAGCCCACGGGCGTGGAGCGCCTTCCACAGGAACTCGCCCGACTCGTCGCCCGTGAACACGCGGCCCGTCCGGTTGCCGCCGTGGGCCGCCGGCGCCAGGCCCACCAGGAGGATGCGGGCGTCAGTCGGTCCGTAGCCGGGGATCGGGCGACCCCAGTACGGCTCGTCGCGGAACCGGGCGACCTTGACCCGCGCCTGCTCCTCGCGCCAGGCGACGAGGCGCGGACACGCGAAGCAATCGATGATCGCCGCGTCGAGGGCGAGGAGGTCAGGAGCGTTGCGGGCGGCCGCCATGGGATCGGAGATGGGCATCGCCGGGATCGTAGCGGGCGGCGGGTGAGTGGCGCGTAAGCGGGTGGTGCCACCATGCGGGCGTGGACTGGGTGCAAGCTGGGGCAGGGACTGCGGGCGCTCCGTCGCCGGCGCGGGTGGACGCAGACGGAGGCAGCGGCGAAGGCGAAGGTCTCGCAGTCGGCCGTGTCACGCGCCGAGCGCGGCGACGCAGGGCTCCTCGCGGGCAGAACGCTGGCAGACATCGCGGAGGCCCTCGGCGCGAGGTATCAGGTCCGGCTGTCATGGCAGGGCGAGGCACTGGACCGGCTGCTCGACGCGGCGCATGCCGGACTCGTCGACGAGGTCGTGACGATCCTCCGCGCGAACGGATGGGAGGTGATCCCGGAAGCCACGTTCAGCCGCTACGGGGAGCGCGGTTCGATCGACATCCTCGCGTGGCACGAGGAGCGTGGTGCCCTGCTGGTCGTGGAAGTCAAGTCGGTCGTGCCCGACATGCAGGCGCTGCTCGCGGGCGTCGATCGGAAGTGTCGGCTCGCGCCGGAGCTGGCCGCGGCGCGGGGATGGGTCGTGCGGTCCGTCTCGCGCCTTATCGTGCTGCCCGACGACCGGACCGCAAGGCGACGGCTGGCCGAGCACGCATCGACGTTCGACACGGCGTACCCGGCGCGGACTCGAGAGGTGCGTCGCTGGCTCGCATCGCCGGTTGGCCGCCTTGCCGGCGTCCTGATCCTGCCAGCCAGTCAAGGGACGACTGCTCGTCACCGCGTCGGGCGCTCGAGCGTGGCCCGACGGGCCATTTCGCAACCTTCGGGTGACGGGTGGTCGTGATCCGGCGAGATGCCGCGTGATGGTTGCGACGCCCGTGCGGCACTCGTGACGAACAGTCGTCCTTCGACTAACTGCCGGAAGCGGGCGGGAGCGCGTGCCGGAAATGGGTGGGCGCGCGACCTGCGAAGGTGCCGGGAGAGGAACCGGCCGCAGCGCCGTGCGCGCTACTTGAGCAGCAGCTTGTCGAGGCGGCGGGAGACGACGGCGAGCCCGGCGACCCCCATCACGGTCAGATAGACCACGTGCCACAGGATTCCCGGGTCGACGGCGCCGGTGACGAGCGCGCGGATCAGGTCGACGCCCTGGTACAGCGGCGTCAGCTGGACGAACACCTGCAGCACGGGCGGGTAGGCGGAGATCGGGTAGAACGTCCCGCTGAACAGGAACAGCGGAAGCACCACGAGCTGGATCAGGTCGAAGTCCTGCCACGAGCGCATGAACGTCGTCGCGGCCATGCCCACGGCGGCGAACGCGAACGCGAGCAGGGTCGCCGCCGGCACGGCGAGGACCGCCCAGGGCGAGGTCACGAGCCCCAGCACGAGGATCACGACGATGAACCCCAGGGCGTACAGGGTCGACCGGATGACGGCCCAGCCGATCTCGCCCAGCGCCACGTCACCGGGCCCGAGCGGCGTCGCGAGCACCGCGTCGTACGTCTTCTGGTAGTTCAGCTTGAAGAACACGTTGAACGTGCTCTCGGCGATCGCGCCGTTCATCGACGCCGAGGCGAGCAGCGCCGGCGCGACGAACAGCGCGTACGGGATCGGCGCGCCGTCGGGGCCGCTGACGTTGCCCACGATCCCGCCGATGCCGAGGCCGATCGAGAGCAGATAGAACAGCGGCTCGAAGAAGCCGCTGAAGATGACCAGCCAGCCCGTCCGGTAGACGTAGATGTTGCGCTCGATGAGCAGGGCGGCACGCCGGCTGCCAAGGCCGAACGGCGCGACCCGCAAGGGCGCGACGAGCCCGCTCACTGCTCGAGCTGCCGGCGGTACATGACGAACATCGCGATCAGACCCGCGATCGCGGCCGCGGTGAGGATGAGCACGTGGGCGACCTGGACGAGCGGCGCGTCGCCGACCGTCCCCAGCGACAGCGCGCGGGCGAGGTCAACGCCGTGCCACAGCGGCAGCAGCCAGGCGATCCAGCGGATCTGCTCCGGCAGCGACTCGATCGGGAAGAACGTGCCCGAGAACAGGAACAGGGGCGTGATCCCGAACCGCCAGATGGCGTTGAACGCCGTGGTGTCGCGCTGGGTCGTCATGTAGGCGGCGATCGGGCCGGCGAATGCCAGCGCGGTCAGCGTGCCAACCGGGATCGCGAGCACGATGCCCGGCGTCCCCGCGGCTCCGAACGCGATGATCACCAGGCAGAAAATCGTGGCCACGATCGTCGCCCGGGTCGCGATCCACGCGATCTGCCCGAACGCGATCGCGTATGGCGACAGGGGCGTCGCGTACATCGCGTGGTAGCGCCGGTTCCAGCGGAAGCCGCCGAGGACCGGGAACGTCGCCTCGAACGCCGACCCCTGCATGACCGTGGACACGAGGAGGGCCGGCGCCAGGAACTGGATGTACGGGACCGCGATCGCGCCGCTCCCCGACCGGTCCACGAACCCGCCGAGCCCGATCCCCATCGCGACCAGGAACAGGACCGGCTGCGCGAACGATCCGAAGATCGAACCGCGCCACGTGCGCAGGTAGAGCAGCCACTGGTGCTCGTACGCGGCGTACGCGCCTCGCAACGCGCTCTGGCGGGGGACGGCGTCGCCGCGTGGCGACGACCCGGCGAGGGCCGTCACTCGACGAGGCTCCGCCCGGTCAGCCGGAGGAACACGTCCTCGAGCGACGACCGGCGCACGAGGACGGTCTCCGGCCGCAGGCCGCGCTGGTGCGCAGCGGCCGCGGCCGCCTCGCCGTCGTCGGAGTAGACGAGCACCCGGTCGGGCAGCAGCTCGATCCGCTCGCCGATCCCGTCCAGCTGCCCGTCCAGCGTCTCCTGGACGCCGACCGGGAACCGGAGCTCGGTGACCTCGCGGGTCGAGTACTCCTCGATCAGCTGGCGCGGGGAGCCCTCGGCCACGATCCGTGCCTTGTCCATCACGACGAGCCGGTCGCACAGCTGCTCCGCCTCGTCCATGTAGTGCGTCGTCAGGACGAGCGTCACGCCCCGCTGCTTGAGCCGGTACAGCCGCTCCCAGAGCAGGTGGCGCGCCTGCGGGTCGAGGCCCGTCGTCGGCTCGTCGAGCAGCAGGATCGATGGCTCGTTGATGAGCGCCCGGGCGATGGTCAGCCGGCGCTTCATGCCGCCCGAGAGCGGCTCGACCTTGTCGTTGGCGCGCTCCGTGAGCTGGGCGAACTCGAGCAGCTCGTCGCCGCGCCGCGCCGCCTCCTTGCGCGTCAGACCGAAGTACCGCCCGTAGATCACGAGGTTGTCCTTGACCGACAGCTCGGTGTCCAGCGTGTCCTGCTGGGGCACGACGCCCAGCCTCCCGCGGATCCGCGGCCCGTCGAGGCTCGGGTCCAGGTCGAGGATCCGGAGGGTGCCGGCGGTCACCGGCGAGACGCACGCGACCATGCGCATCGTGGAGGTCTTGCCGGCGCCGTTGGGGCCGAGGAAGCCGAAGCTCTCGCCCGGCGCGACGTCGAAGTCGATCCCGTCCACGGCCGTGAACTCGCCGAAGCGCTTGGTCAGGCCTCGGGCGTGGATCAGCGGCGCGGGCGCGGCAGGCATGGCGGACGTGTCGGACATGGGCGGCGCATCGTACCCCACCGCCCGTGCCATCCCCTGTCAGGAATGAACGGCCGACGGCAGCTGCTCATGGTGCTCGCTGGCGTGGACGATGTGCTCGAACTCGCGCCACAGCAGGACCACCAGGATCGCCGAGCCCACGAACCCGAACCAGAACGGCGCCGTGATCCCGTACAGCCGGGCGAGCAGCCCGCCGATCGGAGTCCCGACGACGATGCCCGCCATGACGGCCACGTGGTAGACGCCGGTCACGCGCCCCAGCAGCGCGTCCGGGACCGCCCGCTGGCGGATCGCCGTCGCCGTCGTCCCCCACACGAACGCATGGGCGCCGAAGACCGTGAACGTGACGAGGGCGATCGCGGGGAGCGTCGTGAGGGCGAGCACGAGGTGGGTGCACGTCTCGATGAGCAGGCCGACGCGCATGATGTCGGCGAGCGAGAACCGCCGCTCGAGCCGCCCGTACGACACCGTGCCGACGATCCCGCCGATCGCCATCGCCGTGGTGATGAGGCCGAACCCGACCGCGGTCATGCCCAGGCGCTCCTGGGCGTACAGGACGAGCACCGACCACGCCGCCCCGAACGTGACGTTGAACGCGACGATCGTGATCACGAGCGTGCGCATCGGCGGGTGATCCCACAGCCAGCGCAGGCCCTCGGCCATCTCGGCCCGCCAATGGCTCCGCTCCACGGCAGCTGGGACGTCCGCGCCAACCGAGTAGACGATCCGGGTCACGAGCACCGCGCCGAGCAGGAACCCGGCCGCGTCCGCGACGAACGGGAGCGCCATGCCGGTGGCGAACAGGAACGCCCCGATCGGCGGCGCGACCAGCTGGTTGGTCAGCAGCACCGAGCCCGACATCCGGGCGTTCGCGATCCCCAGGTCCTCCCGCCGCACGAGCCGCGGCAGGATGCTCGAGCTGCCGATGTCCGCGAACGTCTCCGCCGTCCCGAGCGCGAACAGCGCGACGAGCACCACCGCGATGCTCACGACGCCCGTCGCGACGCTCGCCGCCAGCAGCGCGAGGATCACGCCCCGCACGACGTTGACCGCAGCCATGAGCCGCACCCGGTCCACCCGGTCCGCGAGGACGCCCGCCGCGAACCCGAACAGCAGCACCGGCAGGTTCTGCGCGAGCAACGCCATCGACACGAGGAGCGGGTCGCGGGTCTGGCTCGCCACGAGCAGCGGTCCGGCGGCCAGCGCGATGCCGTCGCCGGTGTTGGTGATCAGCGACGTGACGAGCAGCACGCGGAAGGATCGTCCGAGCCGGGGAGGCGCGATGGCGCCCGCGGCCCGGACGACGGGGTTCGGCATCGCGGGAGTCTACGGCGCGCCGCCGCGATGGGGCATCGGACATTCGACGCAGCGGGGCTCAGCGCTCGGGGACGGTGCCCTCGTGCAGCGTCACGATGCCGCCCGTGAGGCCCTGCCAGCGCACATCCACGAGCCCGGCCTCGGCCATGATCTCGGCGATCCGCTCGGGCGACGGGTAGGCCTGGACGGACCGGACGAGATAGCCGTACGCCGCGCCCTGGCCGGCGAGCCTGCCGATGACGGGCACGATCCGGTCGAACCACCAGCGCATGAAGCGCGCGAGGCGGCTCCGCGGGCGGGCGATCTCCAGGCACAGGACGCGGCCTCCCGGCCGCACCGACCGTGTCATCTCCTCGAACCCGCGCCGGTAGTCGGGCAGGTTGCGCATCCCGAAGGCGATCGTCGCGGCGTCGAAGCTCGCGTCATCGGTCGGCAGCGCCAGGGCATCCCCCACGACATACTCCAGGCCGACCCGGTCCGTGTACCGGTCCTGCGCCACGGCGATCATCCCCGGGCTCAGGTCCACGCCCAGCACCCGGCCGAACGGCGCGACCCGGTCCTGGAGGTCGGCGGCGACCTTGCCCGTGCCGCTTGCCACGTCGAGCGCGGCATCGCCCGGGCGCAGGCCCGCCCGATCCACGAGCAGCCGCCGCCAGCGCGGCTCCTGGAACGCGGAGATGAGCAGGTTCATGAGGTCATAGCGGGTCGCGATCCGGTCGAACATGACCCGGACCTCGGTCGGCGCGGCGGCATTCCCCGCCCCGGTGCCGGCGCCGGAGGGCGTGTGATCGGGTGGGAGGCTGTCGGTCATCGGGCGGGCTCCAGGGGGACGGCGTGCGCCGTGATCGGATCGAGACCGAGGCCGGCACGGATCGCGGGCACGACCGTGTCCGGGTCGGTGATCGGGGAGGTGTGGCGGAGCCCCTCGAGGGCGCGCAGTCGGGCGGCCGGGATGCGGCGAGCGAGCGCCGCGGCGATCGGCGCGTAGAACGGCTCGCTCGCGGTCCCGGTGAGGATGAGCACCGGCGCGACGATGCGGGCAAGGCCGTCGGGGTCGAGGCCGGTCAGCGCCGCGTCGGCGAGGGCGGCGTCACCCTCGCGCGCGAGCGACGCGCGGGCCCGATCGGGCAGGCGGTCCCACGCCGCATCACCGGCAACATGCCGCAGGAACGCCTCGGCGGCCGCGCGTGCGCCGCCCTGGGCATGCGCGCGCTGCGTGTCGCCGGCGACGCGGCGGAACCACGCGATCCGATCGACGTCCGCGACGAGGCCATACGGCGGCTCGTAGGCGACGACCGCGTCCACCCTGTCCGGGTGTCGGGCCGCCGCCTCGAGCGCGAGCACGCCGCCGAAGCTGATCCCGACGAGCCCGGCGTGGTCGATGCCGCGCGCGTCGAGGTAGGCGCGGACGTCGTCGACATGGACCGCGGCATCCAGTGGACGCGCCTCCGCCAGCCGGCTGGAACCCGCGCCCCGCCGGTCGATGGCGTGGACCGTGACGTCGCCTGGCGCCGCGATGGCGGCCGCGAGCCGGTCGAGCTGCTGCGCCGTGCTGAGCGTCCCGTGGAGCAGCAGCACCGGGTGCGGGCCGGACCCGGTGATGCGCCAGCCGATGGCGTCACCGCCGGGGCGGGCGAGCTCGCCCGCGGCCTCGCCGGCGAGAAGCGCACGCACGGCGTCGCGTCGGACCTTGCCGCCGCTCGCCTGCGGGAGGGCATCGAGGCGGGTGAACGACACCGGGACCTTGAACCCGGCGAGTCCGGCGCGAGCATGGGCCGCGAGGCTCTGGTGCCCGGGATCGCGTTCGCCGGCCGCGAGGACGATGGCCGCGACCGGGACCTGGCCCCAGGTCTCGTCCGGGCGGGCGACGACGGCCGCTGCGCCGATGGCGGGGTGCGCCGCGAGGATCGCCTCGACCTCGCCCGGGTCGATGTTCTCACCACCCCGCACGATCCGGTCCGTCCGCCGGTCCACCACGACGAGCCGGCCATCCTCGTCCTGGCGGCCCAGGTCGCCGGTCCTGAGCGGCTCGTCCGCGCCGACCGGCGGCTCCCCGAGGTACCCGGCGCTCCTCGACGGGCCGGTGACGACGATCTCGCCGATTCCGTCCCCATCGGGCTCGGCGATCGTGATCGTCATCCGGGGGAGCGGCCGACCGGCCGCGGTGACGCCGGAGCCCATCTCCGAGAGCCCGTACGTGGTGACGACAGGCCAGCCGGCGCGGCGCGTCCGCTCGACGAGCGCGGCCGGGATCGTCCCGCCACCGAGCAGCACGGCGCGCAGGGTCTCCGGCGGCGCGGCGCCCCCGGCTGCGTCCAACAGCCGCTCGAGCTGTCCGGGGACAAGCGAGACGTGGCTCGGTCCTTCAGGCGCCGCGAGCGCGGCCAGCAGGGCGGCGGGATCGGCGGGAGGGAGCAGGGTCACGGGCACGCGATCGCGGACCGCCCGCCACAGGATCCCGAGGCCGGCGACGTGGGCGAGCCCCAGCGGCATCGCCCAGCCGGTCGCCGGCGGGAGGACCGCGAGCCAGGCGTCTGCACTCGCCGCCATCGCGCGGTGGCTGAGGATCACGCCCTTCGGTCGCCCGGTGGTCCCGGACGTCAGGACGACGATGGCCGGCGCCTCGGGATCGGGCTCCGGGCTGTCCCCAGTCCATCCGCCGTCGTACGCGAGGTCGTCCGGGCCGACCACGAGTGACGGCCGGAGGACGTCGAGCGCGGCGTCCGTCTCACGAGCGGTCAGCCCCCCGGGGATCGGACACGCGACGGCCCCGGCATCGAGCACCCCGACGATCGCGATGATGGCGTCGGCAACACCCACGTTCGTGAGCGCGACACGATCCCGTTGCGCGACCCGGCGATTGGCGAGGACCCGCGACACGGCCCTCGAACGGTTCCGCAGTTCCGCCCAGTTGATGACGCGAGTGTCATCGCGGATGGCGATGCCCTCGGGCGCCTCGCGCGCGTGGCGTTCGATCAGGACCGGCAGCGACCACGTCATGCGTCGTCCACCGCGTAGCGCTCGACCGCCTGCTCGTCGACCGCGAATCCCAGGCCGCCCGAACCAGGTGCGAACGGCGCCCGGATCCGCCCCGCTTCGATCCGCAGCGGCTCGAGCAGCAGGTCGTGTGCGAGGACGCCGGCGGTCGCGAGGCCGTGGTCCCGCTCGGCGGCGGGCCAGCCGTCAACGTCCGGGAGCGCGGCCGCACACGCGACCGCGGCCGCGAGCCCGATCCCCGTCTCGAACAGGGAGGAGATGACCACCGGCACACCCGACTCGGCGGCGACGGCCGAGATGGCGGCAGCTGCACCCGGACCGCCGACCCGTGCCGGCTTCACGACGAGCACGTCCGCCGCGCCGAGCTCCACCAGCGCGATCGCCGCCTCGGGCGAGGTCACCGCCTCGTCGGCCGCGATCGGCACCCCGCTCGCCGCCCGCAGCTGCGCCGCCCCGCCGCGCGCTCCAACCGGAAGCGGCTGCTCCACGTACTGGAGCCCGATCGGCTCGAGCAGCCGCAACCGTTCCAGCGCGCCCTCGAGGTCCCAGGTTCCGTTCACGTCCAACCGGATCGCGATGCGAGGGCCCACGGCCTGGCGCACGGCGCTGACGCGATCCACGAGCGTGCTCGAGCGCTCGGTCGCCCCGACCTTGAGCTTGAGCGTCCGAAACCCGGACCCGACCGCGGCTGCGGCGGCCAGCACGGTCTCGTCGATCCCGCCCGCGGCCAGCGTGGCGTTGACGCCGACCCCCGCACGGATCGCCGCGGCGACGGGCTCCGGCGGCGGCGCGAGGTCGAGGACCGCCCCGCCGAGGCCGGACGCGAACGCATGGCGAACCTCGTCGGGGACACCCTCCCCCGGGCCCTCGAGGAGCGCCTGGATGAACTCGGTCAGGGCGGCCGTCCGAATCGACGCGTCGATCGGCGCCTCGCCCGTTCCGCGGGCGCCCTCCTCGGAGCGAAGCTCCACGAGCAGCGACTCTCGCACCGCCCACGTGCCCGCCGCCGTCTCGAACGGGACGCGGAACGGGACGCGGACCCGCCGGACGCCGAGCGCGGCGGTCACGTTGGGCCGCCCTGGACGAGCCCGCCCGCGGCCAGCCCGAGCGCGAACAGCAGCGAGAACCACAGCGCCAGCCGGGCGGTTCCCTTGAGCACGAGGTTGAGCTCGCGGCGCTCGCCGAAGGTCGCCACGGTCCGCAGCAGCGGCCGGGCAAGCGGCAGCGTCAGGAGGGGGAGCAGCACCAGCGCGGCGAGGACCGAGTCGGCGACTCCGGACGTCCCGAGGAGCGCACCAAAGGCGAGGATCGCCGGCACCGCGTATGCGATCCCGAGCAGGACGCCGTACTCGCCCTTCGTCCGCCGCTCCCCGAGCACGACGGCGAGGGTCCGCTTGCCTGCGGCGGTGTCCGTCGGGATGTCGCGCAGGTTGTTGACGACGAGGATCGCGGTGATCAGGGCGCCGGGCGGGATCGCGGCGAGGAGGAACAGCGGGTCGAGCCGGAGCGCCTGGAGGTACGCGGTCCCGACGACCGCCACGAGCCCGAAGAACAGGAACACGAACACCTCGCCCAGCGCGCGGTAGCCGTACGGGAACGGCCCGCCGGTGTATGCGAGTGCGGCCACGATCGCGGCCGCCCCGAGCGCGACGAGCACCCACCCGCCGATCGTCGCGAGCCACAGTCCCACCAGCCCGGAGAGCAGGATGACGATCGCGATCGCGACCTCGAGCTGGCGCTCCGTGACGAGCCCGGCGGCCGCGACGCGGAGCGGCCCCTGCCGCGCGTCGGTGTCGGCGCCTCGGCGGAAGTCGGACAGGTCGTTGGCGAAGTTCGCCGCGACCTGGAGCAGCAGCGCGACGGCGACGCACCCGATCGCCGTGTCCAGGCGGAGCGGCGTCCCCAGCGCAAGGGCGGCTCCCAGCCCGACGAGGACGCCGGCAACGGCGGCCGGGAGCGTGGCAGGCCGGGCGGCGGCGAGCCAGATCCGGGCGGCCGACGGCCGGGGCGCGACAGGAGCCGCGGCGGTCGTGCTCACGGGCGGCGTGGGTACTTGCGGTACTCGGGGCGCCGCTTCTCGAGGAACGCGGTGCTCCCCTCGTGCGCCTCGTCCGTCGTGTAATAGAGCCCGGTCGCGTTGCCCGCGAACTCCTGGAGCCCGGCGAGCCCGTCCGTCGCCACGAGGAACGAGGACTTGAGGAAGCGGATCGCCGTCGGGCTCATCTCGAGGATCTCGTCCGCCCACCCGACGCCCTCGGCCTCCAGGTCCGCGAGGGGCACCACCTTGTTCACGAGGTGCATCTCGAGCGCCTCGGCGGCCGTGTACTGGCGACACAGGAACCAGATCTCCTTGGCCTTCTTGTCGCCCACGAGCCGCGCCAGCAACCCCACCCCGAACCCCGCGTCGAAGCTGCCGACCCGCGGCCCGACCTGGCCGAAGATCGCGTTCTCGGAGGCGATGCTCATGTCGCACACCACGTGGAGCACGTGGCCGCCGCCGATGGCATAGCCGTTGACGAGCGCGATCACCGGGATCGGCAGGCTGCGGATCTGGCGCTGCAGGTCGAGGACGTTGAGCCGGGCCACGCCGTCCGAGTCCAGGTAGCCGCCGCCGTGGCTCTTGTACTTCTGGTCGCCGCCCGAGCAGAACGCCTTGTCGCCCGCGCCGGTGAGCAGGACGCAGCCGATGGAGGGATCGTCGCGGATCCGGGCGAACGCGTCGATGAGCTCGCGCACGGTCTGGGGCCGAAACGCGTTGCGGACCTCGGGGCGGTCGATCGTGACCTTCGCGATCCCGGTGCCGGAGTGCTCGTACCGGATGTCCTTGTACTCGACGACGGGCGTCCAGGTGACGGGTTCGGTCATGCGGCTGGGTCCTCCTCCAGGAAGTCGAGCACGAGGTGGCGGAAGGCGTCGGGCTGCTCGTCGTGGGGCGTGTGACCCGCGCCCTCGATGATCGCGAGCCGTGCCCCCGGAATTCCGGCGGCCACGCGCGCCGCGCGCGGACGACCCGAGTCGTCGAGCGCGCCGGCGAGGACGAGCGTGCGCGCGGTCACGAGCGCGAGCCGGTCGAACAGCGGCTCCATCGCACCCTGGCCGGCGCCACGGAGGCTCGTGGCCAGGCCCGCCGCCGTGTTCCCGAGGCGCATCGCGCGGACACGCTCGCGTTGCTCCGCGGGGAGGGCGGCGTGGCTCTGGAAGATCGGGTGGCGCTCCCACTCGTCCACGAAGGCATCGATGCCGTCGCGCTCGAGGCGGCCGGCGAGCCCTTCGTCGGATGCGCGTCGCTCGGCCCGCGCATCGGCGGCCTCGATCCCGGCGCTGGGACTCTCCAGCACGAGTCGCGCGACCGCCGACGGGTGCACGACCGCGAGCCGGAGTGCGACGCGTGCGCCGAGGCTGTACCCCACGACGTCCGCGGGCGTTGCCCCGTGCGCCGTGAGCAGCGCCGCGAGGGCGTCCGCAGCGTGTTCCACGGACGCGGCGGCGGGCGATGGCGCCGGCGTGCCCCCGTGGCCCGGCAGGTCCGGGACGATGAGCCGGCGGCCGGCGGCGAAGGCGTCGACGTGCTCGTCCCACGCGGCGCCGCTCCCGGTGAACCCGTGGAGCAGGACGAGCGGGCGCCCCGATCCACGCACGCGGACCGCCCAGTCGCGCGCCCCTGTCACCGCCATCACGCCGGCACACCCGTCGCGAGTGCCCGCGCCACGACGGCCGCGACCGCGCGATGAAGCTCGACGTTCCGGCGCCGCTCGGTGCGCAGCTCGATCACGCGAACGCCGGGGCGGCCCACCGATCCGGCGACGGCTGCGGCGAGCTCCGCGTTGCTCGCGACGGCGAGGTGCTCTCCGCCCAGGGCGGCCACGATCGGCGCGACGTCCACCCCGTGCGGTGTCCCGAACAACTCCTCGTAGTGCTCGGGGAGGCCGGAGCCCGGGGGTGTGCCCGCCTGCGCCTGGGGCAGGAACGAGAAGATCCCGCCGCCGTCGTTGTTCACGAGCACGATCGTCGCGGACAGGCGGTGGAGCTTCGCCGCGAGCAGGGCGGTGAGATCGTGGAGGAACGACACGTCCCCGACGACGAGGGCGACGGGTCCGGTGGCAACCGCCGCCGAGCCGAGCGCCGTCGAGACGACCCCGTCGATCCCGTTCGCGCCGCGGTTGGAGCGCACGGTGATCGAGCGCTCCGTGGACGGGAGCCAGGCGTCGAGGTCGCGGACCGGCATCGAGTTGCCGGCCCACAGGATGCCGCCGTCGGGGAGCGCGGCCGCGAGCGCGGGGAACGGCGAGCCCTCGAACGGCTCGTCGAGCGAGCCGAGCCAGCGGTCCATCGCGCGGACGGCCAGGCGCTCGGCGTCGGTCCAGTCGCGGGTCCACGTGCCGCGGCGAACGGAGCTGCCGAGCCGGAGGGTCAGAGCGCGGGCCGTCGCAGCGGCGTCCGCGTGGACGAACGTGGCGGGGAGCAGTGCGGGCTCGCGCCAGCCGCCGTCCCCGTCGATGACGATGAGGCCCGGCCTCGACCGCTCCAGCAGCTGCAGGATCGGCTTCGAGGTGGGCATCGCGCCGGTCCGGATCACGAGGTCCGGGCGATGGTCCTCGATCCAGCCCCCGGGCCGGACGAGCTGGTCCGCGCGCGTCACGACGAGCGAGCGGTCGTGCGGACCCGTTCGCAGCCCGGACAGCGGATCGGCGAGCACCGGAAAGCCGGTGGCGCGGGCGAGCCCCGCCAGCGCCTCGGGCAGCTCCGGGTCGTCGTCCGGGCCCGCGACGATGAGCCCGCGCGCCGTCCGCCCGAGAAGGGCGGCGAGCTGGCCGACGAGATCGTCATCGAGGATCGGGCGGCCGGCGATGGCGCTCGTGAACGGGGCCGCCAGCGCGGGCGCGCCGGGCCCCGCGCCGCCGTCGAGCGCGTCGCCCGCGTCCGCGGTGAGCGGAGCGTCGGGAAGCAGCGGCTCGCGGAACGGGATGTTGACCTGGACCGGGCCGGCGGGTCCGGCCGCGGCCGTCGCGACCGCGCGACCCGCCACGGATCGCACGTGCGCCTCCGTCGCGGGGTCGCCGTCGAACAGCGGCAGCTCCGTGTACCACTTCGCGTTCGAGCCGTAGAGATGGTCCTGGTCGATGGTCTGGGGCGCGCCGCGGTCGCGCAGCTCGGGCGGCCGGTCGGCGGTCAGCACGACGAGCGGGACGCGCGACAGCCGCGCCTCCACGACGGCGGGCGCGAACTCCACCGTCGCCGTCCCCGAGGTCGCGAGGAGGACGACCGGTCGGCCGCTCGTGCGGGCCATCCCGAGCGCAAAGAACCCGGCGGCGCGCTCGTCGAGCAGGACCCGTACGCGGAGGCCGGTCGCGGCGCGGAGCGCAAGCGCGAGCGGTGTCGAGCGCGAGCCTGGGCAGACGACGGCGTCGGTCACGCCCGCCGCGACGAGCTCGGCCGCGAACGTGCGCAGCAGCCGCGCGTCGCTCACGTGTCCTCTCCCGGGATGCCGAGCGCGGAGATCACGGCCCGCAGCTTGATCCGCGACTCCTCCCACTCCTGGTCCGGGTCGGAGTCGGCCACGATCCCGCAGCCCGCGAACAGCGTCGCCCGCGTCCGATCCACGATCCCGCACCGCAGGGCGACGCACAGCTCGCCGTCGCCATCCGCGCCGAGCCAGCCGATCGGGCCCGCGTACCAGCCGCGGTCGAAGCCCTCGTGCTCGTCGATGAGCGCGAGGGCCACGTCGCGCGGGTCGCCGCCGACCGCGGCCGTCGGGTGGAGCCGCTCGCCCAGGGCCAGCAGGCCGTTGCCGGGAGGGACGGTGCCCGAGATCTCGGTCACGAGGTGCTGGACGTAGCGCAGGGTCATGACCCCGGGTTCGGCCGCCACGGTCAACGTCTCGGCGACCGGGGCGAGCAGGCCCCGGATCGCCTCCACGACGATCGCGTGCTCCTCGCGGTCCTTCTCGCTGGCCAGGAGCCGGCGGCCGAGGTCGGCGTCCTCCTCGGGGCTGGCCCCACGGCGGATCGTGCCCGCGACGGCGACGGTCCGGAACGTGCGGCCCTCGGTTCGGACGAGCCGCTCGGGCGTCGCGCCGACGAACGTCCTGCCGTCCCGCCGGAAGGCGTATGTCGTGCTTTCCGGTGCGCTCACCGACAGACGCCGCAACGAATTCGCCACGTCGAGCTCCACGGGCGAGCGCATGCCGACGCGGCGGGCGAGCACGACCTTGTCGATGCGGCCGCGGCCGACGGCCCCGGCGAACATCCCCACGAGCCGTTTGAAGGCGTCCTGCGACGGCTGCTCGTCCACGATCGCGAGCGGGGCGAAGACCGGCATGGCGACGATGCCGGTGGGGCTTGGAGCGAGCTCCTTCGCCCGATCGACGAGACGCAGCCACAGGCGCTCGAGCGAGCGGGGGTCCGCGCCCGCGTCCGGTTCCGGCCCCGCGTCGACCACGGATGCCGTGACGGTCGCGCCGCCGGGCGACACGGCGAGCACGAGCGACGGCAGCACGAGCGAGCTCGCCCCGAATGGCGCCCAGACGTCGTCCGCGGCCGGCTCGCGCCCGGTGAAGCCCATCGCACCAAGGAGCACCGGGCCCGTGCCACGTGGAGCGCCATCGAGACGGTCGAGCCTGGCATCCGCAAGGAGGGCATCCCATGCCGTTTCAGCCTCGCGGAACCGCCCCTCCCCGGCGGGCTCGATGGCCCATGCCCGGCCGATGCCCACGAACGCCATCCCCTCGGATGGCCGCAGCCAGAGGGCGGCCTCGAGGTCCGCCTCGACGGCGGCCGCGTACAGCGAGACCGGATCGGTGGCTGATGCCGCGAGCGTCGCGGCGACTAGCGTGGGCCCGGTGGGCTCGGGAGCGGCAGCGAGCAGCGCGATCAGGCGCTCGCCGAGGCCGGCGCCTGCAGCCGTGCGGGCGTCGCGGGTGGCGGTCATCGCCCCGCTCCCGGCTCGGGCTTCGCGACCTCGGGGAACGCCCAGCCCATGGCGGGGAGCGGGACCTCCCCGATCCTGGCCTCCGGCACGCCTGCGGACCGCAGGAGCGTGGCCCGGAGCGCCGGGTACGCGTCCTCGAGCCGTGCTGCATCGTCCGCGAGCAGCCACCGCGCGACGACCTCGTTGATGGCGCCGAACCACGCGATCGAGGTGATCCGCGTGTCGAGCGGCGGGATCGCGCCGGCGACAACCGCGTCGTCGAGGTAGCCCTGGATGAGCGTCGCGAACCGCGCGTGCAGCGCATTGGTCTCGGCCTGGAACACCCGTCCCGCGCCCACGGTGTCCAGGAACAGGAGCCGCGCCATCGTCCGGTGGCCCGAGAACGTCGTGAGGACCGTGTGGATCGCCGCCTCCGCCCGGGCGACGGTCTCCGTCTCGAGCGCGACCGCCCGCTCGACCCGCGCCACGAGCTTGTCGGCGGTCGTCTCCATGAGCTCGCGGAAGATCGCTTCCTTGGTCGGAAAGTGGAAGTAGATCCCGCCCTTGGACGTCTCGGCCGCGCCCGCGATGTCGTCCACCGCGGTGTCGCGATAGCCACGGGTCGCGAACGCGTGGAACGCGGCGTCGAGGATGCGCTCGCGGCGGCTGCGACTCTGTTCGGCGGGGTCCGGTCGGCTCATCGTGGGCTCTCTCGACGGTCCTGGCAGGGCGACCGACCGACCAGTCGGTCGGCGTCTCGGCATCCTACTCCATCTTCGTCAACAACGTGCACTCCGGATGTATCGAGTTTCTGCACGGGCGGCCCGCCGAACGTCCCACCGACCACGCCGGCCCCCGGAGAATCGACTGTCCCGGAGCGTGGTCGCGCGCGCCGTTCGGCGCGATACTGGCGCGATGCACGAGATAGCTGCGGCCAACGCACGAGAGACACACCTGACCGCGCAGGCGCGCCGCGGGGACCTCCGCCCGTGATCGGCGGACGCAGGCCCATCTCCGGGCGCAAGCCGGGCGATCGCCGGGTACGGGTCGACCGTCCGCACACGGCGTACTTCCGGTACACCGGCCCCAACCAGCTCGTCGCGAAGCCATCGGCCTCCGTCCCGCGCACGCCACTCGGGCGCGCGCTGCTGCGCGGCAAGGCCTGGCTGATCGGCCGCCCGCTGGCCAACGAGGAAGAGGCCGGAGAGCGGCTCTCGAAACGCCTCGCCCTGCCGATCTTCAGCTCTGACGCCATCTCGTCCTCGGCGTACGCCACGGAGGAGATCCTGCGCGTCCTGGTCATCGGCGGCGCCGCTGCATTCCTGCTCAGCGTGGAGGTGGCCGCGGCGATCGCCGTGCTCCTCGCCGTCGTGGCGATCTCCTACCGCCAGGTCTGCCGCGCGTTCCCCGACGGCGGCGGAGCCTACGCGGTCGCCCGCCAGGAGCTCTCGCCGCTGCTCGGGCTCGTCGCCGCGGCGGCACTGCTCATCGACTACGTGATGACGGTCGCGGTGTCGACCTCGTCGGCCGTGGAACAGCTGATCTCGATCGCGCCGGGGATCAACGACTTCCGGATCGAGTTCGCGATCGCGTCGATCACGCTGATCACGATCGCGAACCTGCGCGGGCTCCGTGAGTCCGGGAACATCTTCGCGATCCCGACGTACCTGTTCGTCGTGCTCGCACTCGGGATCGTCGCCATCGGGGCGTTCCACATCCTGACCGGCCAGGCGACCGACCTGCCGCCGCATCCCGAGGCGGTGCCGCTGGGAACGGAGAGCATCGGCATCTTCCTCGTCCTGCGCGCATTCGCCAGCGGCTCCGTGGCGCTCACCGGCACCGAGGCGATCGCCAACGGCGTGCCGGCGTTCAAGCCCCCCGAGGCGAAGAACGCCGCCAACACCCTGGTGGTGATGGCGGTGCTCCTGGCCGTGCTGTTCATCGGGATCACGATCGTCGCGGACGCGTACCAGATCGTCCCGTCGATCGAGGGCTCGGGCGGCCCGACCACGATCGCGCTCGTGGCGCAGACCGCCTTCGGGGCCGACAACCCGCTCTACTACACGTTCCAGATCTCGACGGCGCTGATCCTGTTCCTTGCCGCGAACACGTCGTACAACGCCTTCCCGCGGCTCGCGGCCCTGCTGTCCGAGGACGGCTACATGCCCCGCCAGTTCTCGTTCCGCGGCGACCGGCTCGCGTTCTCGTACGGGATCGTCCTGCTGTCGGCGGTGGCGGTCGCGCTGCTCGTCTACTTCGGCGGCGTCACGACGCTGCTCATCCCGCTGTATTCGGTCGGCGTGTTCGTGTGCTTCACCCTGAGCCAGGGCGGCATGGTCCTCCACTGGCTGCGGGGCAAGGAGCCAGGCTGGCGCCGGCGGCTGACGATCAACGCCATCGGGGCGGTGCTGACCGGCGTCGTGCTCGTCGTCGTGGCGTCGGTGAAGTTCACCTCCGGGGCATACCTCGTCGTGATCCTCATCCCGGTGCTCGTCGGAATCATGCTGTTCATCCACCGCCAGTACGCGGCGTCCTCGCGCCAGCTGGCGATCCGCGCGGACTTCGTGGCAGCCGCACCGGTCCGCGAGGAGCGGGCGATCGTGCCGGTGCCCGGTCTGAACCGCGCCGTCATCCGCGCCGTCAATGTCGCCCGCTCGATCACCGACCAGGTCACGGCGGTCTACATCTCGGCCGACGAGGAGGCATCGGTGGAGATGCGCGCGATGTGGGAGCAGCATGTGCCGGGGGTCGCGCTGGTCATCGTGGAGTCGCCGTACCGGGCGCTCGCCGGTCCCCTCGCCGCCTACCTCGACGTGCTCGACCGCGCCTGGCCGCCCGACAAGCCCTCCCCGATCACGTTCGTCGTGGTCCCCGAGTACGTCGCCCGCCACTGGTGGGAGCGGATCCTGTACAACCAGTCCGCGCGCCACCTGCGCACGGTGCTCCTGGGGCGCCACCACACGGTCGTCGTGGACGTGCC
>DASXVG010000018.1:0-37438 GCA_036504355.1 Candidatus Limnocylindrales bacterium
GGAAGACCTCGGCGTGGTCGCGCGCCATGTCGGCGTCGGTCTCGCCCTCGGCGGGCTGGTAGCCGAAGTAGCGGAAGCCGTCGATGACCTGCTCGGGTGAGCCGCGGCTGATCCCGAGCTGGAGGCGGCCCCCGGCGATGAGGTCGGCGGCACCCGCGTCCTCGACCATGTACAGCGGGTTCTCGTAGCGCATGTCGATGACGGCGGTCCCGATCTCGATGCGCCTCGTGCGGGCACCGATCGCCCCGAGGAGCGGGAACGGCGACGCCAGCTGCTGGGCGAAGTGGTGGACGCGGAAGTACGCACCGTCCGCACCCAGCTCCTCGGCAGCCTCGGCGAGCTCGATCGACTGGATCAGCGCGTCCGACGCCGATCGCACGCGCGAGTGCGGCGAGTCCGACCAGTGGCCGAACGACAGGAACCCGATCTTCTTCACCGGCCGAGTCTATCGGGCTTCCGGCTCGCGCTCGTCGTAGCGGACCTCAAGGAACGGCCAGTCGGCCTCCAGCCACGCGCTCACCGCCCGCCAGAGTGGCACGTCGAGCTCGGCGCGGCTCGCGCGGACCCAGGACTGGACCCGCGCTCGTTGCGGCCGATCCCGGTCGGGATAGATGTACACGCAGCCGAAGACGTCGGCCGAGGCTGGATCCAGCACGGTGTACGTGAACCCGCGCCGTTGCGCGAAGTCGTCCGCGTGGCGGCGGAGGTCGCGCAGGTTGTCATCGATCGAGCGTTCGTCGGGCCAGGTGCCATCGGGGTACCCCGGCGTCGCGCGAATGTGCTCCAGCGACGAGGTCCAGGCCGTGTAGTCGGGCTCGTTGTGCTGGGGTCCGAGCGGCTCGAGGCGGAACAGCGGCGTATCGAGCGACGGGGGGACGATGAACGCCGGCGGCACGAAGGTGACAGGTTCCATCTCGCGATCATGGCAGCATGTCGCCATGACGACCGTCTTCGAGGCATGGTGGTTCCATGAGCCCATGACGAACCCCACGACCCACGGTCACGGCGCCTGACATGCGTGCCGCGATCTTCAACGGCCCCCGCGACGTCACCGTCGGCGATCGACCGGACCCGGTCATCTCCGAACCCACGGACGCCCTCGTCCGGGTGACGCTTGCCTGCGTCTGCGGCTCCGACCTGTGGTACTTCCGCGGCGAGACGCCGCACGAACCCGGCGCCATCGGGCACGAGTTCATCGGCATCGTGGAGGCAACGGGCTCCTCCGTCACCACCGTCGCCGAGGGCGACTTCGTGATCGCGCCGTTCCTGTACAGCGACGGGACGTGCGAGCTGTGCCTCGCCGGCTGGCCGGCCCACTGCCTCAACGGCGGCGGATGGGGGAACGCCACGGGCGGCGGCCAGGGCGAGCACGTCCGCGTGCCGCATGCCGATGGCACCCTCGTCAAGGTCCCCGGCAGCGGGCACACGGACGCCGTCCTTCGATCGCTCCTCGCGCTCAGCGACGTCATGTGCACGGGGCATCACGCGGCCGTGAGCGGCGGCGTGCACGAAGGGTCCACGCTCGCGGTCGTGGGGGATGGCGCGGTCGGGCTGTCCGCGGTGCTCGCGGCGAAGCGGCTGGGGGCGGCGCGCATCATCGCGCTGTCGCGGAACCCGAGCCGCCAGGCGCTGGCACGCGACTTCGGGGCGACCGACATCGTCGCAGAGCGCGGGGATGCTGCCGTCAGCGCGGTCCGGACGCTGACCGGCGGACTCGGAGTCGAGGCGGCGCTCGAGTGCGTCGGGACCGGCGAGGCGATGACGACGGCGTTCAGGATCGCGCGATCGGGCGGGATGGTCGGGGCGGTGGGCGTTCCCCACGACAGCATCGTGCCCATCGAGACCGTGATCTTCCGCAACGTCGGCCTGCGCGGCGGCGTCGCGCCGGCGAGGAGGTACATCCCCGAGCTCCTGCCGGCCGTCCTCGACGGCTCGATCGACCCGGGCCGTGTGTTCGACTTCCTGACCGACCTCGACCACATCGCCTCCGCCTACGCCGCGATGGACGAACGGCGGGCGATCAAGAGCCTCGTCCGCGTCGCGGCCGACTGAGGCAGTGGGTCGCAGTCCACCACGGCGTACCATGGCCGCGATGGCCGCCCCCGATCGATGGCTCGGACCTCGCATCGATCGACGGCAGTTCCTCGCGCTCACCGGCGCGGTCGTCGTTGCCGGCTGTGCCCCGGCGCCGCCGGCACCATCCGCCCCGACTCCACCGGCCCCGACGCCGACGCCCACGGCAGCCCCGACCGAGGCGCCGGCGGGCGCCTTCGACGCGCTGCGACGTCTCCGGTCGATCGTCCAGCGCAGTCCGGACCATCTCGGCACGCTTGCCGCGGCGGCCGTCGCGACCGGCGACCCAGCCGCGGTCGTGGGCTTCGTCCGCGATCACGTTGCCATCCTGCCCGGCAGCCCGGACCGGGCCGACCCCGTGACCGAGGCGCGCTGGGGGGCGCGCGGAACGCTCGCATCGGGGCGCGGAACGCTTCGGGAGCGGGCTGACCTCGTCGTCGAGCTCCTGGGCGCGATGGGCGTGACCGGCGCGGTGATGTCGATGCCGCGGCCGGCGGACTTCGCGTTCGGTGGGCCGGTCCCCGCGCCCTTCACCCCGGATCCGACCGCGCTCGAGGCACTGTGGGACACCATCGATGCCGGCCATCCCAGGGTCACCAGCGACCCGGACGCCGCGCCGGCAGCCGCGGCATCGGCCGCCTCAACGGTCCTCGCTGCGCTCCCGGCCGAGCTCAGGACGGCCCGGACGATGGCGGCCGGACTGCCCGAGCGCATCCCCGTGGTTGCGTTCGGTGAGGGCGCCGAGGCGCAATGGGCGACCGCCGCCGGAGCCTCGCCGCTCCTCGCCACGGCGCCCGACGGCCTGCTCGGGGCCTCCGCGGCCGAGACGCCCCAGGTCATCGTCAGCGTGCAGGTCGCGCTGAACCCGCCCAGCGGCGCGACCGTGGACCGTGCGACGCTGCACGAGGTGCTGCGCGGGACCTGGCCGGCGGACCAGCTGGCCGCCCGCCATCTCACGCTTGCCTTCGGCGTGCCCGGGAGCCCAACCGAAGCGCTGCAGCGCCGGCGGAGCGAGGTCCCGGTGCGGCAACCGGTGCTGCGCCTCGAGGCGCTCGACGCCGACGCGAGCACGACGCAGATCGTCGGCGGGGTGGCGATCAGCCTCGCGGGCGGGCTCATCACGCCGGCCGCGGACGGATCGGACGCCCTCGACGGCCCGACCGGCACGATGCTCGCGAGGCCGAACCCGGGGGTCTCCCCGGCATCCGTGGCGACGATCGGCGCCGCGGTGTCCGCTGCGGCGTTCCCGACGATCGACCTGGATGTCCGCACGCTCGACGCCGGCGGCCAGCCGGTCGATGGACTGCCGGCCGCGGCATTCGCGGTGACCGAGGACGGGAGCGCCCGGGCGGTCACGGTCATCCGCAACAGCGCCCCGAGCGACATCCGGATCCTCGTCATCTACGACGCCAGCGGGAGTGTCGCCGACTTCTGGCCCACGAGCGCGGCCCGTGCCGCCTTCGAGTCCGGGATCGCGGGCGCGCTGGTGACGGCCGCGACGAGCCATCCGTTCAAGGTCCAGGTCATCGGCATCGGTGGGGCCGCCCGGGACGACGCCTGGGTCGAGCCCGGAGCCGACTCGCTCGGCGCCGCCTTCGCCGCAGTCGGCCCATCCACCTCCGACATCTGGACCACGCTGGGACGGGCCGTCCCGGCGTCAGGGGCCTCGGCCGCAGTCCTCGTGAGCGACAACGCCGCGAGCGATCTCCCCGACGAGATCCCGGGCCTGCGCCGGCAGCTTCGAGCCGCGGCTGCGCCCGTCGCCGTCCTCCCCGTCGGGAAGGTCGACCAGGCGGCGACCGACGCGATCGTCGCAGACACGCGTGGCCAGCGCTTCGATCCCAGGGCGGCCGGTCTCGCCGAGTCGCTCGCCGGGTTCGTCGCGGAGCGCGTGGCGGCCGCAGCCTCGACCGGCTATCGGCTGCGGTACACCGCAACGGAGGATGGCCCGGCGTCGCGGGCGGTGGCGGTTGCCATCGGCGGTTCGGCCGCGGGACCGGCGACGCTCACGTACAGGGTCCCGTCGGCGGCCGAACGCTCCGCGCCATCCGGCGTCGCCGGGGTCTACGTCACGATCACCGTGGGCGACCGCGTCATGCGGCGACGACTCGGCGGCGTGCCGGCGTCGGACCGCGACGTCCCGGCAGACACCGCGGACGCGGCGGCGATCGCCGAGGCAACGGCGGCGCTGGACTCGATCCACACGATCCGCTTCGACCCGGGTACGACGACGGCGCGGCTGCTCGACGACCTGATCGGCGCGGCGCTCACCTTCGAGCCGCTCGGTGCCGCGTGGTCCGGCGGGCCGGCCGCCATCGCGGCCGCGTCGACCGGGTGGCGCCGCTTTCCCGGCCTCCTCGCCGCGGTGTGCGAGCCCGTGGCCGGCGACCAGGCGATCGACGCGACGCCCGGCGGCCTCGCGGTCACGGTCCTCACCGAGGCGCCGACGGCCGCGGGCCAGGTCCACCTCTCCGACGTCGTGCCGGGACTCGGCGACTGGCTGGGCCGGGGTCCGGACGCCGCGGCCGCGTTCGACGCGGCGGCGCGCCGCTCGGTGGGCGCGAGCATCCGGGAGGCGCTGGTGTTCCCGGCAAGCGCGGCCGACCAGCTCGACGGGCTCCCGCTGACGGCGATCCCGAGCCTCTCGACGATCGACTCGGCACCCTTGAGCGATGCGCGCAAGGCGAGCCTTGCCCGGCTCGTCGGCCAGTATCCCGACTTCCATCGGCTGGTGCCCACCTCGGGCGAGGTGGTTGCCGCATGGCTCGTCGACCCCGACACGGGGTCGCTGACGGCCGTGGGCGACGACGGGCGCGGCGCCGGCAAGGACTACAGCAAGTGCCTCATGCCGAAGGACTCCGGCGAGCTCGAGACGTTCATCGCGACGTCGATCGCGATGATCTCGATGCTGTGCATCGCGACGCCCGGCGTGATCACGCAGTACGCGTGCGTCGGCTCGGACGTCTATGGCGCCGCGACCGCGGCGCTCGGGTCGTTCACCTCGCCCCCGAACATCGGGCAGGACATCTTCAACGCGGCGTCGTACGCCGCCGGGCTGGCCGCGGCGGATGTCGAGGGTCTGGCCGGCCGGGCCATCATCGCGGTCCTGCTGATGATGGCGGGGATGGTCGCTGGGGGCGCCTGCGCGTAGCGGGAGCCTTGACGCCGGGCGGGCGTTTCAGCCGCTCGTCACCCGGGTCGGTGACCGGTGGCTCTGGCCTCTGCGGGGCTCACGGTGTTGGGTGGTCCGCGTCGTTGGAGGAGGAGGAAGCCATGACGAGCATGCTCGTCGTCCACGCCAGTCGCCACGGTGGCAGCGCGGGGATCGCCGACCGGATCGGGGAGGTCATCCACTCGACCGGGATCGAGGTGGTCGTCGGGAAGGCCGCCGACATGCCGGATCCGGCGGCGTTCGATGCCTGCGTCGTCGGGGCGGGCGTCTACATGGGAAGCTGGGTCAAGGAGGGGACGGAGTACCTCGAGCGGTACGCCGATACGCTCGCGAGCCGCCCGACCTGGCTGTTCAGCAGCGGACCCCTGCCCGGGTCCACGAACGGGTCGAAGGATCCTTTGGTGGACCCCGTGGAGAACGCCCTCGGCCCCCTCGAAGGGCCCGGCAGCGGCGGCCGCCGGAAGGTCGAAGCCCTCGCCGGTCGGATCCGTCCGCGCGAGCATCGCGTGTTCGCCGGCGCGTTCGACCCGAAGGACCCGCCCCGGAACATGGCCGAGCGGTTCATCCGCATGATGCCCGCGGCCAGGAACATCCTCCCCGTGGGCGACTTCCGGGACTGGCCGGCGATCGAGGCCTGGGCCCGCGAGATCGCGGACACCCTGCGAGCGCCGGCTGCGGCTCGCTGATCGCGGAGGCTACTCCCGGCTTCGCTCGATTCGGGCCCGGTACCGCCTTCCGCCGTGTCAGAAGGTGCCCTTGGGCGCCCAGTCGTTGGCGAGGACGGCCCACAGGAGCACGGCGTCGATCGCGAAGCCCAGCACCAGCCACGGGTGGAAGAACAGCGCGAGCAGCACGACGGACGCGACGGAGCCGACCACGACCCCCGGCACGAACCAGCCTGCGGGCGCAATGCCGACGAACGCGAGCGCCGCCGCGACATAGCCGGCGAGGATCGCGACGATCAGGACGATCCCGAGCACGCGGGTCGCGCTCCCATCCAGACCGATCGGCGACAGGAGCCAGGAGTGCGCGACGTCGAACGGCCACTGCGGACCACCGACGGTCGCGGGCGGTTCCGGGCGCAGGAACGACGCATGGATGAGGCCGTGGGCGGCAAGGAACAGCGCGACGACGAACGCGGGCAACGGGATCCTCCTGCGAATCGGACGATGTCGTGCCCGGGGGAGGGGACGGGGCGGCTCGGACACTCGGCGTTGGCGCCCTGCATGCTGCCGACTCCGGCGAAGGGCATGGAGAGCCAACGGACGCAAGGTCGGCCCCCGAATGGCCCGCTGCGCGGGATCGATGGGGGTACCCGAAGCAGCCGGCAGCTGCGCCGCAGGTGGTGCCCGCCGCGAGGGCGAGCAGGTGGGTCGGGCTAGAGCTAGGCGCCCTTGACCTTGGCCTTCGCGGTCTTCGGCTTCTTGGGGGTCTTCGCCTTCTTGTCCATGGCGGGTCCTCCTTGGGGAGACTGGGCGAACGCGTCGCGTGGTGATCATGCACCTTTGCTCCGCGATCGTCCGCCCCGCCATGGTGGCGTCGTCGGCCCGCCGCAGCGCAGCCCCGGTACCCTGTTCGCCATGCCCGCCGAATTCATCTACAGCACCTACAAGCTCTCCCGGCACTATCCGCCGGACCGCACGGTCCTCGAGGACATCTCGATCTCGTTCTACCCAGGCGCCAAGATCGGCGTCATCGGGCCGAACGGCGCGGGCAAGTCCAGCCTCCTGCGGATCATGGCCGGGCTCGACGACGGGTTCGTCGGCGAGGCGCGGCTGACGCCCGGCTTCACGGTCGGGTACCTCTCGCAGGAGCCGCAGCTCGACCCGGCCAAGACCGTCAAGCAGAACGTGCTCGACGGGGTGGGGGAGGTCGCCGGCCTGCTCGAGCACTACAACGCCGTGATGGCCAAGTGGTCCGACCCCGACGCCGACTACGAGGCCGTCGGGGCAGAGCAGGCCGCGCTGGAGGACCGCATCATCGCGGCAGACGCGTGGAACCTCGAGCGCAACGTCGACATTGCGATGGACGCCCTCCGCTGCCCGCCCGACGACGCGGACGTCACCACGCTCTCCGGCGGCGAGAAGCGCCGCGTGGCGCTGTGCCGGCTGCTCCTCGCGCACCCGGACCTGCTGCTCCTCGACGAGCCGACCAACCACCTCGACGCCGAGTCCGTGGACTGGCTGGAGCGGTTCCTCCAGGAGTACTCGGGGACCGTCGTCGCGATCACCCACGACCGCTACTTCCTGGACAACGTCGCGCAGTGGATCCTCGAGCTGGACCGCGGCCGGGGCATCCCGTTCAGCGGCAACTACTCGGGCTGGCTGGAGCAGAAGCTCGCCCGAATGGCCGGCGAGAACAAGCAGGCCGACGCGAAGCAGCGGACCCTCGCCCGCGAGCTCGAGTGGGTGCGGATGTCACCCAGGGCCCGCCAGTCGAAGGGCAAGGCCCGCCTGACCGCGTACGAGCAGCTGCTCGCCGCCGCCAACGACGAGAAGACCGTCACCCGCGAGCTCGAGATCGCGATCCCGCCCGGCCCGCGCCTCGGCGACCACGTCATCGACGTGCACGGGCTGCGCAAGGGCTTCGGCGACCGGCTGCTGATCGAGGACCTGACGTTCTCGCTGCCCCGCTCCGGCATCGTCGGGATCATCGGACCCAACGGCGCCGGCAAGACGACGCTGTTCCGGATGATCGTGGGGCAGGAAATGCCGGACGGCGGGTCGGTCGAGATCGGCGACACCGTCCAGATGAGCTACGTCGACCAGAGCCGTGACGACCTCGACGCAACGAAGACGGTGTTCCAGGAGATCACGCAGGGCGTCGAGTACGTGAGGACCGGCGCCCGCGAGGTCCCGGCGCGCGCCTACGTGTCGTCGTTCAACTTCCGGGGCACCGACCAGCAGAAGCTCGTGGGCCAGCTGTCGGGCGGCGAGCGCAATCGCGTGCACCTGGCGAAGCTCCTCCAGTCGGGCGGCAACGTCCTGCTCCTCGACGAGCCGACGAACGACCTGGACGTCGACACGCTGCGCGCCCTCGAAGCCGGGCTCGAGTCGTTCCCGGGCTGCGCCGTCGTCATCAGCCACGACCGCTGGTTCCTCGACCGGATCGCGACCCACATCCTCGCGTTCGAGGGCGACAGCCAGGTCCGCTTCTTCGAGGGCAACGTCAGCGACTACGAGGCATTCCGCCACAAGGAGCTCGGCGCTGCCGCGGACCAGCCGCACCGGATCCGCTACAAGCGCCTGGAGCGGTAGCCAGCCGGTGGGCGATGACGCGCTGCCGCACCACCCGCGGGTCACCTCGAGCATCGACGCGTTCCCGGGCTGGCAGGCGGGCCTCGCCTCACGCGTCCGCGAGCTCGTGCACGAGGCCGAACCCGAGATCCTCGAGGAGGTCCGCTACGGCAACCGGCCGTACTTCCTGTGCCAGGGTGTCGTGTGCGCGATGCAGTCGACGAAGGACCACCTGAGCGTGTTCCTCTACGAGGGCGGCCTCGCGCCTGATCCCCACCTGATCATCACCGATGGTTTCGACAACGCGACCGGGCGCACGATCAAGCTCCACGAGGGCCGTCCCGTGGACGAGCGGGCGTTCGTGGAGCTGATCCGCTGGATCGCGGCGACGAACCGTGCGGGGGGCTGGCGCCGGTTGAAGCGCGCCTGAGGGCGGTTCAGGCGGGGAGCAGGTACAGCGCGAACACGAGCGGCGTGGTGGCGATGAGCGAGTGGGGCGTGCGGGCCGCCATCCGCAGCCATGCGCCGGCCCCCGCCTCGTACCGTGCGGCACCGACGCCGAGCTCGCCCGTGCCGGAGAGCACGTGGATGATCGCGGGCCGGGCACTGGTGTGCTCCGAGAGCCGCTCTCCTGCGGCCATGGCGAACAGGACGAGCTCCACGCCGTCTGCGTCGGAAAGCGTCTGGCTGTGAATGCCGCGAGCAGGCGGGACTGCCTGCGCGGCGAGGTCGCTGAAGTACGTGTGCGTGGTCTGATGCATGGACTCACCCTACCCCCGGACGGCCCGACCCACCGTGCCCGGCTCCGCAGGGGTGCCCGCGCCTCGTGCTGGCCGGGCCATTGGGGCCGGAGTACCCCCATCGGGCAGGCCATCGGCACCGTACCGACGACGAACAAGCCCGTCCGAGGGGGCCGGCCGACCCTGCTGGCATGACCCCTCCCGCGCACACCATGTGGACATCGAGACGCGAGCGAGGCCAACGCCCCGAACGCGCCCAGCACACACCTCAGTCGTCCCGCCCTCCGCGTCCCCAATGAGCGGAAGGTGTACCTGGGAAGGGAAGGTTCTTCAATGAACGCACGGTTCAAGATCGTCGGCTTCGGCCTCGTCATCGCCGGGATCGCATTCCTCGGCGTCGGGGGCTACACCTACACCAAGACACAGGCGGGCGCCAGCTCGCTCGCCGCGTTCAGCGCGGCGCAGGACGTGAAGCTCGCCTACAACGACCAGGGCCAGCTCGTCGTCGGGACCGTCGAGGACGGCCAGAGCATCCTCGCGCTGCTCAAGAACGACTGGGGCTACACGGTCGACTCGTCCGAGCTGAACCCCAACGACCCGGTCGTCAACACGGCGTCCGAGTACATGGTCCAGATGGCGACCATCGCCTACCACACGCTCAACGGCACCCAGACCGTCACGCTCCCCGAGACAGTCACCGCCAAGGACGGCACGGTCTACCAGGCCGGCACCTACGACGTCCCGGTCGCAGGGCGCTACTGGAGCGACTTCGACCGCACCAACCCGATCGACGCGAAGGTTCGCGAGCAGGCCTGGACCGGCACGGCCCACGCCCTCATCGCCGAGCTGGGTGTCGGCAGCGTGACCGCCTCGGCCCTCCAGATGGGCCTCGGGATCGCCGCCCTGGCCGCGGCCCTGGGCGCGGTCCTCATCCTCGCCGGGTTCGGCATCGTCTGGGCCGCCCGCCCGGTCACCGAGTCGGTCACCGAGAAGGCGACCAAGCCGGCCACCGTCCGGGCAACGATCTAGCGCACAAGGGGGAGGCTGCGACCTCTCTCCCGCAGCCACTCGGAGACGCCGGGTCCACCAGGGTCCGGCGTTTCGGCGTGTCCATCGACCGTCCCGTCTCCCATGCAGCTCCCGGTTCGTGGACATCGGGCTTGCGTCTGGTGGCCACCCGGTGGCGGCGGTGGGCGTGGCCTGCACGGGCGCTTGGCAATCGGTCGTGGGGCGGGTGCAAACGGGCGGCGGGCGGGACACGCCCATGGATGGATGACGGCGCCGAGGTCACCGGACGTACCATCCATCGACGTGATCACCCTTCCGCGCCGCGTTGACGGTCCCCTCATCCTCGCCGACATCGGCGGCTACACGTCGTTCCTGCGCGCGGTGCAGGTTGCCCATGCCGACGATGCATTCGCAGACGGCAACGTCCCCGACGCCTACGCGTTCGTGTCGAGCCTCCTCGACGGCATCGTGGGGGAGCTCGTGCCGCCGTTCACCCTGTCCAAGCTCGAGGGCGACGCCGTCTTCGCCTATGCCGAGACCGACGGCGGGCTGCCGCGCGGCGAAGCCCTGCTCGCGTGCCTCGAGGCCTGCTATGCCGAATTCGGGCGCCGTCTCGGGCAGGCAAACGAGATCTGGACCTGCCGCTGCGGCGCGTGCCTGCGGATCGACCAGCTGGAGCTGAAGTTCATCCTCCACGCGGGGTCGTACGTGATCCAGCCCATCGCCGGCACGGCGGAGCTGGTCGGGCCCGAGGTGGTCATGGCCCACCGGCTGCTCAAGAACGACGCCGCCATCGTCCTGGCCTCGGGCGCCTACGCGCTCCTCACGGCCGATGCCGTCCACCGGTTCGAGGTCCCGACCGACACCGCCACCCCGATGTCCGCGACCTACGAGCACTACGAGCCGATCGACACCTTCCTCTACCCGCTCGCCCGGCGCTGAGCGCGCGTCAGCCGGCCAGGGCAAGCAGCGGATCGCCCGCGTTCATGGCGAGCGAGCTGACGAGGAAGATCACGACCCCTCCCATCGGTGCCTCTGGCCGTTCGAGCACTGCCCCGAACGCGTCCTGGACCTCGCCCACGACCGTCCCCGCCGCGACCCGGTCGCCCACCCCGACGGCGGGGTGCCAGTACCCCGTCGTCGAGGCGCGCATCCACGCCTCCGTGGGCAGGACCTCGGTCGTGAAGGCCGGCTCGTCCGGCGCCTCGTCGATGAGACCGGCCGCCCGCAGGAGGCGCCGGAAGCCCGCGGCGTGCAGGGCGACGTCCTCGGCCGGCCAGCGGCCCTGCCCCCCGACCTCGGCCAGGACGGCCGGGATCCCGAGCCCCGCGGCGGCGGTCGTGGTG
The DNA here is from genome assembly GCA_036504355.1 of Candidatus Limnocylindrales bacterium. Classification (GTDB taxonomy): domain Bacteria; phylum Chloroflexota; class Limnocylindria; order Limnocylindrales; family CSP1-4; genus CAIXZV01. The sequence goes on from DASXVG010000018.1 coordinate 11,576, forward strand.
GTCCCGGGCGACGGTCCGATGAGCAGGTACCGCAGCCCGTAGGCCTCCGCGAGCTCACGGCTCCGCGCGTCGACCGCCGGGTCACCGGTGTCCTCGATCCCCGTGAACGAGACCAGCGCCTCGTTCATGTCGCCGCAGTGCATGTCGACGAAGACGTCGGAACCCGCGATGACCGACGTCGTGAGCCAGTGCGCGAGCCGCTCCGTGGGCGAGCCCGCCGGATCGCCTGGGAACTGCCTGTTGAGGTTCAGCCCGTCCAGCGGGTTGACGTAGATGGTGCGGGTCGCGAACGCCCGTGGGCTCGCAGTGAGGACGGCCACGAGGGAGCCGCGAACGCTCGCGGGGTCCAGGTTGAGCGCCACCTCGCGCAGGGCGGCGATCGACACGTACTCCGCCCCGTGGATGCCCGCCGTGACTGCGACGCGCGGGCCCGGTGTCGTCCCGTGGACGATCAGGACGGGCAGCTCCAGGACGGCCGAACCGAGGTCCACGGGCGCGAGGCCCATGGCCCGCGTCCCGGGCGCGGCGCCGAGGTGGCCGACGACAAGGGGGTCACGCTCGCTCATCCGCCAAGCGTACCCAGCAGCTACCCGACGACGTCGAGCGCCAGCGCGATCTCGCGCGCCCAGCGCCGGATGCGGTCCCAGTCTCGGAAGTCGCCGATCACGTGCGTCGCGAGGACCTGGGGATCGATCGGCGCGTCGGCCGTGAGCCGCCCTCCGAACGTGCGATGTCCGAGAATCGGCAGGCCCGAGGTGATCTCGACGGCGTTCGGCGTCATCGGCAGGTCTTGGGCGGCGAGCTTCGCGTCGAGCGGACCCGAGGAGAAGGCCCACAGCCGCACGGCCCGCAGCTCCTCGGGGTGGCGGTGCACGAACCGGTTCGCGTCGCGCTGCCAGTGCGCGGCATACAGCGCACTGCCCAGGATCACGGCGTCGTAGCCGTCCAGGCGGCGGACGTCGTTCACCGACAGCACGTCGGCCTCGTGGCCGGCTGAGTGGAGCTCGGCACCGATCACGTCGGCGATCTCCCGCGTTGAGCCGAGCTTGGTGGCGTATGCGACGAGGACTCGAGCCATGTGCGACACCTGCGCCGCGGTTCGGGGGCGGCACCCGGGGATGCACCCGGCATTGTGCGGCACGCCGCGCTGCCTCGTGCACCGCTCGCCCGCCGGACATGACGAACCGGCGGGGGGACGCCCGCCGGTTCGCTCGCGGTGATGCAGGCCGCCACCAGCCGGGCGGCAGTGGCGAAGGTCAGGCGGGGACGGTCCTCGGCGCAACCTTGGGGGTCTCGGGCACGTCGCCCGACATGAACCACTTCCGGAACCCGGCCGGGAAGTTCGCGGCGAGGACGCCGTCGAGCCCGTAGTACTTGCCGGCGCCGAGGCCCGTGATCGTCGCGCAGATCAGCGCGTACGTGAGGTGCTGGTTGACGATGCCGTACGCGAAGTCCCAGGCGGCGATGAAGAAGAACAGCATCATCAGGGTGCCCATCGCGCCCGCGAACCGGGTGAACAGGCCGAGGATCAGGGCGACACCAATCCCGATCTCACCGAACACCACGAGGAAGTTGATGACCGGCATCAGGCCGGAGTCCGCGATGCTGAGCCACAGCCCGTGGGTCGGGTTGAACACGGTGCCCTCGGCGACCTCGCCCGAGACGAACGGCCAGCCGAGCGTGCCGTTGGTCGCAAACTTGAGGAAGCCCGCGGCGTCGAACGCCTTGGCGGCCGTGAACTTCTCCACGCCGGCCCACAGGAAGATGACCCCGACGAGCACGCGAAGCAGCGCGATCCCGCGCTTGTGAATGGTTCCCGTGATCTCCACGGCGAATACCTCCCGACCCCTCCGTCCGGTGAACACCACCGGCGGCCCTCAGATGCGGGGTCACTGTTCGGGGCTCAGCATGCCCCACAAGCGGGACGGCCGTTGCGGTGCTTTCGGCACGTTCGGGACGGGCCATTCGGAGGACAGCGGGACGCCGGACCGACCGGGCCACGGGCACGTACGCTGGACGCGTGCACGAGCCCGACTCGACTCGCGTCGCCGCCCTGGTCTCCCGCGTGCCGGGGTTCCGCACCCGCCTGGCGGCGTGGCTGCGCGCCGCGCCCGGGTACCCGGCCGACGCCCGTGACCGCCGCACCGTCGACGTGCTGGGGCTGGCGCTGCCGGTGCGCGCGACGATCGCCGTGCTCGCGGTGGCGGGGCTCGTGCTTCTCGACTACCACGGCCGGATCGACGGGGTCGTCGAGACCCTGCTTGGTCCGTTCGGCGAGTCGGTCGCCGATGCCAAGCGGCTCCAGGCCATCGGGCGGCTGCTCGTGCTGGGGGCGGTCCCGCTGGCCATCGTCGTCCTGGCCCTGGGAGATCGCCCGTCGCGATACGGGATCCGCCTCGGCGACTGGCGGGCCGGCGCGGTCATCGCGGCCGTCGGCGCGGGCGCGATGACGCCGGTCGTGCTCGGGATCGCGCGAATGGGGGCGTTCGCGTCCTACTACGCGCCCCAGGGGGCTGGCGTGGCGCCGGCGGACGTCGTCCTCACCACCGCTCTTGAGGTGATCCCGGCCGAGTTCTTCTTTCGCGGGTTCCTGCTGTTCGCGCTGCTGCGGGTCGTCGGGCCCATCGCGGTCGTCATCGCGACCCTGCCGTTCGCGTTCGTCCACCTTGGCAAGCCCGAGGTCGAGACGCTGAGCACCCTGGCCGGCGGCCTGGCCTACGGCTGGCTCGACTGGCGGACGGGCTCCGTCCTGTGGAGCGGGCTCGCCCATACGTGGATCCTCGCCCTGGCGGTCATCGCCGCGGCCGCGGCCGCAGGGACGCCGCCCGGGTGACCAGCGCGGGTATCCTCGACGGATGCCCCGCGAGAGCGCCCCCCAGGAGATCGTCGACCTCGCCGAGGCGCGTGCCACCGCCCGTCGTGCCCGCGACTGGGCAACCGCGGACGAGCTGAAGGCCGCGATCGAGGCCGCCGGCTGGAAGGTCATCGACGCGGCGAGCCTGTACACGCTCGAGCGCGCGGCGCCGCCGGACGTGGAGGAGGGGACCAGGGTCCGCTACGGGTCGAGCGCCTCGGTCCCGTCGCGGCTGGACGAGGCGGCGACGGGCCTCGCGACGATCGTGCTCGTCGCCACCGACGACCTGGACGACGTGGCTCGGGCCATCCGCAGCATCGTCGAGCACGCGCCCGACGGGACGCAGCTCGTCGTCGTGGCGAACGCGCCGGACGAGGCGCAGACCGCCGCGCTCGCGGACCTCGACGCGGTGGATCCCGGGGCGCCCGGCGTCATGACCGAGGTGCTGTGGACGAGCGTGCGGGTCGGGGTCGCGGCGGCCTGGAACGCCGGCATCCGGCGCGCCATCGCCCCCGTCGTCGTCCTCGTCGGGCCGGGCACCGAGCTGCGCCAGGACGTGGTCGGGCCGATTGTCGCGGCCCTCGACGACGAGACCGTCGCCGTCGCGGGGCCCGTCGGCCTGGTGACCGAGGACCTCCGCCGTTTCGACGAGGCGGGCGGGGACGTCACCGAGGTCGACGCGATCGGCGGGGCAGTGCTCGGGTTCCGACGTGCGGACTACACGGCCCGCGGTCCACTCGACGAGCACTTCGTCGTCGCCGACAGCCTCGACGCGTGGTGGAGCCTCGTGCTCCGCGACCCCTGGCTCGCCGACGATGCGGTCGGAGACGACGGTCCGGAAGGGGACGCGGACATCGTCGTCGACCTCGCCAACCTCCCGGCTCCGCGACGCGCGGTCCGGGTCGTCGCCGATGTCGTCCGCCACGAGCCCGCGCACGAGGCGCCGTTGCGCGCACGCCTGGCGAAGAAGAACTTCTACCGCCTGCTCAAGGGCTACGCGACCCGGCGCGACCTCCTCGTGCACCGGCGCGACGACACCCCGGCTCCCACGACGGACGACGGCCATCGTCGGCCGTAACAGAATCGTGTCGGTCGCGTTACCAAGACAGAGGCCTCGCGGACAGCATCGTTCCCCCGGCGGTGTGGCACAGCGAGGCCTCACTTGCTGTGCATCGGCCCGGTCCGGCGCCCCCGCCTATACTCCGGCCGTGCGTCGATGGGTCTGTATCGTGGCATTCCTCGTCGGGTTCTCCGGCGACGGCTACGTGTGGACAGCCCGCCCCCACATCCCCATCCCGGTCGAGCGCCTCCTGGATCCGGACCGCCACGATCCTGCCCTCCCGGAGGCCGCCTGGTGGAGAACGAGCTGACCGCCGACGTCCCGCCCGAACCGGACGACGACCCCTTCGCCCCGTTCCTCGACGAGCGCCGGTCGTCGCCTCGTCGACGGTTCCTCGCCGGCGGCATCGCGCTCCTCGTCGTGGTGGCGATGCTGGTGCAGCTGTGGCCGACGGGCAGGCTCGAGCCCGGTCGGACGGCGGTCGCCGCGAACTCCAGCGAGGTCACGATCGTCGCCGGGTCGCCCGCGTCGATCGACCCCGCCAGGCACGGCGACCTCGGCTCCGCCTCGTACGTCAGCCAGCTGTTCGAGACGTTGACGGCGGTCGATCCCTCGCTCACCGTGCGGCCGGCGCTCGCGGAGTCGTGGAGCGTCGAGGATGGCGGAAGGCGGGTCGCATTCACGCTCCGCGACGGGCTCACGTTCAGCGACGGCAGCAGCCTCACGGCGCCCGACGTCGTGCGGTCGTGGCGCCGCCTGTTCACGCCCGGGCGTCCCTCGCCGCTCGCGTCGCTCATCGCGGACGTGCACGGCGCTCGCGCCCTCCTCGCCGGCCAGAGCACGGACACGAGCACGCTCGGCGTGCGCGCCGAGGGCGACCGGCGAGTGATCGTCGACCTGGAGCGCGGCGGGGGAGACCTGCCGGCGATCGTGTCCGGCGCCCCGTTCGCGGTCGTGCCGGCCGGTGCGGGCGACGGCGAGATCCTCCCGACCCCGGGAAGCTTCGTCGGCAGTGGCGGCTACGTCGTCAAGGACATCACCGCCGACACGATCGTGCTGGAGGCGAACCCGCGCTACTGGGCCGGCGAACCCGCGATCCGGACGGTGAACATGCTCCAGGACCTGGGCGGTGCGAGTCTGGTCGACGCGTTCGTGGCGGGGAAGGTGGACGTGACGCCGATCTCGTTCACGGACGCCGGCTGGATCGGCTACGACCGCCAGCTCGGGCCGTCGCTCCGCAGCGACCCGTCGCTGTCGGTGACGTACTACGGCTTCGACACCACCCGCGCGCCGTTCGACAAGGCGCTAATGCGGCAGGCGTTCGCGCAGGCGGTCGACTGGCGTCGCCTCGCGACGCTCGACGAGCTCGGATCGTCCGTCGCGGCAACGGGCCTCGTCCCGGCGGGCATCCCGGGCCGCCCCGAGGGCGACTACCTGCCCGCCTACGACCCGACGACGGCACGGTCGCTGCTGGCGCAGGCGGGCTACGCCACCGGAGCGGCGCTCGGCCCGGTCTCGTTCATCGCCAGCGGCGGTGGCTACGACGGCGCGATCATCGCGATGCTGGAGGACAACCTGGGCGTCACGATCGACTACGCGACGATGGACTTCGGGACCTACCAGGACCGCCTGGCGACGGACCCGCCCGCCCTGTGGAGCCTCTCGTGGGTTGCCGACTACCCGGGTCCGAACGACTTCCTCGGCGTCCTCCTGGGGACGGGCTCGACGTCCAACGAGGGCGGCTGGTCCAACGCCGGCTTCGACGCCGCGATCGCCGACGCGGGCGCCGCGACGAGTCCCGATGATGCGACTGCCGCCTACGCCCGCGCGCTCGAGGTCGTGAAGGACCAGGCGCCCGTGGTGCCCGTCTCGTACGGGACGTCGTGGTCGCTCGTCCGCGACGGCCTCCTCGGCGCGAGCCAGAACGGCCTCGGGATCCTTCGCCTCGCTGGCCTCGCGTGGAGCAGGTGACGTGACGACCATGGCCCACCGCCGCACGACGCCAGGACGTGCGGTGCTCGTGGCGATCGCCGCGCTGCTCGTGCTGCTCGCGGCCCCGCACCACGTCCACGCCGCGGGCGAGGTCACGTTCGGGACGCCCCAGGCGACGCAGACCTACGGCGAGCGGATCGAGTTCACGGTCGATGCGACCTCGGCCGCGCCGATCGCCCGGGTCGAGCTGCGGCTCGAGTTCCCCGACGCCCTCGGCCCATTCATCGTCGACGTGCCGCTCCGTGCGGGCACGGGCAAGCAGGCGCTGCGCTATGTGCTCGATCTCACGGGCAGCGGCCACATCGCGCCCAACACGCCGATCGGCTTCACGTGGGCGGCGTTTCCGCAGGTCGGGGCCGATCCCATCCTCAGCGCGCCGGGCCGGATCGTCTACGCCGACACTGCCCAGGACTGGCACACGCTCAAGGGCGAGCTGATCACGATCCACTGGTACGAGGGCAACCAGGCGTTCGCGCGCAAGGCGCTCGAGATCGGCGAGCAGGCGGTCCGCGACACGTCGGCCCTGCTCGGGGTGACCGAGTCCGCTCCGATCGACTTCTTCATCTACGGCGACGAGGCGTCGTTCCGCGGGGCGCTCGGCCCCGGGACCCGGGAGAACGTCGGCGGGCAGGCGCGCGCGGACATCCGGACGCTGTTTGCGCTGATCACGCCGGACGCGATCAACGACCCGTGGGTCGGGATCGTCGTCCCGCACGAGCTCACGCACCTCGTGTTCAACACCGCCGTCGAGAATCCCTACCGGTTCCCGCCCCGCTGGCTCAACGAGGGGCTGGCGGTGTACCTGTCCGAGGGGTACGGCTCGTCCGACCGCAACCGGGTGGCCGATGCCGTCGACTCCGGTGACCTGATCCCGCTCGAGGCGCTGGGCGGCCAGTTCCCGACCGATCCCGAGAAGACGAGCCTCGCCTACGCCGAGGCCGTGTCCGCGATCGACTACCTGGTGGGGGCGCATGGCCGCGACGCGATGATCTCCCTGGTGCTCGGCTACCGGAACGGCCTCACCGACGACGAGGCGTTCACGCGCGCGATCGACCAGGACCTGGCCACGTTCGAGCAGGGGTGGCTCGGCGAGCTGGGCGCCGCGACACCCGAGCGCTTCGGCCCGCAGCCCGCTCCCGCGGGCCCGCTCCCGTCCGGCTGGAGCGGTCCCGTCCCGACGTCCGGCACCGACCCCGGGGCTCCGACGACGCGGCCGGTGGACACGCCGGCGCCTGCCGATGCGCCCGGGCCCGGCGCTACGGCCGACGCGTCCGCGCTGCCGCTCGTGTTCGCGGGGCTCGCGCTGGTCATCGTCGTGGTCGTGGTCGGGCTCGTGGTTGCGAGGCGCCAGGGAGGCGCCGCATGACGGCCATCGCGCGGCGCATCCGGACGATCCCGAGCTGGCAGATCACGCTCGGAGCCGCGCTGCTCGGCCTCGGGTTCCTCATCGCCGCACAGCTCGCGTCCGAGGGTCCGCGGGTCCGCTACACCAGCCTCGAGCGCACCCCGCTCGTGGAGACGGCACTCGACCTCCAGGCGCAGCAGGAGAGCCTCAAGGAGCAGGTCCTCCAGCTGCGCGCCACGATCCAGGATCTCGAGGCCGCCGGCCAGGGGGGAACGGCGCTGACCGGCGAGCTCAACGACCGCCTCCAGCAGGCGCGGATGGCGGCGGGTCTGGTCGCGTTGACCGGGCCCGGCGTCGTCATCCGGCTCACGGACTCCACGCTGCCCATCCCGCAGGACGGCAACGCCCGCGACTACCTCGTCTCGGGGCAGGACGTGCTCACCGTGGTCGAGGAGCTGTGGCTGGCGGGCGCCGAGGCGATCGCCGTCAACGGCGAGCGGGTGACGGTCGGGACCGCCGTCGTCGACATCGGCGGCTCGGTGCTCGTCAACTCCGCCTACCTCGCCCCGCCGTACGACGTCAAGGCCATCGGCCCGGCGACGATGTACGAGGCGCTCGTGGCGTCGCCCGGGTTCGTGGACTTCGTGCGCAACCGCTCGGAGACGTTCGGGCTCGGGATCTCCTACGCCGTGCTCGACGCGGTGGAGCTGGACGCCTACGCGGGCACGGTCAACCTCCGCTACGGGCGGGTGGATGCGTCACCGACGCCGGGACCCGTCGCGTCGGCGCTTCCGTCGAGGACGCCCTGATGCGCCGCGCACCCGCCCGGATCGCGCTGACAGTCGTCCTGTTCCTGCTCGGCTTCCTTGTCGTTGCCCAGCTCAATGCCGGAAGTGCCGACCAGGGGTTGACGGCCCTGTCCGTGTCCGAGCTCACCGAGCTCGTGGCCAACGTGACGACCCGCAACAACCAGCTGCGCGAGGAGATCGCGACGCTCGAACGCCAGCATGAGTCCGTGCAGGCCGCGGTCAATCGGGGCGACACGTCCGTGGGCCAGATCCAGGCGGACCTCGACCGGATCCTCGGCTGGTCGGGCGTGCTGCCCGTGTCCGGGCCCGGCGTCGTCGTCACCATCAAGGGCCCCGTCCCGGGTGACGCGATCGAGCTGCTCATGAACGAGCTGCGCAATGCGGGCGCCGAGGCGACGGCGATCGGCGACATCCGGGTCGTCCCCGGCGTGGTCGCCACGGGACCGGAGAGCTCGGTCGTGCTGCGCGGGGTCCCGCTGGCCGACCCGATCGTCATCACGGCGGTCGGCCAGGCGCAGGTCCTGGCGGGATCGCTCGGACGGGCGGGCGGACCCATCGCGCAGCTCAACGCGCGGTTCCCCGGCGTCGACGTCCGGGTCGTGACGCTCGACCTCGTGCTCGTGCCGGCAACCGATCGCGACCTGACGCCGACCCTCGGCAAACCCAGGCTCTGACCGGTTCCGCCGCCGATCCCGGACGCTCTGCTACCCTCGGCGCGATGTCAGGCACCCCGGTCGTCGAGCTGCTCCTTGGCGACGTCGTGCGCCTGCGCCGCCGTCACCCGTGCGGGGGCGACACGTGGCTCGTGGACCGCCTCGGTGCGGACATCGGCCTCCGCTGCGAGACCTGTGTGCGCCACGTCATGGTGGAGCGACCCGCGCTGGAGCGGCGGATCGCCGGCTTCGTGAGCCGCGGTGACGCGGCGATCAGCGCCGCGGTCGCGCCCAGCGCGAAGGCCCCATGACCGAGCAGGCGCTCCCGGTCGATGCGCCCGACCTCGCCGCCGCGAACGGCGGTCCCGACGAGCCCGAGGAGCCGGGCGCGCTCGACGTCTTCCGCAACCGCCCGTTCCTGCTGCTCTGGCTCAGCCAGGCGTTCACGCAGATCGGCGGCAACATGGTCATCTACGGCCTGACCGTCATCATCCTCGAGGCGACCCGGTCGAACACGGCCGTCAGCGTCCTGATCCTGACGTTCCTCGGGCCGGCCGTGCTGTTCAGCGCCGTTGCGGGCGTGTACGTGGACCGGCTGGACAAACGGCTCGTCCTCGTCGTCACCAACCTGTTGCGGTTCGCGGCCTTCATCGCGCTGTACTTCGTCGGGGACCTGCTGCCCGCGATCCTGCTGCTCAACGTGGTGATCTCCACGATCACGGTGTTCTTCAGCCCGGCCGAGGCCGCGATGATCCCGCAGGTCGTGCCGCGCAAGCAGCTCATCGCCGCCAATGGCGTATTCACGCTGACGCTCAACGCGGCGTTCGCGCTCGGCTTCGCGCTGCTGGGCCCGATCGTGGTCGCGCTGGCCGGCGCGCCCGCGCTGATCCTGTTCGTCGCCGTGTGCTACCTCATCGCCGCCGGCTTCTGCTGGACGCTGCCTCCGTCGCCGGCCTCGGCGCCGGAACCGGGTTCGGGCATGGTCCACGAGACCGAGGAGGCGATGGGCTCCGTCGTGGCCCAGCTGCGCGACGGCCTCGCCTTCATCCGCAGCACGCCCAAGGTCAAGTGGTCACTGCTGTACCTGGGGATCGCCGCGTCGCTCGTCGGCGTGCTGGGCAGTATCGGTCCCAACTTCGCCCGCGCCGCCCTGGGCCTCGAGCCGAAGGACTTCGTCGTCGTCGTGCTGCCGCTCGGATTCGGCATCGTCATGGGGATCCTGATCCTCAACAACTACGGCCAGCTGTTCCCGCGCCGGCGTCTCATCGAGGGCGGGCTCGTCGCGCTGGGGGTTCTCCTCGCGCTGCTCGCGGCCGCGGGGCCGATCGCGAAGGCGCTCCAGCGCGCCGAGACGGCAACGGGCCTCGGCTCGCTCGCGGACTTCACGTCCTTGCTCGCCGTCGTGGTGTTCGTGGCGCTGCTCGCGGGGGTGGCGTACGCGTTCGTCGCCATCCCGTCGCAGACGCAACTCCAGGAGGACATTCCCGAGGAGGCCCGCGGCAGGGTGTTCGGCGTGCTCAACATGCTGGTGTCGATCGCGAGCTTCGCGCCGATCATCATCGGCGGGACCGGGGCCGACCTGATCGGCAACGTGAACGTGCTGTTCGTCGTCGCCGGCGGCGTTTTCCTGTCGGGGATCGTGTCGATCTACCGTCGCGGCCGGCTGCGGCCGGAGGAGCGCAAGGAGAAGGGCAAGGGCCCGTCTCGGCCGGCCGGGCTGGACCCGGTTGCGGCCTCCGTCGCCCGTGATCTCGAGGAGGCAGACCGTCGTCGGGGCCTGGCCACGGCGCGCCATGACGCCGAGGTCGCCGCGGCCGCGGCGGCGAGCGCGGCGGCCCGGGCGGATGACGCTCCCGGGACGACGGACGCCTCCTGACGACGATCCGCCACGATGTCGACGACCCGACGCGCGACGCTCATCGTCCGGGGTCGGATCGCGACGCTCGCCGGTGACGAGGGTCCGGGCTGGGTCGACGCCATCGGCCTCGCAGGCGGCCGGGTGGTTGCCGCGGGGACCCGCGACGCCGTCGAGGCCGCGTCCGGACCGGCGACGCGATCCCTGGACCTGGCCCCCGACGAGGTGGCGGTCCCCGGCCTGACGGACTCGCACCTGCATCTCGTCGAGGCTGCCCTGAGCCGATCCCGCGTGCAGCTGGAGCACGCGGACTCGATCGACGAGCTGGTGCGACGCGTCCGCGAAGGCGCGGGCCGGCTCCCCGACGGCGACGCCTGGATCGAGGGCGCGGGCTGGGACCCGGACGCGCTCGGACCGTGGCCGACGTCGGATGACCTCGAGCGTGCGGCCCCCGGGCGGCGGATCGCGCTGTGGGCCCACGATCATCACGCGCTCGTTGCGAGCCGCCGCGCCCTTGCCGAGGGGGGGGTCGGGGAGCGGACACCCGACCCCGATGGCGGCGTCATCCGCCGCGATGCCGGCGGGGCGCCGACCGGCGTGTTGCACGAGGCCGCGGCGCGGCTCGTGGCCGGCAGGATCCCGCCGCCGACGGTCGGGGTGCTGACCGCCGCCATGCGCGTGCTGATCGGGGAGCTCCTCGCGCTCGGCGTCGTCGCGGTCCACGACCCGGGCGGCCTGAGCCAGCAGGACCGGTTGCGCGGGCCGATCGAGGCATACCGCGCACTCGCCGCCGCCGGCGAGCTGGGCCTCCGCGCGCACCCGTGCATCCGCCCCGAGCAGCTCGACGCGGCCGAGGTCGAGGGCCTCCGGAGCGGGCGGCCGCTGGGACCCGACCCGCTGGACCGGCTGCGGCTCGGGTGGCTCAAGACGTTCGCGGACGGATCACTCGGCAGCCGGACAGCCGCCCTGCTCGAGCCGCTCGTGCGCGGTCCCGGTGAGCCCGAACCCCCGAACCGTGGCCATGGCGTCTGGCTGACCCCGCCAGCGGAGCTGCGCGCCCAGGCGTCGCGAGCCGCGTCACTCGGGATCGCGACCCAGATCCACGGGATCGGCGACGCGGCGGTCCGCGCCGCGCTGGACGTGCTGGGCCCCACCGTCGGCATGACGTCGCTCGTGCCGCGCGTGGAGCACACGCAGCTCGTCCACCCCGACGACGTACCCCGGTTCGCCGCGCTTGGGATCGCCGCCTCGTTTCAGCCGGTGCACGTGCGCAGCGACGAGGAGAAGGCCCGCCGGCTGTGGGGAGCGCGCGCGGAGGTCGGGGCGTACGCGCTCGGGGCGATCGCCCGCACCGGCGCGCTGATCCCCACGGGCACGGACGCCCCGGTCGAGCCGATCGACCCGTGGCCCGGCGTCGAGTGTGCGGTGACCCGGGCGGCGCCATCCTGGCCGGCGGGCACGCCCCCGCTGGGGCCCTCCAACGCGCTGTCGCTGTGGCGGTCGCTGCGTGCCGCGTGCGGGGACCCCGCGGTGTCGGCCGGAGAGCTGGATCGCGGCCGGCTGGTGCCGGGCCATCGCGCCGACGTGGTGGTGATCCCCGCGGCGGCGCTCGCGGAACCGGTCGAGACCGGCGGCGCGCTGTGGCACGCGCGCCCGCGGCTGGTGCTCCTCGACGGCGAGGTCGCCGGTAGCTGATCGGCGCGGCCGCGTCCAGCCCGCCCGGCGTCGACATCAGGCGTCGAGCGTCGCCAGCGCCTCCGCGAACAGCCCGTTGAGGATTCGCGACGTGGACGGGAAGGCGTGGATGGTCTCCGCGAGCACGTCGAGCGGGACGTGCGCCTTGATCGCGAGCACGCACTCGTGGATCGCCGCCGACGCGTCCGGGCAGGCCATCGCGGCGCCGACCAGCTCGCGGGACCCGCGGTCGACGACGATCGTCACGTGGCCGGTCTCAGCCTCGACCGAGTAGCCCTTCGATGTCTTCGCGAAGTCGGCGACGCACTCGAAGGCGTCGAGACCGGCGGCCAGCGCCTGGTCCAGCGAGACGCCCACCGACGCCGCCTCGGGGTCCATGTACGTCGCCCGTGGGAGCGCACGGTAGTCCGGCGTCACGTCCTCGCCAAGCGCCATGCGCACGGCGAGCTCCCCCTGGTAGTGCCCCTGGTGCGTGTGGAGCTCGGGCCCGGCGGGGTCCCCGATCACCCACAGCCCGTCGGCCAGCCGCAGCGACCCGTCGCGTCGGTAGGCGTCGGGACCGGAGGTGACGATGCCGTAGTGCTCGAGCCCAAGGTCATGGACCGGGAACTCGCGACCGACGGCCAGCAGGACCGCGTGGCCCTCGGCGCTCGTCCCGTCGTCGAGGTCGATGACATGGGCGCCGTCCGTCCCGGCGCCGGCATGCGCCCGGAGTGCGCGCTTGCCCGTCACGACGCGGACGCCGTCGTGCTCGAGCGCCCAGCGGACGCTGTCGGCGTTGCGCGGGTGCTCGGTGGGCACGAGGCGCGGCCCCGACTGGACGATGGTCACCGGGACGCCGAACCGGGCATACACCTGGGCCAGCTCGCAGCCGGTCGGGCCGCCGCCCAGGACGAGGAGACTCTTCGGCAGCTCGCGCGTCAGGGTGGCCTCGCGGTTCGTCCACGGGCGCACGTCGGCGATGCCCGCGATCGGCGGGAGCTTGGATGTCGAGCCGACCGCGATCACGACGTTCGTCGCCTCGAGCTCGTGTGCGGCCCCGTCATGGGTGACGGTGACCCGGCCGCGGCCTGTGATCCGTCCCTCGCCACGGTAGACGACGGCGCCGTCGGCCTCGAGCGCGCGGACGTGGGTCGCGTCGTCCGGCTCCTCGGTGCCGGCGGGCCTGTTGACCATGTAGTCGCGTCGGGCAGACGCACGCGACCACGGGTAGTCGCCGCCCTTCGCGTGCACGTCGGCGCCGTGGAGCAGCGACTTGGACGGCACGCACCCGATGTGGGGACACGAGCCGCCGAACCACAGGCGGTCGATGACGGCCACGGACGCGCCGAGCGCCCGGGCCTTGTGCGAGGCGGCCTCACCGGCAGGACCGGCGCCGATGATCACGAAGTCGAAACGCTGCATGGCGCCATGGTGCCGGAGATGGACGATCCGCAGGACGCTCGCTCGCGCGCTCAGGCCTCGGTCACGCGCGCTCCCCGCTGCCGGCGGGCCTCGTACAGCAGGACCGCAGCGGTCACCGAGACGTTGAGGCTGTCCGCGACGCCCAGCATCGGCAGCGAAACGGCCGTGACGTCCTGTCCCGTCCAGGCGTCGGTGAGGCCCTCGGCCTCCGAGCCCAGGACCAGGGCTACTGGTCCCCGCAGGTCGGCGTCCGTGTACGGGATCGCGGCCCCCACGCGCGCTGCGAGCACGCGGACGCGCGACGCGTCCAGCCACGCGCGCACATCGGCCGCGGTCCCGGCGCCAACCGGGACGGCGAAGACCGTGCCCAGCGATGCCCGGATCGCGTTGGGATTGAACAGGTCGGTCCGCGGGTCCGCAACGATCACGGCGTCCGCACCAGCCGCGTCCGCGGACCGGAGCACCGCGCCAAGGTTGCCCGGCTTCTCCACCGCCTCGAGGACGACGATCAGGGGGTCGGCCGGCAGCGCGGCCGAGAGCCGCCCGAGCGACACGTCCGGGATCCGGACGGTCGCAACCACGCCCTCGGAGCGCTCGCCGTACCCGAGTCGGTCGAGGACGCCTGCCGTCACGGGCACGATGGCAGCGCCGCCGGACCGCGCGAGCTCGACCGCCGCCGCTCCCGCCTCGTCGAGCGCGTGCTCCACGACGAACACCTCGATCGCCTGCGCCCTGCCGGCGAGCGCCCTCGCCAGCTCGCGCACGCCGTCGACGAGCGTCAGGCCGGTCTCGTCGCGCGTCCGCCGGTCACGCAGCCCGATTGCCGCCCTGACGCGCGGGTTCTTCGTGCTGGTGAGGATGCCGCCGCTGAGGGGAGCGGGCGACGGTCCGGTCATCGGCCGCGGCTCAGTGGTACGGTCCGCGGGCCCAGCCGCCGAGCGGCAGCCTGAGCCCCGACCGCGCGCGAAGGACGAGGTCGTCGCCGGTCGCGGCAATGCCGAAGTGCTCGCGCACGAGCGCCCCCAGGTACTCGCCCCCGAAGCCCTTCGTGTGCGCGCTCAGGAGCACGAACGAGGGCTTCGGCCCCGAGATCGCGGCGAGGTCCTCGAGGAGCGGGGCCAGGTCCGTCTCGATGTGCCACGCGCCGGTGCCGTGGCCGTAGGACGGGGGGTCGAGCACGATCCCGTCGTACCGGTTTCCGCGCCGGCGCTCGCGCCGGACGAACGCGCGGGCGTCCTCGACGATCCAGCGGATCGGCCGCTCGGCAAGCCCCGACAGCTCCGCGTTGCGGCGAGCCCAGGCGACCGCGGGCTTCGAGCTGTCGACGTGGACGACGCGTGCACCGGCCTTCGCGCAGGCGAGCGTCGCGCCGCCCGTGTACCCGAACAGCGACAGGACCTCCGGCGGGCGGCCCAGGCGCTCGGCCGACCCGGCGACCGCGCGACCCAGCCACTCCCACGTCGCGGCGTGCTCGGGAAAGACGCCCACCTGGCCGCCGGCCGCCGGCCGGCACTCGAGGGTCAGGCCGCCGGCCCTGATCGTCCACGGGTCGCGCGCCGCGCCCCGCACCCACGTGCTCCTGGCCCACTCGAGGCCCGGCTTCGCCCAAGCCGACGGCCCGAGCCCCGGCAGCCAGTCCGCGGCCGGCGCGGGGCGGTCCACGACGACCGCGCCAAAGCGCTCGAGGCGGCGCCCGCCGCCGCAGTCAATAAGCTCGAGATCGGCCATGGCCCCATCGTCGCATGGCGCCGCCAGGTCCGGTGGCCGCCGCGGCCGGGCGGGCTCGATCGTGGCGGTTACCGCTCCCGCCGGCTGCGCGCCGCACGAGTCAGGGCCGTCACGTCTGCGCTCGGGCGTGTCGCCGCGTGGTGGTGCAGGGCACCCGAGCGCCGAGCGAGCGCGTCCAGGTCGGCGCGCCGTCCCTCCCGGGGCGCGAGGCGCCTGATCACGATGTGCCGCGCCGACGCATGCACGATGTCGTCCACGTCGATCAGCCCAGGACGAACCAGGCGACCGACGTCGAGGACGCCGGCGCCTTGTTCAGGTAGATCGTGATCTTGTCAGTCCCAGGCACGACGGCACGGACGTAGATGCCCGAGCGGTTCGAGTTCAGGACGGCGAACGCGTAGTTGGTCGACACGACGTTGCCGACCGGGACGGACTTCGTGGCGACACCGGCCTTGAACGTGGTCCGGCCGCTCCGGTCGGGAAACATCGCCCGACCCCGGGCGTAGATGCCCGCCTGGTTCTTGCTCGTCACGGTGCCCATGAGCGCCACGTTGGTGATCGAGGCCGGTGGGGTGCCCAGGCCAGCGTGGGCATGGACAGCGGTGCCGTTCGGCAGGGCCGTTGCGAAGACCCCGACCGTGGCGCCGTCGGCATACAGGGCGACGTCTCCGTACCCGTAGACGCCGACGGGGCCCTCGCCGAGGAGGCCCGCCGAGATCGACGTCTGGCTGGCGTAGCCGTAGACGCCTGCGTCGAGCTGGAACGCCTGGGTCGTGTAGGTCGAGCTGGACGAGTCGCCCGCGAGCCCGACCACCCCGGCGTTCTGGGCTCCGTCGGTCGACCCGAGCAGGCCAACGCCCGCCCCCTTGCCGTGGGCCGCGAACGCGCCGGCATCGGTGGTGCCCTGGGTGATCGACGTGAGCGCCGTCGTCGGGTTCTCGATGTTCTTGCCAACGGAGTCGGGGTCGACGGCGAGCGTTGCGGCCGGAGCCGCCATGGCCGCAGCCGCGGCTCCGGCCGCGCCGGCGGCGGCAACCAGCAGCGCGCGCCGCGAACGCGGGCCGCCACCCTGCGAGGATTGGGTCATCGTCGCCCTCCAGTCCATGACGGTCCTCCCGACCGACTGGCCGAGATGCTGGCACATCGGACCGCCGGTCCGCTGGCCGGCCATGCGGCCGGGCTGATGCGCGATGGTCCTGTGCTATCCTCCCCGGCCGAGGGCGATTAGCTCAGCTGGTTAGAGCGCATGCTTGACATGCCTCCCGCGCCGGAGCGGTGTAGCCCGACCCCCTTTGTGCACGAATGGCGGTTGCGAATGGCCGCTGGTTATTGTGCTGTTCGCACGCTCGAGGACGGACCCGATGCGCGAATACCGCGATGCCTTCGTATACCGCATGCCTCGTGCTGGCTCATCGACGTGACGGCCTGGGCGATGATCGCGTCCCGGGCCGCGGTCACAGCCGCGGTCACGGCTCGGGCGATGATCTCGTCGGAGACGTCGTACCGGCCCAGGAGGAAGCGGGCCTCCGTCAGGGCACCGGCCTCCAGGGGACTCCCACCGGGGCCGAAGTCCTCGCAGCACCGGCAGCGTGTCCCGTGGCCGCCCCACAGCGCCCGGTTGAGCTCGTCACGGATGGTCTCGGCGGTCGGCATTGATCGGTCCTCGGCGGTGCCCGGTCACGATCGCCGGGGCTCCGGCAAGGCTGCGCCGGCCCCTACCCGGAAGCGCAAGCGGAACAATCATCCGGGAGTGCTGAGTCTCGGCCGGAATCCGCTCTATCCGGCCAGAAACCGCATAGTGGGCGTATACCCCACTTTGGGCGTCCCGGGGCTTCTAGGTTGGTTCTAGGGCCTCTGGCGCGATTCTGCGAGCCCTAGCAGCTGGAGGGCCTCGTCCAGGTCGTGACTCGCGTCCAGGACGAGGTAGGGCGCCCCCGACTCCAGGAAGATCGCGAGTCGGGCATCGGCCCTTGCCGCGGCCTGTTCCGCCCGCGCCCGCGGGCCTGGACGGTAGTCCCGGCGGATGGCGTCGTCCTCGGGATCATCCTCGGGGAGCATCGCCGCCCTGATGATCCTCCGCGATGCAGCCGGGGTAGCCGCACGTCCCGCGGTAGGCCGCGGTGCGCTCCGCCTGGATGGTCGTGTCGGTGGTCCGGGTGTTGCCCACCCACACGACGTGGCCGTCCTCGCGGGCCTCCCGGTGGAGCAGGACTACCTCGGTGCGCTTCCGTGCTGTTCGGTCCATTCCGGTCTCCTTCCGGGTCGATCGGGCTCGCCGCGCGCGCCTCGTTATTTCCTAGACGCATCGAAATCGTGCTACTTGGAGATACCAAAAAAAGTACCCCGGTGGGGGTCAGCCCCATCGGGACGGACGGGCACGGGGGAGCACGGGCCCCTTCTTCAGCTTCCCTCCGAGGATGGAGTTGCAGCTGGAGCAGATGGCCCGGAGGTTGTACTCGTCGTTGGTCCCACCGCGGGACCGCGGGACGATGTGGTCCACGGCATCGGCGTACCCACCGCACTTGAAGCAGACCCGACCATCCCGATCCAGGATGGTCTTGCGGAGGGCCTGCCAACCCGACCGCCAGTTGCTTGTCATTGGTCCTTGCCTCACTCGACGGCCCACATACAGGAGCCCTTGCCACCCGGACGATCGAAGGGCGGCAGGATGGCGATGGCATCCAGGGTGTAGCCCTCGCCGTACCGACCCCGGAAGTGGGGAGAGCGCAGCGAGGGCGGGAGGATGATCCCGCGCTCATCGCGGCGGTGGTAGACGTTGCGGCCCAGCATCTCCAGGCTCACGGCCACCGGCCCCCGGCGCAGCCGACACTCGGCGTCCCCGCCGACCGCGATCCGCGCCGTGTACCACAGGTCCGTGCCATCGCCCTGGACAGCCCGCACCCAGCCGATCGGGTCGCCGTGGTGGTGGTCCAGGACGGGCACGGTGTCGGGTTCGAAGTTGCGGACGATATCGGCCACCTCGGTCGGCGTGTTGCCGCGGAGGACGCCTTTCGCCCACAGGGCAGGAAGCGACCCGGACGTCATGGAGGTAACGCCCGGGCCGCTCATCATTCCGCCGGCTCGGCGGGCGGGGCGGGCGCGTCCGGCTCGGGGCTGGGCTCCGCCAGTCCCAGCGCGGCCTCGATGCCCGACGGCACCGCGACCGGGCCCGTGGGCGCGAGGGGGAACGCCATCGGCCCCTTGTCGCTGTCGGGAAGGTCGATCCGCGGGATGGGCGGGAGGTTGCGCGGGACGTAGTCGCTCATGGGATCGCTCCTCTCTCAGTAGATGACGTGGGTCAGCCGACCGGGCTTGGGGGCCTCGATCGCCATGCTCATCGACTCGACGTGGGCGCGCAGCTCGTTGCACGACGGGGACTCGCGCCCGATCAGGCTCTGGAGGATCGCCCGCTGGTGGCGGTGGAGGAGCGACAGCCAGTACTCCTCCAG
Organism: Candidatus Limnocylindrales bacterium; assembly: GCA_036504355.1. Classification (GTDB taxonomy): domain Bacteria; phylum Chloroflexota; class Limnocylindria; order Limnocylindrales; family CSP1-4; genus CAIXZV01. Next base: position 30,420 of record DASXVG010000018.1, read on the forward strand.
CTTGTAGCTGATCGCGTTCAGGTCGGACCACGCAACCGCGAGGTTCCTGGTCAGCCAGTCATCGACGGCAACATCGGTGATCGCATCCACAATCGCGCCGACCGGGTCGGGGGCGAGGAGGTCGGCGGCCCCGTAGACCGTCGCGGCGAGTCGGCGGTGGTCGGGCTGGCGGCGGGTCTTGATCCGTTCCACGGCGGCGTGGAACGCCTCGCGGATGCGGATGCACTCATCGATCGCCGGGAGCGGCACGACCCAGCCCTCGGCCTGTGCCTTCGCGGCGCGCGACCAGTAGACGGCATCGGCGGGCGGCTCGGTGTAGACCTGTTCCGGGGCGACGAGCGCCGGGAGGTCGGGCTGCACCGGCCACACCGGCTTGCCCTCGGCATCGACGGCGTAGCCGCCGGAGACCGGGTCCCGGATGATGCGGCGCTCGGTGACGGGCTCAGTCATGGTCGGTTCCTTTCAGGGACGGGCTGATCCACCAGCCCGACGTGGCGCGCATCTCGGCCAGGGCGGCCTCGATCTTTCGCTGACGGCGTACCTGGTCCTCGCCGGGATCGGGGAGGGTGTCGGGGTCTCCGGGGGGATCGCCCTCGACGGGCGGGGGTTCCTCGGCCGGGTCTGCATCCGCGGCGCGAAGGCCACGCTTGATCGCTGAGAGGTTCATTACTCGGTGTCCTCCATGTGGCGCTAGAGAGGAAGTACCCGCGGGTAGTACCGGACACAGGGGGCCCTATTCCCCCCCGTGTGTCCGGTACTCGGAGCGGACAGAGAACCGGACACAACCGGGCTAGTACCGGACACTTTCACGAGAGAACCGGACAGAGAACCGGACGTCTCCGGGGGGCGTGTCCCCTTCTCGAGTACCGGACACATCACGACCGCTCCCGGAGTCCCCAGCGGACGCCGGGGCCCTTCGTGCCGAGCTTCTCGACCCAGCCCTCCCGGGCCATCCGACCGAGTGCTCGACCCAGCCGCTCGCGCGCCCGCTCGAGCTCGCCGGCGGGCGGGTTCTCCAGCTCGCCCAGCAGCTGTTCGGCCAGGTCGGACACGGCCTGCGGGCCACCCACGAGCGCAGCCAGCACCCAATCCCGCGTGCTCTCCCAGTCGTCCGCACGGTCCACGGCGCATGGCCGCCCGTCCTCGCCGTAATGGATCGTGAGCAGCACGCCCGGGATATGGCCCCGCTCGTTGCGCTTCCTGGGCCGCCAGCGGACGCGGTGCCCGTCGCCCTCGGCCGTTGTGCCCAGCAGCGTCAGCCGGAAGGCCGCGAGCCACGCCATCGAGCCGAATGGATCGCCCTCCGGCTGGCCCTTGGGCGGGTGTCCGAACGCGAGCGACGGAATACCCAGCGAGTCGAGCGCCGACACGAACAGGAACGGTGCCTGGGCGTCCGACTTCAGTCGTTCCTCGCCGATGCCCGATGCCGGCAGCAGCGAGTCCAGCAGGAACAGGTCACAGCCGGCGGCGGCAATGATCCGCTTGACGGGCTCCACGAGGTCCCAGAACGGTCGCCCAGCGAGCGCGGGCCCCAGGTCCTCGGGCTCCCGTACACGACGCGCGAGCGGTCACCGCCGAGCCCTGATACACGGCGCGCCCACTCGCGCGGCCGCCGCTCCGCATCGAAGATCGCCGGTCGCATGCCGGCCTCGAGGGCCTGCACGACCATCCACGCGCCCGTGGTGCCCTTGCCGACGCCCGGAGCGGCATAGGCGAGGGTCGGCCCCTGCGGCTCGAGCATCCCGAAGATCAAGGGTCGTGGTGCCTCGTCAGACACGTCAGCGAGGGTTCGATACCTCGGCGGCGCATCCACGAACACCGGCGCGAACGCGGTGGCGGTCATCCCCCGAGACCCGCGAGGATGTCGCTCGCAATGACGCCCCGCCCCGACCACGGGCAGCTGCCGGCATGGCACACGGCCCGACGGTCATCACGCAAGATCGACAGGCTGGCGTGCCGGTCGTCATGCCCCGGGGCAATGCAGCGCACCGTGCGCCCAGGGGAGGCGTGCGGGACGCCACGGGCCGCCAGGGCCTCGCTCACGCTCCCGGTATCGCCAAGCTCGCGCCGGCTCACCCGGTCCACCGGCAGGGCAGCCCGTGGCCGGTCGAGCGGCAGACTCCATTCCTCCACGAGCCACGCCACCGTGGCGCCGCCAATCGCGGGCTCGATGCCGCCCACCACGTCGCGGGCACCGGCCCCCTTGGGCAGCGGAACGACCGTGGGGGTGTAGGCGAGCACGCGGACCTCGGCGGCTCCGGCCCGGTACAGGCTGGCTCCGACCGCGGTCATGTGCCGCCGACCGGCGTCGTCGTTGTCGGGCCAGAGGATGAATGCGCGGCCCCAGGCCACGCCCGCGAGCGCCTCCGCGGACGGGCAGCTGGCGGCCCCCGTGACGGTTCCCACGGCGGGCACGCACACGTCCGCGAGGGCGTCGCGGTCGCTCTCGCCCTCGGTGACGATGATCCAGGCGTCGGGCGCGAGCCCGGGCACGGCCTCGGAGCCGTAGAGCGGCAGGGAGGTCACCGGAACCCCGCACAATCCATCGCTCCCATCGGGGCTGCGCCATGCCATGCGCTTGCCCTCTGGCGTGTCCCACCGGACGTGGATGGCGCGCAGGGTGCCCAGGGCGTCCCGGATCGGATACTCGATCATCGGAGCACCAGCCATTCGAGCAGGGCAAGCTCGGCGCGTGCCAGCCGCTTGTCGCCGGGGGCCTCGCCCTCGAGGACCAGCCGCAGCCGGTCCATCCGCAGCGAGACGCGGGACCGGAATGATTGCCGACGGGTCGGCGATGCCCTACGGTCGCCGGGGCGTGTGGTCCTTGTCACCACGGGCCTCCATGGCAGCCGCGGACCCTGACTCGGCCCCGGCTGCCTTCTTCGTGCGACGGACCTCGGCCGACTTGGCAGCGAGGGTGAGCATGTGCGCACGGCGGGCCCGGTCAGCACGCTGCGCGCGCTCCTGCGGGTCCAGCGTTCCGTCGGGATCGACCAGGCGCTCGAAGCGGGCCCGGAAGGCGCGGTGGGCGGGGCCCACCATCGTGGCCGCGTCGTTGCGCGACCACGCGGTCAGGCCGCCGATCTTGCCCCAGGCTCGTGCGTCATCGCTCACTCAACGGGTCTATCGCCACCCGGAGCGGTGCGCCATGACCGGACGTCGTCAGCGCGACGAAATGCCCGCCTTGGCATACCAGCGGCGGACCGTCCGGCCGTCATACGGGAACGCCCCGCGGCCCTCCTCCTCGGCGATCAGCTCCCCGATCCGCTCCGCTGTATGCCCCGCACGTTTGAGATCGATGGCCCGTGTGCGGTGTTCCTCTCGGCGGGCGACCCGGATTGCCGTGGCGAGGCGCGTCCGCTCCCGCGGATCACGCATCGCTGCGAGCACGCTCCGGGAATGAACCGCGAGGTACTCCATGGCCCACCGGTAGCGCGGGTCGGACGGCCCGATCGCCACAACCTCGAGGGCGACCGCGATCTGCTGGCTTGCGATGACGATTGCCGTCATCGCTTCGATCCTTCATCCATCCGGTCGCCGGGAGAGAGCGCCCGAGCGGCCTTGATCGCGCGTTCCGCGCGCGTGTTGGCCGCGTAGCGGCGGACCATCTCGGGGGACCGCCAGCCCGCGACCGCCATCAGGTCGGACTCCTGCATCCCGGCATCGAGCATGCTGTGGGCGTAGGCGTGGCGGAACAGGTGCGGGTGCAGCCCCTCGAGCCCCGCGGTCGTCGCCCTGGTCCGCAGGAGCTCCGCCAGCCCGGTCTCCCCGAGCCGACCCTTTCGCCCGAGCCAGAGGGCGGGGGAGCCCGCGTCGGGACGCTTCGCGCGCGCCCGCACGTAGCGATCGAGGGCGCGGACGGTGGATGCCCCGACGGGCACGTACCGCGTCCGGTCGCCCTTGCCGGTCACCTTCGCGAGCCCGGTGTCGAGGTCGAGGTCCGCCGAGTCGAGCCCCAGCAGCTCGCCCCGGCGGATGCCGGTGTCCATGAACAGCCGGATGATCGCGGCGTCCCGCCGGCCGTTGTAGCTGTGGTCCTTCTCGGTCGTCTCGATCAACCGCCGCAGCTCAGCCTCGCGCAGCACAGGCGGGGGCGCCTCGGGCAGCCGGGGCGGCTTCATGTTGCCCATTGGGGACGCCTTGATCTCGCCCTCCTCGAGCGCCCAGCGGAAGAACGCCTGGCAGCCACGGAAGCGGTTGTGCGCGGTGGCGGGGGACTTGCGGGCGAGGAGGTCCTCGAGGAACGCCTCGACGTGCTCGCGCTTGATCCGGCCGACCGCGGTGGGCATGCCGGCCGCCGCGAGGTAGTCGGCGAGCTGCTCGGCTGACGTCGTGTAGGTGGCGATCGTGCGCGGGCTGACGCGGCGCGCGGCGAGCGACCGACGCCAGGAGGGGAGCAGGGCGGCGATCCCGTCGCCTGTGCTAGATTCGGCGCCGCTGGCGGGTGCGACCTTCATGGTTGGATCTCCGGTGCTAGGGGCTCTCACAGGCGACTAGCATGCGGTATTCGAGCGGTGTAGGTCAACCCGGCAGCGTGAGAACCGAGAGGCATGCGGCCTTTCTGAACTCAAATACGAGGGCGATTAGCTCAGCTGGTTAGAGCGCATGCTTGACATGCATGAGGTCACTGGTTCGAGTCCAGTATCGCCCACCACACAGCGCTGACCGGGACACGCCCGTCCGCGAACCCGCCAGAGAGTCGCAGCCACCGGCTGAGAGCGGCGACAGGGAGCTCGGGACCCAGGCACCACCCGCGAGCGACCGGCGAACCGGTCCGGGATCCGCCCGTTAGCGCGGCACAGAGAGCGCATCACCGCCGTCCACCCGGCGAGGTGCGAAGGCGGGTGGAACCGCGGGAGGCACGGCCTCTCGTCCTGTCGGGACGAGGGGTCTTGTGATTCCCAGGAGGCACGCGATGGCCGAGGACCAGGGACAGGCTGCGGCGGCGGTCGACGAGGAGCCGGTGCTCGATGCGCCGGATCGCGGCTCGGCGGACGAGCTGCTCGATGCGGGCGCCCACGCCCCGATCGACGCGATGCGTCACTCGGCGGCCCACGTCATGGCCGAGGCGGTCCTTGGCCTGTTCCCCGACGCGAAGCTCGGCATCGGCCCCGCGATCAGGGACGGCTTCTACTACGACTTCGACCTCCCGCGCCCGCTGACGCCGGACGATCTCGCCGCGATCGAGGGGCGGATGCGCGAGTCGATCAAGGCCGACCACCCGTTCGTCCGGAGGGAGATCTCCTGGGAGGACGGCCGCGCGCTCGAGGCATCGACGGGCCAGCCGTACAAGGTCGAGATCCTCGATGACCTCGCCCACAAGGCCCGCGAGGCCGGCACGCCACTCCCCGCGACGAGCCTGTACGAGCACGGCCCGTTCAGCGACCTGTGCAAGGGCCCGCACGTCGCGTCCACGGGCCACATCGGACCGTTCAAGCTGCTCGCCGTCGCCGGGGCGTACTGGCGGGGCGACGAGAAGCGCCCGATGCTTCAGCGCATCTACGGCACGGTCTGGGAGTCGCAGGCAGCGCTGGACCTGTTCCTCGAGCGCCGCGAGGAGGCGAAGAAGCGCGACCACCGCAAGCTGGGCGTGCAGCTCGACCTGTTCTCGTTCCACGACGTCTCGCCCGGGTCGGCGTTCTGGCATCCCAAGGGCCAGCGGATCTGGCGGACGCTCGAGGGCGCGATGCGCGAGCTCCAGGACCGGCGCGGCTACCAGGAGGTCTCGACGCCGATCGTCGTCTCCGAGCGGCTGTGGCGGCAGTCCGGGCACTGGGACCACTACGCGGACAACATGTTCATCGTGGAGGCCGAGGGCCAGCAGTTCAGCCTCAAGCCGATGAACTGCCCCGAGTCCACGTTCATCTACCGCTCCCACCTGCGCTCGTACCGGGACCTGCCGCTGCGCTTCAGCGAGTTCGGGCGGCTCCACCGCAACGAGCGATCCGGCGCGCTGTCGGGCCTGACTCGTGTCCGCCAGTTCATCCAGGACGACGCGCACGTCTATGTCCGCCCGGATCAGCTCACGGCCGAGATCGAGGCGCTCCTGGGCGAGGTCCGCGAGTCGTACGGCTGGTTCGGGCTCGAGCCCCGGTTCGCGTTCGCGACGCGGCCCGACAAGGCGATCGGCGATCCGGCCCTGTGGGACCTCGCCGAAGGGCTGATCAAGGACGCCCTGGACCGGGTCGGCGGCGACTATGCGGTCAAGCCCAAGGACGGCACGTTCTATGCGCCCAAGATCGACATCTACATCGACGACGCCCTGGGTCGCGAGTGGCAGATGGCAACGATCCAGATCGACCTCACGATGCTGCCGGAGCGGTTCGACCTGACCTACATCGACGAGGACGGGCAGCCGAAGCGGCCGATGGCGATCCATCGCGCGATCCTCGGCTCGCTGGAGCGGTTCATCGGCATCCTGGTGGAGCACTTCGCCGGGGCATTCCCGCTGTGGATCGCGCCGGTCCAGGCCGTGATCATCCCGATCGCGGACCGGCACGTGGATGCGGCCCGCGAGCTGGCGGACGAGCTTCGCGCCGGCGGCCTGCGGTTCGTCGAGGTCGACGACTCGGACAACCGGATGCAGAACAAGATCCGCCTGGCGCAGGGCCAGAAGGTCCCGTACATGCTCATCCTCGGCGACCGCGAGGTTGAGGCCCGCTCCGCCGCGGTCCGCCGCCGCGGAGCGGGCAAGGACGAGCCCCAGGAAGTCCTGCCCTGGGGCGAGCTCGCGGAGCGCCTTGGCGGCGAGGTGCGGGACCGCCGCCTGGGGTAGGGAAGCGGCCGCCAGGATCGACGATCCGGTGCCTCGCAGACCCTGGCGACGGCGCCCGTGGCATGCCCTCACGGCCGCCTCCTCGCCGCGGCCCGGGGGCGGCCGCGCCGTTGCGGCTCCCCGAACGCTCGTGCTATCCTCCCGCGGCGACCGCGCAGGGCGTCTGTTCATGCGCGCCGCACGCCCAACGTCACTGGAACAAAGGGACCCTGTCATCAGCCGAGACCTGCGCATCAACCAGATG
>DASXVG010000019.1:0-15114 GCA_036504355.1 Candidatus Limnocylindrales bacterium
AACGGCATCGTCGGTGGTCCGGCGCTGTCGCCGGCCCAGATCGACTGGGCCGTCGCCGAGGCCGTGAGCCAGGGCCTGCCCGTTGACGGCTGGGTCGTCCGCGGCGACAAGACCATCGGTGAGGGTTCGAGCAACCCGAACCTGGCCAACGGCAAGGGCGTCGACCACCTGGCCGACGTCTACGGCATCCAGATCGTGGGGATCTACCGCACGGCGCTGGCCCACTGACCCTGGCGGCGCCGGTCGACCGGCGCCGACACCGCACCAATCCTCGAGGCCGGGCCCGCGCGCCCGGCCTCGACGTACTCGCATTCGTGTTCCCGAGTGGATCGTTGCCCAGCGCCTACCCGAAGCAGAGGGCACGATCCATTCTGTGCGGTGGCACCCCGAGGGACGGTGTGATCAGTCGTTCGGCAACAACCGGTCAGTCCTCAGCGACGGACGATTCGAACTCCGCGCGGTCCAGAAGCAGGTCGATCCGGCCAACATCGACGAACCCAAGAGCGCCCAGGATCGGAGCGGACATTGATCCTGCGTGGGTGGCGAGAGCGATGCCGCCGTGACCTACGGCGGTGGTCCACCGACCGTGGACCAGCGCCCGATACAGACCTCGGCCTCGGGCCTCCGGAACCGTCGCGCCGCCGAGCAGGAACCAGACGCCGTCCCGTAGCGGAGCCATCGTGGCACCCGCCACCGGCATTCCGTCCGCATAGGCGACGAGGGCGACGTCGGCAGATCGCCGCAGATCGTTCCATCGAGTGGCGCGGGAGGCGACCATGGCGGCTTGGACGGCGGCTGGTTCGCCGAAGGCAATCGACTGCACATCGTCAAGGTCGCAGAATTCCTCAAAGGTCTGGACCTCGCGGATGTCGACGCCGCCCGGACCCGGCGGCGGCTCATGGTCAAGCAGGAGGGCCCGGTGCCCCCCCTCCTCGACCGGCTCCACGTAACCTCCAGCGCGAAGGTGGTGCTCGAGGTCAGACGGCGTGGAGGACGGACCAAGCACCCACATCCACTTCGTGCAGCCCTGCGATCGGAACCAGGCACGAATCTCATCGATTCGCTGCCCGGGATCCCGAGGCAGCCTCAGGCGCGACGCCTCATGCCATTCGAAGGTCATCGAGGACGGACGATGGCTCAGGATGACGTCGTCGAGCGTCAGGCGGAGGTCGCCCGCGACTGATTGTCGGTAAGCCCCGGCATCCTCGGCGATCTCCATCAATGTCAGTGGCATGCCACCTCCGCGCTCCGAGCCAGGCTGAGCCGAGGATCGGATCGACGCGATTGTTGCGAATGATGCCCAGATCATGCACGCCTGGTTCGACGACCGCCTCGGCTTGTCGCACTTGACCGTGAAGCACCACCTGGCGAGTGCGCGGTTCAAGGTTGGAGCGACGACGGCGCAGCCCGTGTGGATTCTCGGCTCGCGGCTGCCCCATCCCGAGGCTGGGGACCCCCAGACGAGCAGCGGTCCGCGTGACTTGGTCGTGGTCCTCCTGGACGTGATCCTCCCGTCGGCGACCTCAGTCACTCTGGACAGCCGCACGATGATGGGCAGATCGTCCATCGCAGCGAGGCACGTCGATGAGTCGGATCGCCCACATCGAGACAGAACGCCTCGTCCTGCGCGGACCGGCGGATGGCGACGTCGATGCATGGGCGGCTCTCTTGACCGACCCAGACTTCCGGCGCTACATCCCTGTCCGCCGCAGCTCGGACTCCGCCGAGGAACGTGCAGCGCGAGCCATGGCACGGCTTGCCGAGCGCTGGGCGGCCGAGCCGCTCCGAGCCGTTGGTTGGGTCATGGCACGCCGAGACGACGCGCAGGTGATCGGCACTGGCGGCCTCGACGAAGGCGCCGAGCCCGGGGACCTTGAGGTCGACTACTTCCTCGGCAAGCCGTTCTGGGGCCAGGGCTACGGCCGGGAAGCTGCCCGGGCGATGTCCCGATTCGGGCTCGATCAGATCGATTGGCGCCGTCTGGTGGCCTACATCGTCCCGGGGAACGAGGCCTCGATCCGGATCGCGGAGGGCCTTGGGATGACCTACCAGGGAGACGTGGACTACCTGCAGTTCTTTCCGGACCCATCGGCCGTCGAGCTGGCCAACCCGATGACGCGGTTCTACGCCGTCAACCGTGAGGACTTCGTGCCGGGTGACGAGCCGTACCGTGTGAGCTGGCTCGAGTCCCGGTGATCTGGCGCCACGGTGCGCTGGAGAGACTCGGCCACTCCCACCCGACCGTGAAGCACACCTGACGAATGCGCGGTCGAAGGTCGCTGCGATAGAGCGCCAGATCCCCGACCTCGGGCCCTACGGCGTGGAAGTGGACGGCTGACGTAGGCGGGCTACTCGGTTCGCACCCGCACGACGTCGCCACTTCTGTCGATCCTGTGTGCGTCCGACGATGAGGACGCGGCCGTGATGATCCGGCGCACGCGCTGGTTGGGTCTATCTTGCGGTCTTGCGCCAGTTGGGTCCGCGCCTAACGCAGGGTGCGGAGCGACGGGACGTTCGCCGATTGCCGCCATCGCAAGCTCCACATCGACCCGTGCCCCGAGTGGGGCAGGCGCGCCCGGCCCGGCGACGAGGTGGGCGAGCCGATCTCGCGCAGGGGGTCGAGCTCGACGACGCGACCATCTCGGCCGGCGTCGCCAGCCTGGGCTCGGGGCCCCGTCCGGGCGCACTCGACAAAGCCCGGATGGAGCGCCGGATCCGCGACCTCGCGCTGGAGCACGCCTCCGGCCGCCTCGAGGACGCGGTCTACCTCGAGCAGCTGCACGACCTCCGGGTGCCAAGGACAACATCGAGCGGGCGAGCGCGGACGGGATCACGGCCGAGCGCGCCGTCGGGTGGCTCCGGGCGATGTCATCCACGCGTGGACGACGGCTGAGGTTCCTGCGGAGAGGGCCGACCTGCTCCACGCGGTCTACGATCGGATCACGGTCGCCGGCCCCGTGATCGTCGGCGTCCGGCTGACGCAGGCGGCCCACCCGCACGGTCTGGCGCTGGCGCTGCTGCAAACTCTGAAATGGTGCGCCCGACAGGTGTTGGGCGCGCGTTAGCAACCCGCGAGATCCCGATCGAGGGTCGGGATGAGTGGGTGGCCGCGGCACGGCGGCTGGCGTGACGAACCGCGCTACGGAGCGCGAGCTCGCAGTCGTCGCCGCGGTTCTCGAGGCTGGCTCGGAGAAGGCGGCCGCCCACCGCCTCGGCCTGTCGCACTCGACGGTCAAGCACCACCTAGCAAACGCGCGATCGAAGGTGGGGGCGACGACGACGGCGCAGCTCGTGTGGATCCTTGCCCCGCGGCTGCCGGAGCCCGCGAGCGTGGCCCGAACGGACGAGTAGGGGGTGTCTGCCCGAGGCTGCGCGTCTGCGGGGCCTCGGGCAGCCAGACACTGTTGGCTACTTGACTCCCATGATGTATTCCTCGGTGATCGCGCCGTCCTTCCACTTCGCTACCGTGACGAAGTTGACGCCCCCCTCGGCATTGGAGATCACGCAGGTCCAGTCCCCGGCAGCCATCCTGACGGAATGCTCGAGGACCTTGGACGCCGGGACGGCCGCCTGGTAGGCCTGGCAGGCGGCGACGTGGGCGTCGACTCCCTCGGTCTTCCCGCCGAACATGTCGACGAAGACGTCGGCGCTGTGCAGCTTGCGGAACAAGTCCCAGTCCGGTCCGTTCCACGCCTCAAAGTCGACCTTCTCGAACAGGTCGATGGGTGCCTCGTTCTCAGCCACAAATGCTCCTTCTGTCTGGTACGAGTACCTTCCGTTGTGGCAGGCACTCTCCTAGTACTACGTTACTGATCGTGTCTAGGTACTCGAAAGTGACCTGGTCATCGCTTGGCACTTTCTGCTACCGTTCGCGCATGGATCAGCCGCCTGCAACAGACCTTTACGGTCCCGGCACAGCCATGCGAGACGCAGTCGAGCGTCTTGCAAACAGGTGGACCGTCCTTGTCACGCACGTCCTCGAAGACGGCCCCACGCGCTTCAACACCATCAAGCGGCGCCTCGACGTGAGCTCTCAGGTCCTCACCCGCGTCCTTCGAGATCTCGAACGCGACGGACTGATCGAACGAGCGGTGCACGCCGAGGTGCCAGTCCGGGTCGAGTACAGCCTCACCAGCCTTGGCGCAACCATGTGCGCTCCGGTCCACGCCGTCCACGAGTGGGCGGAGAACGTCGCATCCGACATCGCGGACGCCCGAGCGACCTGGGACCAAGCGCACCAAGCGGAGCCGCTCGACTGACGATCAGGGGCGAACGAGCCACCGCCCACCGCGGCCTGCTGGCGGCAAGCGCGGAGCGCGACGGAAGATCAAGCGGCTCGGCCGAGGCCCTCACGCAGCAGTCGGACCCAGTCGGCGAACGCAAGGAGCAGGTCGCGGATTGCCTCCTTCGTCTCGTCGTCGTGCAGGTCGCCCGCGTCATCGAAGCGCGAGCCGGCGAACGGGACCAGGACCTCCGGCTGCGGCAGGACGAGGCCGTTCGTGTAGCCGAGACCGTCGCGCAGGTGCGCCTGAGCCCGGGCGGTCCCGCCGCCGCCCGTGGACGCCCCGATGATCGCGACCGGCTTGTTTGTGAGCACCGACTGCCGCGCCGGTCGTGAGGCCCAGTCGATCGCGTTCTTGAGCACGCCTGGGACACAGCGGTTGTACTCGGGCGTCGCGATGAGGAGGGCATCGGCGGCGCCGATCGCCTCCTTGAGCCGGCGGACCGGGTCGGGGTCGCTGAGGGCCTCGACGTCGGCATTGAACAGCGGGAGATCACCGAGCTCGTGCATCGTGAGTCGCATGCCCGCCGGCGCCAGGTCGACCGCGGCGCGGATCAATCCACGGTTGTATGAGCCGCGCCGCAGGCTGCCGGCGATGCCGACGACGTTCAGCGATGTCGCGTCCACACTCGACCTCCGTTCCGTTCCACAAGTGGGACGAGCGACCGTGCATGAACAACGTGGCGGCCAGCTCGTCGCCGATCGGCGACTGTGTGATCAGTCGTTCGGCAACAGGACGATGCGCCCTTCGACGTCGGCGTGCTCGATCCGGCGGTGTGCCTCGACCACGCCCTCGAGCGGCACCCGCGCGGCGATCACGGGGTGCAACCTTCCTGCGGCCAGGAGACCACACAGCTCCCCAAGGTCGTCCTGATACCAGTCAGGGTGCTTGCGTTTGGTCGGGCGCGTGTCGTAGAAGGCGACCCGCAGCCGCCGAGGAGGCAGGCGCCAGCGGGCCAGGTCCAGGTACTGCGCCACGACGTCGCGGATGGCGCTCCGCCCGCGGGCGGCCGCGGCGTAGTAACCGTAGGCGACGAGCGCCCCGCCGCGACGCATCGTCCTCGCCGTCCGCCTCAGGTGCGCGGAGCCCATGGGGTCGAAGGCGGCGTCGACGCCCACGCCGCCGGTCAGCTCGGCGATCCGCGCGACGAAGTCCTCGGACCGGTAGTCGATCGGCGTGGCACCGAGGCTCGCCACGAGCCCGTGCTTGGGCGCCGACGCCGTCCCGTAGGTGACCAGGCCAGCCAACCGCCCGAGTTCGAGGAACGCGGTCCCGAGGCCGCCGCCGGCGCCATGGACGAGGATCCGCTGGCCGGACGTGGCCCGCGCGACCCGATGCAGCATCTGGTACGCCGCGAGGTAGTTGAAGACGAGCGTCACTGCTTCGGCCGGGTCGAGCCCGGGCAGCATCGGGACGAGCTCCGAGGCCCGCAGGTTGATCGACTGGCTGTAGCCGCCGACGAACGTGAGCGCGCCGACCATCTGCCCCACCTGCAGGCCACCCGTGCCGGGGCCGAGGGCATCAACCACGCCAACGATCGCGTAGCCCGGCGTAAACGGGGGACGGGGGCCTCCCGGGTAGCGGCCGCGACGGAGGTTGACGTCCGAGAACCCGACATCGGCGGCCAGCACCTTGACTTGGGCTTCACCGGCCTCGGGCGCACGGAGCTCGTCCTCGAGGATCTCGAGCACCTCGGGCCCCCCGAATGCCCGGACCACGACCCGTCGGTACCTCATCGCGGGCCGAGCATACGTCGCGACTCGGACTGACCCTCGTGCGCGCGCCCGAGAGCCGACAGCAGGGCCCAATCGGCCAAGGAGGGCTGGCGGCTCGTCGCCCGCACCCTTGAGGCCACGACGGCGCGCTGGTGCGATCCACATCGACTCCTGGTTCCCCCACCGGGTACGTCCGCGCCGTCCACCCTGTCGCCGGTCGATGGGCGGGGTGGAGCTCGTCCTGGCCTTCCTCGCCTGCGTCGTTATGAGCGTGCCCTCGACCGCTTCGTCCTCCCGCTCCTCGTCGATGCCTCCATCGACCGACTGCGCCGGCACGGGCGATGAGCTCCGTCAACACGCGGACCACGAACAGGGGGTTGTGCTGTCCAGACATCGGGCGCACACTGCGGTAGTCGTCACTATCCGGATATCTGAGGCTACACAGATGCAGTCTGCCGACTCTCGTTCCGCCACGTACGCCGGCCTTGCCGCGGATGACATTGGTCGCTCGGACGATCGGCCGCCACTCGTGCTGCTCCACGGGCTCACGTTCGACCGGAAGATGTGGCGGCCCGCGCTCGCGGAGCTGGAGACGATCGATCCAGGCAGGCGTGCGATCGCCCTCGATCTCCCCGGGCACGGCGACTCGCCGGACGCGCCGTCGTACATGTTGGATGAACTCGTGGAACGAGTTCACGCAGCGGTCGAGGACGCCGGCCTGGAGGCTCCGGTCGTCGTCGGACACTCGGCAGCCGCGGGCACCGCGTTTCTGTACGGCGTCATGCATCCAAGCCGGGGAGTCGTCGCCGTCGAAGGCACCCTTCGGGTTGGGCCATTTGCGGGCATGGCCAAATCGCTCGAACCCGCGCTGCGAGGCCCTGGCTTCCACGAGGTATTCGGCCGGATCCTCGCCAACGCCTTCCAGCTCGACCAAGTGACACCACGTGTCCGGGCGTTCGTGGAAGCGACCAGCAATCCCCGGAAGGAGATCGTGCTCGGCTACTGGCAGGCGCTCTTCGAGTTCAGCCCGGACGAGCTTGATGCGATGGTCGCCCATGGGGCATCGGCCATCCGAGCTTCAGGACTTCCCTTCGCATCCGTCCTCGGTGCGGATCCATCGCTCGACGATCGCGCCTGGATTGGCGCGAACGTCCCCGACATGCGGATCGAGGTCTGGCCACAGAGCGGTCACTTCCCCCACCTCGCCCATCCGCGGCGATTCGCCGAGCTTCTAGCGGAGACCGGAACCTGGGGCGGAAGCGTCGGATTGGTCGCCGCGCGGTCCGAGTGATGGCGTCCGATTCGGCACGGGAGGGGCTGCTTCGAAGTCCCAGGGCCGCCACTCAACCTTGTTCGGTTCGCTCCGACATGGCCATGAGGGCCTTGACCACGAGTCGCAGTCCTTCGCCTGAGGTCATCGAGCTGCGCCCTTCGGCGTGAGCCGCGCGCAGCCCGTCGGTCAGGGCCATGGTCAACTCCGCCAGCTCCATCGGCGAGCGCGGGAGGACGGTGCCCAGGGCACCCGCAAAGCCCTCGATCTGCCCCGCGATCAGCTCGCGGCAGCGATGCTCCAAGGCCGCGAGCTCCACCCACGCGTCCGGATCGGCAGCGGCATGTGACCGGTATTCGTAGAGGAGCCGCCACCAGCGCGGTGGGACCGAACTCTCGCTGGCTGCGATCTGGTCGAGCGCGCGTTCGATACGCTGCTCACGGGAACTGGTCTCCAAGCCAACCGGCAGCTCCGAGGAGGCAGCGGCCTCGAGGTCAGCTTCAACAAGCCGAAGGCGCTCAACCATCAATGCCCGGAACAGCTCATCCTTGCTCGCAAAGTTCGAGTACACCGCGCCGATCGTGTGGCCCGCCCGCTCCGCGACGTCGTACAGCGACGCTGCCCGAAACCCCTTCTCGCCGAACACATCCGCAGCCGCGTCCATCACCCGTCGACGCGTCTGGGCTTGGGCCTCAGCGCGCGTAAGCCGCCGCCGATCACCCTGGACCCCTGGCTTGGTTGTCCTCATTCTCGGATTATGACCCCTATCCCACCATCCGAACGTGTCGAGCACAGCGCAATCGGGCCGCAATCTGGGATATGATGCCGACACAGTGTCGGTAAAGAGTCTGCTCCCAGTCTGAGGTTCGATGATGTTTCTTGCGCTCCGCGAACTGAGGTTCGCGAGGGGACGGTTCGCGCTCATGGGTGCCGTCATCGCCCTGATCGCCGTCCTGACTGTCATGCTGTCCGGGCTCGCGTCGGGCCTCGTCAACGATGGCGTCTCCGGCCTGAAGTCCCTGCCGGTCACAGCGGTCTCCTTCGATGCCGGGACCAAGATCGACAACGCGTTCTCCCGCTCCGTGGTCGACGCCACGCAACTCGCCGCCTGGCGCTCGCAGCCGAACGTCGCGGATGCCGCGTTCCTGGGCGTGCGCATGGCGAACGTCACGACCGGCGGCGGCAAGCAGGTCGACCTGACACTGTTCGGGGTCGAGCCGGACTCATTCCTCGCCCCCGCCACGAGCGAGGGGAAGGGCCTGTCCGCCGTCGACGGGATCGTCGTCTCGCCGACCGCCCGCGCCGAGGGGCTCGACCTCGGGACGGTCGTCACCATCGACCACATGAGCACCCGGCTCGTGGTCGTGGGGTTCACGGACGGCCAGGCGACATTCGGGCATGTGGACGTCGCGTACCTGCCACTGCCGACCTGGCAGCTGATCGCCTCCGGCTACGCTCAGCCCGGCGCCCCGACCCAGGCCCAGATCGACGCCCTGGACGCCCCCGGCGCCAGCGTCGTCGCGCTGCAGCCGAAGCCGGGCGCGTCGCTCGACCTCGCGGCGGGCGACAGCGCCGCGCACACCGTCACCAGGACCCTCGAGGCGTCCTTGGCCGCCTCGCCGGGGTACACCGCCGAGACCATGACGCTGTCCATGATCCAGGTCTTCCTCTACGCGATCTGCGCGCTGGTCGTGGGCGCGTTCTTCACCGTCTGGACGATCCAGCGCAAGCACGAGATCGCCGTCCTGCGGGCGATCGGCGCGTCCACGAGATACCTCCTGCGTGACGGGCTCACCCAGGCGGCCCTGCTGCTGGTCGGGTTCACGGGCCTGGGAGTCGCCGTCGGGGTGGGGCTCGGGCTCCTGATGCCCGACGCCATGCCGTTCTCGCTCGAGCTCGCCCCGATCGCGGTCGCGACCGCCCTGACGATCGGCCTCGGCCTGCTCGGCGCGGCGGCGGCCGTCGTGCGGATCGCGCAGATCGACCCGCTCGATGCACTGGCGGGCCAGCGATGAGCGCCGTGATCGCGCCGGTCGAGGATGGAGCCTCGGCCACCACGCGCACGGGCCTCTCCGTCCGCAACGTCACCAGGGACCTCGGCGACGGCGACACGCGCGTGCGCGCGCTCGACGACGTCAGCCTCGACATCGCACCCGGTGAGTTCGTCGCGATCGTCGGGCCGTCCGGGTCGGGCAAGTCATCGCTGCTGGCCGTCGCGGGAGCACTCGACACGCCGGATTCCGGGTCGGTGTCGATCCACGGCCAGGAGCTTGCGATGCTGAGCCGCGGCCAGCTGGCGGCCTTCCGCCTGCGCAACATCGGCTTTGTGTTCCAGTCGGGCAACCTGATCCCGGCGCTCACCGCCGCGGACCAGCTGCGCCTGGTCAACCGCCTCGCGGGCGGCCCGCGCAGCTTCGACCCGACGGCGCTGCTCGAGTCCGTGGGCATGGCCCACAAGGCCGGGCGCAGGCCGGGCCAGCTCTCGGGTGGCGAGCGCCAGCGCGTGGGGATCGCCCGGGCGCTGGTGACGCGCCCCTCGCTGCTCCTGGTGGACGAGCCGACGGCATCGCTGGATCGCGCCCGCAGTCGCGAGGTCGTGGCCCTGCTCGCGGCCGAGTGCCGGGAGTACGGAGTGGCGTCGATGATGGTCACCCACGACCACGACGTGCTCGGATACTGTGACCGCGTGCTCGAGATGGTCGACGGTCGCCTGTCTCCAGCCGGCTGATGCCGACGGTCGGCACGGCCCCCCGTGCCGACGAAAGGGACGACCCGATGCCCCGGATCAGCGCTCCGTCCGTCCCGGAGCACCGGGCCGCCCAGGAGCGGGTCCTGCTGGACGCTGCGCACGCGCTGCTGCGGGAGACCGGCGAAGCGCCCACGATGGCCCAGGTTGCCGAGCGGGCCGGGCTGGCGCGCTCGAGCGTCTACGAGTACTTCGGCTCGCGGCACGAGATCCTGGTGGCGCTGGTCCGGGACATCTTCCCGCGATGGATCGAGCGCATCGGCGAGGCCATGCGGGCGGCGCCGAGCCCGGCCGACGCGATCCTCGCCTATGCGTGCGCGAACGTGGCGCTGGTGGCCGAGGGCAACCACGCCGCCGGCGAGGCGTTGGCCGCCCTGGCTCCCAGCCCCGAGACGGATGAGCAGGCCGGCCGCATGCACGCGCAGATGCAGGAGCCGCTCATCGCGACGCTCAGGGATCTCGGCGTCGAATCGCCCGAGTCCGTGGCAGAGATGGTCAACGCGGTGGTGTACGCGGGCATCCGCATGCTCGAGGCAGGCCAGAGCGTCGACGAGGTCACCGGCCACCTGCGGGTCGTGCTCGGCCCATTGGGACACACGGCGTCGGACGCGCGCAGCTGACCGACGCGCGACTGAGGGCTTCTCGTGCCCACGTGGCTGGCTCGCGGCTGCGAGGCGGCTTGCGTGAGAAACGCCCTGCCGGATTGGGGACCGACCGCGAGATTGCGGTCGTGGCAGCTGTCCTCGCCGCGGGATCCGAGAAGGCAGTTGCCCACCACCTCGGGCTGTCGCACTCGACCGTCAAGCACCATCTGGCGAGCGCTCGGTCCAAGGTGGGAGCGACGACCACGGTTCAGCTCGTCTGGATCCTGGGTCCCCGGCTTCCCGAGCCCAACGCTACCCACCCCGCCGACGAGCAGAGAGCGCCGGTTCCTTCGATCTCTCCTGCGTCGAAGCCAACGATCCCTGCCGCAGCAGTTCGTGGAGGGTCAGACAGGCCTCCTCGAAGCGGGCGGCCCCGACCTCGTCCGCGTACGTGCTCTCGATCTGGCGCACGGCGCGGAGTGCCTGCACAACGACGCGCCGGCCATCGCGGGTCAGGCAGATCAGCTTGGCCCGGCCGTCCCGTTCGTCGGGGCGTCGCTCCAGGTACCCCGCCTTCACGAGCTCGTCCACGAGCTCGAGCATGGACGGGCGCGTCATCGCGGCGCGAGCGGCAAGGTCGGTTAGCCGGGTGCCCGACCAGTCGATGTTTCCGAATACCTGGAGGTGTGACTGCCGAAGGTTCGCGTAGCCGGCCTCCTTGCCGCAGGCCAGGAGATCAGCCCGGAACCGACGCAGCATCAACCCCAACAGCTGGCCGACCGGCAGCCGCCGTTCGCTTGTGTTCATGAGGCGAGTATAGTAAGGTCTCCTAAGCTTCGGCAACCTAACTACATGGCCGAACGGAGCCAGGAGAGCGTCGAATGTCGTCCCCATCGGTCCAGCGAAGCTCCCAGCGACTCACCGCCATCCTGCTCTTGACTGGTGCCGTGATCGGCGCCGTTGGGAACGCGCTCCACCCGCACGTCGCGGTGACCATGACCTCGAAGCTCCAGGCCATCGCCGGGAACGAGGCCTGGGTGGCCATCCACCTGGCGGTCCTCGTGGCGATCCTGCTCGTGATCGGCGGTCTCGTCGGGTTGGCCCGACTTCTCGATGACGGACCCGGCGCGCCACTCGCGCGCATCGGGATCGCTGCCGCGCTGGTCGGGGGCGCCCTGGCCACCGTAAGCACCTCGATCGACGGCTTCGCGATGAGGCCGCTGGCGCTCGACTGGGCGGCCGCGTCGGCATCAGACGCCGCGACCGTGCTCGGACTCGCGGGGAGCGTGGACGTCGTCGGCTTCGCCATCTGGAGCATGGCGATCCTGGTCCTGTTCGGCGCGGCCTTCGCCTGCTTCGGCGCAGCCCTTGCCCAGAGCGGGCAGTTCCCGGCGTGGCTCGGCTGGGTTGCGATCGTCGCCGGCGCCGGCTCCGCGGTTACGGCCCTGCTTCAGATCGCGAACGACGGGGAGGTCCAGGCCGCCGAGACCATCTTCTTCGCCTCGTCGCTGCTGGTGACGTTGTGGGCGTTTGCCGTCGGAGTCCTCGTGTGGCGCGACGGCCGAGCGCCGGACGGCGTCCGCGCGCCTGGCCCGCTTCCGGTCGGCTGACGGCGGGCGACGCCGTCCCGTTGAGCCCGCGCAATTCCCCGCACCTCCTGCCTGAGCCACGAAACCGAACGATCCGGCGCGGCGATTCTGCGGGCACGCGCCATCGTCGCGACGAACGCCTTTCGCGAGAGGACCAGTAATGACCGTCCGTCCCCGTCCGTCCGCTCCCGCCGTCTTCGCGACGTCGGCGCTGGCCGCCGGCGGGATGCTCGCCCACGACGTCTTCGAGTTCGGGCCAGCCTTCCTCGTCGACCCGCAGACGCTCTTGCCGCTCGGGATCTTCGCGATCCTGGCGACCCTCGCGGCCCGGGACGCGGCGGGCCTCGCCGCCTGGGTCGCGCTGTTCGTCTGGGGCGTCCTCAACATGGTCGGCGGCGGGATCGTCTCGGTCCTGCCGTTCGAACTGCTGCCGTTCCAGCCCGAGCAGTCACTCGGGCACTACGGCGTGCACGTCATGTACACCCTCGCCGAGGTGCCGCTCGTGTTGGTCGCCTGGTCCGGCATCCGCGCCTCGCGGGCAGAGCGGGCCGGGGCGGACGCGGCTGAGCCGACGAGCGTCCCGTGAGGCGCTGGCTCTACGACCGCCTCTACCGCGTCGGCGCCCCGTCGGCCGCGCGGCCAATCTGGAACGGTCCCGGCCGCGAACCGGTGGCAAAGAGTCCGCACTTCGAACGGTGGCATGATGAAACTCCCGCACGACCTGGTCGCGTTGCTGCGCAAGCCGAGCCTCGGCTTCATTGCCACGTCGATGACCGACGGTTCGCCACAGCTGACCGAGGTCTGGCTCGACACGGACGGCGCGCACGTCATCCTCAACAGCGTGAAGACCCACTTGAAGGTCAGGAACATCGAACGCGACCCGCGCGTGGCTGTCGCGATCGCCGACCCGGATGACCCGTCGAGCTACTACCAGGTGCGCGGCCGGGTCGTCCGCATGACCACCGATGGCGGGGCGGAGCACATCGAGATGCTCTCGCAGAAGTACCACGGCACTCCGTACCCCTGGTATGGCGGTCGGGATCAGGTGCGGGTGATCCTCACCGTCGAGCCGGAGAAGATGCACACGATGCGCTGAACCAAGGCGGCGGCCCGCCGAATCGGCCTGTCGCGCTCCACCGTCCAGCACCGCCTCGCCAATGCATGGTCGAAGACGGTGGGAGCGGAGACGGCGGCGCTCCTGGTGTGGATCTTGGCGCAGCGATTGCCCGTATCCGACGGTGTAGCCCAACCGGACGGGTAGCGTCCGCTTACGGGAGCAAGGACGGTCGCGCCGGCGTCGACGCCATCGGCCGCGCACTGACGGATCCGGCGGACGATCGAGGGTCGCTGACGCGCACCGCGCCGGGAGGGCCCTGCTCCACCCCATCTACGACCGGATCACCGTCGCAGGGAGGATCGTGTCAGTGAGGCTCACGCCATCGGCCTACGCCCACGGGTTCGCGCTCGCGCTGCCGAACAGCTTGGGGTGGCGCGCTCGACGGGTGTCGCACGCGCGTTAGCAACCTACGTCATCCGGATCGAGGCCCGGGATGAGTGGCTGGCCGCGGCGAGGCGGCTGGCGTGACGCCGCGGACGCGAGCTGATCGGGCGGACGCGGCTCGCGCCCCCAACGGCGCAGCTGGTCTGGATCCTGGCGCCGCGGCTGCCTGACGCCGGAGGGCCGAGCACAAATGGACGAGTAATGGTCCGCTCGATCAGGCTGACCGGACCCCGTCCCGTTCCGTAGGCACCACGACACGTTTTCGTATGGACACCGGGCCGAGGATGGAGCAGACTGCGCCACGCTTCGCCGGAGGGCTTGGTCGGGGAGCCAAATTGACGTCCCCGCCTGCAACCGTTCCGGACCACCAAGAGCCGGGGTAGGAGGTGTTGGTCATGCGCTCTTCGCGTCCCCGCATGCTCACGATGCTCGTGGGCGCCGCTCTGGCCGCGGCGATCATCGGGCCGGCGGCCGCCTTGGCCGGCGACCCGCCCTACACCGTCGTCGCCGACGGCCTCCACAGTCCACGCGGACTCGATTTCGGTCCGGGCGGGATCCTCTTTGCCGCGGAGTCGGGTGATGCGACCCATGGCGGTGCCGTCCTCCGGATCGTGAACTCGGCGTCAAAGCACGCGACCGTCAAGACGATCGTCGGCGGGCTGCCCAACATCGGCGACGAAGGCGAGTTCATCGGGATCGACGGGATCTCGGTGCTAGGTCGAGGCACGAACCAGAAGATCTACGGCGTCTTCGGTCTGGCGCCCCAGATCACGGGCAGCCCCGACTTCGGGCGCGTCGTCAAGATCGGTCGAACGGGCGCCGTCTCCACGATCACGAACATCGGCGAGTTCGACTTCGACTGGGGCCGAGCGCACTCGAGCCTGTGGGAGGAGTTCGTCCGCGGCGACGCGAACCCGTACGGCATCCTCGCCCTGCCCGGCCACCTCTACGTAGTGGACGCCGGCGAGAACACGCTCGACGAGGTCCATCCGGACGGCTCGATCGACGTCCTCGCGTACTTCCCCAACGAAGCGATCCGCGACGCGATCCCCACCTGCGTCCGGCAGGGCCCAGACGGCGCCCTGTACATCGGGACGCTCGCGTTCGTCGACAGCGCCGTCCTCGGGCCGACCGCAAAGGTCTACCGGGTCGATCCGACCCAGGCCAACCTCGCCGAGCCCTGGAACACCCCGATGACCGTATGGGCGAGCGGGCTGTGGCCGATCAACGGCTGCGACTTCGGGCCTGATGGCACGTTCTACGCTTCCCAGTTGTTCACGAACCCGGCGTGGCTCTTCAGCGGTGGCCAGGCGCCCGCGCATGGCGACGTCGTCTCGATCCCGTGGGGCTCGCCCTCGACGCACCGGTCGCTGACAGACGGCGGCCTCGGGACGACCGGTGGCGTCGCCGTCGGACCGAACGGGTC
>DASXVG010000020.1:0-51626 GCA_036504355.1 Candidatus Limnocylindrales bacterium
GCGAGCCGGCCATCCGAGCTGAGCGCGACCTCGCCGAGTCCCGCGTGGGTGCCGTGGAGCGAGCGCAGCCCGTCGACCCGCCCATCGTTCCCAAGCTGGCCGGCCATGAGGTTGAGGCGGTCGTCGGCGGCGGTGACCATCGCGACGCGCCCACCACGGCGGCTGAACGCGATGGCCTCCGAGGCGTACGGGGCGAGCCCCGGGGTCAGGTCGACGGGAGCCCCGCCCTCGACCGGGGCGACGGCCCAGTGGCCGATCTCGTCACCGGCGGTGTCGTCAAGCCACGCGACCCATCGCGCGTCGGGGGTCAGGTAGCCGAGGATCCGGCCGGCGGGTGCATCCGTCAGCTGGGTGAGCGCCCCGGAGTTGATGTCCCAGCGGTACAGCTGCGGCGCCCGATCTGGTGGACGTGACCAGAGCGACGCCGGGTGCGTCGATCGCTCCGCTGGCCAGGAGGATCGCCGGGGCGCGGAATCTCCGTGCCCATGCCGGCTCGGTCGCTGGGATGCCCGTTGGCGACGCCTACTCCACCTGCTCCCCTCCGTGCGTGTCACGGATCATGACCTGCCGGCCGATCGCCCGCACGCGGGGCGCGGCGGGGACCTCACATCCCAGGCACGCGGCGGGCCATCGGCTACCCTCGGCTCGTGGTGACGTATGTCGTGCTCCTGCGGGGGATCAACGTCGGTGGCAGGAACCCTGTGCCGATGGCGAGCCTGCGGGCGATGCTCGGCGAACTCGGCTACGAGGACGTCGTGACGTACATCGCGAGCGGCAACGTGGTCCTGAGCTCGACCCACAAGCCGGGCCGGGTGAAACGCGACATCGAGGCCGCCCTGCCGAAGGCGTTCAAGCTCCACACCGAGAACCTCGCAGTGCATGTGCTGACCGCGGCCCAGCTGCAGGCCGTCGTCACGAGCCGTCCCAAGGGCTTCGGCGACGATCCGGGGACATACCACAGTGACGCGATCTTCCTGATCGGGATCTCGGCCGAGGACGCGATGGAAGCGTTCGACCCGCGCGAGGGCATCGACACCGTCTGGCCCGGCACGGGCGTCATCTACTCGCAGCGTCTGAGCGCGGCGCGCACCAGGAGCCGGCTCAACAAGGTCATGAGCAGCCAGCACTACAAGTCGATGACGATCCGTAGCTGGGCGACCACGACGAAGCTCGCGGAGCTCGCCGGCGGCTGAGCTCCCAACGCAGCGTGGACTGATGCCTCAGCGCTTCTTGCCACCCGCGAACGGCTTGGTGGCGGCTTGCCGCATCCAGGATGCGAGTTGACGCTCATCGAGCTCGTCGACGGATGCCAGCTCGACCCCACGCGTGGCCTTGCCCATCCCGATCGGCTTCGCCGGTGGCTCAGGCTCGAGTTCCGTGCCGCGGATGAACATCACGGCCTGGTGGCTGGCGAAGGCGCCGGACGCGAAGCACCAGCCGTCCGGCACGCCGTAGTACGCCATCCCCCACTTCACCGCGCGCCGCAGATCGGGCACCGTCCTCGCCGCGATGGCATCGACCTGCTCGGCGATGCCGCGCTGCGGCTGCGGCAGGGTGGCGATGTAGGCGAACACGGGCGCGTCGCCCTCCGCGGCCTTCGCGGCGCTCGCCTTGCCCGACAGGGCGGTCCGGGTCATGCCCCCCTCCCCGACTGGTCTCAGGACCTCTTGGTCCCCACGATGGTGACGCCGTCGACCGCCGGGTAGTTCGAGTAGTAGCGCTTCCGCCAGTGGAGCTTGCCGTGGTCGTAGATCGACACCGTGACCCACACCTTGGCGCCGTCGGCCGGGGCGTTGTTGACGAAGGTGTAGCCGACGGGCTTGGTGGGGTCCTTCACGGTCACGCTGTCGGCACGCGGGCCGGGCTGGATGACCCGGTTGGTGATCGTGTAGGTCCGGTGGTTCGGCACGCTCCAGATCCGGAACGTGATCCACCGCTTCCTGCCGGCGTTGGTGATGATCCGCTGGATCAGGATCGGGTACTTGGTGTCGTTCCGGAAGCTCATCGTCTGCTTCGTCCCACCGACGATCCACACGGTGGCGTCGAGGCCCGCCGGATACCGGGTGATGAACTCGTTGTGGTTCTGTCGCGCCATCGGCACCATGCCCGCGCGGAACGCCGCGTTGAACAGCGTCGTGGACGTCGTGCAGATGCCGCCGCCGAAGGCGCCGGTGACGGTGATCTTGCCGCCTTCGATCGCGTTGCCCGGGCCGGTGCCGGGGAGCTTGCGGAGGTCACCGACGACCTTCCAGAAGTCGAATACGCCACCCGCCGGCACGACCGTGCCGTCGATCTTCGTGGCCGGCGCCTCGATGTTGCCGCCGAAGTGGTTGTTGACGATGACCCAGTAGAAGACGCTGAACGAGCTGATGACCCGCATCTTGGGGGCGAGCCGCTTGGCATCGGCGGACGACAGCTTCGGATCCACGGCCGTGGCGACTGCCGCGACCGGCGATGCCGTGGCGCCCGCCTGACGCGCGGCGATCTCGCGGATGATCGCGGCCTTCGTCCCGCCGTTGACGAGCTTCCGGCCTTCCTGGCTCTTGCCCGTGGCGACGATATGGCCGCCGACCCGTTTGAGGCCCGCGTCCCGCGCCGCGCGAGCAGCCTGGTCCGCGAGCCTCTTGACGATCGGGTCGAGGCCCGACTCGTCGAGCACGGGGGCGATGGTCCCGTCGGCCGCGGTCGAGAACGAGATCAGCCGTGCGAGGCTCGTGCGGGCGATCGTCCAGTGGTCCTTGCCCTCGGCGACGATCACGTCGGCGGCCATCCGATCCGCGGCCGCCCGCGCCGCCTCGGCGGCGGCGGTTGCGACGGCCGGCGGCAGCGACACCATCGGCACGTCCAGCGTGATCGACGCCGGGGCGTCGGGCGCCGCGAGTCGCTGGTCGAGCGCCGCCAGGAGGGCCACCCTGTCGACCGCCCGCCCGTCCTTCGCACTGGAGACGCTGAACATCCCGCCCGGGCCGGCCGAGACGGCGGCATCCACGGGCTTGCGGTCGATCGTTGCGGCCAGGTGCGCGATGGCGGCGGCGAGCCTTTCGCGGTCGTAGACGACGGCAGCGTCGAGGGTCAGGCCGTGGATGGCGGTCGCGGGTGCGCCGATCAGCCTGGCGATCACCTCGTCCTGGTGACCCGCCGCCAGTGCCGCGTCGAGCAGCGCCGAGGTGTCCGGCCCGCGACCGACATACCGGTAGCTGATGGGCGACACCTGCCCGTCCGGGCCGGTGAGCGCGATCTCTCCGGTGGCGAGCCCTCCGTAGGCGGTCTGGATCGCCGCCGCGGCCTGCTCGCGGGTCAGCCCGCCGAGGTCGGTGCTGCCGACGCGGACGCCGGGCAGGACGAGGCCCTCGTATTGCGTGCCCCATGCGTACAGGGCACCGGCACCGACGCCGATGGCCAGCACGAGGCCCAGGGCGAACGAGACCCCGAAGCGGAGCGCGAGCGCGCGTCGACGTCGAGGCCGAGGCGGGGGCTCGCCGGGCGCGGGGGCGTTGACAGCCACGTCGGCTGCGTCGGTGGGCAGTCTGGTCATCTGAGGCTCGTTCGCGGTCGGCACGCGGTGGGCTTCGTGCCTGACAGCCGCGATTGTATGCGGCCGGCCGAAGGATGCCCACGCCCGGGGCGTCCACCTCCCTCCGGGCGACCGGCGGATCGGTCGGTCCGGTGGTCCAGAGCCATCCGCGGCTGCGCTACTCGCTGGGCTGGTAGACGCCCAGGATGTTGCCCCACGGGTCGGCAAACAGGAAGCGGCGGCCGCCCGGGTACTCGTGCATCTCGCCGTGGATCCGGCCGCCGGCGGCGAGGACGCTTGCGAGCACCCCGTCCACGTCGTGGGTGCGCACCAGTGCCAGGACGCCGTCGCCGCGGGAGGTCGCGGGATGGGGGTTCAGGCCGCCGAACTCGTGGTCGGGCTGATCGGGATCCCTGATGCCGGCGTACTCGCCCCCGTAGTCGTTGAACGCCCAGCCCAGCGTGCCGGCGTAGAAGGCCTTCGCCTGCTCGAGGTCGTCGACGGCCAGCTCGACGTAGTCGATCACGTTTCCCATGGCGCGCAGGGTACGCGCAACGCGGCGGGCCGTCAGGACGCGGCGGCCTCGACCGTGGTGGGCTCGCCCGCCTCTCCATCTGCATCCGCAACCGGCGTCCCTGTCCGGCTCAGATGGCTGACCTCGACGAGCGTCGGCGCGCCGTCGCGGTCCTTCCAGCGCGTTTGGAGCTCGACCGCATCGGTCTCGCCGCGGAGGCTGACCACGACGTTCCAGCCCGACCCGCCCTTCTCGACCGACTCGACGGTCGATCCCGTGGAGGGCAGCGGCAACAGCGCGACGACCTCGCCCAGGTTGCGCTGGAGCTCGGGGCTCATGTGCTCGGTCGCGGCCTCGATGTTCCCCGCATCGAGCGCGGCACAGAACGCTTCGGCGCGTTCGCGAACGGTATCGACGTCCATCTGGTCCTCCTGACGGCAGGACCCAAGTCAAGCACGCCCCAACCGACTGCCGAACGCGTCGAGACAGCCGATCCGTTACAGGTTCCGGTAGACCGCAAGGCGGATGGGGCAGGCGCGCCGGCCCGGTCCGCCTTGCCTACGCCTCTTCGCGACGATGAGTCGCGTCGAGCGAGCTCAGTGCGGCGGCGTCCAGCGCGTCGGGCGGGACGGCGGCCACGCGCGCGGCCGTGCGGGCCCACAGGGTCGCCGTCCTGATGCCGTTGCTCAGCGAGGCCCGCTCCCCCACCACGGCGCCGGGCCCGATCTCTGCGACAGGCTCGTCGTCGACCTCGACCACGAAGATGCCGTCGAGGATGAGGAACACCTCCGACCCCGCCTCGCCCTGGCGGACGAGCGTCTCGCCTTCGGCGACGGTGCGGATCTCGGGTTTCGCGCCGCCGTGCATGATCGCGCCCGAGAGCGACCGCTCGAGCGCAGACTCCACGGCCGCCACGACCGCCGGCGAGTCGTGCTCGCCCCAGGGCGTCCGATCGCCGAAGGAGTGGTTGAACCACTTCCCGAAGTCGATGGTCGCCGACTTCTCGACCAGCGCGCCCGTGTCGTCGTAGATCCAGTGCCGCGGGAACGGGCTCGCGCCCACCAGCTCGCCGCTCGAGGTGCCGTCCGTGTGGATCGTCAGCGCGAGGGTCGTCCACGCGATCGACGGCCAGAACTGGACGAACGGCTTGTGCGGGATCGGCCGTGGCGTGGGCAGGCCCATGCGGCCACCGATGGTCTGGACGAAGCGCGCGGATGTCGGGCCAATCTCGGGTTCCTGCTGGATGTCGGGCAGGTGGACCGCCGGGAACCGCATGGCGGCCGGGCCGACGCGCACCGTCGTCGCGCCGATGTGCCCCTTGCCCAGGTGGCCTGCGCGCACGATCCGTCCGTCCTCGACCTCGATGAAGGCCCGGAGCTCGTTCGCCTCGCGGAAGCGATCCCCGACGCGGAGCGCCTCGAGACTCTCGATCCTGTCGGGCGGGGCCTGGTCGTAGTGGGTGATGCCCATCCCGAACGGCACCTTCGACGGGCCGGTGATCGCCTCCGACGGGATCCACGAGATCGCGGTGACGGACGACTCGAAGCGCTGGGTGGCCACGGACGGATCCTCCTGCGTGCCGGGAACGGACACGCAGCGGAGCCTACTCGCTCGTGCGTCCCTGCGAAACGGTCGCCGTGCGCAGCTGGTACGAGCGCGTGGCGGCCGCGGCAGCGATCGCCCACAGGAGCCAGCTCCCGTAGAACAAACCGAAGACCCAGGGCGCGATCCCGTCGGAGCCCGTCGCCGTCCCGTCGAGCACCGCCCGCGCGAACGACCAGACGGCGGCCGGGCCGATCATCGCGACGATCGCCACCCCCAGCCACCCCGCACCGAGGAGCACCCGCCGCCCTGGCCACCGCCGCGGCTCTGCCAGGAGCAGCGACAGGACCGCGGCCAGGATCCAGGGGATCGCGATCAGCAGCGGTTCGAACCCCTCGCCGGCCGCGCCGGGCTTATCGAGGCCGATCGTTCCTCCGAGTGCCCAGCGGACCCGGAGCAACGGGTACGGCAGCGCGAGGACGAAGGCGGCGTAGGCGAACCACCCGGTCGCGCGCGACGCCGCGGACGACCGCGGGGATGTGCCCGCCAGCGCACGGTTCGCGAGCACGACCGCGGCCGCCATGGAGAGCGCACGCGTCGCGAGGGTCGGCCACCACACCGTGGCCATGACGATCTCCCCCGTCTCGGTCCGGCGACCGATGAGCCCGGCGGCGGTCAGGAGGTCGAACGGCAGGCCGTTCGCGGACCACAGCAGCAGCAGGAGTGCTGCCCACTGCAGCCCTTGCAGCGCACGGACGAGGGTTGGCGGACCGTGCACGGGGAGGACGGCCATGACCCCCACGACCGCGGCGACGACGGGGAGCCATGCCGGAGCGAACATCGGGCCGCCGGTCTGCGGGTTGGGCGCCGCCTGCTTTGCCGCCCACGCCACGGCGATCGCCGCACACAACGTGACGGCGATCCAGCGCTCCATCATCTCGCCGCGCGTGACGGCGACGCTCGCGGATGCCACCGGTCGCTTCCTCACTGGATCGCGCGAGTGTCGCCGCGACCGATCGTCGGCGTCGAGTGCCGGACGGATCACGACCGGCGCCGCGCGCGCCGCCAGGTCGAACGACGACCAGGAGCGGGAGGCTTGAGCATCGCCCTCACGGGCGCCAGCCACCACCGGGAGCCCTACCCCGGGGCTACGTTGTGATTCCGTCGGAAGACGTTGTCCGGATCCCAGGCGCGCTTGAGTGCCGCGAGGCGCGCGAGCTTTGCGTCGCCGTAGAGGAGTCGCGTCTCCTCGGGGCCGACGTCGGCGTTCTCGTTCGCATACCGGCCGAGCGTCAGGTCGGGCTCCACGACGGCCATCGCACGCCGCACCCAGTCGCGGTTCGCCTCGTCCAGTGACGCGTCATCCCAGGTGGAGTCCGCGCTGAGGTCGAAGGCGGCCCCGCGGCCGGCGAACGCGGTCACGTCCTCCGCCGTGCGGGCGATCGCCCCGCCCATCGCCGTCGCAGAGAAGCTCCCCTCCCCCGGCGCCGTGGCGACGAGGTCCACGAGCTCGTCGAGCGCCGCGGGACGAATGTCGTCGGCGTTGCCGCCCTTGAGGAAGGAGCGGCGGCCGAACCCGAGCACGAGGTCGTGCGCGGTCTGGACGTCGAGGTAGGCCGCGCTGCCCGTGGTCTCGGACACCGGGCTGGGGCCGGCCCGCAGCCCCGCCGTGTCGCGCTGGACAGCCTCGCCTGCCCCGCTGTGGTTCCAGGCGACGTAGACGACCGGCTGGCCGGCGAGCTCGTCGGGGATCGACACCGTGGGGCCGGCACGGTCGATGCCGAAGATCAGCGACACGGTCTCGGGCGCGCGCCGCGCGTACTCGCGGAAGACCGCCCAGACCTCGCGCGCCTGCGAGCCCGGATAGATGGCGAGGCTTCGGTGAAGCATCCCGCCGAACGGCTGCAGCTCGAACTCGAGCGCCGTCACCACCCCGAAGTTCCAGCCCGCGCCGCGCACGCCCCAGAACAGCTCGGGCTCCTCGATCTCGCTTGCGCTCACGATCCGCCCGTCGGCCGTCACGAGCTCGACGGAGCGGAGATTGTCCAGCGTCAGGCCGAAGTTGCGCTGGAGCCGCCCGACACCGCCGCCGAGCGTCAGCCCGGCGACGCCCGTGTGCCCCACGACGCCGACGGGGCACACCAGCCCGTGCGTCTGGGCGGCGATGTCGAGCTCGCCGAGGAGCGCTCCCCCACCCGCCCTCGCGACCCGCGTCGCCGGGTCGACGGTGACGCCGCGGATCGCCGCCAGGTCCACGACGATCCCGCCGTCCACGCACGAGTGCCCGGCAGGGCTATGGCCACCCGACCGGACGGCGATCTCGAGCCCGTGCTCACGACCGAAGGCGATCGCTGTTGCGATCTCGGCAGCCGTCCGCGGCCTCACGATGACCGCAGGGCGCAGGTCATGGACGGCGTTCCAGAGTCGACGTCCTTCGTCATAGCCGGGATCGTCGGGCGCGAGGACCTCGCCGCTGATCGCGCGTCGCAGCTGGTCGATGGCACGCGGGGGCAGCGCCATCGGGAAGCCGGTCATGATCCCTCCGCCTCCTCGAAACGGGCCGGTCCGAGGCGCGAGCGCCCGTGCATGCGGTCAAGGTTGCGGCGGATGGCGCGCAGCGACGGATGGTCCGGCGCGACCGCTCCATCCAGCAGGGCCAGGGCACGCTCGTAGCTCGCCTGCGCCTCGTCGAGCCGGCCGTTGGCCTCGAGCGCCGTTCCGTGGTTGCTGAGCGCGACTGCGAGGCCGGGAGCATCGGGCCCGAGGCGGGCGGTCTTGATCTCGACCACCCGCCGATACAGGGCCTCGGCCTCTGCGATCCGTCCCAGGCGCTGGAGGATCGCTCCGAGGTTGTTGAGGGCGACGGCGACCTCGGGATGGTCCGGGCCGAGCGACGCCTCCAGCCCGGGAAGCAGATCGCGGATCTCGGCTTCCGCCTCATCGGTCCGGTCCAGCTCCCCAATGATGGCGGCGTGCGCGCTCCGGTCGAGCAGCGTCGCGGGATCGTCCGGGCCGACGGCCGCGCTCCGCAGCTCCACGGCTCGCCGGGCAAGTGGCTCCGCAGCCGCGAGGTCGCCACGCGCGTGGGCCAGGCCACCGAGGTTGTGATACAGCGCGGCGATGTCCTCGGGATCAGCGGCCGGCATCGCCTCCAGCGTCCTCCTGGCACGGTCGTAGGACTCGGCAGCGTCGTGGAAGCGACCCGCGTACTTCCATGTCATGCCGAGATCGTTGTGGAGCTCCGCGACCTGGAGGCTCACGAGCCCGAAGCCATCGATCGCGGCGACGAGCCCCCGTTCGAAGGCGTCCTGCGAGTCCGGGTATCGGCCGAGCGTCCGCGCCGCGGTCCCGAGGGCGCGCAGCGACTGCGCAAGCAGCTGCGATCGCTTGATGCCGGGGACGAGCGCCATCGCCGCGTCGACCGCCTGCCGAGCCGACCGCTCGGCCACGCGTGGG
The DNA here is from genome assembly GCA_036504355.1 of Candidatus Limnocylindrales bacterium. Taxonomy (GTDB): domain Bacteria; phylum Chloroflexota; class Limnocylindria; order Limnocylindrales; family CSP1-4; genus CAIXZV01. The sequence continues at coordinate 9,027 of DASXVG010000020.1, forward strand.
TCGCCACGCGCCGCCTCCGTCGACGAGGCCGCGGCGAGACGATCGACGTGCTGTTCGGGCGACCCGTCGATCGCCCGCGGCGACCCGCTCACCCCTGGCGGCGGTCGTCCATGCTGCCGGCGTCGCTCATGTCGGTCTCGCCGTCGTCGGACGCGCGGCGGCGTGCCTCCACGTCGTCCCCCGCCTGCTGGACAACGATCTCGTTGTCGTTCGCGGCGAGGCGGTGACCCTCGACGTCGGTGTCGTCCACGGCCCGGTCGAGATCGTCCATCGTGCACTCCCAGCTGCCGCTGATTGGACCCGGAGCCTACCGAACCTCGTCCACTCCCGCGTGTCGGCCCTCCGACACCCGCGGTGTGCCGCGGGAGCAGGATGGGCTGGTGCGCGAGCCCCTCGGTGGCGGCGTGGGCGCGGAGTGCGAGACTTGATGAATGCACGACGCGGGCGTTGAGGGAGCACGATCGTCGGGGGTCGCGACGCCCTCGATCCCGCGCGCGCGGCCCTCGCCGCGCCAGCTCGCGCTGCCGTTCCTCATCCTCGCCGTCGTGTTCGTGATCGCGCTGCCGCGGATCGTCGACTACCGGGCGATCCTGGCGGCCCTCGGCGCCCTCGATCCCGGAGACGTCGCGCTCCTCGCCGCGACGTCGTGCCTCGCCTACGTAGCCAACGCAGTCCCGTACCGGATCCTCGTCGGCGGGGTGTCGTGGCGGCACGCGGTGGGGGCGGACATCGCAGGGCGAGCCGTGGCCAGCACCATCCCGGGCCCGACCGACATCGCGACGCGGCTCGTCCTCTACACGCAGTGGGATGTCCCGCTGGACCGGGCGAGCGCCGGGCTCGTCATCGGCGGCCTGCTGGAGACCGTCTCGGCGCTCGTGTTGCCGTTGATCGCGGTCGTGGTCATCGTCGTCGGCGGGGGCAGGACCGAGCCCGCCGGCGCCATGCTCGCCGCGGTCGGCGTCCTCGTGCTGGCACTCGGGACCGCGACGTTTGCCGCCATCGTGCGCTCCGAGCCACTGGCCCGGCGTCTCGGTGATCGGCTCGCGCGTGGGACCGCCTGGCTGTTCGCCCGACTCCGTCGTCCCGCGCCGGCCGGCGTGGCCGACGCGGTCATGCAGCTCCGCGAGGAGCTCCACGAGATCCTCAACCGCGACGGGCTGGAAGCGTACGGGGCGGCGGTCGTGGCGAAGCTCGCCTGGTTTCTCGTCCTCGAGGTCGCCCTCCACGCATGCGGTGTCGGATCAGGGGTGATCTCGCCTGCGACCGTGCTCGCGACGATGGCCATCGTCAGCATCGTGGCGCTGTTCCCCATCACGCCCGGCGCGCTGGGCGTCAGCGAGATCGCCTACGTCGGGCTGTTCATGGCGACCATCGACCAGGCGTACGCAGCCCAGGTCGCCGCCGCGGTCCTCCTGTACCGGGTTGCACAGTGGCTGCTCCCGATCCCGCTTGGATGGGCGCTGCTCATCCTCATGCGACGGGGTCGGGGCCTGTTCGCCGAGGCGACGTGAGGCCCACGCCCCGTCGATGGTCCTCCGGGCCGGCTCGCCGGCCCGCCTGACTCAGTTGGCCGGCTCGGCCCACAGCGTCGGCATGCCGGGGACGTCCTCGTTGCCACGCCAGGCGAAGTTCGCGAGCGCCGCCATGTCGCCCGTCCGACCGAGCACGCCGACATACAGGAGGTAGGCCGGGATGGTTGCCCGGTAGTTCGCATACCCCGCGTCGTTGACGAAGCAGCCCTGACGGCTGGCCACCGTGTCGCCTCCGGGCGTGTAGGGTGACTCCCCTGCTCCGTCGACGCAGGCGACGCTGTTCCGCTTCACACCCTCGGCGTCCATGCGTGCGTAGTACGCCGCGAGCATGTCGACCTCGCCGTCGAACAGAAAGAACCCGACGCGCGCCACGCTGGGGTCATCCCAGCCGCACTCGATCGCCCCGGTCGTGCGGGTCGGCAGGTTCGCGCGAAGCGGCCGGCAGTCCGTGGCGCCGGCACGCACGCCATCGAGCAGGTACTGCTCCTCGACCGTGAGCGCAGCGGCCTCGGGCGATCCATCCGGCTCGGGCGTGAGGACGGGCCCGGGGGTCGAGGGAGACGGCCCGTCTGTCGGGTCGGGTGAGGCGGCCTGCGGGCTGGCGGAGGGTGATCCTCCGATGACGGGCGAGGATGGGCTCGCCACGGGCTGCGATGGGTTCGCCGGGGTCGAGCCGCACGCGGCGAGCGTGGCAACAAGCAACAGCATGATCGGCGCGAGACGCGTCATGAACGGACTCCGGTGGGGTTCTGGCGGCGGGACGCCGCATGACCCTATGGACGTCGACGGCGGCTCGTCCGGAGCGCAACAAATGTCAACAACTGCCCGGCGGAACGTACGCGGATGCGGCGCACGGGAACGCACCGCGTGACGCCGCAGAAGATAGATCCCGGATCGCATCCCGATCCGTCTGTGGGTTGAGCGTGCAGACGCACGGCGCAGTCGGAGGATGGAAGGGTGACCAGCTTGTCGAGGAATCGTGTCGCCGCGCTGGCGATGGCGGGCGCCGCCCTGGCGCTGAGCGCAGGTCCGGCAGCGGCGATGGCGCCGACCGTCGAGACCTGGGGCGGCCATGTCGTGCGTCCGTTCACGGACTGTGCCGGGTTCTCGGTCATCGGCAGCTGGGACATCGACCACAAGCTGACGTTCTTCTACGACGACGCCGGCGTCGCCATTCGCGACATCGAGCGGGTCGACTTCAGCGGCCGCCTCGTGAACACGTCATCCGGCGCGTGGGTCGCCGACAGCGGATCACGGACGTTCTTCGACACCCTTGCGACGGACGGGTCGTACCTGACGACCTACATGGTCGAGGAACGGCGGAGCGCGTACATCCACACCGCGGGCAGGACCGATTTCCAGACCGGCAACTTCACGGGGCGTGACGGCATGGGGGCAGCGGAGATGGCCGCGCTGTGCGAGGCCCTCGGCGGCTAGGCTTGCGGTCCGGGGCGAGCCGAGGAGGCCATGCAACCCGTTCGCGACGAAGCGTCCGACGTGATCCGTGCGATGGCCGGTGATCACGACGCATTCGCCGCGCTCGCAAACGCCAACGTGGACCGGATGTATGCCTTGGCGCGGGCGATCGTACGAGACGTCGACCGCGCCGAGGACGCCACGCAGGAGGCGCTCGTCCGGGCGTGGCGCGAGCTCCCCAGGCTCCGTGATCCGTCCCGGTTCCACGCATGGCTGCGGAGGCTGCTCGTCAATGCCTGCTACGACGAGGGCCGGCGGGCGAGGAGCCGGTCGGAGGTCGTCCTGCTCGCCGACCACGCGCCGGCGATCCCCGACGAGAGTTCAAGGGTCATCGACCGCGATCGGCTGGACCGGGCGTTCCGCAGGCTGCCCCTCGAGCAGCGTGTCGTGACGGTGCTCGGTCACATCGAGGGCCTCACCCACGAGGAGATCGCCGCGACGCTCGACCTCCCGCTGGGGACGGTGAAGTCGCGAGCGAGGTACGCCCTGGCGGGCCTCCGGTCCGCGCTCGAGGCGGACGATCGAATGCCTGCCCTCGCGGCAGAGACGCGGCGCGTCGGGGGAGGCAGAGGCTGATGGACCGGTTCAGCGACGACCAGGTCGACCGCGCGCTGGGGGCCTGGCTCCGCGAGCAGAGCGCCACGCGGGCGCCCGCGCGCATCGTCGAGGACGTGTTCGCGCGGACGTCGCGGACGCGCCAGGCGCGGCGTTGGTGGGCGCTCCGGCCACTCGGTCGCGGGCTTGACGGGCTACCCGGGTCCGACGTGCGGCGGCCCTCGACCTGGCAGCGTGCCTCCGCGTTCGCGGGAGCCATCGGGATCCTCGTGGTCGTCGTCGGGCTCGCGTTCGTGCTGCGCCCCGGCGTCACCGGGCCAGGCACGCTCGTGAGGCCGAGCCCTTCCCCGTCCTTGTCGGCTTCACCATCCGCGACGGCGTCCGCGTCGCCCTTCGTGCGCCCGTCTCCCACGCCGGTGCCGACCGTCCTGGGCTCGACCGCGGCCCGGCGGCTGGGGCTTGGCGACAACGCCGGACCGATCGAGGTCACCGAGGCCTTCGGGTCGATCTGGGTCGCGGACATCCACGGGAACGACGTCCGCCGCTACGACCCCGCGACGATGCGCGAGGTCGCCCGGATCCCGGCCCGCGGCGCCGCCTGGTTCGCGGTGGCCGACGGCGCGCTGTGGGTGACCAACCAGATGAGCGTCGGTCTCACGCGGATCGACCCGGCAACGAACACGGTCGTGGCGCGCGTGGGCGACGTCCCGCCGTGCGGAGCCCCCGTCGTCGCCTTCGACAGCATCTGGCAGAGCGCGTGCGACGCGGGGGTGTTCCTGCGGATCGACCCGGCCACCAACACCGTCGCCGAGACGATCCCGGCGGCGGGGCACCTGTTCCTGGCGCTCGCCGGCGGGCAGCTCGTCACGACCGGTCCCGAGGGCCTCGCGACCCTCGACCCGGACACGGGCGCGTTCACGCCGATCGTCAGCGCTGCGCCCACGGATCCGGCCATCGTCACCTCCGACGGCAACGCGGTCTGGGTCGTCAACGCAAGCGCGGTCGTCGGGATCAACCCGGCGGACGGGCGCACGGTCGGCAGGCTCGACGCCGCGGAGCCGCAGGCGATCTCGTTCGCCGGCGACCGCGCATGGGTCACCCTGCGGCACGGGGGGGTGCTCGAGGTGGATCGTGCGACGATGAAGGTCACGAGGACCATCCCGGTCCCGGGGTACCCGCTCGTGCCGCTCGAGTCTGCCGGCGTGCTGTGGGTCACCGACTTCGAGAGCAGCGCCCTGTGGAGGATCGAGCCTTAGGCTCGGATTCGAGCGCGGCTGACAGCGTGCCGCACGTCGGTTGGTCTTGGTTCGATGGCGCTCGAACCACTGCAGGGCATGCGCGAGCGGCCGCCACGCGACCGCACAGGTACCTCACAGGGATGACCTCGCAAGCACGTCGCAGGTGCCTCGCAGGTACCGTGTCGACGATCCGATGACCATCGAACCATCCGCTGGTAGACGTGGAGGACCGGACCACCTCATCCGCGCCGCCCGAGCCATGCGAGCCACGCGTCGCGGTCCAGGGGACTGGGGCATGACCGCTCGCGGCGGGGCGGGTTGTCCCCGACAGGCTGGTAGCCACCGGGACGCGACTCGAGGATCCCCTCCCCCTTCGACAGGCCCGGCAGCTGTTGCTGGAGGCTGCGCACGCGGGCGACCGGGAGCACCGCGCCGACGCTCGAGAGGCCGTTCGCGGCGAACTGGCCGGTCACGCGGCCGCCGAGCCTGCCGAGAGTCCCCAGCACGCCCGGCGCGGTGACGGTCGGCATCTCGAGCGCCAGGTCCGCCAGCGGCTCGCAGACCCACGTCCCGGCCCGCTCGAGCGCCGTCATCAGCACGAGGTGCGTGAGGCGTCGGAAGTCGGCCGCCGAGGTCAGCGGCGACGTGTAACCGCAGTCTGTCACCGTCACGCGGCAGTCCGTGACCTGCCAGCCCGCGAGACCCTCCCTGAGCGCCTCGTGGGCGTACGCCTCGAGCTGGGCCTGGAACGTCGCGACGGTGTGGAACAGGTACAGGGGGACGTAGCGGACCTCGACGTCGAACGCGAACTCGATCCCGGCCCCCGCCGCGAGCGGCTCGATCCGGAGGGCGAGCGTCGCCGGGAACGGGTTCGTGCTGTCGGGCGAGCTGCGGCCCGTGATGTTCGTGTGGGTCTTCGCACGGATGACCTCCTCGGCCGCTCCGGCGCCCGCGGGCCACTCGATGCACACTGTGGTCGTCTCGCGGAAGTCGGCGGCGATGCCGTACTCGCGCTCCAGCGTTGCCCCGATGACCTCCTTCTGGACATCGCCGTAGAGCGACACGGCGATCTCGTGGCGGTGGTCGTCCTGTCGGACGTCGATGAGCGGATCCTGCTCGGCCAGCTGGTTGAGGGCCGCGCGCAGGGACCCCTGCTCCTCGGCCCTCCTGGCGACGACGACGGCCTCGAGCGCGGGCCTCGGGAAGCGCGCCGTCTCGGCCTCGCCGGGTGGCGCCTGGCCGATGGCGTCCCCGACTCTCACGGCGCCGAGCCCGCGGACGGCGGCCATCTCGCCGGCGGCGACCGCGTCGCGCCGCGGCGCGCCAGCGGGTGCGAACACCCTGACCGACGTGGGCTTCGCGTCCTGGCCTCCGCCGACGCGAACGCGCTGGCGCGGTCGCAGCGTCCCGGCGAACAAGCGGACATACGCGACCCGCTCCCCAGCCGGGGTCCGCTCGATCTTGAACACGCGGCCCGAGATGGCCGCGTCCGGATCGCCGCGCGTGCCCGAGAGGAGCCGGTCGATCCCGGCGAGCAGCTCCCCGATGCCGGTCCCCCCGGCTGCCGAACCGAAGAAGACCGGGTGCACCAGGCACGCTCGCGTCTGCTCGGCGAGGGCGTGGCGCAACCGTCCGGACCCGAGCGACGCCTCGTCGCGGACGAACGCCCGCAGGATGGCCTCGTCGTGCTCGGCAAGGACCTCGATGCACCGGGTACGGCTTGCGTCCTCGAGGCCCATCGGGATGACCCCCTTCGAAAGCCGTCGGGCCATTGCTGCGAGGACGCCTTCGGGATCGGCTCCCGCGCGGTCCATCTTGTTGACGAAGATCAGGGTCGGGACCTGGAGCCGCTGCAGCGCGCGGAACAGGAGCGGCGTCTGGGACTGGACGCCCTCGACGGCCGAGACGACGAGGACCGCGCCATCGAGCACGCCCAGGACGCGCTCGACCTCCGCGATGAAGTCGGGGTGGCCAGGCGTGTCCACGAGGTTGACGGCGAGATCGCCCACGAGGAACGAGGCGACCGCGGACCGGATCGTGATGCCACGTTCGCGCTCGAGGTCGAGCGAGTCGGTCTGGGTGGTGCCGGCGTCGACGCTGCCGACGTGGTCGATGGCGCCGGCGGTGAAGAGCAGTCGCTCGGTGAGGGTTGTCTTACCGGCGTCGACGTGCGCGAGGATGCCGAGATTGAGCGTGCGCATGGGACCTCATGCCCTCCAGGGAGGTAGTCACCTTCTGGCTGGTCACGGGTGCTCCCATCTCGCTCCTCTCTCGCGTCGGGCGTGCGGCAATGTGGTCCCGATCAGGGTCGCATGCCGAGTCAACCGCTATGGGGCTTGACGCCGCTCACATACAACCGTATGGTTGTATCCATGGTCACAGCCCTCGACGCCGACCGGATCTTCGCCGCCATGGCGGACGCGACCCGGCGCGACATCGTCCTCCGCGCGCTCGACGCGCGGGAAGGCGTGGTCGAGCTCGCGGCCCACTACCCCATGAGCTTCGCGGCGGTACAGAAGCACATCGCCGTGCTCGAGCGGGCGGGCCTCGTCAGCAAGGAGCGCAACGGCCGCCGCAAGGTCGTGCGCACCAACATCGAGGCGCTCCGGCTCGCCCGCGGCCTGCTCGACGAGTACGAGGCCCTGTGGCGCGGCCGGATCGACCGCATGACCGACCTCATCGCGTTCAGCAAGGAGACCGACACATGACCGTCACCGCAATCCGCAAGGATCCCGCCGCCCTGACGATGACGCTCACCGCCGAGTTCGACGCCACCCCGGAACGCGTCTGGGACCTGTGGGCCGACCCCCGCAAGCTCGAGCGCTGGTGGGGCCCGCCGACCTGGCCCGCCACGTTCACGGAGCACTCTCTGTCGACCGGCAGCCACGTCGCGTACCACATGACCGGGCCGACCGGTGACGAGGCGCACGGCTACTGGGACGTCCTGGAGGCCGATCCGCCCCGCCGGCTCGTATTCCTCGATGGGTTCGCCCACGCGGACGGCACGCCGGACCCCGAGTTCCCCCGCAACGAGGGTCGGGTGACGATCGAGCCAATCGACGCGGGCCACACCCGGATGCAGATCGAGAGCCGCTTCCCGAGCACGGAGGCGATGGAGAAGGTCCTCGCCATGGGCATGGAGGAGGGCCTCACCCAGGCCGTGGGCCAGATCGACGACATCCTCAAGGAAGGTGCTGCAGCATGACCGAGCCGACGACCGCGACCCTGGAGGCTCCGGGCGCGCTCCTGACCTACGACATCCGCTCGGCGGACTCCACCGAGCCCGCGCTCCTGCTTATCGGGTCGCCGATGGGCGCGGGCGGGTTCGGCACCCTTGCCGGCCACTTTGCCGATCGCACCGTCGTGACCTACGACCCCCGGGGCGTCGAGCGCAGTACCAAGGCCGATCCGGCCAGCGAATCCACGCCCGCGCAGCACGCGGACGACCTCCACCGGATCATCGAGGCGCTGGGCGGCAGCCCGGTGGATGTGTTCGCGAGCAGCGGCGGTGCGATCAACGCGCTCGCGCTGGTCGCGGCGCACCCGGGCGACGTGCGGACGCTCGTCGCGCACGAGCCGCCGCTCGCCTCGATCGTGCCCGATCGCGAGGGCGCGCTCGCGGCGAGCCGCGCTGTCCACGAGACCTACATGCGCGACGGGTTCGGTGCCGGGATGGCGCGGTTCATCGCCGTGGTGAGCCACCAGGGTCCAATGACTCCCGAGTTCGCAGCGATGCCCGACCCGGATCCGGCGATGTTCGGCATGCCGACAGGCGACGACGGCAATCGGACCGACGCGCTGCTGGGCCAGAACATCGTCTCGTCCACGCACTTCGAGCCCGACTTCGACGCGCTGCGCGCCGCCCCGACGCGCATCGTCGTGGGCGCCGGCGTGGAGTCGGCCGGCCAGCTGGCCCACCGCGGCGCGCTTGCCGCAGCCGAACGGCTCGGGCTGGAGCCGGTGCGCTTTCCCGGCGACCACGGCGGGTTCCTCGGTGGCGAGTACGGCCAGCGGGGAGATCCGGACGCCTTCGCGGTCACCCTCCGCGAGGCGCTCGCGGCGAGCTGACCCGATTGACGCTCACCCGCCCTGCGCATACCAGTCGAGGACCCGCAGGGCGCGGAGCGTGTTCCAGCGGCTCGGCTGCCCCTCGTCTCCCTCCATTACCAGGTGCGACGCTCCGGCGTGGACACGCTGCAGCGGCCAGGTACCGTCCGCCTCCCGGTTGCCCTTCACGACATCGATCGCCTCCGCCACGCGCGGGTCGGGCGCCTCGCCCGTCGACCGCAGGTAGTCGAGGGCGCGCAGGACGTCGTAGTGATACCAGGTCGGGAACGCGAACCGGAGCCAGGCGTCGTCGATCACCTCGCCCGTGGTCCGCCGTCTGAACAGCCGCCGCTCGAGGAGATACTCCTCGCCCCGGTGGCGTGCCGCTCGCACCGCGTCCCCTCCACCGGCCGCCTGTTCGTGAAGCAGCAGGCCCTCGAGCACGCTGATCGTGGTCTCGAGCGACGACACCGTCGCGCCGTTCTCCGCCTCGCAGTTCCAGCCCCCGTCCGCGAGCTGCTCGCCGAGGAGCCGGTCGACCAGCGGCCGCATGTCCACGCCGAAGTAGGCGCCCGTGGCCACGACATTGCCGTTGATGCACGGCTCGACCTCGCCCTCGAAGAACCGGTTGTCGGCCCAGGGGGTCTCGAAGTCGGGGTCCCGCCAGGTCACGTGGTCCCGGACCAGGCCGATCGCCTGCCGGGCCGGCTCGCCGGCGGGATCCAGGCCGAACCGCCGGAGCAGCTCCAGGACGTGGAACGTGTCCGTCCAGTCATTCGACCAGGGCCTGCCGCCCCATCGCCCGTCCGCCGCCTGGAGCGAGAGCAGCCTGGCGCCCCAGCTCTGCGTCGCGATCAGCCCGCGTTCTGCCGCGACACGGTCGGCCGGTTCGCGGGCCAGGTCCCGCATCACCTGCCAGCGGAGCGCCGGGTCCGAGTCGAGCAGCCAGTCGATGATGGTCACGGTTCACCTCCTCAGGTCTCGATGCTGAGGGTTGATCCTGACACCGTGCGTCATGTCTCCACGAGGGTGGGACGCCCAGGCGGATGTTGACGCGAACTGGCACGGACCGTGAGTACAGTGGCGACTGCCGCACCCGACGGTCCCGCACGTGAGGCTCCCCATGGCCGAGGTCCTGCTGTTCCACCACGCGCAAGGGTTGACGCCCGGCGTGATCGCATTCGCCGACCGGCTCCGTGCCGCCGGCCACACGGTCCACACGCCGGACCTGTTCGACGGGCAGACGTTCGGCTCGATCGACGAGGGCATGGCGCACATCAAGGCTGCCGGGTTCGACGAGCTCCGCGCGCGCGGGGTCCGGACCGCGGACGACCTGCCGCATGACCTCGTGTACGCGGGGATGTCGTTCGGCGAATCGATCGCCCAGGAGCTGGCCCAGACACGGCCCGGCGCGCGGGGCGCCCTGCTGTTCTACTCGGCGATCCCGATCAGCGGGGAGTGGGCATTCGGGCCGTGGCCCGACGGGGTCCCGGTCCAGATCCACGGCATGGACAACGATCCCATCTTCGTCGGCGAGGGCGACATCGAGGCGGCGCGAGAGATCGTCGACGCCGTCGATGGCGCCGAGCTGTTCCTCTACCCGGGCGACCAGCACTACTTCTCGGACAGCTCGCTCCCCTCCTACGATGCCGAGGCAACCGCGCTGTTGACGGAGCGCGTGCTCGCGTTCCTGGCCCGGGTCTGACCCCTATCCTCGGCGCATGACCGACATCTGGGTCTGCACGAGCTGCAAGTCGATCAACCGCGAGCGGGACAGCCGGTGCTACTCCTGCGGCCAGCGCAAGGAGCAGGTCGCCGCGCCCGAGGCGCCCAACGTCCGTCTCGAAGCGGCGCTCGCGAACCGGAGCGTCAACGCCTACCACTCGTCGCTGCCGTTCGCGGTCGTCGCCGGCGTCCTCATCTCGGTCGTCGCCCTGCTCGGGGTCTACCTCGTGTTCGAGGCGATCCGGACGCTCGACAGCCTCCGCGCGGCGTTCCTTGCCGCGATCGCGAGCAATGACACGACCCTCGTGGACCAGGTCCTCGCCCAGCAGCGGCAGCCGTCGCCGATCTCGCTGCTGCACTTCCCGCAGACCATCGTCGCGGTGCTCGCCTTTGGCGCCTGGCTGTCCCGGGTCTGCCTCAACATCCCGGTGCTCGGCGGCGGCAGCCCGACCTGGACGCCGATCAAGGCGCTCGTCTACCCGATCATCCCGATCGTCAACTTCGTGAAGGTCCCGGGGCTGGTCCAGGACGCGCTGTACCGCCTCGACCCGCGCGCGGGCGGTTTCTTCCTCGTGTTCGCGGCGTTCGTCGGGCTGGTCGGGAGCTGGCTCGTCGGACTGTTCGGCACCTTCGCCATCACGGCCAACGCCGTCGGCAGGATCGCATCCGACCCCACACGGGACGGCCTGGTGGCCGCGTTCGGCGGGGTGCTCGACCAGACATTCCTGCTGTCGGTGATCACGGAGCTGATGACCGCCGGCGGGGCGCTGCTGCTCGTGGTGATCATCGCGCGAGTCGAGTCACGAGCGGCCGCGCGCAACGAGGAGATCCGGGAGGCGGTTCTCGGCGGTCCGTCCGCCGTGCCGGGATCCATGATGGCGCCGGTGCCAGCCCTGGATCCCGACCACCTGACGGGCGACCGGACCGTATCCTCCGCCCTCCACGAGCCGCAGCGGAGCGTGCCGGTCTATCGGCCGCCGGCGACGTTCGATGGCCCGGACCCGGGACCGGTCCCCGAACCGCCGTCGGCGAGCGACGAGGCTGGTCCCCTGCTCCCGCCGCCACCGCCGGCCTAGGGAGCGGACGGCTGCCTAGCGGCGACCGCGCGGGTTCTCTTCGCGGACCGGCTTCGGCTCGCGACCCGGGCGCGGCGGGTTGGGCAGCGTTCCCGGGGCCATGTCGGCCGGCTTCTCGTAGACCCGCGTCTGGGCGGCCGCGACCTGCTTCGCGAACTCCGCCGCGACAGGCGCGGGAATGCTCGCGGTCCACGCCCGGCCGATCTCGACCATCCGCTCGGCTTCGGCTGCGCGACGCTCGCGCTCGAGCTTGGAATGCTTGGTCATCATGCCTCGCTTCGGAAGGCCCCGGCTCTCGAGGCGTCCCGCAAGGCTACCTCCTGCGGCAATCGCAGGCGACGGCGACCTCGCCCGATGACCTGCTCGTGCGTCAGGCCATGCCCGCTTCGAGCTCCTGGCGCAGCCGGTCGACGGCCCAGGCGAGCTCCTCGCGCTCGACGACCAGCGGCGGAGCCAGCCGGATCGTGGACCCGTGGGTGTCCTTCGCCAGGACGCCGCGCCCCATCAGGCCCTCGCACACCGATCGCCCGGTGCGACCCACGACGTCGATCCCGGCCCACAGCCCGCGGACCCGGACCGCGGACACGCGCTCCGCCGGGAGCGCCTCGAGCAGTGCCTGGAGATACGCGCCGAGATCGGCCGCCCGTGCCTGCCACTCGCCCGTCTCGAGCATCCGGACGACCTCGATGCCGACGGCACACGCGAGCGGGTTGCCGCCGAACGTCGAGCCGTGCTGGCCCGGGTGGAACACACCCATGATCTCCGCGGACGACACGACGGCCGACACCGGGAGGATGCCGCCGCCGAGCGCCTTGCCCAGGATGTACGCGTCGGGGACGACGCCCTCGTGCTCGCACGCGAACGTCCGCCCCGTGCGCGCGAGGCCGGACTGGATCTCGTCGGCCAGCATCAGGACGTCGTGCTCCGTGCACAGGCGGCGGACCGCGCGCAGGTAGCCCTCGGGCGGGATGACGACGCCGCCCTCGCCCTGGATCGGCTCCACGAGCACCGCGACGGTGTCCTCGTCGATGGCCGCAGCGAGCGCTGCCTCGTCGCCATAGGGGACCCGCACGAAGCCCGGGGTGGACGGGCCAAAGCCGGCCGTGGCGCCGGGGTCGTCCGAGAACGACACGATGGTGATCGTGCGACCGTGAAAGTTGCCGCCCATCACGATGATCTTCGCGCGGCCGTCCGGGACCCCCTTGACGTCGTAGCCCCACTTGCGGGCCATCTTGAGCGCCGTCTCCACGGCCTCCGCGCCCGTGTTCATCGGGAGCACCGCGTCCATGCCGCACAGCGCGGCGAGCTCGGTCGCGAAGGTGCCCAGCAGGTCGTTGTGGAAGGCGCGGCTGGTCAGGGTGAGCCGGCCCAGCTGCGCCTCGACGGCCGCGACGAGCCGCGGGTTGCGGTGCCCGAAGTTGAGCGCGCTGTAGCCGGCCAGCATGTCGAGGTACTGGCGCCCCTCGACGTCCTCGACCCAGGCGCCCTCGCCCTTTGCCAGGACGACCGGCAGCGGGTGATAGTTGTGAGCCGCGTGGAGCTCGACGGCATCGATCGCGCTGCGCGTCCCCTCCCCTGCCTGGTCCCGCTCGAGGGTCGCCGTCGGACGGCTGGTCATGCGATGTCTCCGCGGATGCCGGACGCCGGCGGCCGGCTGCGGCGGGCTCCAGCAGCACCGGGTCGCCCCCACCATCCACCGCGCGCGGCCGGCCGGGACAGGGCCGGATGGACGGATCGCGGCACATCCGCCGGACATGGAACGGCCCGGCGGGAGGCCGGGCCGTTCCGGGTGCAGGAGACCTCGGACGTCAGGGAGCGAAGGGCAGGACGACCGTGTCGATGGCGTGGATGATGCCGTTCGACGCGGGCACGTCGGTCACGATGATGGTCGACGTCCGGCCGAGGGCATCGGTGAGCACACCGCCCGACTGGCGCAGGACGCCGCCCTGGAGCGTGCGGATCCGGCTGGACCCGACGACGTCGGCCGCGTCGCGCACGCCGGGCGCCACGTGGTACGAGAGGATCGCGGTGAGCGTCTTCGTCGAGAACGCGGACCCGACGTTGGACGGGTTGAGCCCGAGCTTCGCGAATGCCGCGTCCGTCGGGGCGAAGACGGTGTACCCGCCGCGCTGGCTGAGCCGGGCGAGCACGTCGGGCGACGCCACGACGGCCGCGATGAGCGTGTCGAACGCGCCGGCGTACGGGCCGGAGCTGTTGACGCCGATCGCGACGTCGACGATCGAGCCGGGGGCGACGGGACGAGCCGCGACGGGAGTGGCGACGATGCCGAGCGCGAGCACGGCGGTCGCGAGGGTCGCGATGAAGCGACGGTGCATTGATGTCCTCCAGGGCTGGGATGGGGCGCTCGGGGTCGTCTCCAGTTCGCGCCCCGGCAGCGCCCGGATTGCTCCATCTCCGCCGGGATGCTCGACGGGGCCCCCGATCCGTCCCACCGGTACACTCCCGGCCTCCGGAGGAGGCGGGTCTGTCCATGTGGTCCGAGATCGTGCTCGAACGTGACCCCGACGGGGCGCTGTCCGCGATCACGCGCGCCCGCCTCATGTCGCGTCCAGCGGCCGAGGCGGAGGCCGCGGTCGCGTATGTCGCGGCGCGCGAGGCCGAGCTGGAGCTCCACGGCGAAAATCCCGACCGGCTCGAGGCGGCGCGCGAGGCGTTCGGCGAGGCGCAGCGCGTCCGGGAGCTGCTCCGCGTGCGCGCGTACTCGCTCGAGACCGAGCGCGTCTGGGCCGGTCTGCCCACCGAGGACCGCGGCCTGATCCTGGGGCGTCTCGGCGCGGCCGGCCAGCCCGCGACGCCCGCGGCGGCGAGCACGGTCATTGGGATGGCGCTCAACCAGCTCGTCGTCGCGCGGCTGATCGCGCTCGCCACGGCGACGAAGGGCTCGCAGGCCACCGCCGGCGAGGCGATGCTCGGACTGCCGATCGCGTTCCAGCTCGAGGTCATCAGCGAGACCGGGGCTGACCTCCGTGTCCCGGGCGAGGTGCTCCGCGTCCTGGGGCTCTGAGCCTGCTCAGGCCTCGAGCCGCAGCTCGTACGTGGGGCTGAGTGGGTCATCGCGATACGGACCGAACGGCGGGCACCGCCGAAACCCCATCGATTCGTAGAGGCCGATCGCCTCCACCTGGTCGATCCCGGTCTCCAGGCGCACGAGCGTCACGCCGTGATCGCGGGCGTGCTCAAGCAGGCGGGCAAGGACACGACGGCCGTAGCCCCTGCCCCGGTACGCGTCACGCGTGTACATCCGCTTCACCTCGCCGTACGGCTCTCGCCCCTGACCCTCCACGAACAGGATGCCGCCGCACGCCGCAGGCGCGCCAGCGTCGCGGAGCACGAAGAAGTCCACGCCCTGGTCCAGGAGCTGCTGGACGGAGAACCCATGCCGGCTCTCCGCGGGATATCGGGACGCGAGGTGATCCTCGAGCTCGAGAACCAGCGACTCGGCGTCCGGGTGGTCCGGACGCTCCTGGGCGAGCGTGACCTCGGGCACGTCAGCGGCCCGAGAGGTGCCGCCCCAGCGTGCGCACGACCTGCTCGATCATCTGCCGCACCCGCTCGCCGTCGACGTCGTCGCGGGTGTGGAGGCGGATCGTGAGGTCGGAGCTGCCCGCGGTCCCGGGCCGCACCTCGATCGACCCGCCGTAGTCGTCGCCGGGCATGCTCCAGGCGATGCGATGCTCGTTGCGGTCAGGGACGAATACCGCCTGCGGCCCGGTGGAGCCCGCCTCGTCGTCGGGCGCCGCTTCCGGGTCCCCGTCCACGGCGATCGCCTCCTCGAGGGTGACGTTCGGGACGTACAGCGGAAGGTTCGCGGGATCGGCGAAGAAGTCGAAGGCGTCCTCGACACCGACCCAGACCGTGGTCTTGCGCTCGAAGTCCATTGCGCGCTCCTGTGGGGATCCCCCGAGAGCGTACCCGAGCTGGGCCGGCCGGGACGCCCCGGCAGTGGGCGACGTCCAGGCCGTCGGGCCGTCCCGGCTTGCCGTCGGCGGTAGGGTGTGCCCATGACGACCCACGAGACCGAGCATCACCACACCCTGTCCTACGAGGACGCGCTGGCCCAGTTCCGCGCCGACAAGGACGCGTATTTCAAGCACGGCGCCGGCAGCCCCGTCCCCGCGGCGGATCGCGAGGCATTCGCGGGTATCCCCTACTTCCCCGTCGACGAGGCGTGGATCGCCGACGAGCTGGTCCTCGAGCCGTACGAGGGCGACGAGCCGGTCCAGTTCCAGATTCCCACCACGGACGGCCTGCTCCGGCAGGCAGAGCGAGCGGGCATCTTCCGGTTCGAGCTCGGTGGCGGCCCGCAGCGGCTCACCGCCTACCGCATTGCGAGCGCGGACGGCACCGTCCACGAGTCGCTGTTCGTCCCGTTCCTCGACGCGACGTCCGGGACCGAGAGCTACGGCGCCGGCCGCTATCTCGACCTCGAGGCCGAGGAAGACGGCACGTGGACCCTGGACTTCAACCTCGCGTACCACCCGTCGTGCGTCTACGACCCGCGGTTCTCGTGCCCCCTGACGCCGCTCGAGAACCGCCTGCCGATCCGTGTCGAGGCAGGTGAGCGCCTGGCGGCTGGCCACTGACGATGGCCGTGGCGCACCCCGACGCGCCGGTCCGCGCGCTGCTCGAGGCGATCGCCGGTCCGGCGGCTGAGGGGGAGCCGGACCTGGAGGCGATTGGCGACGCGCTCGTGGCGCTCGCGGCGGACACGCCGTACCTGGCGCGCTGGATCGGCGAGCTCGGCGGCACGGGCGGCATGGTCCGCCTCTACGCGCCCGAACGCGGACCGCGGCTCATGCTCGTCCATCGGCTCGAGGGACAGATAGGCGTCGTCCACGACCACCGCGTCTGGGTCGCGCTGGCGACGGTGACCGGTCTCGAGACGCATCGCCGCTACCGGCGGCCCGCGCTGGTCACCGACGTCCCTGCGCTCGCCGAGGAGACGACCGTCGCTCCGCGCGAGGCGGTGACGCTCGTCCCGCCGGACGACATCCACGACCACGGCCACGTCCTGGGTCGAGGCGATCCGGCGTACTGCCTCATCCTCACGGGCGACGACCAGCGCCGGTTCGAGCGCAACGAATGGGACCTCGCGTCCGGGAGGCACCGGCTGCTCCTCCCCGGCGACGGCGGGCGCTGGGTGTCGACGGAGCCGATGCCAGGCTGACGAACGGTGCGCGCGCACGATGTTGCGCGGATGGGCCAGCCGTGGCTACAATCGAACGCCCGTTCTGTTCCCACGATGGAGGCGCCGTGACCAACTGGCTCGTGGACATGTCGACCGACCCGCGGCGCTTCCCCGTCGTGCAGCACCGCCACGCCAACGGGACCCTCCGCGCGGAGCGCGACCGGACGCCCGAAGTCGTCGCCCACCTTGGCGAGCCGCGCGTCGAGCGCTGGTCGTACCAGTGCGCGTGCGGTGACGTGTTCGTGTGGGGGCGTCGGGCCGCCTGACGCACGCCAGCCCCGCTTCTCGCCCGCCGCCGGCACGGCCGGTGCTACGGTGGGACCTCCCGCCCGTCGCGGCGTCGCGATGCGGGGCGTGATGGGATCCCAAGCGTGCGCAACGATCGAGGCGGACAGCTCCTGCTCATCGGCGGTGGCCTGCTCGCCTTCACGATGCTGGGCTGGACGGGCCTCGTGGTGCCGTCGCTCATCCGCGAGATCCAGCGCGACCTCGCCGTGAACGACGCGGACATGGGGGTCGCGTACGGCGTGTTCACCGCCATGTTCCTCGCGGGCTGCCTCCTGACCGGGTGGGCGGTCTCCCGGACCGGGCGCCGGCCCCTCCTGCTGGGCGCGCTCGTCATCCTGTTCGTGGGCACCCTCGGCGCGCTCGTGCCCTCGTGGCCGGTCTTCCTCGCAGCCGGCGCGCTCCGCGGATTCGGCAGCGGCGTCATCGAGGTGGGTATCCAGGGGCTGTTTCTCGCCGCATTCACCGGCGCGCTCCAGGGCCGGGCGATCAACTCCGTCCACTTCGCGTACAGCCTCGGCGCGGTGATCGCGCCGCTGGCGATGGCCGTGCTGGTGGGGCTGGGGATCGCGTGGACCGGCGCCATGGCCCTGGCCGCGGTTCCCATCGGGATCGCGGGCGCGATGCTCGCCGTCGCCCCCATCGAAGGCGCGCCCGAGCGGTCGGCGGGCCCGTCCGTGCGGCTGCGGATGTCGCTCCCGCTCGTCGCGGCCGGGCTGTCCATCGCCTGCTACGTGGCAGCGGAGATCGGTATCTCCAGCTGGCTCATCCGGTTCCTCGCAGACGTGGACCTGGCGCTCGCGGCGACCGCGCTGACCCTGTTCTGGGTCGCGCTCGCGACGAGCCGCCTCGTCACGGCGCGGTTCGGGCATCGGGTCCCGCCGGAGACGCTCGTCATGGGCGGGTTCCTGGTCGCCGCGGTCACGCTCGTCGGGGCGGTCCTGGTGCCGTCCACCGAGGCGTCGATCGCGCTGTTCGCCGCGACCGGGTTCATGCTCGGCCCGATCTATCCGGGGATCATACTCGTCGGCGGGCGGATCTCGATGACCCACAAGGACGCCGTGACGAGCCTCCTCGCTTCGGCGGGCGTCGCGGGCGCCGTGGTCTATCCGCCGCTCATGGGCGCGATCTCGCTCGGGGCGGGGCTGGGTGTCGCGATCGGCGGAGCGGGGATCCTGTGCGCCCTCGGTGCGCTGTTCCTGTTCGTCTCGGTGCGGCGGCTGGGGCCCGTGACGCAGCATGCAACGGCACCGGGCTCGGCGAGCTGATGCCCCGTCCCCCTGGGCCGGGCGCCCACAATGCCCCCATGCACGACATCGACCGCGAGGCGCTCGCCAGATGGCTCGACGAGCGCACCATGGCGGGCCTGTTCAGCGGCGTCGTCCTCGTCCGCCGTGGCGACGAGACGCTGTTCGCGTACGGCTCCGGGCTCGCATCGCGCGCTCATGGCATCCCGAACACGCTGCACACGCGGTTCGGCGTGGCGTCGGTCACGAAGTGGCCCGTCGCGACGACCCTGCTGCGCCTGGTCGAGCGCGGCGAGCTGTCGCTCGGCGCGCGGCTCGTCGACCTCCTGCCCGTCGACCAGCAGCCCCGTGCGCTGACGCCCGCCCACACCCTGCACCAGCTGCTCTCGCAGACCTCGGGGCTCGCCAACTACCACGACGACGACGCCCCGAACTGGGACTCGTTCGAGGCGGCGATCGCGCGCATGCCCGGGCGCGGCCGGGTGCCGGCGGACCTCGTCCCGCTGTACCGCGACCTGCCGGCGCGCCGCCCGCCCGGGGAGGCGTACGAGTACTCGGACACGAACTTCGTGCTCGCGGGGCTCGTCCTGGAGGCCGTGACGGGCCGGGAGTGGTCATCCGTCATGACGGACGAGGTACTGGCCCCGGTCGGGATGACCGCGACGAGCGTCGAGGCCCTCGACGAGGATCCCGCGGGCGTCGCCACCGGCTACCTCGTGGACGACGGCCCGGCCGAGCGGCGACGGACCAACGTGTTCAGCCTCACCGCGCGCGGCATGCCCGACGGCGGGATGTTCACGACCGCGGGCGACCTCGCGGCGTTCGTCGACGCGCTGCTCGGCGGACGGCTGCTCGGGCCGGAGCTGCTGTCGGCGATGCTCCGGCCCCACGCGTCCTCGACGGGCGACCCGGAGCAGTACGGCTACGGCTGCCTGCTTGGCATGAAGGACGGCCGGGTGACGGTCGTTGGCCATGGCGGGTCCGACCCGGGCGTCGCGTGCACGGTCGCCCACCACCTCGACGCGGGCGTCACGATCGTGGTGCTGTGCAACCAGGATCGCGGCGCGTGGCCCGCGACGCTGGAGGTCGCCCGCATGCTCGGGCTGCGGGACCCGCGGGCCCCGCTGGCCTGAGACCATCCGGCGGTCGTTCCCCTACCCTGCCGCGCCCGCGCGCATCGTCGGGCTCTCCTGGACGGCCCACGAGTTGCCGTCCGGGTCGTCGAAGAAGAAGAACGAGTTCCACTCGTCGCCCTTGCCGTCGACGAACCCGGTGCCGTCGTGGTGGCGCACCGGTGTCACCGGCACGCCGCGCCCGGCGTACAGCGCGTGCGCGGCATCGATGTCGGCGACGCACAGCTGCAGGCCCTTGAGCGATCCCGGCTCCATCGCGGCGACGCCCGTGCCGATCGTGACCGAGCAGCCACTCCCCGGCGGCGTCAGCTGCACGACCCGGAACGCCGGCGACGGCGCATGGTCCACGTCGACATGAAAGCCGCAGCCGTCCTCGTAGAACGCCTTGGCGCGATCCACGTCGGTGACCGGGACCACGACGACCTCGAGCCTGAACTCCATCGCGCTCACCGGCCCTGCACGCGCAGCTCGTCGAGCAGGGTCTCGAGCTTCTGGAACCCCTGCTCCATCCCATCGGCCATGCCGTGCTCGACCATCGCGTCGCGGGCCCCGACGGACTGGAAGACCGAATGGGAACGGGCGAGCGTCCGGCCGTCACCGAGGTCCACGAGCTCCATCCGGTCCAGCGAGACGTGGCCCGGTGCGCCTTCGAACTCGAAGGTCTGGGTCATCGAGTCGGGCGTCTGCGGCCCGTGGAACACGCCGTGGAAGCCGTACTCGGTCCCGTCCTCCTCGACGTGGACGTAGCGCCAGCGGCCACCGTCCCGGAACTCGTACGCGTCGATGCGCATCTCGAGGCGCTTCGGTCCGAGCCACCGGCGCAGCAGCTCCGGCTCCGCGAAGCAGCGGAACACGAGGTCGCGCGGCGCGTCGAGGACACGCTCCGTGCCCACGAACGGCAGCCCGGGTTCGGCGGTGACCTGGATGGTGGTGGCGGTGCGGGTCGTCACGGGACGCGTCCTTCCTTGCTCGGGGCGTCCGGGGACGCCGCTTCCTTGAGCGTCTCGAGCAGGTCGTCGAGCTGCTCGTAGCGCTCCTCCCAGCATTGCCGGTAGCGGGCCAGCCAGTCCGATGCCTCGCGGAGCGGCTCCGCCTCGAGGTGGCTCAGCCGGGCTGTCGCCCGCCGGGAGCGCGTGATGAGGCCAGCCGACTCCAGCACCTTGAGATGCCGCGAGACGGCGGGCTGGGACATGGCGAACGGCGCCGCGAGCTCGCCCACCGTGCGGTCGCCCTGCACGAGCTGTGCGAGGATCGCCCGCCTCGTAGGATCCGCGAGGGCGCCGAAGACCGAGTCCAGCTGGTTCACTGCCACTCCATAACGTATGGATTATAGAAGATGTTGGCTATGTAACCAGAGCGAGCGTGGCCTGTCAACCCCCGCGCAGGTCAGGGCAGCGGGTCGCCCGTGACGAACGCCGCCATGAGCTCGCGATAGCCGGAGAGGCCGCGTTCATACCCGATGGCCCAGAAGCCGGAGCCCGCCAGGCCCCGCTCGTTCGCGAGCGCCATCTTGGTCGCGAGTGTCGCCGGCGAGTCGACGTACATCGCGGTCCAGGTCCGCGCCTGCTGGGCCGGCGTGAGCGACGTCCCTGGCGCGGGCGCCCCCCACGAGCCATCCGACGCCCCGAGGTAGACGTCCACCTGCTCGGTCGGGTCGCGCAGCGGCGTGATCGACGCGTCGAGGAGCACGTCGGTGTGCTGGCGTGGGATCCACGCGTCGCCCCGACCCGTCTCGGGCGCGCCGACGACGGGGCCGGCCACCGGCCACGTCATCCCGTACAGCGGCAGGCCGAGGAGCAGCCGGTCCGCCGGGACGCCGAGGGCCCGGTACAGGTCGAGCGACCAGCGGAGGCTGCGGTCCCCGCCATCGGACCGGTCGAGCGGCGCCGTGGCGCCCGGGGACGACGCCGCGACCCGGTAGTCGTAGCCCATGAGGAAGACCCGGTCCGCGCCCGCATCGGCGGCCGCCACGGCCATCGCCGCGCCGAGCGTCCCGGCACCCGTGGCTGCGGACACCTCGTCAGCCGGGTCTGCCGCCCGGACCGCATCGCGCAGCCGGCGCACGAACTCGCCATACGCGGGCACGAGCGTGGGATCC
The DNA here is from genome assembly GCA_036504355.1 of Candidatus Limnocylindrales bacterium. Taxonomy (GTDB): domain Bacteria; phylum Chloroflexota; class Limnocylindria; order Limnocylindrales; family CSP1-4; genus CAIXZV01. Next base: position 30,648 of record DASXVG010000020.1, read on the forward strand.
AGGGCCTCCACGTCGACGTTGACGCCGTCAGCCTTCGTGGTACGGACGAGGTCCACGAGGCCGGTGATCAGCACGTCCTGGCGGTCGAGGCTCTCGAACAGCGCCCGGTTCCGCTTCGTGCCGAAGCTCGAGTAGACGAGCTCCACCCGCGTTCCGCGTTCGTGGGCCTCGCGGATGAGCGTGGCGCCCGTGTCCCCCGTGATCAGCCGGTAGCCCCGCTGCCCCGTGTTGAGGGCGCCCTTGCCCGTGTGGGTGACGCTGAACAGGGCGAGCGTCGTCAGCGGTGTGTCCCGCAGGTGGCCCGCGATGTCGTCGCGCATCTCCCAGTACGGCAGGAGCCCGTACAGCTCGTGACCGGGCACGGGTGGCGACGCCGTCGGTCCGGGGCCGGGTCCCGTCGGGCCGCGCGTGGCGCCGACTGCGGTGGCCGGGACCGGTGCCGGGCTGCACGCCGCGGGCCCCAGCCCGATGGCCAGCAGCAGCGCGAGGAACCGGCGATAGCGCACCCACAGAGCGTGGGGTCCCGTCGCCGGGCCGTCAAACGCCCGCCAGCAGCGCCTCGCTGAACTGGAGCCGCCACAGTCGCGCGTACAGCCCGTCCTTCGCCAGCAGCTCGTCATGGCTGCCGAGCTCCACGAGCCAGCCGTCGTCGAGGACCGCGATCCGGTGCGCGGCCCGGATCGTCGACAGGCGGTGCGCCACGATCAGCGTCGTACGGCCCTGCATCAGCCGGTCGAGCGCCTCCTGGACCAGCCGCTCCGACTCGTTGTCAAGCGCGCTCGTCGCCTCGTCGAGCAGGAGGATCGGCGGGTCCTTGAGGATCGCCCGCGCGATCGCGATCCGCTGCCGCTGGCCGCCGGACAGGCGCTGGCCACGATCGCCGACCGGGGTGTCGTAGCCGTGCTCCATGGCGCTGATGAAGTCGTGGGCGTTCGCGGCCCGCGCCGCCGCCACGAGCTCGTCCTCGGTCGCGTCCAGCCGCCCGTAGCGGATGTTCTCGCGGATCGTGCCGCCGAACAGCGTCGCCTCCTGGGGCACCAGCCCGATCTGCGCCCGCAGGCTCGCGGTCGTGACGCCGCGGACATCCGTGCCGTCGACGCGGATCGAGCCCCGGGTCACGTCCCACAGCCGCGGGATGAGGCCGACGAGCGTCGTCTTCCCGGACCCGGACGGGCCCACGAGCGCGAGCACCTCGCCCGCCGGCACGTCGAGCGCGATGTCGCGCAGGACCGCGTGCGTGCCGTCGTACGCGAACGTCACCTCGTCCAGCTCGATCCTTCCGGTGAGCCGTCCAAGCGCGACGGCGTCGGGCGCGTCGACGATCGTCGGCTCGGTATCGATGATCTCGAACACCCGCTGGACGGCGCCGGTGCCCTCGCGCAGCTGGCCGTACAGGCCGGCGATCGTCGCGAGGCTCGCCCCGATGGTGACGCCGTACAGGAGGAACCCGGTCAGCGTCCCGATCGACAGGCGGCCCGCGATGACCTCGTGGCCCGTGTACCACAGCAGGACGGCGATGGCGCCGAAGCCGAGGAACCCCATGAGCGCCCCGAACAGGGCCCGCCACAGCGCGAGGCGCGTGCCGGAGGCGACGACGCTCGAGAGGTCGCCGGCGTAGCGTGCTTCCTCGTACGCCTCGCGGACGTAGCTCTTCACGACGCGGATCCCGCCCAGGGCCTCCTCCGCGGTCGCGGTGCTGTGCGCGATCGAGTCCTGGACCTGCGTCGCGACCCGCTGGAGCGGCCGCCCGAAGATGATCGCGACCGCGATCAGGGCAGGAGCCAGCAGCAGCGCGATGAACAGGAGGGTGGGGCTGAGCGTGAACAGGATCACCACGGACCCGATGAGCCCGATGAGCGAGGACAGGAGCGAGGTCGTCGTCTGGGTCAGCATCGTCCGGATGAGCGTGACGTCGGACGACAGGCGGGACACCAGCTCGCCGACGCGGCTCCGGCCGTGGAAGTCGAGCGACAGGGTCACGAGGCTGTTGAACAGCTCACCGCGCATCCGGGCGACGACCCGCTCCCCCACCACGCCCAGGAAGTACGACTGCACCAGGCCGCCCAGCGACTGGGCGAGGAACAGGATGACGAGCCCGAGGATCAGGCGGTCGAGCCCCGCGTTGTCGCCTCCCGCCACCACCTGGGTGACAAGGCCCGCGATCAGCAGCGGGACCGCCAGCGCGAGCCCCGACCCGACGAGCAGCCCGACGATCGCGATCGAGAACGGTTGGAGATGCGGGCGCAGGTAGCCGAACAGGCGGCGCCAGGGCACGCCACCGACGGCGCGGACACGGTCGGCGACGTCCCGAGCGCCGGTGGGCATCGTCGGCTGGGGGTCCATCCGGCCGATCATGCCACGCTGGCGCGCGGCGCCACGTCGCACCGCGGTGCCGGATGCGCCACGATGGGCCCGTGCACGCGAGGAGATCCCGATGACCGATACCAGCACAGGCTCGCCGCTGCCCGGGTACCAGGTGCCGCCGGCCACGATGACGGACCTGTACGAGCTGACGATGGCCGCCGGCTACTGGAAGCTCGGGCGGACCGAGGACCGGGCGATCTTCACGCTCAGCTTCCGTCAGGCGCCGTTCGGGGGCGGGTTCACGATCGCGGCCGGCCTCGCGAGCCTGATCGCGTTCATCGAGCAGTTCCGGTTCACGGCGCCCGAGCTCGCCCATCTGGAGGGGCTCCCGGGGACCGACGACAAGCCGCTGTTCGAGCGGGCCTTCCTCGACTTCCTCGCAGATCTCCGGCTGCACGTCGACGTCGATGCCGTGCCCGAGGGCACCGTCGTGTTCCCGCACGAGCCGCTCCTGCGGGTGTCGGGCTCGCTGCTCGAGGCCCAGCTCCTCGAGTCCGCGCTGCTCAACCTGGTGAACTTCCCGACCCTCGCGGCCACCAAGGCCGCCCACGTGATGCTCGCCGCGGGCGGCGCCCCGGTGCTGGAGTTCGGCCTGCGCCGTGCGCAGGGCCCCGACGGCGGCCTCACGGCGTCGCGCTCCGCGTACCTCGGCGGCTGCTCGGCGACCTCGAACGTGCTCGCCGGCCGCCTGTTCGGGATCCCGGTGAAGGGCACCCACGCCCACAGCTGGGTGCTCTCGTTCGCCACCGAGCAAGAGGCGTTCGACGCCTGGGCCGATGTCATGCCCGGCAACGCGGTGATGCTCGTGGACACCTACGACTCCGTCGAGGGCGTCGCGAACGCCATCGACACCGGCGGCCGGCTCCGCGAGAGCGGGCACAAGCTCGCCGGCATCCGCCTCGACTCCGGCGACCTCGCCTACCTGTCGACACGGGCCCGGGAGATGCTCGACGCCGCGGGGTTCGAGGAGACGCAGATCGTCGCGAGCAACGACCTCGACCCGGAGACCATCGAGTCGCTCCAGGCGCAGGGGGCGCGGATCGACGTGTGGGGCGTGGGCACGAAGCTCGTCACCTGCTTCGACCAGCCGGCGCTCGGGGGCGTGTACAAGCTCACGGCGATCCAGGACGGCGATGGCTGGCGGACGCCCGTCAAGGTGAGCTCCGACACCGCCAAGATCACCGTCCCGGGCAAGCTCGGCGTTCGGCGCTTCTACGACGGGGACGGCACCGCTCGCGCGGACATGATCTGGGACGAGCTGCACCCGGTCGACGGGTCGCGGGTCATCGTCGACCCGGCCGACTCGCACCACCGCATGACCGTCGAGCCCACGTGGTCCGCCAGGGAGGTTCTCGTGCCGGTGTTCCGTGGCGGCCGGCGGGTGTATGACGTCCCGACCCTCGAGGAGTCGCGCGACCACGCGCGCCACGAGCTGGGCACCCTCCACCCGGCGATCCTGCGCCAGCTGCGCCCGCACTGGTACCCGGCCGGGCTCGAGTGGTCGCTGTACCAGCGCCGCGAGGCGCTCATCGAGGCCGCCCTCGAGGGCGAGGAGCCGGCGGTCGCGTCGCCCGCTTGACGGAGCACCCGGCGCTGGAGGATGCTCGGTTCCCGGTTCGGCAGGGTGGGGTGCCAGGTGGAGCTCGTGCTCTCGGTGCTGCGGCGCGTGGGGATCTTCATCGGGTCCCTCATCGTCGCCGCCCTCGTGATGGGCCTGGTGAGCTGGGTCGTGATGGTCCCGATGGGACAGCAGCTGCTCGCCTCGGGCACCGGTCCGCTCGCGGCGGCGTTCATCCTGTTCCTGACGATCGTGCTCGGCGGGCTGATCTACCGCGAGATCATGGAACGCGAGGACCGTTCCGCGTGACCTCGCCGTCCGTCAGTCGGCCGTGACGTCGGCCGCGGTCACGATGAGTCGGCGCGGGGGGCCGTCGCCGGCGTCGCGTGCGCCGGGTCGCTCCACCAGTCGCCAGCCCGGGAGGTCGGCGGCCGCGCCGTCCGCCTTCTCCGCCGATGCCACGACGTCGAGCGTCGCCTCGAGCACGCGTGCCGCGACGAACGCCGTGTAGGCGGCGAGCGCCGCCTCGTCGACGCCGGAGAGGGAGCGCAGCGGTCCGGGGATCGCCGCACGGGCGTCGCGAGCGAGGCCGCTCGGGTCGAGTCGGTCGCGGAGCGCGAGGGCGAGCGAATGACCCAGGAGACGCGCGGCGACCGCCGGCTGACGCCCCAGCACATCGCGGCGGACCAGGGCGTCCGCCCCGCCGATGCCGTGGCGCTCGAGCGCGTCGATGGCGCGGCGGGCTGCGCGGGCCGCGCCGGGGTCGGTGTCGCCGAGCTCGTCGAACCAGGTTCGCTGGGGCTCCGGGTCGGCCGCCGGTTCCGGCTCGGGCGTCGGTTCCGGTTCGGTCGCCGCCTGGCCGCCATCGTCAGCCGCGTCGGCCAGCTTCGTCCGGCCCGTCGGCTTCCGCTTCCGCGTCGACCCCGCCGGCGGGCGGTCCTTCGCGGCCGCCAGCCGCGCGGCGAGCGGCGACGCCTCGCTCCCCTGCTCCCGCCGGTCGACCGCGGCGGCCTTCGCAGCGTCGAGCGTGTCGAAGGCGCCCAGCGTTCGCGCCAGGCCCAGCTCGTCGAGTGATCCGCGGTCCGTGACGAACCAGCGCCCGGCGCCGCCGGACTCGATCGCGAACCGTCCGTCGGACGACACGTAGGTGCCGGACTCGCGACGCCACGCCTTCGGCACGGCGGGCTGCCCGGGCGTCGAGCGACGTGCTGCCACGGTCAGCCGACGATCGGCGCGGGGCGTGGCGCGTCGGGCCGGGCGATGGACTCGTTCATGGCGCGCAGTCTGCCGCATCGCGGGGTCCGCAGCCATCACGCCCGCACCACCAGCCGGATCGCCCGGCCGATGACGATGGCGAACGCGAGCAGGGCGACCACGACGATCGCGACCGCCGGCCCCGGCGCCAGCGTGATGGGCTGCGTGCCGGCTCCCCACCAGGCGAGGCCCGCCGCCACCCCGGCCCCGCCGGCGACGATGCCCGCGATGGCGAGCGCCGCCTCCACCCGTCCGAAGGCGACCACGCGGCGCGACGTCCGGGGCGTGGTCCCGCCGAACCCCCGCGTCTCGAGGCTGATCACGACCCGCTCGACGCGCCCGACGGCCGCGACGATCACCGGCACGAGCGCCCGTCCCAGCGCCGCGGGCCCGGATGCCCGGAGCCCTCGCGCACGCTGCGCGCCGAGCACGAGATCGAGCTCGCGCCGGAGGATCGGGACGAACAGGAGGGTCATCGATGCGGCGAACGAGAACTGCCGGGGTACCCGCAGCCGGTCGAGTGCCGCGAACAGGTCGGGCGCCTCCGTGCTGAGGATCACGAGAAACGCGACGGACTGCAGGGCGACGAGCCGCGCCACGAGCGACAGGCCCCGGGCGAGCCCGTCTGCATACACCGTGAACGGGCCGAGGCTGGCGAGGGGCTCGCAGCCGGGACGACAGAACCCGGGCGCGAGTGCCTGCAGCACGACGATCGATGCGACGAGGGGGATGAAGGCGGCGATCGCGCGCGCGAATCGCAGCCCGATCCCCGACGCCGCTGCGAGCACGCTCGAGGCTGCGGTCACCACGAGCAGCGGGCCGGGCGCGTAGGTGACGAGCGCGAAGGCGACCCCGGCGACCATCCACGCGAGCTTCGGGATCGGGCTCAGCCGCACCAGCCAGCGAGCGTGTGCCGCCGGCCCCGCAGGAGAGATGCTCACGGCTGCGGCCTCCACCCCAGTCGTGCTCGAAGCGCACGCTCGACCTCGTCGATCGTCAGCGGGGCCGTTCCGCCTGTGCCCAGGTCCAGTGCGAGCGCGAGCCGGACGAGCGGTGGCGGCTCCAGGCCCGCGGCCGCAAGGAGCGCCTCGTCCGCGAGGATGACGCCCGGCGACTCGGAGGCGGTGACCCGGCCGGCCGCCAGGACGAGCACCAGGTTCGCGGTGTTCGCCACGAGGGCCAGGTCGTGCGAGACGACGACGACGGTGCCCCCCGAGGCCGCGAACGTGCGCACGACGTCCGCCACCCACCCCGCCTCGCGCGCGTCCCGACCCGTCGTCGGCTCGTCGATGACGAGGAGCCGGGGTCGCATCGTCAGCACCGCGGCCACAGCGACCCGCTTGCGCAGGCCCATCGACAGCATCGCCGGGTGCGCGCCGAGCACGTCCTCGAGCTGGAGCGCGGACGCCGCCTCTCGCACCCGATCATCGGTCTCGGGCCCGGAGACTCCGGCGTGCTGCGGGCCGAGGCGGAGCTCGTCGGCGACCGAGCGGGCGAAGAGCTGGTGGTCGGGGTTCTGGAACACCAGGCCGGCCCGGCCGGCGACGACCGTGGGGGTGACGGCGGTCGTGTCGAGACCGCAGACGTGGATCACGCCCCGGGTCGGCCGGAGCTGTCCGGTGACGAGGCGGGCAAGCGTCGACTTGCCGGATCCACTCCGCCCCACGACGGCGATCACCTGGCCGGGTTGCGCGACCAGCGACACATCCTCGATCGCGGTCGACGCCGCGCCGGCGTAGCGCAGCGAGACGTCCCGCATCGCGAGCGTCGGCCCCTCGGCCACGTCGCCGGCCGGCCCGATCACGCGCGGTCCGCGAGCCATGCCACGAACCCCTTCACCGTCACGGGGAGGGTGTCGCCGGCCGCATCGAGCCGCGCCGCGAGCTCGGTCGCGACGGGGGCCGGCGGGCCCACGCCCGCTCGGGCGCATGCAGCGAGGACGACCTCCGGTGACCCATCCCCGATGAGCCGTCCGTCGTCGAACAGGAGCATGCGGGTCGCCCATCCGGCCAGGAGCTCCACGTCCCCGGACACGACGATCGCCGCGGCGGGGTCCGGACCGGTTGCGGCCTCGCGGGCGAGCGCAAGGACCGCGCGCGCGGCCGGTGGATCGAGGTTGGCGGTCGGCTCGTCCATCACGAGCACCCGAGGTCGCATCGCGATGGCGCAGGCGATGGCCAATCGCTGCTGCTCGCCGCCGGACAGGGTCAGCGGGTCACGGTCCTCGAACCCGGACAGGCCGACGCGGGTCAGGGCGTCGGCCGCCCGCGCCTCGATCTCCCGGACCGGATATCCCAGGTTCTCGAGCCCGAACGCCACCTCGTCGAGCACCGTTCGCTGGGTCACCTGCGCCTCGGGGTCATCGAGGACGGTCGCGACCACCCGAGCCATGTCCGCGACACCGACGACCTCCGGGTCCCGCCCGGCGACCGCGACGACGCCTTCGCGATCGGCGTGCGTCAGCCGCGGCACGATGCCGCTGAGGCACGCGGCGAGCGTGCTCGCACCGCTGCCCGGCAGGCCGATGACGCCGACGAGCTCGCCCGCCCCGATCTCGAGCGTGACGCCCCGCAACGGCCCCCGGCCGAATGTGTCCGTCCCGTCCGGCCAGCGAACGACAAGGTCGCGGATCGTGACGAGGGCGGGCACCCGGCTGTCAGACGCCGATCGCCCGCAGCGCGACCAGCGTGACCACGGCGATCGCGATCCCCGTCGCGGCGACCACGATCCACGCGTTGCCGGAGCCCCCCGGAAGGGTCGCACCCTGGACGAGATGCGCCGGCAGGGCGCGCGTCGCGGCGAGCGCGAGATACCCGGTCAGGACCTTGTCGACGAGGTTGACGAGGATGTTGTCCGTGAACACCGCTCCGACCGGACCGAGGCTCGCGAGGGCCGCGGTGATGACGTCCGAGGGGTGCCCCGTCGCGCCCCCGAAGAGCCACAGCACGATCGGCGTGGCGACGGTCGCGACGACGATGACCACGCCGAGGTTGAGCACGAAGTAGCGCGCTGCGCTTCGCCCCATGCGCAGGTCACGAACGCCGTAGCCCCAGGCGAGCGCCGCGGCCGCGCCCACGAGCGCGAACGGGACGTTGCCGGGGCCGCTGATCGGCACGATCGCAAATCCCGTCAGCGCGGCCGTGAGCACGCCCCACCACGGGCCGAGGACGAGCGCGACGAGGCAGGTGCCGACCGCGTCGAGGAAGATGAGCAGGCCGGTCGCCGTGGCCGCGTAGGCGCCGACGATGTTGAGCGCCGCCCCGAGCGCGACGAACACGAGCACGTACGTCGGGGACAACGACCCCCACCGTCGCGATGCCGCCGTCATCCGGGTCCTGGCCTCCGCTACGCCGGCCGAGCGCGACCGCACGCCGACACTGTAGACGACCGCCGGGGCCGGGCGACGCCTCACGCCGTTCGTCGCGCAGCCGCAGCCGGCCGCCGACGCCCTTGCACCGGTCCCCCGGGTCTGGGATGCTCCGATCCATCGAGCGACGGCCCGGCGCGCCCGGGCAGCCCACGCCCCTGGAGAACCGATGTCCAACGACGACGCCGCCGACATCCCACTGCTCGCAGCGCTCAGGGAGAAGGATCGGGCGAAGGTGCTCGCGAATGCGCGACGCCGCACGTTCGCCCCCGGCGACGTCGTCGTGCGCGAGGGCGACACCTCGCTCAACCTGTTCCTCGTGGTCTCCGGACATGCGCTGGTGCGGCACGACGACGGTGTCCCGGTCGCGGCCCTCGGACCGGGCGAGTTCTTCGGCGAGCTCGGGCTCGTGGAGCAGCACGCGCGGACGGCGACGGTCGTGGCCCAGGACGAGCTGACGTGCATCCTGCTCCCCGCGTGGGAGTTCCGGACGCTGCTCGAGGAACACCCCGAGATGGCCGTGCCGATGGTCCACGCGCTGATCCGCCGGCTCCACGGGCTCACGCCGCACGAGCACTGATCCACCCGCTGCCGCGCGTGGTCGGGCCACGATGCTCGTCAATCACGACGGCTCCCGACATGTACGGATGCGATCGTTCGGCCACTCAACCGCCCGGCGCGTTGCCGCGTAGGCTTGCACGAACCAGCTCCGCCCCCCGAGCCCGGAGGAAACCGATGACCCGCTGCCTGCTCCTCGTCGGGACGCCCAAGGGCGCCTTCATCCTCGAGTCGGACGCCGACCGCAAGGCGTGGTCCATCCGGGGGCCACTGTGCGACGGCTGGCCGATCCACGACATCAACGTCGATCGCGCCACGAACACGCTGTACGCCGGCGCCGGCAGCCCGTGGTTCGGGCCGGCCGTGTTCCGCAGCGACGACCTGGGCGCGACCTGGACCCACTCGAGCGAGGGGCTCACGTACGGGGATGCCGGCCCCAAGGTCGCCAAGGTCTGGAACGTCACGGCCGGCCTCGACGGCGTCTACGCGGGTGTGGATCCGGCGGGCCTGTTCCGGAGCGCGGACGGCGGGGCCACGTGGCAGCACGTGGAGGGCCTCACCAACCACCCAAGCCGCCCCGAGTGGGGCCCCGGCGCGGGTGGCCTCATCCTGCACACGATCATCCCCCACCCCGGCGACGCCAACCGGATGTGGGTGGGGATCAGCTCCGTCGGCGTGTTCGAGACCCGCGACGGCGGGGCGACATGGCAGACGAGGAACAAGGGCACCCGCGCGGAGTTCAACCCCAAGAACCGGTACCCGGACTTCGGCCAGTGCGTGCACAAGCTGGTGCTCGCGGACGGCGATGAGCGCCTGTACCAGCAGAACCACTGCGGCGTCTACCGCTCCGCGGACGGCGGCGCGCAGTGGGAGGAGATCACCGGGTCGCTTCCCAGTGACTTCGGCTTCGTCATGGCGGCCCACCCGCGAGACCCGATGACCGCGTGGAACATCCCGCTCACCGACCCCCAGGAGGGCCGCATGATGCCCGGCGGCGCGATGGCCGTGTGGCGGACGAACGACGGTGGCGACACCTGGATCCGGGGCGACGACGGGCTGCCCCAGGAGCACGCGTTCGTGGGCGTGCTGCGCGAGGCGATGGCGGTGGACCGGCTCGACCCGGTGGGCGTGTTCTTCGGGACGAGCACGGGGCAGCTCTATGGCTCGGCCGACGAGGGAGTCACCTGGTCGAAGGTCGCGGACAACCTGCCGCCCATCTGGAGCGTGGAGACCCTCGTCGTTGACTGACACGGCCGCGCCGGCGACGGTCCACCTGCCACGGTCGCTGGTCGCGCTGTTCCCGGGCTCGGAGAAGCGGATGCCGGCGACCGGGGGCACGGTGCTCGAGGTCATCCGCGACCTGGACTCGCGCGTGCCGGGGCTCGCGAACCGGGTCCTCGACGCCGGGCCGAGCATCCGGCGTCACCTCAACCTGTTCGTCGACGGCCAGCTCGCCGCCCTGGACACGCCGGTGCGGCCCGGCGCCCAGCTCCACGTGATCCCGGCGGTGTCCGGGGGCTGAGGCCTACCCGGTCGTCCGGTCGCGGTTTCGGTCGTCGCGCCAGGCGAGGACGTCCTGCCCTCGCTCCACGGCCCACGCCGGGCCGTTGAACCCGAGCGTGAACTGGGTGAAGCCCAGCTCGACGTAGCGGTCCGCGTCCTCGCGCAGGAAGCGGTCGATGTCGTCCGGCTCGATGCCCAGGCCCCATTCGATCTCGCTGGGATCGCGGCCGATGGCGTCGCAGTGGCGCCGGAGCGCCGCGACCTTGGGCACCAGCTCGTCGGGCCGATCCGGGAACGACGCGTGCCAGCTCGTCGCGTGCCGGGCGACGAGCTTCAGCGTCACCTGCTCGCCGACCCCGGCGATGAGGATCGGCATCTCCCGCAGGGGCGGCGGGTTCAGGCGCGAGAGGCGGTCCTCGATGATCGGCATCGCCTTCGAGAGGTCTCGCAGCCGCGACGGGAAGGTGCCGAAGTCGTAGCCGTACTCGTCGTAGTCGCGCTGCTTCCACCCCGCGCCGAGACCGAGGATGATGCGGCCGCCGCTCACGTGGTCGACGGTCCGTGCCATGTCCGCGAGCAGCGCCGGGTTGCGATAGCCGATGCAGGTCACGAGCGGCCCGATCTCGATCCGGCTCGTTGCCTCGGCCCACGCCGCGAGCACCGTCCAGCACTCGAAATGCGGACCCTGGCGATCGCCGTAGAGCGGGAAGAAGTGGTCCCAGTTGTAGGCGATGTCGTAGCCCAGCTCCTCGGCCTCGACGGCCGCGCGACGCAATTCGGACCACGGGCCGTGCTGGGGATGGATCTGGGCGGCGATTCGGATCGGGCGCAACGACGTCTCCAGGTCAGGTGGTGGGGAGCGTCATACCGTACCCGGTCCGCCGACCGAAGGGTCTTCGGGCAGCCACGCGAGCCGCCCGAGAACGTCTGCGGCGAGGTCGCCGACCGGGGCATCCGCGTCGATCGCCCAGTCGACCTCGTCGGCCACGCCGGGCCCGGGCGCGCTCGATTCGAGCTGCTCGCGGGCCGCGGCCAGGTCCCCGGCGCGGGAGGCGTTGGGTTCTCCCTCGAGGCGGCGCCGGACGAGCTCTGCGGTCACCCGCAGCCCGACGACCGTCAGCGGGACGCCGACGGCGTCGGCGTACCGCTCCCGGGTCCCGGCCGGCATCGAGCCCGCCAGCACGAGCCGCTCGACGCCGAGGCCCAGGTACCTCGACGCAAGCAGCGCGAGGTGTTCGAGGGTGATCCGCGGGTCCTCGTGCTCGTCCCAGGACGTCGGCGCGCCGTACCAGCCGAGCCAGTCGAGATCGATGGCCGCCGCGTGGACGCCCGCGGCCGCGAGGCGGTCGACCAGCTCCACGGCGAGCGTCGTCTTGCCCGCGCCGTAGACGCCCGTCAGCAGGACGGCGCGCGCGGAACCGCCGGCGGACGGCGGAGCGGCGGGCCGCGAAGCTGCCTCCCCGGCAGCTGCGGCGGCTTCGTCGGCAACTGACCCCGCCGACGGGCGCGGCCCGCCGAGCACGTCCGCTGCCTCGTCCACGGACTGCCGCTGGTCATCGGTCTGGAGGTGGCGCCGGTCGTGTGCCGACGCGTGGGCGAACCGCTCGAGCCGGTCGCGCAGCGTCCGCAGGCGGACGACCTGGCTCGCCTCGATCGCGGACCAGCCGGCCGGCGCTGGCCGCACGTCCATCAGCGCGAGCACGTGATCGAGGCAGAACGGCGCGCCGGCGGCCGCCTCGGCCCACGCCGGATCCTCCGTGAGCCGGACGACGGTCTCCACCGATCGCCCATCCGCGATCACCACCCGCTCGCAGGCCGGACACGCGGGCGGGCGCCTGGCGTCCGCGACCCTGCGCGAACGCGACCAGCCCCCGGCACCGACAGCCGCCTCGATGTCGCGCAGCCTCGCGATGAGCGTCGCCCGCAGGAGGATCGCCGCGCCGAGGCTCCCCGCCCGGGCCCGGTCCGCATCGAGGAACGCCCGGCAGTGACGCCCGCAGAACCCCCGGGCGGCGTCGAGGCCCTGGCGGTACGTGACGTCGTTCACGCTCTCCGAGAGGATCGACTCGAGGTATGCGGCCTCGGTCCGCCGCCGCTCGCGGCACAGCGGACAGCCCGGCGCGTCGAACGCGTCGGCGAGGTGGATGTCGGCGCCGGAGCGCACGCGGAGGCGGGCCATCTCCCGCCATGGTGGGGCAGGATCCGCGCGGCGTCGACCTTCGCAGGTCGGCGTCACGATTCGGGCAGTGGCGTCTGGCGCCACCGCGAGCCCACTACCAGCCGCGAGCGACCCGCGCGTCGTGGAGCGCCGTCCAGACATCGGACTGGATCGCGCGCAACGCCGATGCCGCCTCGAGGGCATCCCGCCCGACCGCCGCCTCCGCCGCCGCCCACACGGCCGCGTCGCCCGTGTTGCGGGCGAGGACCGCGAGATCCCACGCGCGCGGGCCGCGACAGGCGTCCTCGAGGTCGATCCACGTCACCCGGCCGCCCAGCGAGATGACGGCATTGCGCGGGAAGGCGTCGCCGTGCTGCGCCATGCGCTCCGGGCCAGCAACGAGGAGGCGCCGCACGAGCACATCGCGACGCGCCCGCAGCTCGGCAGCCTCGTCCGCCGCCAGGATCGCCTCGTTCACGGCGAACGCGAGCGCCAGGTCGAGATCCCCCGTGACCGGACCGAGCAGCGGCAGCTCGCCGGGGTAGTCGCGCATCGCGACGTGGAGCTCCTCGAGCGCCGCGAGCGTGGCCGCGCTGCCCGGCACGACCCCGGGCTCATGCTCCTCGAACCGCCATGCGGCCATCCCCCACCCGTCCACGAGGAATGGCCCGGCGGGCATGACGTCCGCCGGCGCCATCACCGGCGCGCCCCGCCCGTGGAGCCAGGTCACGAGCGCGACCTCGCGCCGCAGGTAGGGCATCGGGTCTCCCCGGACGCGGCCGGTGAACGTCGCGACCCGCAGGATCACGGGCGCGGGCACCGGCCGCACGAGCAGGTTGGAGCCGTCCTTCCACGCTTCCAGGCGATCTCCGGGCAGCCCATGCTCGGCGAGGAGCCGGCGCACCGCCGTGAGCGCGGGGCCATGCCGGTCGGGGGTTCCCATCGCCGCGCAGCCTAGCGTGCCCCTGACGATGGGACTGGTGTGGTCTGGGACCTTTCCGCGGTGTCCGGGGCGCGTCCGAGGCGGGAGGATCAGCGGAGACCGGCCCTTCCCCGCTGCCCGCAGGAGCCCCACCTGTTGTCTCGCGCTCTCGTCGCCGTCCTCGCTGCCCTGTTCATCGCGCTCTCCCTGGCCGCCACCCCGGCCGCCGCTGCCTCGACGGTGAAGGTCGTCGTGGTCGTCGGTCCGGTCGGCGACCACACGGCGCATTACAAGGACGACGCAAACGACATCGTGGCCGAGGCGAAGCGCTACACGAGCAACGTCGTCAAGCTCTTCACCCCGAACGCGACGTGGTCCCGGGTCAAGGCGGCCGCGCAGGGCGCCAGCATCTTCGTGTACCTGGGCCACGGCAACGGCTGGCCCAGCATCTATGCGCCGTTCCAGACCCAGACGAAGGACGGCCTCGGCCTCGACCCGTCCACGGGCGCCGACAGCACCAAGACCGTGTACTACGGCGAGGAGTACCTCCGCTCGTCGATCCGCCTGGCGCCGAACTCGGTCGTGCTCCTGTACCACCTGTGCTATGCCTCGGGCAACACGGAGCCCGGCCTCTCGCAGGGGACGTTCGCGCAAGCCAGGGAGCGCGTCGACAACTACGGGGCGGGCTTCATCGGCGCGGGCGCGCGTGCCGTGTTCGCCGAGGGTCATCCGGCGCACCCCGCGGTGAACTACATCCGGCAGCTGTTCACGACGAGCCGCTCGATGGATGCCATCTTCAAGGCCGCGCCCACCTGGCACGACAACCTCGTGGGCCCGTATCCGTCCCAGCGGACGCCCGGCCTGCGGTACGAGATGGACCCGGACCGGAGCACGCCCTCCGGGTTCTATCGCTCGCTCATCGGCGACCTGACCCTGACCGCGTCCCGGGTGACCCGGACCGCGTACCCGGACACGGGCGCGAACCCGGCGGACTTCGTCCTGCCGGGCGCGGCCGAGGTCGTCGCCCCCGATGGCGCGCCGTTGTTCTCGACGGCGGAGGCCGCCGCCGATCCCGCCGCCACGAGCGGCATCGTCCTGCCGCCCGCGACCAGGCTGCGCCTGGCCGAGGAGCTCGTCCCGGCGGCGGATGGCACCAGGATCTTCAGCGCCACGGTGCTCGGGGCCTCGACGACAGGGTTCGTGCGAGCCACGGGCGTCGCGCCGCGCGACTCCGCGGCCACGCTGCTGTGGTCGTTCGACGAGAGCAACGCCTGGCTCTCCCCGAACGACGACGGGGTGTACGACGCGTGGGTCATCACGCCCCGCTTCTCCGAGATCGTCAAGGCGACGTACACCGTGCGCGACGCCACGGGGGCGCCCGTCAAGTCCGGCAGCGCGACGGGCAACCTGACCCGGTTCGAATGGGACCTCCGCGACGGAGCCGGATCGCTCGTCCCCGACGGCGTCTACAGCTGGTCGATGCGGGGCAAGGACGCCTGGGGCAATGGGTCGGCCAGCGAGAGCGGGTCGTTCACCGTCGACGGCACGCCGCCGGTCACCAAGGCGGTCCAGGCCTCCACGGCCGGCGCCAACGGCTGGATCGTCTCGGCTGTCAACATCACGCTGACGGCCAAGGACGCGATGTCCGGCGTCAAGTCGATCAGCTGGCGGGTCGACGGCGGAACCACCCACACGTACGACACCGTCGCCACGGTCACCACCAACGGGACGCCCACGTTCGAGTACCGTGCCACCGACAAGGCCGGCGTCCGCGAGGCCTGGAAGGCCCTCAAGCTCAAGATCGACACCAAGGCGCCTGCCATCTCGATCGGCTACGGCGGGACCGCGGGCGACGTCGCCGGCATGTGGCGCGGTCCGGTGACCGTCACGCCGACCTTCAGCGACCCGACCTCGGGCGTGGCCACCCGGACCGTTTCCGTCGACGGCGCCGCTCCGGTCGCGCTGACCGCAGCCTCCCTCGTCGTCGATGGGGAAGGTGCCCACACGGTCGAGTTCGGCGCCACCGACGCCGCCGGCAACACCTCCAGCCGCACGGGCCGGTTCACGATCGATACCGTCGCCCCGACGGTCGTGACGCCCGATCCGGTCGAAGGCGCCACCCCGCCCACCGTCACGCCGAACGCAGACCGGGTGAGCGACACCGTCGCCCTCCCCTACTCCGCATCGGAGGACGCGGCCCTGTCGGGCGTGGTGACCGCAGCCGGCACGACGACGGTCGTGCGCACCATCAGCGCCGCGGCAACGGCCGGTGACGGAGCGATGACCTGGGACGGCCGCGACGACGCAGGCAAGCCGGTGCCCGACGGGAGCTACACCATCACGCTCGCCGGCCGCGATTCCGCGGGCAACGTCGGACCCGCGTCCGCTCCGATCGCGGTGGACGTCTATGGCGCCCTCGCCGGCCTCACGCGCACGCCGACCCAGTTCTTCCCGCAGGACGGCGACACGCTCGCCACGAAGACGAAGGCGTCGTGGACCCTCCTCGCGCCCGCGACCATCACGGTCACCGTCCGCAACGCCGCTGGAGACGCCGTGCGCACCGCGTACGCCGACAGGGCGGTCGCCGCGGGTGCCGGCTCATGGGCGTGGAACGGCAAGCTGGACGACGGCACGTTCGCCCCTCGCGACACCTACCGGATCACGATCAGCGCCACGAACGGCACCCAGGGCGCCACGCAGGCGGTGCCGGTCCTTGCCGACGCCTTCCGGCTCACGACCTCCGTCAGGACCGCGGTCCGGGGCAAGGCGTTCACGGTCACCGCCCGCACGTCCGAGGGACTGTCGACCACGCCCGTCGTGATCATCTACGAGCCGGGCCTCTCGAGCCGCAAGGTCTCGATGACGAAGACCAGCACGACCACGTGGACCGCGAAGATCACGCCCAGGACGACCGCGAGCGCCGGGACGCTGCGGCTCAAGGTCACCGCGAAGGACAGCCTCGGCGGGCTCAACTGGAGCACGGTGAAGCTCATCCTCAAGTAGCCCGGCACCCGTTCGACCGAGGTGTCGGAGGGGGTTGCCAAGCCGCGCATAATGGGGTCCTCACTCCCCTCCTCGCACGGAGGCGTCCCGGGAGGTGTCGGACTTGACGATGCAGGCGGTCTCTCGACCGGGCTCGCAACGACGCTGGCAGGAGTCACGCCGGCTGTCCGCGAGCGAAGACGCATCGCGCGGCTCCTCGAACATCGCGACGCGACCCCGCGCGGGGAATATCTCATCCGACACCCGCGCCGGCAGGTGACGGCGGTCCGGGGCGAGGCCCCAGGATCGCCAGCCAGACGGGGCCGGTGTCTGCGCCCGGCCCCTGTTTGATCCATCGGCCGTCGTCGCGTGACGACGGCCGTCGCGATTCCCGGGACACGGGCACCGGGCCACCCATACCATCGCCGCATGGATCCCCTCCCCGACAGCACTGTCCGCCCTGCCACCGACGAGGAGGCGCACGACGTCGCCGGCTGGCACGCCGCCAACCGCGTCGCGTGGGACGAGGCGGCCGAGCGCTATGAGGGCTGGTTCGACGAGGCGGTCGCGCTGATCAGGGGCGGGGGCTCGAACCTGTTCCCGGTCGAAGAGGACCTCATCGGCGACCTGCGCGGCCGCTGCCGTCGGGCGATCCACCTCCAGTGCGCCGGCGGCCGCGACACGTTGTCCCTGTGGAGGCTGGGGGCGGATGAGGTCGTGGGCGTCGACTTCAGCCCGCGCATGCTCGACCTCGCGCGCCGCCTCGCCGACGCGACCGGTGCCCCTGCGACGTGGGTCGAGGCTGACGTCCTCGACGTCCCGCACGAGCTCGACGGCACGGCCGACCTCCTGTACACGGGCCGGGGCGCGATCATCTGGCTCGCCGACCTCGACCGCTGGGCAGCAGTCCTGCGGCGCCTGCTCGCCCCGGGCGGCCGGCTGGTGATCTTCGACGGCCACCCGGCGGAGTGGCTGTTCGACGCGGACGAGGACGGGCGCTGGATGCTGACCGAGTACGACTACTTCGGCGGAGCCGAGGCGTCACGGGGCTGGGCGCCCGAGTACATCGACCGCCTGTCCATCGCCGAGGACGACCAGGCGCTGAAGTTCGCTCGCGCCTGGACGCTGGGCGAGATCGTCACGGCACTGCTTGGGGCGGGCCTGCGCCTCGAGCGCGTGACCGAGCATCCAGTCGACTGGTGGGCCGGGCACCGAGACGTCCTTCCAGAGGAGCGGGGCCGGCTGCCGCTCTCGTTCTCCGTGGTGGCGAGCCGCGGCGACTGACCGCCGCGTCGCTCATCCTCAGGGCGCGACGGCGTCCCCGTCGACGATGCTGTCGAGCACGAGCCACGCCGCGCCGATCGCCCCGTTGGTGCCGTTCGTCCAGCGCGCCTGGCGGCCGTCGACGACGACCGCCGCGCTGTCGCCGACCGCCGACGCGGCGCCGTCCTCCAGGCGGATCGAGGTCCCGACGTCGATGCCTGCCGCGACTGTCGTCGTCCCGGACGCCCGTGCGACCTGGAACAGCTGCGGCCACAGCTGGTCCGCCACCGAACCGGTGCGTCGCCGCACCAGTCCCTCGACCCCACGCGACCGGTACGCTGTCCCGCGATGACCGCAATCACCGAGGGACGACGCCAGCTCCCGGTCATCGCGGGGGGAGTCCTCCTCGTCCTCGTGCTGATGCTGCTGCCTGACCTCGCGCCGGCGTCACCCGACGCGAGCGTTCCGGTGCAGGCGTTCCACGGCCGCATCCTGGAGGTCATTCCCGCCGACCCGTCGAGCACCGACGCCGGCAACGCCCCCGTTGACACCGCCCGCGTCGAGATCATCGAGGGCGAGCGCGCCGGCGACGTGCTCACGGCGTTCATGGAAGGGCCCGGCGGTTCCCAGCTCGTCGCCGACTACCGGCCCGGCGACGAGGTCGTCGTCTCGATCACGCAGAACGCCGCGGATGCGGAGCCGTACGTCGCGGTCGCGGATCGATGGCGGATCCTGCCCCTCCAGCTGCTCGTCGCCCTGTTCGCGGTCGCAGTCGTGGGCGTGGGCGGCTGGCGCGGCGTGCGCGCCCTCGTCGCCCTCGGCCTGACGGTCGTCGTGATCCTCAAGGTGATCCTGCCGCTGATCCTCCAGGGCGTTCCGCCGCTGCCGATGGCGGTCGTCGGCGCGACCGGGATCACCGCAGCCACGATCCTGCTGACGGAAGGCTGGTCGAGGCCGAGCGCGGCCGCGATCCTTGGCACGGCTGGAGCGCTGTCCGTCGCCGGGCTCCTCGCCGCCGCGACCACGGCCGCGGCCCAGTTTACGTACGTGAGCTCCGACCTCGCATTCCTGGTGACCCAGGGCGGCAACGGCCTCGACCTCCGCGGCATCCTTCTTGCGGCGATCATCCTCGGGTCGGTCGGCGTCCTCGACGACGTGACCGTGACCCAGGCGGTTGTCGTGGACGAGCTCGCCAACCGCGGGTCGCTCCGCGGACGCACCCTGTTCGGCAGCGCCCTCGGGATCGGCCGGGCACACATCGGAGCGACGGTCAACACGCTGTTCCTCGCGTACGTCGGCGCCTCGCTCCCGCTGCTCGTGATCCTCCTGCTCACCCGCCAGCCGCCGGCGCTCGTGTGGAACAACGAGGAGATCGCGACCGAGATCGTGCGGACGCTCGCCGGGAGTCTCGGGATCGTCGCGGCGGTCCCGCTGACGACGCTCGTCGCGACGCTGCTCCTGGGCACCGCGGCGGCCCCCGGGGAACGGCCCGTCCGCAGGGCGCTGCTGCCCGTCGCGGCGATCACCGGCGTCGTGGCGGTCCTGCTCGTCGCCACCGCCGTGCTGCCCCGCACGCAGGCGTCCCGCCAGGCGCTGCCGACCCAGCCGCCCTTCACGGACCCGGGCGGGTCGGTGCCGCCGGGGCCGACGGACGGTGGCGTGGTCGCCGAGAGTGTCGATCCGGGTGCGGAGCCCATGCTCGCGGAACGTGGCCAGGCGGTGGTCGTGGCGTTCGACGGCATCGACGCCGGCACCGCCTCGGTCGAGCGCTGGTCGATCGCCGGCACCGGGAGTCGCACCGTCACGATCGAGGTGGCGTACGCCGCCTCCGCCGAGTGGCCCGTCGATCCCGAAGCATGGGAGCTGCTCACGGCGGACGGCACCGAGGTCCCGTTCGTCGCCTCCCCTGCCCTGCCGGCCACGCTCGCGACCGGGGAGCGGCGGTCGTTCACGCTGCACGCCTCCACCGCGGTCGACCTCGCCGGCGGGTTCGTGGCCTACGTGGACCGGGCCGCAGGGGCGTTCGTGTTCCTCGTCGCGCTCGAGTGACGGGACGCGGGGCTCAGGCCGGCGTGACGACCCGGACGCGTGGCGGGCGGAGGCGGTGTGGGCTGAGGCTCCACGAGAGCGGCAGCATCGCGAGGCCGACGACCACGAGCAGCCAGACGCTCGCACCGAAGTCCCCGGTCGCATCGCGCACCGCCCCGAGCACCGATGGCGCGAGGGACGCCAGCAGGTAGCCCACCAGGAACATGAGCGCCGCCGCGCCGCCGACCTCGCGCGGGTCGTCGCTGATGTCCGTCGGCAGGGTGAGCAGGAGCGTGAACGTCATGCCCAGGCCAGCCCCGAGGAGCGCGGCCCGCAGGAACCCGGGCCCGGGCGCGATCGCGACCCCAGCGAGTCCGATCGTCGAGGAGCCCGCCGCGGCGGTGAGCATCGCGCGCCTCGAGACCCCGCGGCGGGCGCCCCAGGGCACGCCAACGATCGCGACGAGGCTCGCAACGTTGACCGCGGCGGAGAGCAAGGCCGCCGTCTGCGGCGTCCAGCCCCGCTCGACGTACACGGACGCAAGCCACGCCGTCTGCCCGTAGAACAGCCACGACTGGAGCGCGAACAGCAGCCCGATCGCCCAGACGACACGCCGGCGGACCGGCAGCCGGGGCAGCTCCAGCCGGCGGCGTCGCCGCTGGGGCATCCCCGCGCTCGCGGCGCGACGCGGCCGGACCATCGCGAGCCACGCGAACACGCAGCCCGCGGAGAGCACGGAGATGGCGAGCAGCGACCCGCGCCAGCCGCCGAACGCGCCGGCGAGGGGCACCGCCACGGCCGCACCGAGCGCGGCGCCGACGATCGTGCCCGCCGCGTACGAGGAGGTCCCGCCGACCATGTGGCCGGGCATCCGGTCGCGCACCAGCATCGGCAGGATCGGCCCAATGACCGCCGTGCCGACCCCGACGCCGAAGGTCGCGAGCAGCACCAGCTCCGCTCCCGGCGCCACGGAGCGGAGCACGCCCGACGCGACGAGGATCACGACGGAGATTGCGATCCCC
>DASXVG010000021.1:0-12812 GCA_036504355.1 Candidatus Limnocylindrales bacterium
GGGAAGCGCTCATGGGACGCCAAGGATGCCAGAGGTCGCGCCGGCTACCGGAAGTCGAAGGTCCTGATGAACGTCGTGAACATCGCGCGGGACGCGTCGTCCTGCTTGGTGTAGGCGTCGAACCCGAGGAAGTACCAGGCCGCGCCCTTGATCGCGTAGATCGCCTGGCCGTAGACCCGGCCGCTCGACGAGGTGCCCCGGAACTCGATCCGGCGGGCAGTGACGCCGTCGAGCTTCGCCTTGCTGTTGGACAGGATCTTGAGGTTCGTGTAGCCCGTGATCGACTTGAGGCTCTTCAGGATGCCCTTCGTGATGAACGCGAGGTTGGCATTCGTCTGCCGGGCGCGCGACGCATAGACGTACTGCGCACCCCCGTAGAAGCTGTCGGCGAACCGGCCGGCGCCGGCCTTCGCCTGCCATGCCTCCGGATAGCCGATCCGGTACCGGTAGCGCGTGCTGGTGAAGAACGTCCAGATGTCGGTGGGCACCGTGACCCTGACGCCGCCCCCGACATTCGAGAACGCGAGGGTGGTGGTCCTGCTGCCGTCGACGGTCTTCGTCCCCACGGCCCGCTTCCACGTGCTGGCGAACGTCATGGTGACCGGGATGCCCGCGTCCGTGACCCACGCGTCGAACGTCGTTGCGACCTTCGTGATGCCCTTGGTCTCGAGCGCCATCTCCTGGGGTACCGCGGGGACGGGCGTCGCCTGGAGATGGTGGAGCTGGGCGCCATCCTTGTCCTCGACGCCGAGGTCGGTGAGCGTCGGGATCGCGCGGAGCACCGCGATCAGCTCCGTGTCGTTCGACGGGCCTGCCTTGGTCCAGACGCCCTTCACCTTCAGGTACCGGGTCCCGTTGCCGGTGATCGTCTCCGTGGTCGTCGTCGTTTTGCCGACCTTGTCCGTCCGGACGAGGTGGCTCGTGCGTCCATCGATGTCGATCGTGCCGGTGGTCGCGGTCGTCATCGTCGAGCCGAGCTTCGTCGAACCCGCCAAGGCGACCGTCGCCGTCAGCGCGGGGTTCGCAAGCGTCGCGACCGTCAGGGCGGCCACGTCGACGGGTGTCGGTTCGGGCGTCGGGCCCGGCGCGCCGGACACGTCGGGACTCGCCGCGTCCTGCGACGGTGGGACGGCGGACCCGTTGGGGCCGGCGGTGGGTCCGGTCGTCCCGCATGCGACGACCACGACCGACAGGGCCACGATCATCGCGGCGGTGCGCGCGTTGCGCATGCTCCCTCCTCATGCTCCCGGTCGCCGGATGGTACCCCCGTTCCCCACCGCGAGCCGTCCTCGGCCCCGTCCGGGCCGTGACATCCGGATGTCAGACCGCGGGCGGGTTGGAGTTGACGCACCGCTCGGGCGGCGCGAGGATCGCCGCATGGACGACGAGGATCGCCGCCTTGAGAACCTGGATCCGCGCGAGGGCGCCCGGATCCGGCGCCGCGACCACGACACGGACGCCGAGCGACGCGACCTCATGCGCCCCGGCATGGGCAAGGTGTTCAAGCAGATCACTGACTCGTGGGGCGAGAAGGCCCTTCCCGATCAGGATCGTGCTCAAACGAAGGCTCGAAAGGGCTCCAACAGGCCACGGCACCTCGCGAACGCACGGCCCGCGCGAGCCAGAGGAGACCGTCGGTCACCTCATTCGTGACCGGTGGCACGTGGACATCTCAGTCCTTGCTGACACATTCGATGGTGAGATGTTCAAGCGAACGCCGTCCTGATGCGCGCCGACCTGCCAGTCGTTGTTCAGCCCCGGTTGAATCTCGAGGCACCGGACGTCGCCGAGGCAGCAGCGGCCGCTTCCCTGCTCGGTGACCGCGTCCGGGCGTCGATCCTCCGGATGCTGCGTGACGGCCCGCACTGCGTGTGCGAGATGGCGGCCGCGCTCGGGGAGCGCGAGAACAACCTCAGCAATCACCTCGCGAAGCTGCGAGAGACAGGCCTCGTGCGCGCGATCCGGCACGAGTCGAACGGCCGCTTCCAGTACTACGAGCGCGACGAGACGGCGGTCGCACGGGCGCTTGCGGCCATCCAGGACGTCCTCGGGTGACGACCCTCGTCGTCCGATCCCACCCTGCCCGAGGAGGCATGAACAGGATGAAGGTGATCGAGGTCCTGGGTCCCGGATGCGCGAATTGCATTCGGGTCGAGCGGGCCGCTCGCGAGGCCGTGGCCATGGTCGGGGTCGACGCGGAGGTCCGCCACGTCACGGACTATGCCGAGATCGCGGCACGGGGAGTCCTCCAGACACCCGGCCTCGTGATCGATGGCACGGTCGTCAGCTACGGGCGCGTGCCGACTGCTGGTGACATCGCGGATTGGCTGGTCGAGGCATGAGGGCTCCCGTGAACAGCCTTGCGGGCCGAGTGACCGTCCTCGTCCTGGTCGCGATCTTCGCGATCGTGGTCGCCGCGTGTGGCAGTGCGACCTCGAGCGGACCGGCGATCACGAAGGTGGACGCCGGGACGGCCGTCTCGATACTCAACGCCCGGACGGTCATCGACGTCCGTACGCCCGCGGAGTACGCGGCCGGGCACATCGCCGGCGCACGGAACATCGACGTCGAGGGAGCCGAGTTCGCCTCGACCATCTCCACGCTCGACAAGGGCGCCGCGTATCTCGTCTATTGCCACTCGGGACGGCGGAGCGCGATGGCTGCCGAGCAGATGGCTGCCGCGGGATTCACTGACATCGTCGATGGAGGCGCCATGGCCGATCTCGTCGCGGCCGGCGCGGCAACCCAGTAGCCAACCGACGTAGGGAAAGGATCACCAGCATGGAGATGACGATCGACTTCCCGGGCGGCGCGCGCGTCGACGCCCATTTCGGCGGGTTCGTCGTGCCCAGCGACCAGCCGCCCTCAGGCGGCGGGGCAGGGTCGGCCCCGACGCCGTTCGCGACGTTCCTGTCGACGATCGGGACCTGCGCCGGCATCTACGTGCTCGGCTTCTGCCAGCAGCGCGGCATCTCCACCGACGGCATCCGCCTCGTCCAGCGCATGTCCACGGACCCGACGACTCGGCTCGTCAGCGACGTCGAGGTAATCATCGAGCTGCCCGAGGGGTTCCCCGCCAAGTACGCCGACGCCGTCGTGCGGGCGGCGGAACAGTGCACCGTCAAGAAGCACTTCGAGCACCCGCCGGTGATCCGCGTGGCTGCCGAGAACCGCCCCGCGCTCGCGAGCCAAGGCGCGAGCGCCGATTCCACGCGATGAGCGACGAGACGCTCATCTCGCTCCGCACCACGAGCGAGGAGCATCACGCCCGCCTGCTGCCCCACGTGGATCGGCTGGAGACGCTCGCCGAGATGGTCGGCCACGTCGACTGCGAAGCCCTCCACGCGCTGTTCGAGGAGGAGTACCTGTTCGTCATCGGCCAGCTCGTGCCGCACATGGAGACGATCGAACAGACCCTGTACGACAGGATCGAGGCAGAGCTGGGCGGTCGCCATTCGCTCGCCCCGATGCGCGAGGAGCACCGCTCCATGTGCGCCTTGATCGAGCAGCTCGGGCAGTATCGCGGTCACGTGTCCGCCTGCACCTGGAGCGCCGTGGAGGGCATGGCTCTTCGACGCGCGCTCTACCGGCTGCACTCCCTGCTCAAGGTCCACCTCGCCGAGGAGGAGCTGTACCTCGAGGTGCTCGAGCGCCGGCTGAGCGACCCAGAGAAGGACGTCCTGGCACGAAGCCTCGGGCACGCCATGGCCGAGAGCCTCTAGGTGCCGGTCTCGTCCCGCGGGTGGTCGAGCACCCAGTTGAGGTAGGCGGCGTCGAACTCGGCGATGAGCCGCTGCCGCTCCTTCATCACGGCAGCCCATTCGTCGAGGGCACGCGATCCGTCCTCCGTGATGGTGTAGTAGCGGCGCGCCGCTCCCGAGCCGGTCGCCCAGGACGACGCCACCTGGCCCGCCTGCTCCAGGTCACGCAGCGTCCGGTAGACCTGGCCGACGTCGGTCGACCCGAGGCTGATCCCCACCTCCGTGAGCGCCGTCACGATCCCGTACCCGTGAGCGTTGCCGTTCGCCAGTGACATGAGGACGAACGGCTCGAGCCAGCGATGGTGCGCCGCGACGGGCGCCCAGCCGCGATGGACGGGCATGCCCAAGGCGTCACGCGCCGAGGCGATGCCCGCCCCCTGGGCGACCGGGGCGACATCCACGACATCGCCCTCGGACGCGACGGCCGTCTCCGGCCGACGCCGGCGCGGCAGGTCTCCGGTCCGGGCGGTCACGATGGCAGCTCCCTGGTCTCCGACACGCAGGTGGTCAATGCCCATCTTGCCGCATGCCGACGGCAGTTACCGCCCCCGCTCGTCAGCCGGCGATCGGGTGCTCGAGGGCAGCGGCGATGGCGTCGCCCATCTCCGCCCCTGCCCCGCGGTCGATGATCCGCAGGTAGGCGTCTTCCTCCGCGAGGTGGACCTTGAGCAGCGCGTAGAGCTGGAAGATGACCCGCCGCAGCGCGAGGGTCCGTCCGAGCGAGATCCGCCCGTCCTTTACGTCGGCCGTGAGCGTCCCGTACGCACCGACCAGTCGGCGGATCTCGTCGTGCTCCTTGCGCATCGGCGCCATCGAATGGCGGTTCTGGAACAGGCGCTCCAGCTCCGGGTAGAGGCTGCGCTCCGCCGCGTCCACGTGCGGCACGAGCGTCCCGACGAAGAACGCGTGTGCCGCCACGACGTCGGCGGTGGCGGTGTCCGCATCGGGCGTCAGGAGTCCGTCGGCCATCTGAGGCAACCGATCGACGTGGACAAGGATCCGCTCGTGGTGCTCGTGCGCCACCTGCGGGAGGGTCTGGGTCATGACGCGGTCTCCTTTCGCTCCGCCGCGAGTGCGACGAAGAACAGCGCCACCGGCCGGTAGACGGCGTGGGCGAGCTTCATGAACGGGGCGAGCAGGACCAGCTCCATCGCCACTGCGACGTGGACCAGGAACAGCCAGTAGCCCCAGGTGGGGGCGCTCGGCAGGTACAGGGCGAGTTCGATCGCGAAGCCGCTGACGGCTGTGACCCAGAGCAAGGCCAGCAGGAGCCAGTCGGCGGTCGTGGAGCTGGTGACCGAGCGGTTCGCCTTCCGGTAGCGGTCGATGATCAGGACGGTGGCGCCGTAGACCAGCGCGGCGCCGGCGACCGTGCCCAGGAGCCGGACCGGGTACCAGAGCGGCACCGGTGTCCCGGTTTCCTTGACGCCGATCAGCGCGAGGCCGTAGTCGAGGCCGGTCGCAAGAAGCAGCCCCAGGAAGCCCCACACGACGACCGCGTGCACGAGCCAGCGGCGCCGGAACCAGGGCACGGCCATCGCGACGGCGTCGGCCTCGCACTCGTCCCGGAACCGCGCCTGGCCGAGGCTCTCGCGGCCGACGGCCGCCCAGAGTGCGCGCCCGGTGCGGGCAAGGCCGGCGCGGGAGCCGAGCGCACCGCGAAGCGACACGCCCTCCGTTCGGCCCACGTCGCGCGCCATCGTCCCCACCCCGACGACGCCGGCGAGCACGACTACGACCATCACGGCAATGCCCAGGTTGTGGATCAGCTCCTCTGGGATAAACGTGAAGATCGCGAGTTCCTCGCCGGGCATCGGACCGTGCGCCGAGTACATGAACGCGGCGAAGAACAGGGCGATGAGGACCGCGAGCACCGACGCGACGGCGGGCCGCGTGTACATCGTCCGCGCGATGTGGGTCCGGTCATACGACGCGATGGCGTAGCGACGGGTCGCGGCCATGAACTCCGACGGGTCGGCGTTGGTCGGGCACGACTCGGCGCACTCGCCGCACTGGTAGCAGGTCCACAGCTCCTTGGACGAGAGCAGCTGCTCCCTCATCCCGAGCTGGGCATAGCGGATGATCCGGCGTGGGAACGTGCCGTCGGTCTGGCTCATCGGGCACGTCGCCGAGCACGTGCCGCACGAGAAGCACGCGCTGATGTCGGCGGCACCGAACTTCTGGATGTCGGGGTAGAGCCCCAGGTCCAGGCGGACGGGAGCGGCGGCAGGAACGGTCGTGGCAGTCATCAGGATGCCCTGCCGGCCGACGTGTACCGGAAGTAGCCGTCGTCCTCGCTGCCCTTGATCTCGGAGAGCCAGCCGTAGCGGCGCATGCCCATCACCCAGAACACGACCTCGTGCCTCGGCGCGTCGACGGCGGCGGCGATCTCGGGAATGGTGAGCGGCCCGCCGGCGAGTGCCGCGAGGATGCGCGGCCGCCAGACCGCCTCCTCCCGGATGACCTCGCGGACATCGCGACTCGGAGCGGGCATCAGACGGGTACCTCCGCGAGGCTGGTGATCATGTCGGTGATCTGGGCGTCCGTGTAGCCGAGCAGGTCGATGGCGTTCTCGGGGCAGATGGGCACGCAACCGCCGCACCCCTTGCAGTTCGCGGCGCTGATCGTCGCGTAATGCCTGTTCCCTTCCTCGACCATGTGGATCGCGTCGTACGGGCAGGCCGTCAGGCAGTCGCCGCAGGCCGTGCACGCCTCGGGCTCCACGATCGCGACGAGGGGGTCGAGTTCGGTGAAGCCCTTCTTGAGGATCGCCGCGCTCTGGGTCACGGCCGCAAGGGCCTGGATGACCGACTCCGACGAGGTCTTGGGCCCCTGGCTGGCGCCCGCGATGAGCACGCCATCGACGGTGGTCTCCACGGGCCGGAGCTTGGGGTGGATCTCGTTGAAGAAGCCATCGGTGCCACGCGGGAGCTTGAGCACGTCCACGAGGCCCTGGTTCTCACGCGCCACCATGCCGGTGACCAGCACAACCAGGTCGACCGGGATCGCGAGTTCCGTCCGTTCGGTGAGCAGGTCGCGCACGGTGACGGTCAGGCCGCCGTCCGCACGCTCGGCGACCACCGGTAGCTCGTCGTTGTCGAACTTCAGGAATACCGATCCGGCGTCGCGGGCCTCGGTGTAGAGCGGCTCGAACTTGCCATAGGTCCGCATGTCCCGGTAGAGATGGAACTGGCGGATGGTCCTGTCGAGCCCCGAGAGCTGGATGGCCGTGTGGACAGTTGAAGCGCAGCAGTAGCGGGAGCAGTACTGGCTGGCGCATCCGGCGGTGCCGCGGCTGCCCACGCAGTAGACATAGGCGACGCTGCGGACCGGGCGGCCTTGCCAGGCGAGTGCCGTGCCGGACACAGTGTCGTCCACGAGCGCCTTGAACCGGGAGAGCGTGACGACGTTCGGCAGGCCGGACCCGAATTCCCCCTCCCCCGGCGCGTACTCGTCGAAGCCGGTCGCCACGATCACCGAGCCGACGGCTACCTCGATCGTGCCCGCGCCCTCGCCCCCGATGCGGATCGTCATGCGGAAGTTGCCGAAGGAGCCGGCCTTGCCGACCACCTCCGCCCCGGTGAGGACGGTGATCGACCGGCGCGCCTTGACCTGAGACACCAGATCGTCGACGAGCAGGCGGCCGTCGCGGTCGTGCGGGAACATCGGGCCGAAGCCGCGGACCCAGCCACCCAGCGTCAGCTCGCGCTCGACGAGGGTGACCTGGAGGCCGATGTCGGCGAGGCCGATAGCCGCCCGGAGCCCCGCGATCCCGCCGCCGATGACGAGCGTATGCGGCAGCGTGTCCACGACCATCGGCTCGAGCGGCACGGTGTTCCGCGTGCGCCCAATGCCGGCCGAGACGAGCGCCGTCGCCTTGGCGGTCGCCGCCTCCCGGTCGTCGGTGTGGACCCACGAGCACTGCTCGCGGATGTTGACCTGCGTGTACTGGTACGGGTTGAGGCCGGCTCGCTGAGCGACGCCGCGGAACGTGTACGTGTGGAGCTTGGGCGAGCAGGACGCGACGACGAGCCCGTCGAGGTTGTTGGCCCGGATGTCGGCCTCGATGTCCTGCTGCGAGGCCTCGGAGCACGCGAACATCGTGGTCCGAGAGACGACGACATCGCCGTTGTCCTTGATGCCGTCGACGACCTGCTCGACATCGACGTAGTCCGAGATGTTGCCCCCGCAGTGGCAGACGTAGACGCCGATCCGGCGCTGGCCGTCCTCGCCCGCCTTGCCAACGGGGGTGAGGGTCGTGTCGCTCATGCCGGCACCATCTCGATCTGCGGCAGGGCGGACTTCGTGCGCTCGAGGTGGGCGGCGACCTGTGCGGCGGCTGCACCGGCGTGGACGATCGAGTCCGCGATGTCCTTGGCACCGGACGCGGCACCTGCCACGTAGACACCCGGGATGTTCGTCGCGCCCGGGTTGACGTCCTCCTCGGGCTCGGCGACGTAGTTCCAGTCGTCGAGCGCAAGCTCGCCGACGGTGAACAGCCGCTCGGCGTCGCGGTTGGGCTGGACGCCCACCGCCAGCACGACCAGGTCGTACTCGGCCTTGGTGATGCCTCCGCCGTTCTCGATGTCCTCGTAGGTGAGGACGAGATCACCGTTCGGCTGCTCGTCAACCGCTGCCACGCGCCCCTTGATGTAGGTGGCGCCCATGGCCTTGGCTTGCTCGTAGAACTCGTCGTACCGCTTGCCGGGGGCACGGATGTCCATGTAGTGGACCGTGATCTCCGCGACCGGCAGGGCGCCCATCAGGAGCTGGTTCTGCTTGATGGAGTACATGCAGCAGAAGCGTGAGCAGAGCGGGTTGCCCACCTGCTGGTCGCGCGACCCCGTGCACAGGATGTAGGCGATCCGGTCGGGGACCTTGCCGTCACCCGGGCGCAGGATCGTGTTGAACGGCCGCGTCGGGGCGAGCAGGCGGTCCATCTGCATGCCGGTGATGACGTTCTTGTAGGCGCCATAGCCGTACTGAGGCTTGAGGTCGGCCGGGAACAACTTGAAGCCGGTGGAAACCACGACCGACCCGACACGGACCTCGACCTGCTGGTCGGTGGCCCGGAGGTCGATGCAGCCGTCGAGCGGGCAGGCGGCCACGCACTCGTTGCACTCGGAGCACACCGCGCAGTCGATGCAGCGGCCCGAGGCACGGCGGGCCTCGGCCTCGTCGAGCGGCGCCTCGATCTCGTGGAAATCGGACGGGTTCAGCTGGAGGTCCATGCCGTCGGGCGTCGGAGCCGCGACCGTGTACGAGGTCTGGCGCGCGAGCACCTTGGCCTTGTCCACCACGGGAAGGCGGTCGTCCCAGTCGTCGAACGCGCGGCCGTTGAGCCAGGCGTCGATCTGATGGGCAGCCTTGCGGCCCTCGCCCACGGCCCGCGTGATGTCCGTCGGACCATTCACCGCGTCGCCGGCCGCGAACAGGTGCGGGACATCGGTCTGGCACGTGGCTCGGTCTGCGGCCAGGCGCCCGTTGACCAGGACGGGGACCCGCCCGCCGAACATCGACGTGTCGGGTGCCATGCCGATCGCCGCGATGATCAGGTCGGCCTCGATCGTTTCAAAGGAGCCCGGGGCGGGCTCAACCGACCGGCGGCCGGAGGAGTCGGGATCCCCGAGGCGCATCTCCATGCACCGCAGGCCGGTCACGGCGCCGTCCTCGTTGCCGACGACCTCCGCGGGCGCGACGAGCAGGCGGAACTCCACGCCCTCCTTCTCCGCGTCGACCGATTCGACGTGGTGGGCGGGCATCTGGGCACGGGTCCGGCGATACGCGATGGTCACGCTGGCCGCGCCAAGTCGTCGCGAGACCCGCGCCGCGTCCATCGCGACGTTGCCGCCGCCGACGACCACGACCTTCTTGCCGGCAAGGTCCATCGGCTCAGCGAGGTTGACCCTGCGCAGGAAGGCGGTGGCGCCGAGCACGCCGAGGCGGTCTTCGCCCGGTACGCCCAAGGGGCTGTCGCGGTGGGTACCGGTAGCAACCAGCACTGCGTCAAAGCCCTCGTCCTTGAGGGCCGCTGGATCGTCCACGCGACGGCCGGTCTCGATCTCGACCCCGAGCCCGGTCACGTTCTCGATGTCCTGCTCGACGACCGCATCGGGCAGGCGATACGACGGGATACCCAGGCGCAGGAAGCCGCCGGCGACCGGGGCCGCCTCGTGGATCTTCACCGCGTAGCCGAGCCTCGCGAGCTGCCATGCGGCGGTGAGGCCGGTGGGGCCAGAGCCGACGATCGCGATGCGCTTGCCGTTGGCGGTCGGGCGCTCCACGCCGTTGTCCACGCCGGACGCGTCGTGCGCGTCCGAGGCGAAGCGCTTGATACGCCGGATCGGGAGGGTGCCCTCGACCGAGCCACGGGTGCACTCCCCCTCGCACGGGGCGTAGCAGGCGCGCCCGAGCGTCCCGACCAGCGGCGTCGCCTCGAGGACCAGCCGGTAGGCCGCCTCGTCGAGGCCGCTGCGGACGAGGCTCACGTAGCCGTGGGCGTTGATGCCGGCCGGGCACGCGAAGGAACACGGCGACGTGCCCTCGCGATCGATCACGGCCTTCTTGGGCACGGCCTGGGGGAAGGTGATGTGGGCCGCGCGTCGCGCGACGAGGTCGGCGTTGAACTGGTCGGGGACGGCGACGGTGCACGCCGTCTCGCACTTCTGGCAGCCGGTGCAGGCGTCGATGTCGACGAACCGCGCCTGGCGGGTGATCTTGGCCGTGAACCTTCCGTCCGCCAGCGTCTTGATCTCGTCGACGTGGCTATACGTGTACGGCGTGATGTTCGGGTGGTGAATGGTCGAGGCCATCTTCGGCGTCGAGATGCAGGATGCGCAGTCGAGCGTCGGGAAGACCTTGGACAGCAGGATCATCTTCCCGCCGACGCTGGCCTCCTTCTCGACAAGCAGGACCTTGTAGCCCATGTCGCCGAGCTTGAGCGCTGACTCCATGCCGCCGATGCCGGCGCCCACGACGAGCACGTCGTAGTCGAGCACGGCCGGCGCGTCAGGGGTGGTGGCGCAGGCGCCGATGGCGTCGGTCATGCCCGGGGCTCCTGGGACTCGAGCGTCTCCTGCCACACCATCGGCCCCATGGCCACCAGCGCGTCGGAGAAGGTCGTCATGTGCTTGGTGAAGGGCTCGGCGCACACCGAGCAGATCGCGGCGACGCGGATCCGGCTCGCGTCCATTCCCCGCGCCTTGAGCGCCTTCTGGGTTTTCTGGACCACCGAGTTCGAGCGCTTCGCGCAGTCGTGCAGGTACGCGCATTCCGCGCCATCGGTGGCGATGAACACCCCGTCGAAGCCGGACTCGAACGCGTGGAGGATCCAGGACGGGCGGATCCCGCTCGTGCACGGGAGCCCGATGACGTTCACGCCGGGCGAGTAGTGGAAGTGCGCCGACCCGGCGAGGTCGATCCCGGGATCGGAGATGTTGTTGGTCGAGAACACCAGGATCCGGGGCGTGAAGCGATCCCCAGCGGTGGCGGGCTCGGCCGCGACGGGTGCGGTCATCGTGCGACGGCTCCTGTGGACCCACTGCCCCCGCGACGCTGCTCGTGGCAGGGCGTCGCGGCGGCGGCCAGCGGAGGGGCTACTTGCGCTTGACCACGAAGACGCGGTCGTAGCCGTCGTCCTCGAGGACGCCCAGGAAGTCGTGGCCCACCTTGGCGGACCAGGCGCTGATGTCGTTCTTGGTGGCCGGATCGGTGGACCAGATCTCGATCGTGGTGCCGACCGGGACGCCCGCCATCCCCTTCTTGGCCTCAAGCAGGGGGCCGGGGCAGGCGGTGCCGCGGGCGTCGACCACCTTCGCGTCCGCGATCGTCTGGAGGTCTTCGACGGATGCGGTCATGGCGTGGATCTCCTAGTAGGTGAGGACGTTGGTGGCTGAGGTGACCTCGGCGATGAACCGACCGGCGGCGACGATCTCGGCGCCCTCGACCAGCGCGTCGGCACCGATGCCGCGGCTCTTGAGGCACGGGCTGCACACGAGGAGCGAGGCCCCGAGGTCTCGGACGTCGGCGAGGAGCTTGGTCAGCGGTGCGAACTCGGGCGCTGCGACGGTCCCGGCGACGCCCGAGTGCATCAGCTCGACGCCATCGCCCTGGAAGCCCATGACGACCTCGACATCAGAGGCGAGCGCGGCGCCGGCCATCACGAATGGGACGGTGGCCAACTCCTGATCCTTGGGACCATGCGTGACCATGAACACGAGCTTCTCACTCACGGGTATCCCCTCTCCTAGATGAAGACGATCTGGCCGTCTTCCGCGGCCATGAGAAACACGGCGATGCCGCCCGAGCTGTCGACCAGCGGATCGAGCGTGGTCACGTCGATGCCGAGGACCTCGAGAGAGCCCGAGCACGCGAGGATCGACACCTCGCCCAGCTCCTTGGCCATCCGGAACGATTCGAGCCAGTTGATCGACTTCGTGCCGTGCTTCGGGCGGCTCGCTCCGTCGGCGGTGGCGTCCCAGGCGAGCCCGAGGTTCTCGTCGATCCGCTCGGTGCGGAACGCATCGAGCGCCCAGTACTGGAGGAGGATGTTCACCGGGCGGTCCATCGCCGCCGCGCCTGCCGCGAGCGTGGCCGCCGCGTGGAGCTTGTCGGCCGTCCCCGAGAACAGGACGAGATTGAGGGCGTCGCTCATGCGGTTGGTCACCTGCCAGCGGTGGTGGAGGAACTGCTACGTGCATGTACCTGCGCTTCGCAGTTGTATGCCGTTAGCATGTATCCGCCGCGAGTCCAAGGTCCCGAATACGGCGTGATCAGTGGCCCTTCGGGGGCGACTCGCGCTGACCGGCCCGCTGCACGTCAGGCAACGACCAATTCCGGACGTGGATCTCGCGACCTGTTCTCGCGTGAGTGCAGGCGTGAGTGCAGGCAGCGCGACCCGGCGGGTGGTCTGACGCCTCGCTCGAGGCGGCCGGGCTGACGCGGGCGATCGCGCGCCGGGTCAGCGCGCCTCGATCGCCGTGAATGTCCCGTCGGGGTCGCGCACGAACCTCCGTACCTCGAGCACCGCCGTCGGCGCGATCGGGCCGTAGA
>DASXVG010000022.1:0-24772 GCA_036504355.1 Candidatus Limnocylindrales bacterium
CGCGGCCCGCCGGCCGTCGCCCGTCCGGACCCAGCGAGCGCGAGGAGGCACGATGCGCACCCTGATCGCCAACGGCACCATCGTCACCGCCGACGGCTCGTACCGCGCCGACGTCCTCGTGGACGGCGAGACGATCGCCCAGGTCGGGACGGACCTCGCCAACGCCGGTGTGACCGCGGACGAGACGATCGACGCGGGCGGCAAGTACGTCATCCCGGGCGCGATCGACGTCCACACCCACATGGAGCTCCCGTTCGGCGGGACCTTCGCCAAGGACACGTTCGAGACGGGCACGCGGGCGGCGGCGTTCGGCGGAACGACGACGATCGTGGACTTCGCGGTCCAGTCACGCGGCGCGAGCCTCCGCGCCGGACTCGACGCGTGGCATGCGAAGGCGGAAGGCAACGCGGTCGTCGACTACGGCTTCCACATGATCATGAGCGACGTCAACGACGACACCCTGGCCGAGATGGACCAGCTCGTGGCCGAGGGCGTCCCGGACTTCAAGCTGTTCACGGCCTACCCGGGCGTGTTCTACAGCCCGGACGACCACATCTTCCGCGCGATGCAGCAGACCGCGAAGAACGGCGGGCTGATCATGATGCACGCGGAGAACGGACCGGCGATCGACGTCGTTGCGGCACAGCTCGTTGCGGAGGGCAAGACGGATCCCTACTACCACGGCGTCGCGCGCTACCCGATCTTCGAGGGCGAGGCCACGAACCGCGTGATCCGCCTCGCCGAGGCCGCGGGTGTCCCCGTGTACATCGTCCACCTGTCCGCGAAGGAGGCGCTCGACGCCGTTCGCGGCGCGCGTGACCGCGGCCAGCAGGCGTTCGCGGAGACGTGCCCGCAGTACCTGTTCCTCTCGCTCGAGGACCTGGGCAACGGCTTCGAGGGTGCCAAGTTCGTGTGCTCGCCGCCGCTGCGGGACGCCGACCCCCACTGGCAGGAGCTGTGGGCTGGTCTCGTCAAGGACGACCTCCAGGTCGTGTCCACCGACCACTGCCCGTTCGACTTCCACGGCCAGAAGGAGCTGGGCCGCGGCGACTTCCGCAAGATCCCGAACGGGCTGCCGGGCGTCGAAGACCGCGTTGACCTGCTCCACGACGGCGGTGTCGTGGCGGGACGCTTCTCGAAGGAGCGCTGGGTGGATGTGATCTCCACCGGCCCGGCGAAGCTGTTCGGGATGTACCCGAAGAAGGGCTCGATCACGGCAGGCGCGGACGCCGACCTCGTGGTGTACGACCCGTCGCGCACGCGGACGATCTCAGCGCAGTCGCACCACATGGATGTCGACTACTCGTGCTACGAGGGCCGGGCGGTCCAGGGCGCGTCCGACGTGGTGCTGAGCCGCGGCTCCGTGGTCGTGCGCGACGGCGAGTTCACCGGCCGCAAGGGCCACGGCCGGTTTATCAAGCGGGCACCCGCGGACTACGCCCGGCTCGCCTGACGCGACGCGCGATCGCCCCTCAGCCCACGCCCACGGCGTCGCGGATCTCCATTCCCAGGGCCTCGCGAGCGGCGACCTCATCGTCCACGCACAGGGTCATCTCGACGACGCCGGGACGCCGCCCGACGGTCAGCATCCCCGTGATGTTGACGCCGGCCTCCGCCAGCCTCGCCGTCACCTCCGCGAGGCCGCCGGGCCGGTCCTCCACCTCCACGAGGATCGGGTCACCCTCGATGAACAGCCGGCCCATGCCGTGGAGGACCCGCCGGGCCGCGTCGTCGTCGCTCGTGGTGACGAACATGCAGGCGAGCGACCCCGCGCCCACGCAGGCGACGTGGCGCAGGTCGATCCCCCGGGCGGCGAACGCCTTCGCCAGGTGGGCGAGCTCGCCCGGGTGGTTGTCGAGCTGGATCACGAACTGGCGCGCCATGGCCTGCCTCCGGGACGCCTCACTCGCCGCGAGCGTGCGCTGGAGCCCGGCCCCCGGACCAGTGCCGGAGGATGCGCATTGGGCCTAGCATCGGACCTGACACGGCCGCCCGGCGGCGCGATCCCGACATGCGTCCCGCCGCCGGCGCGGAGGAGGAGACACCGATGTTCGTCACGCTCGTCCACATCCACGTCAAACCCGACCAGGTGGATACCTTCCTCGATGCCACCCGCTCCAACCACGAGGCGTCGATCCGCGAGGACGGCAACCTCCGGTTCGACGTGCTGCGCTCGGTCGAGGAGCCGCTGCGGTTTGTCCTGTACGAGTGGTACGTCGACGAGGCGGCCGCCCTCCGTCACAAGGACACGGCCCACTACGCCGCCTGGCGCGAGGCGACCGTGGACGTGTTCGCGGAGCCCCGGTACGGGGTCCGCTACGAAGGCCTGTTCCCGGAGACGCCGGCAGGTGCATGAGCCCCCGGCGCCCGTGCCCCAGGGCGTGCCCGGCCCGTTCGCGCTGGGCCGCCTGCCGCGGATCGAGTTCGGGCCGGGCACCTTCACGAAGGTCCCCGCGATCGTGGCGACCCACGGCTCGCGCGCGCTCATCGTCACGGGCGGCCGATCGCTCGCGCGCTCCGGGCGGCGCGACGCGCTGCTCACCGGCCTTGAGGCCGCGGGCGTCACCATCGCCGGCGAGGAGGCCGTCGTGGGCGAGCCCTCGCCGGCGCTCGTGGACGGGATCGTCGCGGCCCACCGAAGCGGATCCGTCGACGTCGTCGTCGGGGTCGGCGGCGGAAGCGTGCTCGATGCGGCGAAGGCCGTCGCGGGGCTCCTGCGGACCGGCACGAGCGTCGTCGACCACCTCGAGGGCCTGCCCGGGTACACGCCGTGGCCCGGTCCGTCCGTGCCCCTCGTCGCCGTCCCGACGACCGCCGGCACGGGCTCCGAGGCCACCCGCAACGCCGTCATCAGCGAGCGCGGACCGGCGGGCTGGAAGCGCTCGTTCCGCGGCGAGCGACTGGTTGCGGCCGATGCCGTCGTCGACCCCGACCTGCTCGCGGGCCTCGGGCCGGTCTCGATCGCGACGAACGGCATGGATGCGCTCACCCAGCTGCTGGAGGCGTACGTGTCGCTGCGGGCGACGCCGGTGACCGATGCGCTCGCGCTGTCAGGGCTCGAGGCCGCGCGGGACGGGCTGCTCGCCTGGCATGCCGATCCCGATGGACCCGAGGCGCCGGTGGCCCGCGCGCGGATGGCGTACGCCTCGCTGCTGTCGGGCATCTGCCTCGCGCAAGCGGGCCTCGGCGCGGTCCACGGGCTCGCGTCGCCGCTCGGCGCCCAGTACCCGGTCCCGCACGGCGGCGCCTGCGGGGCGACGCTCGCAGCGGTCACGACGGCCAACGTCGAGGCGCTCGAGGAGCGCGAGCCCGCGAACCCGGCGCTGGCGCGCTACGCCGTCCTCGGCCGCCTCCTCGCCCGCATGCCGGCGTCCGCACCCGACGACCAGGTGCGGGCGGCCCTCGTCACGACGCTCGCCGACTGGACGCGCCGGCTCGATGTGCCGGGCCTCGCGGCCTACGGCATCGACGAGGTGTCGATCCCGGCCATCGTCGCCGACGCCCGCGGCAGCTCGATGCGCACGAACCCGATCGTCCTCACGGACGACGAGCTCGCGACGATCCTGCGCGCCTCGCGCTGAGGCTCGCGTCCGGCTACCGGGTCCGGGGGAAGCCCAGGTCCACGGAGCTCGTGGAGGGATCCGGCCAGCGCGAGGTCACGACCTTGGAGCGCGTGTAGAACTGGATCCCGTCCGGGCCGTACATGTGGAGGTCGCCGAACAGGCTCGCCTTCCAGCCACCGAAGCTGTAGTACGCCACAGGGACCGGGATCGGCACGTTGACGCCGACCATGCCCACGTTCACGTCGAACTGGAACTGGCGGGCGGCGCCGCCGTCGCGGGTGAAGAT
Organism: Candidatus Limnocylindrales bacterium; assembly: GCA_036504355.1. Taxonomy (GTDB): domain Bacteria; phylum Chloroflexota; class Limnocylindria; order Limnocylindrales; family CSP1-4; genus CAIXZV01. The sequence continues at coordinate 3,850 of DASXVG010000022.1, forward strand.
CGCCGTGCCGTTGCCGTACGGGTTGTCGTTGATGAGGCCGAGGGCCTCCTCGTACGTGTCGACGCGCATGACCGTCAGCACGGGGCCGAAGATCTCGTCCCGGTAGCAGTCCATCTCGGGCGTCACGTCGTCGATGAGCGAGGTGCCCAGGAAGAACCCGTCCGAGCCCGAATAGAGCGGGTGCTCCCGGCCGTCGGCGACGATCGTCGCGCCCTGCTCGGCCGCGCTCTCGAGGTACGAGGCCACCTTGTCGCGGTGCTGCTTCGTGACCAGCGGGCCCATCTCGGCTGTCGGGTCGGTCCCCGGGCCGATGCTGACCTTCGGCAGGCGGGCCTTGATCGCCTCGACCAGCGGGTCGTGGACGCTGCCCACCGCGACGACCGTCGCGATCGCCATGCACCGCTCGCCCGCGGACCCGTAGCCCGCGGACACGGCGGCGTCGGCGGCCATGTTCACGTCGGCGTCGGGGAGGACCAGCATGTGGTTCTTGGCGCCGCCCAGCGCCTGGACGCGCTTGCCGTTCTTGGTGCCGGTCTCGTAGATGTAGCGCGCGATCGGCGTGGAGCCCACGAACGACACCGCGGCGATGTCCGGGTGATTGAGGATCCCGTCGACGGCGACCTTGTCGCCCTGGACGACCGTGAACACGCCCTCGGGGACACCCGCCTCGCGGAGCAGCTGGGCGAGCAGGAGCGAGGCGCTGGGGTCCTTCTCGGATGGCTTGAGGATGAACGTGTTGCCGGTCGCGATCGCGTTCGCGAACATCCACATCGGGACCATCGCCGGGAAGTTGAACGGCGTGATGCCGGCCACGACGCCCAGCGGCTGGCGGATCTGGTAGACGTCGACGCCGCTCGACACCTGCTCGCTGAAGCCGCCCTTGAGCAGCTGCGGGATGCCTGTCGCGAACTCGAGGTTCTCGATGCCCCGGGCAAGCTCGCCCAGCGCGTCGGACGGGACCTTTCCGTGCTCCGCGGTCAGCAGCGCCGCGAGCTCCGTGCGATGCGCGTCCACGAGGTTCCGGATGCGGAACATGATGTCCGTGCGCTTGGACAGCGAGGTCGCGCGCCAGGCGGGGAAGGCAGCCTTCGCGGCGGCCACGGCCGCGTCCAGCTCCTCGAGCGAGGCAAAGTCGACCCACTTCTCCTGTGCACCCGTCGCGGGATTGAACACGGGTCCGCGGCGACCGGACGTGCCGGCGACCGGCTTGCCGCCGATCCAGTGACCGATGGTGGGAAGCGAGGTCGAGGTGGAGCCCGCAGGCTCCGCGAGCTGGGTCATTCGGGTGTCTCCTCCTGCGGAGGCAGGGTCGTCGGGAGTGGTGATCGCCACTGTACTCTCGACCGTCCGGGGGAGGCGACGGGTCGCGCGGCGCGGCCCTCAGATGCGCGGTCGCGACGCCGGGTCTGGCCAGTCGGGCTGGTCGTCGGCAGCGAAGCGCGGCGCGCCCGTCCCTCCCGGACGCCGGTCGCTCGATCGGCCCAGGAGCCCGACGGTCGCGACCAGCGCGAGCGCCGCGATGGCGATCCCGAGCGAGAGCACCTGGTCCATCCCGAACGGACCGAGCACCGCCGGGTCGCGCCAGGTCGACGCGACCACGACCCGGCCAAGACACCACAGGGCAAGCCCGACCACGAACTGGGTCCCGCTCGGCGCGCGGAACATGCCCGCGGACCGCAGCGCGGCGAGCACGATGATCACGCCCGCCGTCGCGAGCGCCTCGTACGCCTGCGACGGGTGTGAGGGCAGCGCCGGCGCCAGCGACAGCCACGGCCCTGCCCCGAGGTACGCCGTCGCCCATGGCCCGTCCCACGGCGAGCCCTGGCCTTCGCCGCCGAGCACCATCGCAAGCTTGCCGCCGGCGATCGCGAACAGCAGTGGCAGGATCAGCGCGTGGAGCCAGCGCGGGATCGGCGTGTCGAGCAGCGACCCGACCAGCGCGGCCGTGAGCGTCCCCCCGACGACGGCCAGCGGCAGGCCGAACCCGCCCACCGAGATGTCCAGCAGCGAGCCCGGGTTGGCGGCCACGAAGTCCACGTGGACGAGCGCCCAGCCAAGCCGGCCGCCGAGCACCGCGCCGGGGAGCGCGGCGACGGCGATGTACAGCAGGTCGTCCCGCCGGAGTTGGTTCGGCTGACCGGTGGCGGGATCGGCCGCCTCCGGCGACCGACGGGCGTTGACCGGTGTCCGGCTCGCGATCCGCGCGGCCAGCAGCAGCCCGAGGAAGATGACGACGGCCAGCGCGATCGTCTGCAGCCGCACGTGCCACTCGCCGACCACGGCGATCGGGTCGAACACGAGCTGGATGACGGGGTGGAACGGCAGCGTGGGCACCACGGGGAGTCTACCCGCCGTGCCGTGCCCGGAATCGACGAGGCCCCCGGCGGTGCCGGGGGCCTCGTGTCAGGTCGCGGATTACTTGACGAACGCGTACACCGCTGCGTGCGCGACGAGCGCGTTGCCCGAGCTGACCGTCAGCCAGGCCTGCTTGTCGCCCTTCGGCGCCGCGCTGCTGAAGGCGGCCGTGACGGTCACCGTCGTGGACGCGCCGGCAGCGATGGTCACCGACGAGGTGCTCGTCGAGAACGTCACGCCCGAGGCGGTGCCGTAGGCCGCGATGGCGACCGACCACGTGTGCGCCTGGGTGTCACCGTTGGAGATGCGGACGGTGGTCGTCTTGGTCATGCCGGAGCCGGAGGGCGTCGCGCCGAAGCTGACGCTGACCGGGCCGAGCAACGCAGTCGCGCCGACCGCGCTGTCGAGGTTGAGACGGCCGGAACCACTGACGTTGACGTCCGTCGCGAGGGTGGTCCCATCGGTGTACTTCGTCAGCACGCCGGTGTCGGCCGTGTTGACGACTGCCGACCGGATCTGCCACGCCGCCCAGCCGGGATGGGCCTGCCTGACGATCGCGGCCGCGCCGGCCAGGTGCGGCGTTGCCATCGAGGTGCCCTGGAAGAACGCGAAGCACGGTGCGCCGTCGCAGAACGACGTCGGGATCGAGCTGAGCACGTTCACGCCTGGGGCGACCACGTCCGGCTTGACCCGGAAGTCGACATCCGTCGGCCCCTGGCTGCTGAAGCCGGCCATGATGTCGGCGTTGGTAGTGGTGAAGTAGGCCATCGAGGCGCCGATCGTCGCCGAGGCGCCGTTGTCCGCCATCAGGGCGGCTCGGATGCTGAGCCCGGCCATGTAGGCCGGGATCGTGGGCTCGTTGGCGATGCCGCCGAGCCCCATGGCCGTCGGATCGCCTGCGACATTGTTGACCACGATGGCGGCGACGGCGCCGGCATCCTGGGCATCACGGATCTTCTGGGAGAACGTGCAACCGCCGCGCGAGATCAGCGCGATCTTGCCGGTGAGGCTGCCCGCCGGGAGCGCGGCGCACGCGGTGTTGAGCCCGCCGGTCGCGGACGTCCCACCGGTTACGACGGCGAACGGCGCCGTCAGGTCGGCCGAGACGACCGCGAAGTCGCCGGACGCGACGCCATAGGTGGAGCCGCCGACGGTCAGCGGTGCACCGACGAAGTGGGGAACCGTGGAGGCACCCGCGGAGAGGGCCCGTGCCGCGGAGCCCGGGGACTCCACGGTGTAGTGGCCGGGGCCGGAGTTGCCGGCCGCGACCGCGCTCACCATGTTCGCGATGTCGAGGTTGTCGACCGCGACCGTGAGCAGGTCCTGGATCCCGTGCGAGCCGCCGCCGAGGCTCATGTTCACGACGTCCATGCCGTCCGCGTAGGCGGCATCGAGGGCGTTGAGGATGTCCTCGGAGCGGGCGTTCGTCACGTCGCCCGGGAAGATGTTGTAGCTGCCGAGCAGCGCCTTCGGCGCCACGCCGGAGATGTCGTACGGGATGTCGACGCCGGCGACGGTCGCCGGGGTGCCGTAGTCGCAGGCGACCGTGCCCGCGACGTGCGTGCCATGCTCCTGGATCGCCTCGGCGGTGTATCCGCGGCTGACCGCCTTGTTGTTGAACATGCGGGCGACGAACACCTTGTGGTTCGTGAAGTGCGTGTCGCCCTTCTCGGTCACGCTCGGGTAGCCCGCATCGCTGAAGCACGGGTGGGTGATGTCCACGCCGGTGTCCAGGATGCCGACCTTCACGCCCGCGCCCGCGTTCGAGGAACCGCCCACGGCGGTCCAGGCGTCGAGCGCGTCGATCAGGCCCAGGTCCGGATCGTCGGCGGTCGGGTAGTACAGGCCCTGGTACTCGGCGCGCGCGACCATCGACGAGGTCCGGAGCGTCGCCAGGCTCGTGCCGTTGAGCTTCACGGACACGGCGTTCAGGGACAGGTCGTAGCCCTTCGTGATCCTCGCCTTGGGCGCGGCAGTCGAGAGCCAGGACTTGAAGTCGTTGCGCAGCGCGGCAAGGTGAGCCTTGTAGGACTTGACCGTGCTACTGGAGAAGTCGACCTTCTTGCCGGGGGCCGGCTTGGTCTTCACGTACGTGGACAGGGGCGCGCCCTTGAGCTGCACCAGCGCGTACGCGGTGTCGACGGTGGGCCGGCCTGCGCTGCCATCCGTGGCAGCCCCGCTGTCGATGCGGGTCGCCGCACCAGCCGGCGCAGAGATGATGAGTGCCGCGCTCATCGCCGCGGCGAGCACAAGCCTCAAGCGTCGCACGTTGTGGACTCCTCCCACTATGGCTGACGTGGAGCGTGGGGCGCGCCAGACGTCGGGCCCCAGCTCGGTGAACGCGACTGTAGCCCCGGGATCGCTGACCCGCCACGCCCGTTTTGCCCGTGGTGGTGCGTGGAGGAACCACGCGGGCAAACCTGTCACGTCGTTGCAAGGTGCGGCGCGCACCGGTGGCGTCAGCGCGGCAACGCCGCGACCAGCTCCCGGACGGCGTTGACCGACGTGTCGAACGCGACCCGCTCCTCGGCCGTGAGCTCGATCTCGAACACGCGCTCGAGGCCGCCCCGGCCCAGGACCACGGGGACGCCGACGTACAGACCGTCCACGCCGAACTCGCCCTGGAGGTAGGTGGCGCAGGGCAGGACCCGCTTCCGGTCACGGAGGATGGCGTCGACCATCTCGAACGTGGAGGCCGCGGGGGCATAAAACGCGGACCCGGTCTTGAGCAGGCCCACGATCTCGGCGCCGCCGTTCGCGGTCCGGTCCTCGAGAGCCTTCACCCGGTCCGCGGACAGCAGCTCGGTGATCGGCACGCCGGCGACCGTGGAATAGCGGCTGAGCGGGACCATCGTGTCCCCGTGGCCGCCGAGCACGAACGCGTGCACGTCCACGACCGAGACACCCAGCTCCTGCGCGATGAACGTCCGGAAGCGCGCGGAGTCGAGGACGCCCGCCATGCCGAGGACGCGCTCGCGCGGGAAGCCCGACGCCTGCATCGCGACGTGGCACATCACATCGAGCGGGTTCGTGACCACGATGATGATCGCGTCCGGCGAGACGGCCGCGGCGCTCTTCACCACCCCGCCGACGATCCCCGCATTGGTCGCGATGAGGTCGTCGCGGCTCATGCCCGGCTTGCGCGGGATGCCCGACGTCACGACGATGATGTCGGAGCCTGCCGTGTCGGCGTAGTCGTTGGTGCCGAGGATCGCGGCGTCGTGCCCGACGACCGGGGCCGCCTCCGCGAGGTCGAGGCCCTTGCCCTGGGGCAGCCCCTCGACGATGTCCACGAGCACGACGTCGGCCAGCCCGGCCTCCGCGATGCGCTGGGCGGTCGTGGCGCCGACGTTGCCGGCGCCGATGACGGTGACCTTGTTGCGAGCCATGAGTGTGCGATTCGCCTCCGATGGGTCCGCGGTCGCGCGGGCGAGTCTAGGGCTGGTCGTCGAGCGCGATGGGTCCGGCGTTCCGGACCGCCTCGCTCACGCCCGCCGCGTACTTCGCGAAGTTGTCGTGGAACATCGCCGCGATCCTTCGGGCCGCCTCGTCGTAGGCGTCCTGGTCGGCCCAGGTGGCGCGCGGCTGGAGGACCTCGGCCGGGACACCCGGCACGCTGACCGGGACCGCGACCCGGAAGATCGGGTCCACGACCGTGTCCACGCCATCGAGGTCGCCGTTGATCGCGGCCCGGACCATGTTCCGGGTGTGGTTGATGTTCATGCGGTGCCCGGTGCCGTACGGGCCGCCGGTCCAGCCCGTGTTCACGAGCCACACCGGTACGTCGAACTGCTCGAGGCGGTCCATGAGCATGTGCGCGTACTCGCCCGGGTGGCGGGGCAGGAACGGGGCGCCGAACCCAGCGGAGAACGTGGCGGTGGGCTCCTTGACGCCGACCTCGGTGCCGGCGAGCTTCGCCGTGTAGCCGCTGATGAAGTGGTACGCCGCCTGCTCTCGGGTGAGCCGGCTGATCGGAGGCAGGACGCCGAACGCGTCCGCGGTCAGGAACACGACGTTGTTCGGGCCCGGGCCGACCCCCGTGGGATCGGCGTTGCCGATGAAGTGGAGGGGGTACGCGGCGCGGGTGTTCTCGGTGTACCGCTCCGAGTCGAGGTCGAGCTCGCGGGTCTCCGGGATCATGTCCGTGTTCTCGAGGATCGTGCCGAACCGCCTGGTCGTCGCGAAGATGTCCGGCTCGTACATCGAGGACAGGCGGATGGTCTTGGCGTAGCAGCCGCCCTCGAAGTTGAAGGTGTAGCCCTCCCCGCCGCGTTCGCCCCAGCCGTGCTCGTCGTCGCCGATGAGGCTGCGCAGCGGGTCCGCGGACAACGTGGTCTTGCCCGTGCCGCTGAGGCCGAAGAAGATGCACCCGTCGCCCCGCTCGCCGACGTTGATCGAGGAGTGCATCGGCAGGACGCCCTCGTCGGGCATCAGGTAGTTCATGACCGTGAACGCGGACTTCTTGATCTCGCCCGCGTACTTCGTCCCGACGATGATGATCTCCATCCGCTTGAGGTGGACGAGGATCGCCGTGCCGCTGCGGGTGCCCTCCGTGGCGGGGTCCGCCTCGAAGCTGGGCACGTTGATGATCGTGAAGTTGGGGACGAACGACGCGAGGTCCTCGCGCGGCGGCCGCCGGAACAGGTTGCGCGCGAAGATGCTCGCCCAGGCGGTCTCGGTGTACACGCGCAGGCTGCGCCGATGGGCCTCGTGCGCGCCGATGTACATGTCCTGCGCGTACAGCGGTCGGGCGCGCAGATAGGCCATCAGCCGCGCGCGGAGCCGGTCGTAGTGCGCCTCGCTGATCTCGTGGTTGACCTCGCCCCACCAGACCTTGTCCTGGCTCCACGGCTCGCGGACGATGAACTTGTCCTTGGGCGAGCGGCCTGTGTGCTGGCCGGTGCGCACGACGAGCGGCCCGTCCGCCGCCAGGCTCCCTTCGCCGTCCCGGATGGCGCGCTCGTACAGCTCGGCGGTGGGGAGGTTCGCGAGCACGCTGCCGCCGATGGAGGACGTTGGGGCGGGGCTCGTCATCGTCACGACCGGTACCTCGACTGGACGCAGGCGCCACCGCCCGCATGGGCTCGGTGACCGGCCGCGCGTGGCGGGCATGACGCCCGGGAGTCGGCTTCCACAGTCAAGGTTGCGATTCGGTTTCGGCGCATTGTAGCGGGTCGCACAACCCGTCGGGACAGGGCCGTTCGGCCCGGCGGTCCGCGGGTCGCCCGACAGTCAACGGAACCGGGCTCCTGCCGGGCCACTCCGCCTCCGGCCGCCTCACAGTCAACGAATCCGGGCTTCGGCCGGCCCTCGACGAGTGATCGATCCACCAGGCATCGAGAGTCGTGCCAAGGCGACCGCTCACGCGATTTCGTCGCGCGGTGGGCAACAGATCCGAGCATCGACCACCGTCGACCACGATTTCGTTGACTGTGGCGCGCCGTCGCGGGCGACGGCCGTCAGCTGCCCACGGCGATGATGACCGAGCTCCCGCTCCCGGACCCGGACGGTCCCACCGTCACCGCGCCGCCGAAGCCCCCGGATGCGTCGCGCGCGATCGCCCAGGAGTAGCTGCCGTTCGCGGAGGTGGTCGAGATGATCTGCATCCCGGCCTTCGGGATCTGGGCCTCATAGAAGCCCTTCAGCGTGTCGGGCGAATCGGTCGAGTCGTAGACGACGTACCAGTACGTGTCCGTGGTCGTCTTCGACAGCTCCTTGGAATTCGGGGGGACGAGCTGTCCGCCGAGCTTCGCAGCATCGTCGGCCGCCGTTCCTGCGTCGCCGGCCGCCTCGCCCGTCGCAGGGGCCGCCTCCGTCGCGCTGGGCGCCTCAGTCTCCGTCGAACCAGTTCCGGCGTCGACGGTGGCCGGCGCGTCAGCGGCGGTTGTCGCAGCGGGCGTCGAGGCGCCCCCGCAGGCCGCCACGACCACGGAGACGAGCACCAGGGCCGCGCCCGCCGTTCGATTGCGTGTCATGTCGCTCCTCTCCGCGTGATGTCCTCGCGCCTGAGCCAGCGGCCCGATTCGGCGTCGACCGCCTCGACGATCCGCTCCGCCTCGATCCCCGCCCGGCCCGCCACCCGTTCGATGTCCCGTGCGCTGTCGGCCTCGAGGAGATGGAAGGCCATCTCATCCGCGGGCACGAGGTACGACGCGAGATATCGGACGGGGCTGCCTGCACCGGTCGATCCCACGGCCCGCTGCAGGCCGTCGACGTCGCCGGCGAACCGGTCGTGGCTGCCGTCGGGGATATAGGTCTCGAGGACGAAGCTCGTCACGCCGGCACCGTAGGCGTCGCGGATCGGGCGGGGCTACAGAGGTTCCCCTAGACCTTCGCGCGCGGCAGCCGACGGCGAGGCCGGCCCGGCTCCCCCGCGGCGGTTCAGTCCGTCGACCCCGCGCGCACCCGCGCCCCGAGCTCCGATCGAGAGCGGACGCCGAGCTTCTCGTACACCCGCGTGAGCGTGACCTCCACCGTCTTCACGCTCAGGACGAGCTCCGCAGCGACGTCCCGGTTCGAGCGGCCAGCGGCGACGAGGCTCGCGATCCGGGCCTCTGCGGGCGTCAGCTCGTCACCGCCTCCGCGCCTGCCGGGGATCCGGGCCAGCTCGCGGTCGGCCGCGGCCACGAATGGCGGCATGCCGAGCTCCGCGAACACGGCGCGGGCCCGTTCCCCGGCGTCCCGTGCCTGTCGGTAGCGCCGCTCGCGACGCAGCGCGGCGGCGAGCGCAAGCAGCGCCCGCCCCACGTCCGGCGGGAGTGCAAGGCCGTCGTCGACCGCCGCCTCGAGCTCCGTGACGGCCGACGTCGTGTCGCCGCGAGCCGCGGCCCTCGCCCCGTTCGCTCGATGGATGAGTGGCTCGGTCCACCGGGGAGGCGACCCGTTCACGAGACGCTCGAAGGCTGCGTACGCGTCGTCGGCCTGCGCGAGCTGGCCGGCGGCCGCGGCCGCTTCGACCTCGAGCAGGTGTGCGCGCAGGACGGTCGCGTGGGCCATCCCGAGGCGATCGGCGAGCGTCCGCGCCTCGAGGTAGGCGCGCGCCGCGGCGGGCGCGTCGCCTGCGCAGGTCTCGATCGTGGCCAGCACGATGTAGCCGCCGAACAGGTGGGTCGTCTCGTCCCCTGCCCGGGCCATCGCCATCGACTCGGCAAGGATGGCGCGTGCGGCCACGAGCTCGCCCCTGTGGGCGTCGACCCGGGCCCGCAGCGAGCGGGCGGGGATGCGCATCACGTCGGTCTGGTCCGCGATATCCAGCACCAGGTCCGCCAGGGCAGACGCGCGCTCGACGTCCCCCGCGAGGATGACGGCCGACGCGAGCCCGAAGGCCGCCCACTGCTCCACGTTCGCGTCGCCGCGGGTCGTCGCCCTGTCGAGAACGGTCGCGTAGTGCCCGATCGACGCCGGGATGTCGCCCGCGTGTCGCGCGCATTCGGCGGCGAGTGCGGCGGGCGACCACTCGCCCAGGTGCTCGTCAATGGTCCCCTCGAGCACGAGCGCCCGGTCCATGAGCGCCTGCCCACCGGGCTGGCCGGCCAAGGCGAGGATGAACGCATGGACCGCGAGCGAGCGAGCGAGCGCGGCCGGATCCGCCGATCGTTCTGCGCTCTCGACGGCGGCGGCGGCCCACCCCTGGGCGACCGCCACCGACTCCGTGTACATGCCCGTGATCGCCAGGCTGCACTGGACGCTCGCCCGGAGGGTCGGATCGTCCGTATCGTCGAGGGCGCCGCGCCACAGGCCCACCGCCTCCTGCCATCGCCCGGCCTCGTCGAGCGCGATCCCCAGGTGCCAGCGCGCCTCTGCCCGCTGCGCGCCCGGGGGCCAGGCGTCCACGAGCGGCTGCAGGATGCGCTCCACGCGGTGCGTGTCGCCGGCGTCGAACCAGGCGGCGGCCGCGGCAAGCCACCGCCGGCCCTGGGCCTCGGCCTGCTCCGGCGGCGTGATGACCGCCGCCCGTTCGAACAGCGCCGCGCTGACCGCGCGGACCCCGCGGACCCGAACGGCGTGGGCGGTCGCCTCCATGACATCGGCAACGTCACCGTCCGGTCCATCGGTGGATCGCCCGAGGTGGAGCGCGCGCTCCTCGTCGACGACGGCGGTCCCGGCAAGCGCCCGGTGGACGGCCCGACGGGCGGATGGTGCGGCGACCTCGTAGGCGATGTGGGTAGCAAGCGGGTGCACCGGCCTGAGCACCCCGCCGACGACCGACGCAAGCCCGGCTCCCTCCAGCGACCGGACCGCGTGCGGCCACGCCTCGCCTGCCGTGGCGAGCGGGCTCGCGTCCCAGGCCGCAGCCAGCCGGTCGATCGACCGATCGGCGGACGCGGCGAGCAGCACCAGGGCCCCGCGGGCGCCGTCCTCGAGGGCGTCGATGCGGCCACCGAACAGGCTGGCAAGGGTGCCGCGATCCGCCGAGCCGTGCGTCTCGATCGACCGCATGAGCTCGATCGCGTGGAGCGGATTGCCGAGGCTCAGCGAATGGATCTCCAGCAGCCGCGGGCGAGGCAGCGATGCGCCGGTATGGAGGCGCAGGACGCGGTGGATCCCGCCGACGCTCAGCGGCCCGAGGGTCAGCCGTTCGATCGCCGCGCGCTCGAGGCCCGCCGGCTCCGGCGCGCCGAGCCGGTGGGTGGCCAGGATGCGCACCCCGTCCGCAGGCTGCAGGCGGCGCGCCACGTACGCCACCACGGCGAGGCTCGGCGCGTCGAGCCAGCGCAGGTCGTCGATCGCGATCAGGATGCGCCCGCCCCGCGCCGACAGCGTGCGCAGCGCCTCGAGCGCCCCTCGCGCGACGGCCGTCTCGTCGGCCGCCGACTCTGACGGGTCCTCCAGCCGCAGCGCGACGGCGAGCGCGCGTGCCTGCGGCGGCGGCAGCATCGCGCGGACGTCGGCGAGGTCGCTCGCGAGGAGATCCGCCAGACCCGAGTACGACAGCCCGGACTCGGCCTCGACCGGCGCGCTCGAGAGGATCCGGGTGCCGCGCCCGGCCTCCTCGGCCACGATCGCCTGCCAGAGTGTCGTCTTGCCGAGCCCGGGCGGGCCCTCCAGCAGCAGCAACGGCGGTCCGTCGCCCCGGAGCCAGGCGGAGACGCGGGCGAGCTCGGCGCCGCGGCCGACGAGCTCGGTCATCGCGCGGTGGCGCCGCCGGCCGGGAGCGACCGACGGACCGTCACGCGCCGGGCGATCGCCGCGCGCTGCGCCATAGGCCCGCGAGTGTACGACGCCGCCGCAGCGCCCTTCTGGCGTGTGCCGGGACCGGGTCGCGGGACGTCGAGCGGCGGCGCTACGCTCCGTCCAGCGCTCGTGCCAGGTCCGCGATCAGGTCGTCGGCGTCCTCGATGCCCACCGACAGCCGGACGAGCGCCGGATCCACGGCCAGCGGCGAGGACGCCACCGACATGTGGGTCATGGCCGCCGGGAGCTCGATCAGCGACTCGACGCCGCCCAGCGACTCCGCGAGCGCGAACAGGCGTGTCGACTCGCAGACCGCCACGGCGCGTTCGGCCGCGGACCGACCATGGGGGCCACCGGCGGCCGGCACGAACGAGACCATGCCGCCGAACGCGGGCTCGCCACCGAGCCGCATCTGGCGCGCCGCGACGTCGGCCCGTGGATGCGCGTGATCGCCGAGGTCGAGCCCCGGGTAGCTGACCGACGCGACGTCAGCGCGCGCGGCCAGGAAGCGCGCCACCGCAAGCCCGTTCGCCGAATGGCGGGCCATCCGCAGCGGCAGCGTGCGCAGGCCACGGAGCACGAGGAAGCAGTCGAACGGGCCCGGGACCCCGCCCATCGCGTTCTGCAGGAAGCGCAGCCGTTCGGCGACCGCGTCATCGCTCGTGACGGCGATCCCGAGGACCGTGTCCGAGTGGCCCCCGAGGTACTTCGTCGCCGAATGGAACACCACGTCCGCTCCCGCCTCGAGCGGCCGCTGGAGCGCCGGCGAGGCGAACGTGTTGTCGATCACGAGGAGCGGCCGCGCCCCGCCGGCCTGCTCGGCGCGCTCGCGGAGGATCCCGGCGGCCGCCCGGATGTCGGTGACCTTGAGCAGCGGGTTGGACGGCGTCTCGAGCCACACGAGGCGGGTCCGCTCGTTGAGCCCCTCCCACAGCGCGTCGGGGTGGCCGGCGAGGTCCACGTACCGGGCCTCGCCCGCACCGGCCGGTCGATGGACGCGCTCGAAGTAGCGGAACGTGCCGCCGTACACGTCGTCGCCCACGAGGATCTCCTCGTCGGCCGCGGCCAGCTGGGCGATCGCGGCCGTTGCCGCCGAGCCGCTCGCGAACGCGATCCCGTGCCGCCCGCCCTCGAGGTCCGCGACCGCGCGCTCGAGCCGGGCCCGGGTCGGGTTCTGGCTGCGGGAGTACTCGTAGCCGTTGCGCGGCCGGCCGACGCCGTCCTGTGCGTACGTGGAGGTCTGGTAGATCGGCGGTGAGACGGCGCCGGTCACCTCGTCGGGCTCGGCGCCGGCGTGGACCGCGCGCGTGTCGAACGCGTCGGGGGCGGGATCCGTGTCGTGGGGCATGGCAGCGATGCTACCCGCGGTGGGCCAGGTACTCCAGCAGGTCCAGCTTGGTCACGATGCCGGCCGGCCGGTCGTCCCGGACAGCGAGCAACGCCGCGGCACCGCCGGACAGCTGCGAGAACGCCTCGTCCACCGTCGCGCCCGTGTCGATCACCGGCAGCGGCCGCTCCATGACCTCGCCCACGGTGCGGTCGACGACGTCCGGGTTGCGGTACGCCCGGTCGAGCAGCGACTTCTCGCTCACCGAGCCGACGATGCCGGCGAGCGCGTCGCCACTGGGCTGCTCGGAGACCGGCAGCTGGCTGATCCCGAACTGCTGGAGGAGGTCGATCGCCACGCCGACCTTGTCGGTGGTCCGGGCGAGCACGACGTCGGGCATCGGCTGGCCATGGTGGCGGGCGCTGAGGAGCTCCTCGACGCGGGTGATGGCGCCCGTCGGGGCCATGAGCCCGTTGGCACGCATCCACTCGTCGTTGTAGAGCTTGGACAGGTAGTTCCGGCCGCCGTCCGGGAGGATCACGACCAGCACCGCGCGGGACGCGGACTCCGGCTCCTCGCGCATCAGCCGGCGCGCCTCGTCGATCGCGGCCAGCATCGCGGTGCCGCACGATTCCCCGGCGAGAATCCCCTCCTCGCGGGTGATCCGGCGCGCCATGGCGAACGCGTCGCGGTCCGAGACGCGGACCCAGCGGTCGACGACGTCCGGGTCGTACGTGCCCGGGAAGAAGTCCTCGCCCACGCCCTCGGTGAGATACGGACGTGCCTGGTCGCCGGACAGGACGGAACCCTCGGGGTCCGCGCCGATGACCCGGATCGCCGGGTTCTGGGCCTTGAGGTAGCGCGCGGTCCCGCTGACGGTGCCACCCGTCCCCACCGACGCCACGAGGTGCGTGATCGTGCCCCCGGTCTGGGTCCAGATCTCCGGACCCGTGGACCGCTCGTGGGCGGACGGGTTCTCGGCGTTCCAGTACTGGTCCGGCTTGAACGCCCCCGGGATGTCACGGGCAAGTCGAGCGGCCACGGAGTAGTAAGACTCCGGGGACTCCGGGTCGACGTTCGTCGGGCACAGGACGACCTCGGCACCGTACGCGCGGAGCAGTGCCTGCTTCTCGGCCGACTGCTTGTCCGCCATCACGAAGATGCACCGGTAGCCCTTGAGCGCCGCGGCGATCGCGAGGCCGTGCCCGGTATTGCCCGAGGTCGGCTCGATGATCGTCCCGCCCGGCTTGAGCAGGCCCTCGCGCTCCGCCGCCTCGATCATCGGCAGGCCGATCCGGTCCTTCACGGAGCCGCCCGGGTTCAGCATCTCCAGCTTCGCGAGGATCAGCGGCTGCCGGTCCAGGGGTCCGAGATCGCGGGTCACCCGGGAGATCCGCACGAGCGGCGTCCCGCCGACGAGGTCGAGGATCGAGCTTGCGTAGTCCACGGCGCGAGAATACCGCGCGGTCACTCGACTTCGCGGTTCATCTCCAGGTGGTGCTCGATGACGGCCTGCGCCGCCGCGCGGCTCCGCGGCTGGCCGGTGACCGCCTCGAGGAACGGCGCCCGGTCCAGCACGAACAGCTCCAGCTCCGTGATCGCGCGCACGGTCGCGGTCCGGGGCACGTCGTTCAGCAGGGCGATCTCGCCGAACCCGGCGCCCGGCCCGATGACGGTCACGGCTCGGCCGTCGACGATGATCGCGCACTGCCCCTGGCCGACGATGTAGAAGCGGTCTCCCGTGTCGCCCTGGCGGATGACGTCGGCGCCCGCGCGGACATGCATGTGGTCCAGCTCCTGCGCGAGCCGCTCGAGCGCGGTCACCCGGAGCGGCGCAAACATCGGGATCGCGCGGATCAACCCCAGCTCCTCCTCGTGGACGACACCCGAGGCGTCCGCCCGCGCCAGGTACGGGCGGAGCACGAGGACGGCGGCGGGGACGATCGAGGCCGCCACGACGAGGGCACTGGTGGAGCCGAGCAGCTCGACGAGCAGCGGCGCGGCGAGCGTGCCCAGGGCCAGCGCGGCCATGTTCACGCCCTCGAGGACGCCGAAGATCCGGGCGAGCGTCGCGTCCGGCGCGACGCGCTGGAGCATCGTCCGGCCCGCGACGTCGAAGACGCTCTTGCCGATGCCGCCCGCCAGGAAGCCCAGGAGCGCGACGGCGAGCAGCGGCACCAGCCCCGAGGCGCCGATCCCGAGCCCCACGAAGAGGGCGGCGACGAGCATCGGCGCCAGGAGCCGGTGACGCCCCACGAGACTGATCGCGACGCCGGCACCCAGCAGTCCGCCGGCCCCGACCGCGCCCGAGATGAGCCCGACGCCCTGGTCGCCCGCGTCGAGGACGTCGAGCGCGAGCACGACTCCGAGCACGTCGAGGATGCCGACGAGCATCATCGACAGCCCGAGCACGAGCACGATCACGCGCAGGTTGGGCTCGGCGTGGATCACCCGCAGCCCGGCGAGGATCTCGTGCAGCACGGGGGCACCACCGCGCGGCGACGCGATCGCCGCCACCTCGGCCGCCAGGATGGCGTCGATCGCGCCGGGGACCGGGATCGCGGGGCCTGGGCCATCGTCGCCGAGGGTCAGCTCGAGGCGCTGGCGCCGCGCGACGACGGCCGGCCGCATGCCCACGACGGCCAGGAATCCAAGCATCATCCCGACCCCCGACACCAGCCACACGCCACCGGTCCCCGCGACCGCGAGGATGAGGCCGCCGCCGACCGAACCGACGAGGACGCCCACGTTCTCCATCGTGCCCGTCGCGACATTCGCGGCCGTGAGCTCGGACGGGGTCCGGGCGATCGTCGGGAGGACCGCGGCATGCGCCGGCCGCACGAGCGTGAGCGCGAGCCCGGCGAGCACGGCCGCGCCGTACACGGGCAGCGGGTCCGCGGCGGCGAGCAGCAGCGCGGCCCCGAGGAGGGTCGTCGCGGCGAACGCCGCGTGCGCCAGCGCGAGCATGCGGATGCGCGCGATCCGGTCGCCCAGCGCAGCCCCGATCGGAGCGAACACGACCGCCGGCGCGAGCTGCGCGAAGGCGACGACGCCCGACTCCGTGGCCCCACCACGGTTGTACGCGTACACGAGGATCGCGATCCAGGAGGCGATCTCGCCCATCGAGAACAGCAGGAGCGCGAGCTGGACGCGCAGGAGCGACGGGCTCCGGACGACCGTCGCGAAGACCGCAAGCGACTCGAACCGGTGCTCGTGGCGAGACGCGTCGGACATGGGGCTGCGCGGAGGATGACACGCCGGACCGGTCCCGGGAGACCGCGGGCGGCGCGCGCCCGCTGGGTGCAACGGACGTCAGGGCGGGGTCAGGCGCCGCCCTCGAGGTCGCGGTCGAGGCGACCGGGCCGCAGGAACAGCCATGTCAGCCGCTTGCGGAGCCTGCGGGGTGATCGGGCGGGTCGATCGTGCCCGGGTAGAGGCGCTCCACCGCCGGGCCCAGGAGTGCCTCGAACCGGACGGTGAGGGCGCGGGCGAGCGCGAGCTCCTCACGCGAGCCTTCGGGTGGCAGCGTCCCGTCCCAGGCATCGCCCAGGAGAGCGCGGGCGCTCGTCGGCGGGAGCACCTCGGACGCCATCCGCCGCCCGACGTACATCTCCTCCGTGCCCGCCATCGCCAATGGAACCACCGGGGCGCCCGTTCGCAGGGCGATGAGCGCCGCCCCGGTCCGGAACGGCCCGATCCGGCCGGGCGGCCCACTCACGGTGCCCTCGGGCATCTGGACGAAGACGGCGCCGGCGTTGACCACGGCGCGTGCAGAGGCGACGTGCGGCTCGATGCCCACGCCGCCGCGCCACACGGGGAGCAGCCCGCCCAGCCGGTGGATCAGGAGCTCCCGCCAGCGAGCCGTGAACGTGGACGGCGCGCTGCCGAGAAACCACGCGCGCGGCTCGAGCGGCAGGGCGTGGATCACGAGGAACGGGTCCATCCAGCCTCGATGCGCTGCCCCGATGAGGAGGTAGCCGCCCGTCGCCGGCAGGCGCTCCCCGCCGATTGACGCGATCCGGAACCGGAACACGCCGAACAGCACGAACCGCGCAAGCAGGCGGATCAGGCGGTAGAAGATCGACGCACGGGCCTCCGGCCGGCGACCGAGCCACGCGAGGCCCTCACGGGCGCCGCCCTTGCGGCTTCGAGCGAGCGCGTCGGGCGCGAGGCGCGAGGGTGGCGGCCGCCGCCGCCGGGGCTCGGACGGCATCGGCGGGTCGCCGGGATCGTTCGCCGGGTCAGGCGTCGGTTGCGGGTCGGGCGACACCGTCGCCTCCGTCGCTGTCCCCGGTGTCGTCGACGAGCTCGACGTCGCCCCCGTCGACCTCGACGGTGTCGACCGCCTCGTCCTCGTCCACCTCGTACGTCTCCTCGTCGTCGACCTCGTACGTCTCCTCGTCGCGGGCGGGTGGGTCGCCCCAGCGCCCGGCGTCGGCGGCGCCCGGACGATGGCGGATCGCGAGCGCGAGCAGCGACCCCACGACGACGACGATCGACACGAGCATTGCCGTCGGGATGCCGAAGAACGTCCAGTTGCCCGTCCGGAGCACCTCGAGGGCGAACCGCACGACGGCGTACCAGATCAGGAACAGGAAGAACAGGTCGCCCGGCCGCATCCGGGCGCCCCACCGGCGCGCGATCCAGAGCAGGGTGAGCGCACCCAGGATCCCGCTCACCGACTCGTACAGGAACAGCGGGTGGAAGAACGTCGTGGCCTCGGGGTACGCGGCGCACGAGTAGGGCGCGACACGGTGGGCGCAGTCGATGGCGATTGCCCATGGGAGGTTCGTCGGCGGGCCGTACAGCTCCTGGTTGAAGAAGTTGCCCCAGCGGCCGACGGCCTGCATGACGAACAGGCCGGGAGCGATGACGTCCGCCCACTGCAGGAACGACTGCTTCCACAGCCGCGTGACGAGGATCGCGGCGATCGTGCCGGTCAGGATCCCGCCGTAGACGCCGAGGCCCGTGTACGGCGGCACGACAATCTTGAGCAGGTCGTCCTTGTACAGGGCCCACTGGTCGATGACGTGGTACAGCCGACCGCCGACGAGCGCGGCGACCGCGACGATGATGATCCCGTTGTCGACGTACCTCGCGTCGAGGCCGCGGCGGCGCGCCTCGCGGGTGATCGTGATGTAGGCGATCGCCAGCCCGACGGCGTACGCGACGCCGTACCAGTAGACCGGGACCGGCCCCAGCTGGAACGCGATCGGGTTCGGGGTCCAGGCGATCGCGGCGAGGACGGGCGCGATCGCGGCGAGGGGGAGCATCTGGGCGGGCATCGTCGGGGAGTGTAGCCCGGGCGCGGTGCGGAGCCGCGTCGGTTATCCTCGGCCGCGATGCACGCCACCTCCCGCCGGAGCTCCGAACGCCGCTGATGGGCGACTTCAACTGGTGGCTGCTGATCCTGGGCGTGGTCGCCGGCGGGCTGCTGACGTGGCTCGTGCTGGCCGAATCGAACCGCCACGAGCGCGACATCAGCGAGGAGGAGCTTCCGGCCGAGGCCGCGTGGATCGCGCGCGCGGTGGCTGCGCCGGCCCTCGACGCCACCCTCGTCGAGCACGTCCTCCGGGCGCACCGGCGGTACCTCGGGTTTCCGCCGCCGGACGTGCTGGTCGACCCCGACGAGCTGTCCACGCTCGAGGCGGGTGGCGTCGCCGTCGAACCGCCCGCCGACCTGGTGACCAGGCCCGCGACCTCGGCGACCACGTCCCTCGAGCCTTCCGAGCCCGCCGACGTGCCCCGCGCCTGACGCGCCTCGGCCTACAGGCTGCCGGCCAGGACCGGGGTCGACTCCGTTCCCCCGCCCACGGGACCCAGCGAGACGCCGAACGTCGCGCCCGCGGGCAGGTCACGGAGGCCGCCGACCGGCCCTGCCCACGTCCACAGGTCGCCCGCCCAGTACATCTTCCCCAGGCGGGTGCGGACGCCGTCGACCTCCACCCAGCAGCCGTACTCCTGGCCTGCAGCCTCCGGGACGAGGTCGGTGGCGACCGCCACGAGCTCGCCGGTCGATGGGGAGAACAGGAGCGTCCCCAGTGCCGCGGCCGGTCCCGTCGAGGTCGCGGCGAGCGCGACGCGCCTCGCGTCCGGCTGGGCGGTCACCCGCAGCGTCGCCCGGCTGGTTGCCTCGAGGATCGCGACCTCGTCCGACTGCCGGGCGATGGCGGCGTCGGCCGTGGATGCGGCGTTGCGGTAGAGCAGGGCACCGCCCCCGAGCGTGATCACGAGCGCGGCCGCGAGCCCAGCGACCGCCAGCCGCAGGCGCGTCATCGTCCGGCGTTCGCGGAGCGAATCGATCGTGATGGGCGCGGCGGCCCCCGGCGTCGCGGCGCCCGGCTCCGGTGCGCCGGCCGGGCGCACGGCCGCGCCGGTGCCGCGCGGCACGCCGGCCGCCTGCACGTAGGCCAGGGTGCGGGCGCGAAGTGACGGGTCGGGCGCCGCGCCGATGACGTCGCGCGCGATGGCCGAGGCGCGCCGGATGCGCGCGAGCTCCGCCGTGCAGTCAGGGCAGCCGGCAAGGTGGCCGGCGATCGAGGCCGCCTCGGCCGTGTCGCCCGCCATCAACCGGTCCAGCCCGTCGGGCTCGGCCGCGGCGATCTCGATGCGCTCCAGCGCGTCAGCGTGTTCCATCACCATCCGTCTCGCGGGCCGCCGCCGGTCCGAACCGGCTCGTCGCCCACCTCGAGCGCGTGGCGCAGGTGGGCGAGCGCCCGCCTGGTCCGCGTCTTCACCGTGCCCAGCGGCCACTCGAGCCGCTCGGCGATCTCGCTCTGGGTCAGTCCTTCACGGTACGCGAGGACGATGACCATCCGTTCCACGTCCGGCATCGTCGCGAGCGCCGTCGCGACCGCCGCGCGCATGTCGGCGGCCTCGGCCGCGGCCTCGGGGCCTGGCTCCCCCGCCGCGCCACCGATGACGACCGCGCCCGGACCCACGCGGTCGAAGCCTGCGTCCGGCTCGCCGTCGTCCCCGTGGCCCGGCAGCGGCACGAGCGGCGGACGCCGCCCGGCGGCGCGCAGCCGGTCAACGGTCCGGTTCCGGGCGATCGTCCGGAGCCAGGTGGCGAGCGACGCGAGCGCCGGGTCGAACAGCTCGGCGCGGTTCCAGAGCGCCAGGAACGTCTCCTGCACGACCTCCTCGGCCAGCTGGCGGTCGTTCGTGAGCCGGAGGGCGACGGCATGGATTCCGTCGACGTGCCGGTCGTAGAGCGCCGCGAGGGCATCCTCCGACCCCGCGGCCACCGCTCGCACGAGGGTCGCGTCGTCGGGATCGCCCGCCCGGCGGTCCGTCATGTCCTACGTCTCCCGGCGCCCGGCGGTTTCGCGCCCGACGCCCGGTTCCTGCTCGAGCGCCAGCGGGCGGCCCTCGAACCCGGTCGTGAACACGACGTCCGTCTCGGTGGAGAACACGTGGGGCGCGGTCTGGACGCGGCGGACGACCTGGCCCAGGTGCTCCATGTCGCGGGCACGGATCTTGAGCAGGTAGTCGGCCTCGCCCGCGATGTAGTGGCACTCCTCGATCTCGGCGATCGCCGCGAACTCCGGCGTCAGGTCCTGCGAGATCGTCCCCGGCGCCTGGGTGACCCACGTGAACGCGAGCACCTGGAGCCCGACCGTGGCCGGGTCGACCGACGCCCGATAGCCGCGGATCACGCCCCGCGCCTCGAGCTTCTTGACGCGCTCATGTGCCGACGGGCCCGCCATGCCGAGCTGCGCGCCCAGGTCCGCATATGACCGGCGTCCGTCCACCTGGAGAATCCCGAGGACCCGGGCGTCGGTCTCGCTGAGAGGGTCGTTCTTGCTCACCTAGTACCTATTCATCAGGCCGATGGACGCCATTGCCTATGTTTCTAAGGTATAGTGACATCAACGGGTCATGCGAGCGCCGACCCCGCCGGACCGACCGACGGGACTCGTCCGGGTCCACGGCAGCTCCACGTAGCGAAGGGTGAAGGACGATGGCCATCGTTGTCGTGTTCGCGCTCCTCGCGCTGTTCTCGATCGTCAGCATCGTGATGAGCGCCGGGGAGTCGGAGCGTCCGAACGATCCCCGGGAGAACCC
>DASXVG010000023.1:0-4787 GCA_036504355.1 Candidatus Limnocylindrales bacterium
CGCATCGGGGCCGACTTCTCGGGCCTCGACTGGACCCTCTCCTACGAGGACGCCGAGGGCGACAACGCCGACGAGATCGTGGCCGCGCTCTCGGACGTGCCGTTCGAGCGCCTCGACCCCCTCGAGCAGTTCCTGCGCCTGTGCGAGAACCCCAACCCCTGGCAGACGGGCCGCGCGTTCCGCTCGCAGCAGCTGATCCGCCTCGACTTCACCGGACGGGCGATCACCTACCTCGAAGGCGGCGAGGGTAACGGCCTCCCCACGGCGTGGTACGGGATCAGCCCCGACCGGATGTGGCCCGCGCGCGCCAAGACGGGCGAGCTGATCGGCTGGGTCATGGACAAGGACCGCCCCGGTGGCGGTGTGCCGTTCGGGCGCGAGGAGATCGCGGTCACCGAGTATCCCGGCCCCTACGAGGACCCCGTCGGGGTGGTGGAGGCCGTCTACGCGCACATCTCCCTGACCCGCGCTCTCCCCCAGCACACGAGCGACATGCTCGCCACGGGCGGGCGGCTCGCGGGCATGGCGTGGCCCAAGGAGCGCAGCCTCTCGGAGGACGAGTTCGCCGACGCGCAGCGCGCATGGCGCAACGTCACCTCGGACCCCAACGCCGCGCGCCGGCTGCTGCTGTTCCCCGAGCCGATGGAGTACCAGGCGGGGGCCGCGACGCCGCAGGAGATCGGCATCCCCGAGCTCGCGACGCTCAACCGCGACGAGATCCTGACCGCGTTCCCCATCGCGCCCGAGATGCTCATGGTCCCCATGGCGACGGGGCTCAACAGCGGGCAGACGCAGCAGACGGTCGACGAGCGCTACTGGTCGGGCACCATGCACCCCCGCGTGGAGGCCTGGGAGGATGCCTTCCAGCAGCAGGTGATCCCGCGCTACGAGAAGGCCGTCGGGCGAGCGCTGGACTTCGACATCGAGGAGCCCAACCTCGACAACGCCGAGACCCTCACGACCAAGGCCGACGCCTACAAGTCGCTCGTCGCCATCGGGTTCGACCCCAAGGAGGCCGTGGCTGCAGTTGGGCTGGACCACATCAAGTGGAACGGCCTGCCCGACCTCATGGACCCGGCCAAGCAGGCACAGGCGGCACAGGCCGCCACCGAGGCGCTCGCCAACCGCCCGACGGACCAGCAGCAGCCCATGGCGAACATGCCCATGGACAAGCCCCCGCAGAAGGCCGTCAAGGCCCGCCGAGAACGGGTGGTGGGCGAGACCCTGCCAGGCTTCAAGGCGACCATGTCGCGCTTCCTGCGCGACCAGCGCGTCCGGGTGGCAGCGGACGTCGAGCGGGTCATCGGGCCCCTGACCAAGGCGCAGCGCAAGGCCCTCCCCGACGACTGGTGGAACCCCACCCGCGAGGACGGGCTCCTGCGCGATGCCCTCCGGGGGCTGTACGTCCGTCTCGCCACCTCCGCGCTCCAGGTGGTGGCCGACGACCGCGACCGCGTCGTGACCCGCGACCGCATCAACCGCGTCACCGAGCAGATGCTCGAGAAGGCGGGCGAGCGGATCACGGGCATCAACGAGACCACCCGCGCAGCCGTCGCCGACCAGATCGCCGAGGGCGTGCGTCGCGGCTACAGCATCGGGCAGATCGTCAACGGCGTGGCCGACGAGGCCTACCGGGGCATCGAGCAGGCGGCGGTGTTCGACGAGGTCCGCTCCGAGCTCGTGGCCCGCACCGAGACGATGCTCGCCTACAACGAGTCGGCGCTCCGGGGCTACTCCGAGTTCGGCGTCTCCGAGGTCGAGGCCATCGACGGCGACGACGACGAGGCCTGCGCCGAGCGCAACGGCCAGGTGTTCAGCATCGAGGACGCGCTCGCGGTCGACGAGCACCCCAACGGAACCCTCGACTGGGCTCCGATCTCGAACTAGGAGCCGACATGGACGCCCTCAAGGCCGAGCAGCTCGGCACCTCCAAGTGGCGGGTGCTCGCCATCCCCTTCTACGGCCCGTTCAAGGGCGGCAAGGACTTCGACGGCGAGTTCTTCGACCGCGAGACCGACATCAAGGCCCGCTGGTTCAGCCACCGGCCGGTGATCTTCCACCACGGGATGGACCCCGCGCTCAAGGACCTCGAACTCGGCGACCAGGAGCTCGACGAGGAGCCCGGAGACGACGGCTGGTGGTCCACGGTGTGGCTCAACCGCTCCAACCGCTACTGGGACCAGGTGTCCGAGTGGCTGGCGCAGGGCAAGGCCTACGGATCGTCCGGGGCCATCGCCCACCTCGTCCGCAAGGACCACAAGACGGGGCACATCGACGTCTGGCCGCACGCGGAGCAGACGATCACCCTGACCCCGGCCAACCCCTACGCCCGCATCACGGCCTCGAAGGCCGTCGCGGATCTCACGGCCATCGCGGCCGACCTGCGGCCTGACCTTTCCGAACCTGCGGCAGCGGCGACGGACGGCGACGACGTGGCGACCAAGCGCGAGAAGGCCATCGATCGGATCGGCCGCCTCGTCATGGCGACGAGGACCATCCGCTAGCCCTTCCCCCGTTGCTCACCGCGGGGCTTCTGAAGAACAGGAGCCCAACGTCCCCATGTCTGAGTCCACCCGCAAGGCCGAAGAGCTGCGCAAGCAGCTGCTCGACCTCGGCGACGAGCTCAAGGACCCCGAGACCCCGCAGGACCGCATCACGGCCATCGAGGCCGAGATCGAGGTCAAGGCGGCGGCCTTCGAGGCCATCCAGAGCGACAACCGGGTGTCGGCCGTCGAGGCCAAGTACAACGAGCTCGAGGAGCGCCTCAAGGCGTACACCCGCGACAACGCCAAGACCAAGGCGCAGGCGATCCTCGCCGGCGTCTCGGACACCCCGAGTGTCAAGTCGGTCGGGCGCTACAACGAGACCAACTTCCTGAGTGCCCTCGTGGCCCGCCGCATGGGCGACACGGACGCGCAGGAGTTCGTCAAGGGCGTGCTCGGCACGTCAGCCGCCACCGGCACGGCCCTGATCCCCGGCAACTTCGTCTCGCAGCTGGTCGAGCAGCTCGCGCTGGTCAACCCGTACCGCAGCCTCTTCGCCGTGAACAACGGCGTGGTCGGTGCGGGCGTGAACATCCCGTACGAGATCACGGCGGTCACCGCGGCCCTCCTCCAGGGGGCCTACGGCTCCAACAAGGACATCCGCGACTTCTCGTTCGCGAGCGCCACCGCGACGCTCTACACGATCGCGCAGATCGCCGACGTCGGGAACCAGCTGCTCCGCCAGTCCAATGGTGCCGCTGAGCGGTCGGCCCGCCGCCGCCTCGCCGGTTCCATCGGGATGCGCGAGGCGACCTACATCACCAACGGCTCCGGGTCGTCCGAGCCGCTGGGCTTCTTCGCCGCGTTCATGGCCTACGGCGACCCTGCCGCGTTCAAGACCGCGCTCTCGTCTGAGCCGCGCGTCGCGACCATCGGCCGGGCCATCGGGGCCCTCGAGTCCCGTGGCTCGATGCGCGCCAACCTCGTGTTCGTGTGCAACCCCACGGACTACTGGGAGATGGCGGCCGAGGGCCTCGGCACCTCCTATGCCGGTGGCTGGGCGATCGACCCGGCCGGCGGCGCGGCCGCTGCACCGCCGATCACCTCGGCGTGGGGCGTTCCGCTGGTCGTCGATCCGAACTGGCCGTCCGCCTACGCGGGCACCGGGCTCCTGATCGACAAGTCCGAGGTCGACATCTTCACCGGCCAGGAGTACCGGATCGACGTTTCGTCCGAGGCGGGCAACCGCTTCGATCAGAACGTCACGGGATTTAGGGCGGAGGAGGAGTTCGCCTTCAACGCCGAGCCGTACGTCCGCACCGGTCGGGTGCAGAAGGTCACCGGCATCTAGCCATGGCTGACGAAACGCCCACCGGGGCCGAGGCCGTCGAGGTCGAGGCCAATCCCATCGAGGACCTGATCGAACAGGCCGAGGCGCTGCTGCATCTGCCCGCCGCTGGGTACGACGCCGCACACGAGGCCTTCGACAACGGCGTGAAGGCGGTCATCGACCTTCTGCGCGCCGCCCTCTAGCCATCCCCCGCTGCCACCAGCGATCTGATCCCGCCACGCCCTCGGCGAACAGGGCTAACGCGGGCGGCCTGACCCCCACGACACGGGGGTCACTCCCATGTCAGGACCCCGGCGGAAGGTGAGCGCCGTCGGGGTTCTGGCACCCATCGCAACGGAGGGCTCACCACCCGTGACCATCTACGGACGCGACGACTACCAGCTGCGCACGCCGCGCGGGAACCCCGTCGTCCTCTCCGCCCGAGACGACACCTCGGACCTCTCGGTCATCGGCTCCACCTTCGCAGGCGTCGCGGGCTCCGGGCTCGTGGACGAGTACAACCTGCGGGACACCTACATCACCGGGCGCTTCGTGGACGTCGGCGCACACGTCGGCTCGGTCACGATCGCCGTCCTGCTCGACAACCCCGACGCGACCGCGATCTGCGTCGAGCCGATCCCCGAGAACGTCGCGATGCTGCGCGAGAACCTCCGCCTCAACGGCCTGGAGGACCGCGCCACGGTCATCGAGGGAGCGGTCGGCACCGACACCGTCTACTACCGCTTCAAGGGCACGGAGCACCTCGAGACCAACCGGTTCATCGCCAACGGCACGGGCATCGTGTTCGGCGAGCGCCAGTCCTCCGAGGCGATCACGGTCCGCAAGGTCGCGCTCTCGGAGCTCCTCCCCGCTGCGGCGATGAAGCTCGACTGCGAGGGCGGCGAGTGGGCGCTGTTCAAGGAGCGCGCCATCCGCAGCGTGCCGCTGATCTTCGGCGAGTACCACTTCGGCGA